>CAUWCT010000006.1:0-70518 GCA_963557065.1 uncultured Lachnospiraceae bacterium | reverse complement strand
CATTTATTTACAGGATAAATTTTTGTTTTTGCTAAAATTAACTAAATGACATTGAGGGCTGAACTGTTACATATATCGTTAATTCCAGGTGGTCGGTACGCGAATTGAGACAGCAAGAATATGAAGCAGACTAACCAACTGTTACCTGAAATAATTTTAACACCAGTAAGAGATTGCTTTTTGACCGTTTTGGGAGTAAAATGAAAAAAGCTGATGCCTGGCGGGTAACATCAGATATCAGCAGCAAATCTTACAAGGGAGTTTTTAGCATGACAGAAGGATATGACATTAGTTTTGTGAATTTGGGCATTACGATAGAGCATTTGAAAAACAGTGTGTCCATATTTGGATTCCGCATTGCATACTATGGAATCATTATCGGGATTGGGATGCTGGCCGGCATCTGGCTGGCTCAGGCAGACGCCAAAAGAAGAGGACAGGACCCGGAAAATTATATGGATTTTGCATTGTATGCCATTATTTTTTCCATTATAGGAGCCAGACTGTATTATGTAATTTTCCAGTGGGATGCATACAAAGATAATCTGCTGCAGATCTTTAATTTGCGGGCCGGCGGTCTTGCTATTTACGGAGGCGTGATCGGAGCGGTTTTAACCTTAATCGTGTTTACAAAGGTTCGGAAACTTTCCTTTTTCTCAATGGCGGACAGTGGAGTGCTGGGACTGGTTCTGGGCCAGATTATTGGAAGATGGGGGAATTTTTTTAATGCAGAAGCCTTTGGCGGATATACAGATAATCTTCTTGCCATGAGGATTAAGATGTCCATCGTCAATCCATCTATGATTTCCCAGGAACTTCTGGATCACAAAATAGTGGAGCAGGGCATTGAATATATTCAGGTTCATCCCACTTTTTTATATGAATCTCTGTGGAACGTGGGACTTCTCGCTTTTATGCTGTGGTACCGGAAACAAAAAAAATTTGATGGAGAAATGCTTCTTATTTACCTGCTGGGGTATGGAGTGGGACGTGCGTGGATCGAAGGATTAAGGACCGATCAGCTTATGCTGTTTGGCACAGGCATTGCAGTATCTCAGGCACTGTCCATAGTTTTGGCGGCTGTTGCTGCAATCATTCTGTTTGCAAAACATCAGTCTATGAAAAAGAAGCAGGCTCAGAAATCTGCATAATTACGATGCAAAATTGATAGAACTATATATAGTATGCGGGTATTTATCCGGACTCATCCTATAGGGGCTGTCCCAGGAACAACCAAAGGCACAGAAAAATTTGTGCTCAGACTGGTTTTTCCTGGGACAGCGCTTTTTTTTCGCTTTCGCAATGAAATAATCCGCTTATTTTTCTAAAAAAACCTTGCCAATTCCCTGGTTCTGTACTAGAATGAATATACAAGTGGTAGAAAGTGGAGTAAAGTGGTAAAAAATGGTGGCCAAGTGGATTGGTTGTACCAGAACGGCAATAGGTGATGCGTATGTTCATGGGTGAGTACAATCATACAGTCGATGCGAAGGGACGTCTCATCGTACCTTCCAGGTTCCGAGAGCAGCTAGGGGATGAATTCGTGGTAACGAAGGGATTTGATAGCTGCTTGTTTGTGTATGGCAATCCCGAATGGACAGAGATGGAAAAGAAACTCACTGCTTTGCCAGTGACCAATGCCAGCGCCAGAAAACTTACCAGATTTTTCTTAGCAGGAGCTACCACCTGTGAAGTGGACAAGCAGGGCCGTATTCTGATTCCCTCTGTACTGAGGGAATACGCTGGTATTGAGAAGGAGGCTGTGCTGGTGGGCACAGGAAACCACTTGGAGATATGGAGCAAAGAGAGATGGCTGTCCATTAATTCCTATGATGATATTGAAGAGATTGCAGAAAATATGGAAGGGTTCGGAATATGACATTTGAGCACCAGTCCGTTCTTCTTTACGAGACAGTAGACAGTCTGAATGTAAAGCCGGATGGAATTTACGTTGACGGAACCCTGGGCGGCGGCGGACATGCCTTAGAGGTGTGCAGGCGGCTGGGAGAAGCAGGAAGACTGATCGGCATTGATCAGGATGCAGATGCAATTAAAGCTGCATCTGCCCGGCTGGAGAAATTTAAAGACAGGGTAACCATTGTCCGCAGTAATTACGCAGAGATTGACAAAGTCTTTAGGGACTTGAAGATTGAAAAGGCAGATGGGATTTACCTGGATCTGGGAGTTTCTTCTTACCAGTTGGATACGCCGGACAGGGGATTTACTTATAGAGAAGAAGATGCGCCGCTGGACATGAGAATGGATCAGAGAAAAGAGAAAACAGCGGCGGATATTATCAATACTTACAGCGAACAGGAACTATACCGGATTATTAGGGATTACGGAGAAGATCGGTTTGCAAAAAACATTGCAAAGCACATTGTAAGAGCCAGACAGGAAAAAGCGATTACCACTACCGGACAGCTGAATGAGATTATACGGGCTGCGATTCCGGCCAAGGTAAGAGCTACAGGCGGGCATCCGTCCAAGAGAACCTATCAGGCTATCCGAATTGAACTAAATGAAGAACTGGAAGTCTTAAACAAGGCCATGGATGCTATGATCGACCGGCTGAATCCAGGAGGCCGGCTTTCCATCATTACCTTTCATTCCTTAGAGGATCGAATGGTAAAGACCCGATTTAAGACCAACGAAAATCCATGCATCTGCCCGCCGGATTTCCCGGTATGCATGTGCAAAAGAAAAAGTAAAGGCAGGGTAATTACCCGCAAGCCTGTTTTGCCTTCCAAAGAAGAGCTGGAGCATAATCCACGTTCCAAAAGCGCAAAGCTCAGAGTATTTGAAAGGCAGTAAAAGTCAGGAGGTTTTATTATGGCTGCTAAGAGACAACATACACGACGCAGAAGTGAATACAGCACATACATTGAGGGAAATACTGTCCGCAAAGCAGCGCCTGAAAGACACTATGAGAGGACTGCGCCCAAAAAGAGAAAGCGTCCGGTAAGTGCAGCCGTAAGGCGCAACCGGGCAAAAGCTTTGTATATGGACGCGCCTTACGTGATTGCACTGACAATTGCGGCTGTATGCACGCTGTTTTTGTGCATTAATTATATTCGGCTTCAGTCTTCCATTACCACCAAGGTGAAAAGCATTGCTAAGGTGGAGCAGGAGATCCAGAATTTGAAAGCAGAAAATGATGCATTGGAGACAAGCATCAAGACTTCCGTAGATTTGGATTACATTTACAAAGTAGCAACTGAAGAGTTGGGCATGGTCTACGCAAACAAGGATCAGGTGCGTTTGTATAACAAGACGGAAAGCGAGTATGTAAGACAAAATGAAGGGATCCCGGAATACTAATAAACGACTTTTTACGCAAAGCATGCAGGAGAAGCTGGCGATTACCGTTCTGGTAATAACGCTGGCTTTGTTTGCATTAGTTATGGTTTTGTATAATCTGGTAAAAAATAATGAGGAGGATTACAATCAGATCGTTTTGGATCACCAGAACTACAGCAGTAAGGTAATTCCTTACAGGCGCGGGGAGATCATGGATCGAAACGGCACTTATCTGGCAGTCAATGAGCAGGTCTACAATCTGATTTTGGACCCAAAGGTAATTTTATCGGATAAAGACAAATATCTGTCCACAACGGTATCAGTGCTGAATCAGACCTTTGGATACAATACAGGGGAACTGACCAAACTGATTGAGGAAAATCCGCAGAAATCGTATATCAACTATGAAAAGCAGCTGACTCAGGAGCAAAAAGAAGCCTTTGAAGCCAATACAGATGCGGCAGAAGCAGCAGCGGCCGACCAGAAACTGGATAAAAAGGTGGCTGGAGTCTGGTTTGAACCTCAGTATAAGAGGGTCTATCCATATGGGGATTTGGCCAGTACAATAATTGGATTTTCCTATGATAACGGCGCCAAAGGCATGAATGGGATTGAGCAGTATTACAATGATGAACTCATCGGCATTAATGGCAGGGAGTACGGATATTTAAACGAAGAGACCAACCTGGAGCGGGTGATCAAAGAAGCGGAAAATGGAAGCACTATTGTCTCCACCATTGACATCAATATTCAGAAGATTGCTGAAAAATATATTGATGAGTGGGAATCAGGAACCGGCAGCAAAATGAGCGCCGCTATTGTGATGAATCCTCAAAACGGCGAGATTTTAGCGATGGCTACTAAAAACCGGTATGATTTAAATGATCCGAGAAATTTAGACGGCAGATTTACAGATGAGGAAATCCGGGCTTTCGGCAGACAGGAAGCAATGGATGATTATAAGCGTAAAAACAGGGAAAAGGGTCTGACCATTACAGAGGAGGAAGTGCCGGATCATTATACGGAAGAAGAGATTTACTCCCTGGGACAGCAGGTGGCATGGAACACTATCTGGCGCAATTTCTGCGTCAGCGATTCCTTTGAGCCAGGTTCCCCTTCTAAAGTATTTACTGTGGCAGCCGCTATGGAAGAAGGTTTTATAAACGGCAGTGAGACCCTGGAGTGCGGGGGAATGCTGGAAGTGGGCGGTCATAAGATTCACTGCGTCAACCGATATGGACATGGCCCTCTGACTATTACAGAGTCTTTGATGCAGTCCTGCAACGTGGTAATGATGCGCCTTGCCTCTATGACAGGAGGAGAAAATTTTGCCAAATACCAGCACATGTTCGGATTTGGACAAAAAACCAACATCGACCTTCCGGGCGAAGCAGATACTTCTGCTCTCGTTTTTCCGGCAGAGGAAATGCGTTCTTCCAATCTGGCAACCAATTCCTTTGGTCAGAACTTTAACTGTACCATGATACAGATGGCGGCTGCGTTTGCTTCCATTATCAATGGCGGCAATTATTATGAGCCTCACATGGTAAAGCAGATTTTAAATGAGGACGGGGCAGTAGAAAAAAAGATAGACCCGGTTCTGGTCCGGGAAACAGTTTCAGATAATACCGCTTCTTTTTTAAAGGATGCGTTGGAAAAGACAGTCAGCGAAGGTACTGGAAGTGCGGCCCAGGTGGCCGGATATGCGATAGGAGGAAAGACGGGTACAGCGGAAAAATATCCCAGAAGCGCCAAAAATTATCTGGTATCGTTTATTGGATTTGCACCTGCAGACAATCCCCAGGTAATGGTGTATGTTGTCATTGATACTCCTGACCTTCCGCCGGGACCGGAGCAGGCTCACAGCAGCTTTGCCACCCAGATAGTCCAGAAGATTCTGGCGGATTCTCTTCCCTATTTAAATGTATTCCCGGCTACGGATATCGAGACGGTTCCAGAAGAACTGCAGAATCAGCTTCCAAAAGAAGATGGAATTGTCAATGAGGAAACAGAAAGCAGTACAGAACCGGAGACAGAACCAAAAGTCTATGAGACGGATGAGTATATTGTGGGAGAAGCAGAAAGCGAAGAAGAACTTCCGGGAACGCCTCCTGGAGTGGAACCTGAAGAGACATCCCCTGTATCCGGGGAAGGGATATCAGAAGGGGAGACAGAAGGAGAGACAAAAGAAGAAACCCTGGAGGAGACCGGGACAGAGAGCGCCCAGGAGACTTCCGGCAGCAGTCCGTCCCAGTCCCTTCCGGAATAATCCGTAAGCATCTGTCATATATATGAAGAGATGACAGCGCTGCAAATGGGGAGTTCCATGAATACAAACCAGACGTGCCATAGAGGAAGAATAGCCCTCCTGTTTGTTCTGTCGTCTCTGATGACGGCAGTGCTGTTGGGAAGGCTGTTTTTTCTTATGATTTACCGGGCTGACCATTACAGCATAATGGCAGAAGAACTCCATCAAAGGGAGAGAACCATTAAAGCGGCCAGGGGAAGAATTATTGATGCCACAGGGACAGTGATTGCAGATAACCGGACAGTGTGCACCATTTCTGTGATTCACAATCAGATTACAGATCCGGACCGGGTTGTGGAAGTCTTATGCCGCTATCTGAACCTTTCGGAAGAGGCGGTCCGCAAAAAAGTGGAAAAGTATAGTTCCCGAGAGATCATCAGCACCAATGTGGACAAAGAGATCGGGGATGCCATTCGAAATGAAAAGCTGGACGGCGTCAAAGTAGACGAGGATTATAAGCGGTATTATCCGTATGACAGTCTGGCATCCAAGGTCCTTGGCTTTACAGGCGGAGACAATCAGGGAATCATCGGTCTGGAGGTGAAGTATGAAAAATACTTAAAAGGCAGAAACGGATTGATTCTTACCATGACAGATGCCAAAGGAGTGGAGATTGAAAATGCAGCAGAAGATCGGATAGAACCTGTGGCTGGAAACGATCTTTATATCAGCCTGGATCGGAATATTCAGTCTTACTGTCAGCAGGCAGCTTACCAGATCATGGAAAAGAAAAATGCCAAACGGGTTTCTGTGATTGTGATGAATCCTCAAAACGGAGAGATTATGGCCATGGTCAATGTCCCGGAATTTAATCTAAACGATCCCTTTACTCCAGGGCAGAATCTGGTAAGCGAAAGTGCAAGGCAGGCGGAGTTTGAGGCGGAGCAGGCAGCAGGACAGAAAGGAGCTGCAGGCAGACAGGATTTGCTGAACCAGATGTGGAGAAATACCTGCATCAATGATACTTATGAGCCGGGATCCACATTTAAGATTATAACCGCAGCAGCAGGCTTGGAAGCCGGGGTAGTGGGGTTAAATGATACCTTTTCCTGTCCGGGATTCCGCATTGTAGAAGATCGAAAAATCCGCTGCCACAAGGTGGGAGGCCATGGCGGAGAAACATTTCTTCAGGGCATGATGAACTCCTGCAATCCGGTTCTCATTGACGTGGGGCAGCGGCTGGGCATAGACAATTATTATTCCTATTTTGAAAAATTCGGACTAAAGGGAAAAACAGGCATTGATTTGCCGGGAGAAGCGGCAACGATTATGCACAAAAAAGAGAATATGGGACTGGTGGAACTGGCTACCGTATCCTTTGGTCAATCTTTTCAGATTACGCCTATGCAGCTCATTACAACAGTGTCTGCAATTATTAACGGCGGCGATCGGGTGACGCCTCATTTTGGGATAAAAGCAGTGAGCAGGGATGGAAAAAACATCCGCAAATTTTCTTATCCGGTGGAAGAAGGAGTGCTGTCAGAAGAAACCAGCGCTGCCATGCGCTATATACTGGAACAGGTGGTGGCAGAGGGAAGCGGAAAAAAAGCCGCCCTTTCTGGTTATCGAATCGGAGGAAAGACAGCTACTTCAGAAAAGCTTCCCAGAAGTTTAAAGAAATACATTTCCTCCTTTATTGGTTTTGCCCCTGCAGATGACCCAAAGGTCATTGCGCTGATTACCATTGATGAGCCAGAAGGCATTTATTATGGAGGAACCATAGCTGCGCCGGTTATCGCAGACATTTTTAAGAATATTCTTCCTTATCTGGGAATTGAAGCTGGAGAGGAAGAAAGTACCGGCGCCTTTTGAATCTATGGTTGATTATTCATAAAAAAAGACGTATACTACCTAATGTGTACGAGAAAAATTAATACATAAGAAACTGAGGTGCGACATGATTAACGAAACAATCTTAGCAATTATTATATCTTTTGCCATAAGCGCTCTGCTGTGCCCAATTATAATTCCATTTCTGCACAGACTGAAATTCGGCCAGCAGGTTCGGGATGACGGCCCTCAGGCACATTTAAAAAAGCAGGGAACTCCCACCATGGGCGGACTGATTATTTTATCCAGCATTATTATTACGTCTATTTTCTATATCCCCAGATACCCGAAAATCATACCGGTGCTGTTTGTGACTGTAGGATTCGGTATTATCGGATTTTTGGACGATTACATTAAGATCGTTATGAAACGTTCAGAAGGATTAAATCCAAAGCAGAAGCTGTTGGGACAGATTGTGATTACCGGTATTTTTGCATGGTATCTGATGAAAAGCGGGGAAGTGGGAACGGATATGCTGATTCCCTTTACCGGCGGTTTTGATAGCGGCTATTTCCTGGATCTGGGGATTTTCTTTTTGCCTGCTCTGTTTATTATTGTGCTGGGCACAGATAATGGCGTCAACTTTACCGATGGTTTAGACGGCCTGTGCACCAGTGTGACCATTTTAGTAGCTACCTTTTTTACCATTGTAGCCATTGGAGAAAACAGCGGTATCAGCCCCATTACCGGAGCAGTTGTGGGAAGTCTTTTAGGATTTCTGCTTTTTAATGTATATCCGGCAAAAGTGTTTATGGGAGATACAGGTTCTTTGGCTTTAGGCGGATTTGTGGCTTCCAGCGCCTATATGATGCAGATGCCGATTTTTATTGCCATTGTGGGTATGATTTATCTGGTGGAAGTGCTGTCTGTTATTATTCAGGTAACGTATTTTAAGAAAACCGGCGGCAAGCGGATTTTTAAGATGGCGCCGATTCACCACCATTTTGAACTGTGCGGATGGTCAGAGACGCGGGTAGTGGCAGTGTTCTCAATTATTACTGCAATTTTGTGTCTGGTAGCATACTTAGGATTATAGGAGGTTGTACGATGAGTCAGGGACAAAAGGTCATTGTAGCAGGTACCGGCATCAGCGGCATTGCATCAGCAAAGCTTTTGCTGGAGATAGGCGGCGAGGTAGTCCTGTATGATGGAAATGCTGACCGGGATGAGGAGAAAATTAAATCATATTTTAAGAAAGACGCGAAAATCACCATTGTACTGGGAGAATTAAAACGGACGGATTTGGTAGGAGTGGAACTGTGTATTGTAAGTCCGGGCGTGCCTATGGATTCTCCGTTTGTAGCTACTATTGTGGATGCCAAGATTCCCATCTGGGGCGAGATTCAGCTGGCTTACCACTGCGCCAAGGGAAAATTGGCCGCCATAACCGGAACGAATGGGAAAACTACGACCACAGCTCTTACAGGGGAGATTTTAAAGGCCCATTATGAGAGTGTATTTGTAGTGGGCAATATTGGGATTCCCTATACTCAGGTTGCTCTGGAGACAGAGGACGAGTCTGTGACAGTAGCGGAGATTTCCAGCTTTCAGCTGGAGACCATTATGGATTTTCATCCCAATGTCAGCGCTATTTTAAATATTACGCCAGATCATTTAAACCGGCATAAAACCATGGAAAATTACATTGAGATTAAAAAGAGTATTACACTGAATCAGACAGACAAGGACAGTGTGGTATTAAATTATGATGATCCGGTTTTGAGAGAATTCGGCGAGGACGAAGAGAAAAAGCCGAAGGCCAGGGTGATTTTCTTTTCCAGCAGGGAAAAGCTGAAAGAAGGCTTTTACTTAGCTGGAGATGATATTATGTATTGTCACAATGGGCGGGAAACGCTGCTTATCAACGTCCATGATATGAATCTGCTGGGACGCCACAACTATGAAAATGTGATGGCTGCTGCGGCAGTCAGCCTGGAAATGGGCGTGCCCATGGAGACAATCCGCAAAGTAATCCGGGAGTTTAAAGCAGTGGAGCACCGGATTGAATTTGTGCTGGAGCGCTCAGGAGTCAAATACTATAATGATTCTAAGGGAACTAATCCAGATGCTGCCATTCAGGCGGTAAAGGCGATGCCGGGGCCAACTCTTTTGATTGCCGGAGGATATGACAAGGGCAGCGAATATGATGAATGGATTGAAAGCTTTGGGGATAAAGTCAAATATCTGGTTTTAATTGGCCAGACCAGAGATAAGATTGCAGAGTGTGCCAAGGCCCATGGCTTTACAGAGATTATGTATGCAGAAGATATGTCTGAGGCGGTGAAGGTCTGCGCGTCTTATGCCAATATGGGAGACAATGTGCTCTTAAGTCCGGCCTGCGCAAGCTGGGGCATGTTTAAAAATTACGAAGAGCGGGGACGTATTTTTAAGGAATGTGTGCGCAATCTGTGACAAAAAGTAATCATTAGGAGGAAATTGGATGGCAGAGCATCAGGAAGCAAAGAAAAAGGGAAAAACACGCCGGTTTTACGACTACAGCCTGGTATTTACCATCATTTTTCTGACAGTATTCGGTCTGATCATGATTTACAGTTCCAGTTCGTATTCTGCGCAGCTGGCCTATGATGGAGACGATTTTCATTTTGTGCGCCGTCAGGGAATTATTGCTTTAGCCGGACTGGTGATTATGCTGATTATTTCCAAAATGGATTACCACTTCTTTGCCAGATTTGCAAAGTTTGCCTACATACTTTCCTATGTCCTGATGATTTTGGTTATCACAGTGGGAATTGAAAGGAACGGACAGAAACGATGGCTGGGAGTAGGCAGTCTCTCCTTTCAGCCTACAGAGTTTGTAAAAATTGCTTTGATTCTGTATCTGTCAGTGATCATTGTAAAAATGGGAAAAAGGGTGGATCAGAATGAGGGGCTTTTAGCCATTGCCATCCGTACATTTCCCATTGGTGTGCTTGTAGCTGTGAATAACTTAAGTTCCGGTCTGATTATTATGGGAATCGGATTTGTGATGGCGTTTGTGGCCAGCAAAAAGAAAGCTCCCTTTTTGCTCTGCATCGGGGCTGTATTAGTGGTATATTTTACAGCAGGCCCCTTGGTACAGTTTATTTACAGCAAAAATCCGGATATTGGATACCGGTTAAGCCGAATTCTGGTGTGGCAGGACCCGGAAGCCTTTGCCTCGGGAGGCGGATATCAGGTTCTTCAGGGGCTGTATGCCATTGGTTCCGGCGGTCTCTGGGGAAAGGGGCTGGGAGAAAGTGTTCAGAAACTGGGGTTTCTCCCGGAAGCTCAGAATGATATGATCTTTTCCATTATCTGCGAGGAGTTGGGACTTTTTGGCGCCGTATCCATAATATTGGTATTTTTGTTTATGATTTATCGGTTTATGGTGATTGCCAATAATGCTCCGGACTTATTAGGTGCCATGATTGCAGTGGGAGTCATGGGACATATTGCCATTCAGGTTATTTTAAATATAGCGGTTGTAACCAACACTATCCCCAATACGGGAATCACCCTTCCTTTTATCAGTTACGGCGGTACATCCGTCCTGTTTTTGATGGCGGAGATGGGGCTGGTGCTCAGCGTTTCCAATCAGATTAAACTGGAACGGTAGTTCTTTACAGAGAAGATGTATAGCCAAAGGGCTGTAAATTTTTCTCACAGGACGAGATACCCATTCGTTTTCTTTTCATATACTATGGTATGAGAGTGAAAAGGAGCGATGGCTGTGATTTTAGTCCAAAATACAGGCCCTTTAAGGGGCGAAATAGAAATTCAAGGGTCCAAAAACGGGGTGTTGCCCATGATGGCGGCCGCGCTCCTTGCAGAAGGATGTACCAGACTTACCAATGTCCCCAGGATACAGGATGTGTTCTGTATGATGGGGATTTTGCAGTTTTTGGGATGTTCCTGCCGGTTGGAGGATCATACGCTTACCATTGACGGGACATCCATAGAAAAAAACTGGATTCCCAGAGAATACATGACAGCTATGCGCTCTTCAATTATCCTTTTGGGACCGCTTTTGGCAAGGAAAAAAGAAGCGCTTATCTGGTATCCGGGAGGATGCCTGATTGGCAGGCGGCCAGTGGATCTCCACATTACGGCGCTTTCTGCGCTGGGGGCAGAGATCCGGGAAAAAGACGGGAAAATCCTGGCAAAGACCGACGGACTTACCGGAGGGGATATTGAATTTTCCTATCCCAGCGTAGGCGCTACAGAAAATGCGCTTCTGGCAGCAGTAGCCGCAAAAGGCATTACCAGAATTAAAGGTGCGGCAAGAGAACCGGAGGTCCAGGAACTCTGTCTGTTTTTAAATCAGATGGGAGCAAAGGTTGAGGGGATTGGAAGCGGGACGCTTACTATAACAGGCGGCCGGAAATTGTCCGGTGTTACAAGACGGGTAGAAGGCGACCGGATCGTTGCCGGCACTTATCTGGCAGCGGTTATGGCGTGTAAGGGAAAGGTTCTGATAAAAGGAGTCAATCCCTGTCATCTGGAAACGGTTTTGGATTGTTTTTCTCAAAGCGGCGCTGTATTTACAACCGGCAGCAATGCGATAGAAGTGGAGATGGATAGGCCGCCGTCCGGTTTTTCCCTTACAACAGGACCGTATCCGGGCTTTCCTACCGATCTTCAGTCTCAGGCCATGGCAGTGATGGCAGCGGCAAAAGGAAGATCCAAGATTGTGGAAACCGTATTTGAAAGCCGGTTTGGAGCTGCCGGAGAATTAAAAAAACTTGGAGCCAGGATTCAAATCCATGAAAATCAGGCGGAAATTTTTGGAGCGGAAGGCCGGTTTTTGTTAAAAGGGGCAAATCTGGAGGCCATGGATTTACGAGGCGGAGCAGCGGCGGTTATAGGAGGTCTGGTATCATCGGGGATTACAAGGATAACAAAGAGTCAGCACATAAAACGGGGATATGAAGATATTTGCAGAGATCTGTCAGAATTGGGCGCAGATGTCCGGGAATACAGCCCCTAAGCCATAAGAGCAGAAAGAGAGAAGCATCATAAGATGAAGCAGAAAAAAGGTTTGAAAAAATGGATTCTGGCGGCAGCCATGCTGCTGCTGGGAATCCTTTTGTGGTCTGTCCGGATAAAAGAAATCACAATAACCGGCAGCACCAGACATACCAGCGAACAGATGACAGAACTTCTGTTTCCGGAACCGATAGACAGGAATACTCTGTACTGTCTGTACAAAGAAAAGTTTAAACCCCATAAAGAGATTACGTTTGTGGCGGACTACGATATGATTTTCAGGAGCCCTTTTAAAGTAGAAGTTATGGTTTATGAAAAAAGTATTGTGGGGTATGTGTCCTATTTAAACAGCTATATGTATTTTGATAAGGATGGTATTATTGTAGAAAGTACCAGCCATAAGCTGGAGGGGATTCCGCAGATTGACGGACTGGAATTCGGACAGATTGTGCTGGGAGAACCGCTTCCTATTAAAAATATGAATGTTTTTACAGAGATTTTGAACCTGACCCAGGTATTGTCTTTATATGATATGAATGTGGAGCGGATTCATTATGATGCAAAAGGGCAGGCCACTTTAATTCTGGGGGATGTGAAGGTGTTTTTGGGCAGCAGCGATAATATGAATGGAAAAATATCGGAACTCCATGATATGATGCCTCAGCTTGAGGGGCTGAAAGGAACTCTTTATCTGGATACATATGATGAACTGAAAAGCGATTCCATGTACTCTTTTATCCAGGAATAAAAAGAACTGTGAATTTATTGAAAAAAAACTTGATATTTTCCGGGAAATCAAATATAGTATAAGGTGAGTTGAAATTGGAATCGACAGAATGAGATAGATACAAGGATAGAAGAAGATTTAAAGGAGGATATGGTCTTGTTGGAGATTAAAATAAATGAGGCAGACAACGCCGCCAGGATAATAGTAATCGGTGTAGGCGGAGCAGGAAATAATGCTGTAAACCGTATGATTGAAGAGAGTATCGCAGGTGTGGAATTTATTGGCATTAATACGGACAAGCAGGCCCTGCAGTTCTGCAAAGCGCCTACTGTACTTCAGATCGGTGAAAAACTGACCAAGGGACTGGGTGCAGGAGCCAGACCGGAGATTGGTGAAAAGGCGGCAGAAGAGAGTTCAGAAGAATTGTCCCAGGCAATGAAAGGCGCAGACATGGTATTTGTTACCTGCGGTATGGGCGGAGGCACCGGTACCGGAGCCGCTCCTATTGTGGCAAGAATTGCAAAAGATATGGGAATTCTTACAGTAGGCGTTGTGACCAAACCCTTCCGTTTTGAAGCAAAGACCCGTATGACCAATGCACTGGCAGGGATTGAGCGTTTAAAAGAAAATGTAGATACGTTAATTGTGATTCCAAATGATAAGCTGTTGGAGATTGTAGATCGCAGAACAACTATGCCGGATGCGTTAAAGAAGGCAGATGAGGTGCTGCAGCAGGCGGTTCAGGGAATTACTGACCTGATTAATGTACCTGGCTTAATCAATCTGGACTTCGCAGACGTAGAGACGGTTATGGTAGACAAGGGCATTGCTCATATCGGTATCGGAAAGGCCAAGGGCGACGACAAGGCACTGGAAGCTGTAAAACAGGCTGTATCCAGTCCGCTGCTTGAGACCACCATTGAAGGCGCCAGCCACGTTATTATTAATATTTCCGGCGATATCAGCCTTATTGAGGCAAATGAAGCAGCCAGCTATGTTCAGGAACTGGCTGGTGATGATGCCAATATTATCTTTGGTGCTATGTACGATGAAAACGCACAGGATGAGGCAAGTATTACGGTAATTGCTACCGGTTTGGATACTCATGGCGCCAATACTCCGGTTGCAAAGGCTATGACCGGATTTAATACCGGAAACTTTAAGCCAAAGTCTCCGGCAGCAAACCAGACACAGAGCGCACCTCAGACACAGAGGACAGCGCCAAGAACCAATCCGGAAGCGGCAGCGACTGCTTCTGCCCCATCTTTTGCTTCTCAGCCGGGACAGGCTCCATACCGTCCTGTAAACCGCGGGGAAGTACAGATTAATATCCCGGATTTCTTAAAGAACAACAGAAGATAAGTGAATGATTGATATAAAATGAATGGATTGGCCGAAAAGCGATTTTCGGCCTTTTTTTATTTCAATATAAGTAACAGTTCAGCCATGCATCTTCTTGCCCACCTGCAGCGGACAAGAAGCGTCTGGCGTCCGCCCTATGAAGATTCAGACAGAAAAACTCTTATGAAAAAAGGCGGATTTTGGCGGTAAAAAAGGGGGATCTCCTACATTGATTTGACAAATTTTGCTCTGGGCTGGAGGTATAATAAGGACATAAGACAGAAGGGAGGCAGAGTTGACTGTAAAAATCTATGTGGATCAACTGCTTATGATAAACTTTGCCGTAAATTGGCTTCTGCTTATGCTGTTAAAAAGATTCATTGGATTTCCGGCCAGGAACTTTAAGATTGTCTGTGGAGCCCTTACAGGCTGTATAGTGTTTGGCGCAGCGGTATTGGGAATGGTTTTGATAGTCCGGATACTGCCGGCAGATGAAAAGCAAGGAGAATGGATATGGATGCTCCTTTTAAGAGGGTTCAGCGTTGTTTTGGGCAGCAGTCTGATGATAATCACTGTTTGGGGAAGGATGAACAGGCGCAATTTTTTTCGGGCAATGAGCGGTCTTTTGTTTGTGGCAGTTTTATTGGGAGGACTGCTTTATGGCATTCTTTCCTTTATGCCTGAAAAGCCGCTTTCTACAGGAGCGCTTATGTGCGCTGTGGGAGGAAGTATATGTTTAGCCAGGGCAGCGGTTATTTTTATCAGTGAGAATCGGGAGAAAAAGCAGAAATTATATCCGGCCGTTTTAAACTATCAGGGCAAGGAATGTCGGATTACGGCGTTGTGGGATACAGGCAACCAGCTTATGGATTTGCTTGCGAAAAAGCCGGTGCACATTTTAGACAGTCAGACGGCAAAACAGATTGTGAAAACAGTCCGGCAGGTCCGGTATATTCCCTATCAGAGTATTGGACAGCCAAGAGGAGTGCTCCCTGCAATCTTTTTTGATGAGATACGCATTGAGACAGAAAAAGAAACGGTTTGCTTAGAAAAGCCTTTGGTGGGATTGGCGTCTCATGCTGTTTCTCCTGGGGGAGAGTACCAGCTTTTGCTTAACGGAAGTTCTTTTGAGAAAAGTCAGCAGCAGGAAAAAAGGAGGATACTATGATTATTAAAGTTTCAGTACCCAGTCGTTTTCAATTTAAAACCGCATCCGGATTTCGTACATTTTTGATGCAGAAACAGGGAGAAATCCATTACATAGGAGGGGCGGACATTCTGCCGCCGCCGCTGGATTCTGAAAAAGAGGCAGAACTGATTGCAAGGCTTGGGGATGAACGGGATAAAGAAGCGCGTTCCGGGCTGATTGAGCACAATCTTCGTCTGGTCGTTTACATAGCAAAAAAGTTTGACAACACAGGGGTAGGTGTGGAAGATTTAATTTCCATAGGAACCATTGGGCTGATTAAAGCCATTAATACCTTTAATCCGGAGAAAAATATTAAGCTGGCCACCTATGCGTCCCGCTGTATTGAAAATGAGATTTTAATGCATCTTCGCCGCAGCAGCAAGACAAAAATGGAAGTGTCCATTGATGAACCCTTAAATGTGGACTGGGATGGAAATGAACTGCTTCTGTCCGATATTCTGGGAACGGACGAAGATGTAATCTATAAAGATATTGAAGATGAAATTGAGAAAAATCTGTTAAATTCCGCTATCAGCCGTCTGGAGCCAAGAGAACGCAAAATAGTGGAACTGCGGTTTGGACTTACCAATGAAGACGGAGATGAGATGACCCAGAAAGAAGTGGCCGATCTTCTGGGAATCTCACAGTCCTATATCTCCAGACTGGAGAAAAAGATTATGAAACGCCTGAAAAAGGAAATGGTACGGTTTGAATAAAACTTCTTCTTATTTTACGGAAGCCCGATACTGGGAGGGAGTGACGCCGTAGTATTTTTTAAAGAGACGGCTGAAATAAAGCTGATCGTCAAAACCAACGGAAATTGCCACTTCTTTTATGTAGCAGCTTTTGTCCTCCAGAAGACGGACTGCTTTGGCCATTCGGAGATTGTTGATATAAGTATTGATATTAAAGCCGGTTTCTTCTTTAAATACCCGGCAGAGATAGCTGGAACTTAATCCTACATGATCGGCCAGGGCTGACAGGCTGATTCTGCTGTCATAGTGGGCTTCTATGTAGGAAACGGCCTGGGAAACCTCCAGACTAAAGGAGTTTTCCCCGTTTTCTTCGGATTCAGAAGCAAAGATCAGGGGAAGGGCAGAAGCAATATAGCTCATTAATTCCTCTGCATGGACGGCCTTGCGCATAGAATCTGCAATGTCCGCCAGCTGTTCATGTACAGGAGAAGTCCGTCCGGGAAGCTGGTATTCCAGACTGCCTAACAGACGGATACAGTATTGAATGGCATCTGACGGCGGGACATTGCCTTTGCGGCAGCGGGCAAGGAAACAGGAGATTTCCTTAAATGTCATAGAAAGCTGCTCATCTTTAGGGAAATCTAAAATTTTAGAGGAAAGTTCCCTGTAGGGAAGAGCAGGGGGGGTGCTTTCTGTTAAAGTGGAGATGTCCACAATTCCTAATGGTCCATAAAAGTTTAGCTGTAAAACAGGCAAAAAGGCGGTATATACGTTTCGGGATTCTTCCAGATCCGTCAGGCCGCTTTGGTAGAGGATGGACGGTGTCAGAGACATAAATACTCCAAACAGTTGGGAGATTCTGGCGCACAGGCTGGCCATAGTGCTTTTGCGGGCCAGCAGTTCATTGTCAGAAAGGAGCACAAGCACATTGCGGTCGTCCAAAAAGATGATGACTCTCCGGCTCATCTGTTCCAGAGCATTTTTTAAAGTATTGCAGATTAACTCGGCAGCCGGAAGGCCAGAGTCCCTGGCACATCCGTCAAAGGAAATCTGGCAGAGAGAAAGGGTGTCGGCCTGCTCCGGTGCGTCCAGAGGAAAATCAAAGGTCTGAATCAGACGAGCGGAAGAGAGGGCAGGATGGACAAAAAAATCTCTCCAGGCAGCATGTTTTTGCTGTTTGGAAGCGCTGTCGGAAATCCGGCTTTTCTGGGAAACGGAAACAGACTGTTTGCCGTCTAATTTCTCGCGGATTTTTTTTAACTGCTCAGTTAAAGCCTCAGGACTGATGCTGACCTTTAAAATATAATCAAAGGCGCCTAACACCAGAGCGCTGCGGACAAAGTTAAAATCTTCGTAGTTGCTGATCACCAGAAATTCGCAGTCCATGCCGGTCTGTCTGGCGGTTTCAATAAGACCGATGCCGTCCAATACCGGCATTTTTAAATCGCAGATAATCAGATCCGGGCAAAACCGCTCTGCCATTTTAAGAGCTTCCTGCCCGTTAGAGGCGGTGGCGCAGATCTGAAATCCCAGTTCTTCCCAATTTAACATAGACTGAAGTGCAATTTTGACAATAGGTTCATCATCAGCAATCAATACCTGGTACATAAAAGCCTCCTAATGGGTTTGTGTGTGGGCAAGCGCCTCAAAAGAAACTGCAGGGATAAGAATCCGGCAGCAGGTTCCAGTTCCTTTGGCGCTTTTGACTGTAAGTCCATACTGGTCTGAAAAGTAAAGGCGGATTCGGTCATTTACGTTGCGTGTGCCAATGCCTCCCAGTCCGTTAGAGGAGGAAGGGCTTTGATTCTGATCAAATCCTTTTCCTTCATCCCGGACTTCCAATATAATATCATTTCCCTGAAACCGGCTGGTTATATAGATTTCCATGACAGTGCCGTCATTATAAGAGCCATGAAGGACAGAGTTCTCCGCCAGAGGCTGAAGGATTAATTTGGGCACGAAAAATGAGGAGGTTTCCGGGGAAATCTCATAGTTTACATGAAAACTTCCGGCATAGCGGATGGTCTGTATGGAAAAATAGTGTTTTAAGTTGTCGATCTCTTCCTGGATAGTGATAAATTCGTTGTCATTTACCAATGTATTTTTCAGAAGTTCACTTAAAGAAAGGATTCCCTCAGATACGACATGATCGTGGTTCATCAGGGCTACCAGACGAAGGGTATTTAAGGTGTTAAACAGAAAATGGGGATTGATCTGGTATTGAAGGATTTTTAATTCCAGTTCTCTTTTTTTGGCCTCGCTTTCCTGGCGCTGCTCTAAAAGAAGCTGGATTTCCGTAATCATTCCGTCAATATTGTCGGATAGAAAGGCAAGTTCGTCATTGGCGCAGTCCTGAATCCGCACGTCCAGATTCCCTTCTGAAACAGACTGGCAGGCATCAACCATTCTGTGGACAGGCTGGGAAATACTTAAATATGTGTATGTAGTCAGGGCCAGAGGAACGCACATCAGAAGGATGCACATAATCAGAAGGCGTCCGGCAGGCTCGCTGTTTCCATAGAGAAAAAAGGAGTACAGATAGACTACCAGAAGAGGAAACAGGGTGGAAAACAGGAATGAGAAAATAAGACGGTAGTGGATCTTTAAATTCCTCAGTTTTGTCAAAATGATTTCCCTGGACAGGGGAAACCGTTTAAAAAGTAAAACCATAGTCGTCCTTTCTGGTGCTTATGAATAAGAATCGAAATCTATTTTTATATAACATGTATATTTTACTCCATAATCTCAAAATAATCCATAAAAAAGATAAAAAAATCTATATCAATATTTCATAAAAAGTTATTGGAATTTAGGGAAATTTAATAAATCAAGATTGTCCATAGAGAAGATAAGATTGTGGATATACAGGTTTTGTGAAATTGTTATAATTATAACATAATAAATAATAAGGAGGGAACGTAAATATGATGAAATATTTACAAAAACTCGGTAAATCCCTGATGCTGCCGGTTGCATGTCTTCCGATTTGCGGTATCTTAATGGGAATTGGCTATGCGCTGTCTCCAAACGCAATGCAGGGCGGAGATATTGTAGGCGTTGGCCCGGTTATCGGCTTCTTCTTAATTAAAGCCGGCGGCGCTTTGATTGACAACATGTCCTGGCTGTTTGCAATCGGTGTTGCAGTTGGTATGTCAGATGACCATGAGGGTACTTCTGGTCTTGCAGGTCTGGTATCCTGGCTGGTTATCACTACTCTGCTTTCCAGCGGAACCGTAGCAGTCTTGGTAGGCGGCGAAGCAGATCCTGCATTTGCCAAGATTCAGAACCAGTTTATCGGTATCGTTGCAGGTATCATCGGTTCTTCCTGCTACAACAAGTTTAAGGGAACCCGGCTTCCGGATGCACTGGCATTCTTCTCCGGCAAGCGTTTCGTTTCCATCGCAACTGCAGTAGTATCCATTATCGCAGCAGCGATCCTGTTCTTTATCTGGCCTATGGTTTACGGCGCTCTGGTAACGGTTGGCGAGAGAATTGTTGGATTAGGCGCAGTAGGCGCAGGTATTTACGCATTCTTAAACCGTCTGCTGATCCCCACCGGTCTGCATCACGCATTAAACTCTGTATTCTGGTTTGACGCAGCAGGCATCAACGACCTGGGTAACTTCTGGGCAGGCGAACTGCTTAACGGTGCAGGCGGACAGGCTGGTATGTACATGTCCGGATTCTTCCCATGTATGATGTTCGGTCTTCCGGCAGCAGCTCTGGCAATTATTCATTCTGCAAAGCCAGAGAGAAGAAAAGAAGCAGCAGGTCTGGTAGGCGCAGCAGCTCTTTGTGCATTTGTCTGCGGCGTTACCGAACCCTTTGAGTTTGCATTCATGTTCTTAGCTCCTGGTCTGTATGTAATTTACGCATTGCTGTACGGTATCTTTACTTTCATTACCTTAACTCTGGGATTCCGCGCAGGTTTCTCCTTCTCCGCAGGTTTAACGGACCTGGTATTCAGTTCCCAGCTTCCTGCAGCACAGAAGACCTGGCTGATTATTCCGTTAGGTATTGCGGCAGCTATCGTATTCTATGCAGTATTCCGTTTTGCTATCAAGGCATTTGATCTGAAAACTCCTGGACGTGAAGACGACAGCGAGGATGAGACCAAGATCGTTCTGGCAAATGACGACTTTACCACCATGGCATCCATTATTCTGGAAGGTCTGGGCGGCAAGGAGAACGTTGCCAGCGTAGATAACTGCATTACCAGACTTCGTCTGGAAATCAAAGATTACACAGCAGTCAATGAAAAGAAGATTAAATCTGCCGGCGTAAGCGGAGTTATCCGCCCAAGCAAGACTGCAGTTCAGGTTATTATCGGGCCAAAGGTACAGTTTGTAGCCGATGAATTTAAGAAACTGCTGTAATCGAATTTACTGTAATTGAATTATTGAAATGATTGCAGAAGTATAGAATTGCCCTCCCAAACATCAGACTGAAAAGCTGAATGATTGGGAGGGCGGTTTTTATCCCAGATAATTTCTCATAATCTTCAGTGCGTTTTTTTCCAGGCGGCTGACCTGAGCCTGGCTGATATGGATTTCTTCCGCCACTTCGGTCTGGGTTTTTCCTTCAAAAAAACGCATGTCAATAATATGGCGTTCCCTCTCAGGGAGGCGTTTCATTGCTTCATTTAAGGAAATATTTTCAACCCAGTTTTCTTCTATATTCTTTTTATCACTAATCTGATCCATTACATAAAGGGGATCGCCGCCGTCATTGTAGACTGGCTCATACAGGCTGACCGGGCTTTGAATGGCGTCTAAGGCATAGGTGATTTCCTCTTTGCTGACCCCGATTTCTTCGGCAATTTCCAGAATCGTCGGTTCTTTCATATTTTTGCGCATCAGGTTCTCTTTTGCGTAAATGGCTTTATAGGCAGTATCCCGGAGAGAACGGCTGACGCGGATAGAGTTGTTGTCTCTTAAATAGCGTCTCACTTCTCCTAAAATCATAGGAACCGCATAGGTAGAGAAACGGACATTCTGGGAAATATCAAAATTGTCAATGGCTTTGATAAGGCCGATGCATCCAATCTGAAATAAGTCGTCCAGGGTTTCATTGCTTCCGGCATATCGCTGGATCACGCTTAAAACTAGGCGCAGATTTCCTTTGATATACTGCTCCCTGGCTTCCATGTCTCCGTCCATAATCCGTCTAAAAAGGGCATCCTTCTCGTCATTGGTGAGAAGAGGAAGTTTTGAGGTATTTACTCCGCAGATTTCTACTTTATATCCGGACATAATTCTTCCCTCCGCATTGGTTATTTACGCAGCCGGCTGGATTTGGCTGTGCTATATGAAAATGATGGACGGATTTTGGAAGAATTATACGGTTTTTTATCTGGAAAAATTTCCTGTTGACGAAAGTTTCGTTTAGGCGTATACTTTTACACTCGAAGAAAAAAGAGAATGAGAGGGAGGAAACTGTCATGACAAATGATATGAGTAAAGGAAGTCCGGCCAGACTGATTATTTCCTTTATGCTCCCGGTTCTGGCCGGCAATGTTTTTCAGCAGTTTTACAATGTGGTGGATTCTGTAATTGTAGGTCAGTTTCTGGGCGTCAATGCCCTGGCTGCCGTAGGTTCAACAGGAAGCGTGGTATTTTTGGTATGGGGACTGGTTACCGGACTTACCAGCGGATTTTCTGTGATTTTGTCCCAGCAGTTTGGAGCGGGAGACAAGAAAGGACTGCGCCATTACGAGGGAGTATCCGTATGGCTGTGTGCCGTTATTGGGATTGTGATGACTGCGGTGCTGATGCTGGGATTAAATCCGATTTTGAGATTAATGAATACGCCGGATGAGATTTTTGGAGAGACCAGGGCGTATCTGGGGGTATTGTTTGCAGGAATTTTGGTGACATTTGCGTACAATATGCTGGCCGGGATGCTGCGGGCTTTAGGAGACAGCAAAACGCCTCTTTTATTTTTAGTCATTGCCTCTGTTTTAAACATTATCTTAGATATTGTGTTTATTTTATACTGCAATACGGGAGTGGCAGGGGCTGCTTATGCAACGCTGATTGCCCAGGCGGTATCCGCTCTTTTGTGTGTACGCCACATTGCTAAAAAATATGAGATTTTAAAAATTTCCAGACAGGATATGAGAGGAGACAGCCGCAGCGCTAAAAAACTGCTGGGTGTAGGCATTCCCATGGGACTGCAGTTTTCCATTACCGCTATCGGAACCATGATTGTGCAGGCAGCGCTGAACGGACTGGGGCCGGTGTACATAGCAGGATTTGCTGCGGCGGGAAAGATTGGAAATATTGCTACTCAGCCATTCCCGTCTCTGGGAGTTGCCATAGCTACTTATACAGGGCAGAATATGGGAGCTGGAAGATTTGACCGGGTAAAGAAAGGGGTATCAGCGGGATTGGTCATCTGTCTGGTATGCAGCATGATAACCGGAGCGGCAGTGTATCTGTTTGGCCCTTATATGATGAAGATATTTGCTTCAGGAGAAAGCGGACAGATGATCGGGTACGGAGTGGAATATTTAAAGATTTCCGCCTGGTTCTATCCGCCTTTAAGTTTGATCTTTTTGTACCGGAATGCCTTACAGGGGTTGGGAGACGGTCTGGTTCCCATGCTGGGCGGCGTATTTGAACTGGCCGCCCGAATCGGAGCCATTCTGATTCTGGCAGAACCCTTTGGGTATGCGGGAATCTGCTTTTCTGACCCGGCTGCCTGGGTGATGGCCTTAATCCCTCTGGTTCCGGTCTATTACTGGAAGATGAGCTGTATTTTTCCGGTACAGAGCCAGAAGTCCCTTTAACAGAAGGGCCTGGTCATAGTGGATTTTATGCCGGCATAAAGGGGTGACGAAGCGGGACAGGCCGCCGGTGGCAACGACAGAAGCGGTTTCTCCCAG
Organism: uncultured Lachnospiraceae bacterium; assembly: GCA_963557065.1. Lineage (GTDB taxonomy): Bacteria > Bacillota > Clostridia > Lachnospirales > Lachnospiraceae > UMGS1370. The sequence goes on along the minus strand of CAUWCT010000006.1, from coordinate 47,277 downwards.
TTCTTCTTCCATACGGTCAATGATGCCGTCCATCTGGGCGGCATTTCCATATAAAATACCGCTGCGCATACAATCGATGGTGTTTTTGCCAATGACTTTTCCAGGAATTTCCAGGCTGATAAAGGGAAGCTGGGCGGCATTGCTGCTTAAAGAATCCAGGGAAACTTTCAGGCCAGGGAGGATCACTCCTCCAATGTAATTGCCGTTTTTGTCGATGACGGACATGGTAGTAGCGGTGCCCATGTCAATGACAATAATGGGGCAGGGATATTCTTTCAGCGCGGCAACCGCGTCTACAATCTGATCGCTTCCCACAGTCTTGGGATTATCCATAATAATATTCAGTCCGGTTTTCATGCCGGAACCTACCATCAGGGGACGTTTTCCTAAAATTTTCTTTAAGGCAGACTGGATGGGGGCGTTTAAAGGCGGCACAACGGAAGAGACGATGCTTCCTTCAATCTGGCTTTTGTCAATGTCATGAAGATCTAAAATATCTTTGATTAAAAGCGCGTATTCGGTACTGGTACGGGAGTGGATAGTGGTAATCCGCTCTTCAAAGTAGGTCTGTTTTTCATCAATACCGCCGATGACGATATTGGTATTGCCCATGTCGATTGTTAAAATCATATGGAAACTCCTTTCCATCATATTGGAATTATGTTATGATGGAAGCAATTGTAGCATAGGAAAAGTCGGCTGTAAAGCGGACTGAAGGAGGAAATTGCCATGAATTTAGAGGGAAAAACGGTGCTTTTAGGAGTGACCGGAAGCATTGCCGCATATAAAATTGCAGGTCTGGCCAGTATGTTGGGAAAAGCAAAGGCAAGCGTCCATGTCCTCATGACAGAGAACGCCACAAATTTTATTAATCCCATTACCTTTGAGACTCTGACCGGCCACAAATGTCTGGTGGATACCTTTGACCGGAATTTTGAGTTCAGCGTGGAACACGTATCGTTAGCGAAAGCAGCCGATGTGTGCCTCATTGCGCCGGCTTCTGCCAATGTGATTGCAAAGCTGGCCCACGGTATTGCAGACGATATGCTGACAACCACCGTCCTTGCCTGCAGATGCCCGAAAATCATTGCTCCGGCCATGAATACCAATATGTACGAAAATCCCATTACCCAGGACAATTTAAAGGTTTGCGAGCAGTACGGCATGGAAGTCTTAAAGCCTCAGGTAGGCCGCCTTGCCTGCGGGGATACAGGAGCCGGAAAGATGCCGGAACCAGAGGAGCTGTTTGACTATCTGGTAAAAGCAGTCGGCTATCCCAAAGACCTGGCCGGAAAGAAGATTTTAGTTACCGCAGGACCGACGCAGGAATCCGTGGATCCAGTGCGTTATCTGACCAATCACTCTACGGGGAAAATGGGATATGCCATTGCAAGGACAGCGGCTTACCGTGGGGCACAAGTAACCCTGGTAACCGGCCCGACATCCTTAAAACGCCCAAGATTTGCAGAAGTTGTGGAGATTACCACAGCCAGGGAAATGTTTGAGGAAGTAACCAGACGGGCAAATGACCAGGACTGGATTATTAAAGCGGCGGCAGTAGCGGATTACCGTCCGGCCACTGTCAGCACAGAAAAGGTCAAGAAAAAAGACGGCAGCCTGACCCTTAACCTGGAACGGACAGACGATATTTTAGGGTATCTGGGAAGTCATAAAAAAGAGGGACAGGTGCTGTGCGGATTTTCTATGGAAACAGAGCATATGCTGGAGCATTCCAGGGAAAAATTAAAGAAAAAGAATCTGGATCTGATAGTGGCCAATAACTTAAAAGTAGACGGAGCCGGATTTGGCACAGACACCAATGTAGTAACCATTCTGACAAAAGACAAGGAACTGGAATTGGAAAAGATGAGCAAAGAAGAGGTGGCAGACCGGCTTCTGACAGAGATCTCCAGGAATTTTTTATAGAGTATTGACTTTATAAACCAACAATATTACAATAAAGCGGTATTATAGAAAGGTTGCGGGACGTCCGGGTGTTTGCTTTGGACGTCCATCTTTTAGATAAGAAAAATTTTGGAGGAAAAACCCTTGGCGAATATTGCGGAAGAAATTAAAAAACGAAGAACCTTTGCCATTATCTCTCATCCGGATGCCGGTAAAACTACATTGACGGAAAAGTTCCTGCTTTATGGCGGAGCTATCAATCTGGCCGGAACGGTTAAGGGAAGAAAGGCAGCCAAATACGCAGTCTCCGACTGGATGGAGATTGAGAAAGAGAGAGGTATTTCCGTTACCTCATCGGTTATGCAGTTTAACTACGACGGATTCTGCATTAATATTCTGGACACGCCTGGACACCAGGACTTCTCGGAGGACACGTACCGTACCCTGATGGCAGCGGATTCTGCTGTCATGGTCATTGACGGTTCAAAAGGTGTGGAGGCCCAGACCATTAAGCTGTTTAAAGTGTGTGTGATGCGTCATATTCCGATTTTTACCTTTATCAACAAGATGGACAGAGAGGCCAGAGATCCTTTTGAACTGATGGATGAGATTGAGGAAGTATTAGGCATCCGTACCTGTCCTATTAACTGGCCCATTGGATGCGGCAAGAACTTTAAAGGCGTTTACGACCGGAATACCAAAAAGATTACTACTTTCACAGCAGCAATGGGCGGCCAGAAGGAAGTGGAGTCAAACGAGTTTGATGCAGACGGAACTGACGTAGATGCGCTGATCGGACCAGATTACCATCAGCAGCTGTCAGACGAGATTGAACTGTTGGACGGAGCCAGCGATGAGTTTGATATGGAGCGGGTGCGTGCAGGACAACTGTCGCCGGTATTTTTCGGTTCCGCACTGACCAACTTTGGTGTGGAAACCTTTTTACAGCACTTTTTGGAGATGACAACTTCCCCGCTGCCAAGAAAAGCGATTACAAAGGAAATTAATCCTTTTGAAGAAGATTTTTCAGCATTTGTATTTAAGATCCAGGCCAATATGAACAAGGCCCACAGAGACAGGATTGCGTTTATGCGGATCGTTTCCGGAAAATTTGAGGCGGGTATGGAAGTAAACCATGTTCAGGGCGGCAAAAAAATCCGTTTGAGCCAGCCCCAGCAGATGATGGCCCAGGACCGGAAGATCGTGGAAGAAGCCTATGCGGGAGATATTATCGGAGTCTTTGATCCGGGCATTTTCTCCATTGGGGACACCCTTTGCCTGTCCAATGAAAAGTTTGAGTTTGAAGGCATTCCCACCTTTGCGCCGGAGCATTTTGCAAGGGTGCGCCAGATTGACACCATGAAGAGAAAGCAGTTCTTAAAGGGCGTCAACCAGATTGCCCAGGAGGGCGCTATCCAGATTTTCCAGGAATTTAACACCGGTATGGAAGAAATCATTGTAGGAGTAGTAGGCGTTCTCCAGTTTGAAGTATTGACTTACCGCCTGCAGAATGAGTACAATGTAGAAGTGCGGTTAGACCGTCTGCCTTATGAATATATCCGCTGGGTTGAGAATAAAGAAGAAGTGGATGTAGAGCGGATTCAGGGAACTTCTGATATGAAAAAGATCCGGGACTTAAAGGGCAATCCGCTGCTGTTGTTTGTCAACAGCTGGAGCGTAGGCATGGTAGAGGAACGGAATCCAGGCCTGGTGCTCAGTGAGTTTGGAAGAAATTAACGACTGTGGAAAGTTAAGAAAGGGGAAACATTATGAGCAAAATTGATGTGGTAAGAGCAGCTATGGTAGAGGCTATGAAGGCCAAGGACAAAGAGCGCAAAGATTCCCTGTCTATGCTGTTAAGCGCACTGAAAAATGCAGAAATTGACAAACGGGCGCCTTTAACAGAGGATGAAGAAAACGCCATTGTAAAAAAAGAAATCAAGCAGGTAAAAGAGACCATGGACACTGCTCCGGCTGACCGGGAGGACATCCGCGAAGAAGCTGCAAAGAGACTGGCCGTGTATCAGGATTTTGCACCGGCAGACTTAACACCGGAACAGATTGCGGAAGTGATTGAGAGCGTCTTAAAGGAACTGGAAATTGAGTCTCCAAGCCCAAAAGATAAGGGCAGGATCATGAAGGTGCTGATGCCGTTAGTAAAAGGCAAAGCAGACGGAAAAGTGGTTGGAGAGATTCTGGCCGGCATGATGAAATAACCGCATTTGGAGAAAGGACTGGAACGAGTGATGTATAAGCAGCAGATTAAAGAATATATCGAAGCGCACAAACAGGAGATGTTGGAAGACATCGCCACTCTGTGCCGTATCAACAGCGAAAAAATGGCATACAAAGTAGGAATGCCGTTTGGAGAGGGGACATTTCGAGCTCTGGGAGCAGCGCTTTCCATGGCAGAAAAGTACGGCTTTGCCACAACCAATTACGACAGCTATGTAGGAACCGTAGATTTCGGCGCTTTAGAGCGCCATCTGGATATTCTGGCCCACTTAGACGTAGTTCCGGCAGGAGAAGGCTGGACTGTAACGGAAGCCTTTGAGCCCCTTGTAAAAGACGGAAAGATCTACGGCAGGGGAACAGCAGACGATAAGGGACCGGCAGTAGCAGCCCTGTATGCGATGCGCTGTGTCAAGGAGCTGGGGATTCCGTTAAAGAAAAACGTTCGCCTGATTCTGGGAACCGATGAAGAGTGCGGAAGCGCTGATATTGCCCATTATTATGATGTAGAACCGGAAGCGCCCATGACTTTTTCTCCGGATGCGTCTTATCCGGTGGTAAACATTGAAAAGGGCCGTTTTCCAGGCCACTTTACCGCAGAGTGGGAAGAATCTGCGGCTCTTCCCAAGCTGGTTTCCCTGGAAGCAGGAATCAAAGAAAACGTAGTTCCGGGCAAAGCGTTCGCTACCATTGAACTGGGAGATAAGACTTTAGAAGACATCCGTCCGATCATTGCCCAGGCAGAAAAAGAGTTTGACATGGAATTTGTGCTGACTGCCCAGGATTCTTTAGAAGATGATCCAATCTACACCATTACCGCCATTGGAGCAGGCGCTCATGCCTCTACTCCGGAAGCAGGAAAAAATGCCCTGACAGCCCTTTTAACCCTGGTCAGCCGCCTGCCTCTTGCCGCCTGCCCTCAGGTTGAATATGTAAAAAAACTGGTAAAACTCTTCCCTCATGGCGATGTAAATGGCAAAGCCCTGGGCATTGATATGAAAGACGATTTGTCCGGAGAGATGACAGTGGCATTTTCCATGTTGAAGATTGACGAAGGCAGCCTGGACGGAACCTTTGACAGCCGCTGCCCGATCTGCTCTACCGAGGAAAATACTCTGGAAGCAGTGCGGAAGCGGATGGCAGAAAATGGAATGACCCTGTTAAATAAATCCATGACTCCGCCTCACCACGTAGACGGCAATTCTGATTTTGTAAAGACTTTATTAAAGGCATACGAGGAATACACCGGAAGAACAGGCGAATGCCTGGCAATCGGCGGAGGTACTTACGTTCACCACTTAAAGAACGGTGTTGCCTTTGGCGCGGCTATGCCGGAGACGGAAAACCGGATGCACGGCGCAGACGAGTTTGCAGTGATTGACGAGCTGGTAGCCAGCGCCGAGATTTTTGCCCAGGTAATCATTGATTTATGTGCATAAGATGCATGGCTTATCATATGTAACAGTTCAGCCATGCGAAGATTCAGGCAGAAAAACGCGTCGAAAGCTTGTTTTCATAAGAGTTTTTCTGTCTGAATCTTCATAGGGCGGACGCCAGACGCTTCTTGTCCGCTGCAAGCGGGCAAGAAGATGCATGGCTGAACTGTTACTATCATATGTATATGTCAGAGAAAGGACTTGACAAACCGGCCGGTGTGTACTAAAATCGTTACAACTCAGTCAGACAGGCTGGGAAAGCAGCAGGAGGACTTTATTATGCGTCAGTTTTTATTCATGGAGATGAATATGGACATGATGAACGGCATGTGGGATATGTGCCGAATGTTCGTATGCCCAAAAAACTGATAAACGTCCAAATGTATAGATGATGTGATGAACCCTGAGGTCTTTTGAAAAAGAACTTCAGAACAGATAGGAAGAAATGAAAAGGGGTCGCAGGTCTGTGCAAGGGCTTGCGGCTCTTTTGCGTTGTCAGACATCCGCAAAAAGCTGCGAAAGGCAGATTCCTGCGGTTTCACAAACACATCCGACTATGAGAAGAATGTATGAAAAAGAAAGGAAGTATGAAATGTCAGCAGAGGCGATTATCAGGCTGGAAGGGCTGGGCAAACAGTTCTCTACCGCAAATGGAACGGTCAATGCTCTGGATAATATTAATCTGGAGATTGAAAAAGGCGAGATTTTTGGAATTATCGGCCTGTCTGGTGCAGGCAAAAGCACCTTGGTGCGGTGCATCAACTTTTTGGAGAAACCGACGGCAGGAAAGGTAATTTTTGAAGGACAGAGCCTGGGAGATCTGGGAGAATCGGGAATTCGGGCAGCCAGAAGATCCATGGGAATGATTTTCCAGCAGTTTAACCTCCTGGCCCAGAGAAACGTCCTGCAGAATGTATGTTTTCCACTGGAGATTGCAGGCGTGCCAAAGGCAGAGGCAAAAGAACGGGCAAAAGAACTGCTGAAAATGGTAGGGTTAGAGGAACGGATGAAGGCATATCCGGCACAGCTTTCCGGCGGACAAAAGCAGAGAGTTGCTATCGCAAGAGCCCTTGCTACCAACCCCAAGGTGCTTTTGTGCGATGAAGCTACCAGTGCATTAGACCCCAATACCACCAAGTCGATTCTCCAGCTGTTAAAGCAGATCAACAAGGAACTGGGTGTTACGGTCATTGTGATTACCCATGAGATGGCGGTAATTGAAGCGATTTGCGACCGCGTTGCGATTATTGATAAAAGCCACATTGCAGAGTCTGGAAAGGTATCGGAGATTTTTTCAGAGCCCAAATCCAAAATCGGCCGCCAGCTGATTTTAGGCGACGCAGTGGAAACCGGCAATTTTGGCGGAGGCCGCCAGATCCGCATTATCTTTGACGGACGGGCTTCTTCCGAACCGGTGCTTGCCAACATGATTCTGGCCTGTAAAACGCCAGTTAATATTATGTATGCAGCAACCAGGGACATTAACGGCACTGCCATGGGACAGATGATTGTCCAGCTTCCGGAAGACGAGGCAGACGCCAGAAGAGTGACCAATTACTTAAGCACTGCCAGGGTGCCGTATGAGGAGGTAAATGAAGATGCAGTTTGATTCCACAACCCTTAGTATGCTGGGGACAGGAATTTGGGAAACCATTTATATGGTGGCCATGTCCTCTCTTTTTTCCTATCTGATTGGAATTCCGCTTGGCGTAATTCTGGTGGTAACGGCAAAGGACGGCATTAAGCCGGTTCCGGTTCTTGAAAAAATTTTAGGACTTATGATTAACCTGCTCCGTTCCGTTCCCTTTATTATTCTGGCCATTATGGTTCTTCCAATAACCAGAAAAGTAGTGGGAACCACCATTGGCCCTGAAGCGCTGATATTCCCGTTGATTATCGCGGGCGCTCCCTATATTGCCAGAATGGTAGAGTCTTCTTTCAGGGAAGTGGACGCAGGCGTTATCGAAGCGGCAAAATCCATGGGAGCTTCCACCTGGCAGATTATTTATAAAGTCCTTCTGCCGGAATCCAGGCCGTCTTTACTGGTAGGCGCGGCTATTTCCGTCACTACGATTTTAGGCTACACCGCTATGGGCGGATTTGTAGGCGCAGGTGGACTGGGAGCCATTGCTATCAACTATGGTTATTACCGGTATGAGACAGGGATTATGTTTGTAACGGTTGCCATTATGGTAATCATTGTACAGATTATCCAGGAATCCTTTATGAAACTGTCTAAGATCAATGACAAGAGAATCCGCTGATTTGGCGTATACGCCTGAATCATAAATTACCTTTAATGAGGAGGAATCATTATGAAAAAAGTAAGTCTTGTACTCGCAGCTATCCTGACTGCAGCAGCATTATCTGCCTGTGGAGGAAATGACGCTGCTGAAACAACTGCAGCATCTGCGGCAGAAACCACTGCACAGGCAGAAAGCAAAGCAGAAGAAACAAAGACAGAAGAAACCAAAGCAGAAGAGTCTAAAGCATCCGGCGACTTAGAAAAGATGGTAGTCGGCGCAAGTCCGGCTCCCCATGCAGAGATTTTAGAGGCAGCAAAACCTCTGATGGCAGAAAAAGGATATGATCTGCAGGTAATGGTTTACAGCGATTATGTCCAGCCAAACAATGCCTTAGACGCAGGAGATCTGGATGCGAACTACTTCCAGCACCTTCCTTACTTAGAGTCCTTTGATGAGCAGCATAAAACCAAGCTGGTATCCGCAGCAGCCATCCACTATGAGCCATTCGGGATCTATGCAGGAAAGACCGCTTCTTTAGAGGAAGTGGCAGACGGCGCAGTGGTAGCAGTTCCAAACGACGTGACCAATGAGGCAAGAGCGCTTCTGTTATTAGAGGCACAGGGCTTAATTACCTTAAAAGAGGGAGCCGGTTTAGAGGCAACCAAAAATGACATTGCAGAAAATCCGAAGAACTTAGAGATCATGGAAGTAGAAGCTGCCCAGATTCCGCGTGTTCTTCCAGACGTCGATCTTGCAGTTATCAACGGCAACTATGCAATTGAGGCTGGCTTAAAGGTAAGCGATGCTCTTGCAATCGAAGATGCAGAATCTATTTCTGCAACCACCTACGGCAACGTGCTGGCAGTAAGAGAAGGCGAAGAAGAAACTGATAAAACCAAAGCCCTGGTAGAAGTCCTGACCAGCGAAGAGATTAAAACTTTTATGGATGAGACGTATGAAGGAGCAGTCGTTCCGCTGTTTTAATCCGTAGAAGAAACTTAGTTTTCGTTGTACGAGAGTGCTGTCTCGTTCATTCTGCGTCATTCTGCGAACTATGAGTGAGACAGTACACTGGCAAAGCGATGGAAGGCTGTCCGCCCGTTTCTGTGAAAATGCAGACTGGGCGGCGGCCTTTTTGCATATACTGTCAAAAAAGACGTTTTGTGAGGCAGGGTATGCGGATCTGTGAACTGAAGACCAAAGAAGTAATTAATATCAATAACTGCCACCGGCTGGGCTTTGTAGGAGATGTGGATTTTGATATGAATACAGGGTGCATGATAGCGATTATCGTGCCGGGACCAGGAAGTTTCTGCGGATTTTTATGCAGGGAGAAGGAATATATTATTCCGTTCTGCAACATTTGCCAGGTGGGGGAGGACATTATTCTGGTGGATTATCAGGAAAAGGAAGAGCGGTGCAAGGGAGGATGAAACAAAAAGGCTTGCAGAACCGGCGGCCTTCATGTAAAATAAGTCTAAATGATTCGGGGATACAATGCCCTTTCAAAAGAGGACAGGAGGTAGAGAAGGTGAAATGCCCATTTTGCAATGCAGCAGATACAAAGGTAATTGATTCCAGGCCGGCAGATGACAACAGCTCTATCCGCCGGCGCAGACAGTGCGAAACCTGCGGGAAACGGTTTACTACTTACGAGAAGTTAGAGACCATGCCGCTGATGGTAATTAAAAAAGACGAGACCAGAGAACCGTACGACAGGGCAAAAATTGAGAATGGAGTGGTTCAGTCCTGCCATAAGCGGCCGGTGTCTACCCAGCAGATTAACGCTGTGATTGACAGCATTGAAAATCAGATTTTTAATATGGAGGAAAAGGAGGTTCCCACCTCTGTGATCGGAGAACTGGTTATGGATAAGCTGAAGGAACTGGACGAGGTAGCCTATGTCCGGTTTGCATCCGTGTACAGGGAATTTAAGGATGTAAATACCTTTATGGAAGAGCTGGGAAAACTGCTGAAGAAATAAGAGAACGATGTTAAAACAATTTTATCCCGATGAGCGGGCAGAAAGCACGTATCAGATTCCCTTTGAACGATTTTATCAGGAGGGCATCCGAGGAGTGATTTTTGACGTAGACAATACCTTAGTGCCCCATGACGCACCTGCCGATGATCAGGCAAGGCAGCTTTTTAAACGGCTGAAAACCATGGGAATGGAGTCCTGTCTGGCCTCCAACAACAAAGAACCCAGAGTGAGAAAATTTGCAGAAGATGTAGGTACAAAATATATTTATAAGGCAGGAAAGCCGAAACGAAAGGGATACCAAAAAGCCATGGAAAAGATGAAGACCAGGCCGGAAGAGACGATTGTCGTAGGCGATCAGATTTTTACAGACATCTGGGGAGCCAACCGGACCGGACTTTACAGCATTCTGGTGGACCCTATGGACCCGAAGGAAGAAATTCAGATTGTGCTGAAACGGATTCCGGAAAAGCTGGTCCTATATGCGTATGAGAGGAAAAGAAAATGACAGAAGCAGTAAAGGTAAGGGGCGTTTCCATTGGCATCGGACGCCCTAAAATCTGTGTTCCCATTGTGGCAGTATCGAAAGAGGAAATTGTTGCCCAGGCAAAGTCATTAAAAACGATTCCCTTTGATTTGGTGGAATGGCGGGCGGACTGGTATGAAGAGGGAATGAGTTCCCAGGCGGACTGCCAGGTGTTAAAAGAACTCAGGAGTATATTGGGGGATGTCCCTGTTTTGTTTACTTTTCGCGGAAAGAAGGAAGGCGGAGAAAAAGAACTGGACGCCGGAACGTATCTGGAACTGGCCTTACAGGCAGGGATGTCAGGAAATGTGGATCTGGTGGATCTGGAACTGTTTACCGGTCTGAAAGCCGGCCGGGAGATATTTGCAGACGCAATCCGCCAAATAAAAAAGCAGGGTGTAAAAATTATCATGTCCAGCCATGATTTTTCCAGGACTCCGGACAGCAAAGAGCTGCTCTGGCGGTTTGAACAGATGGAAGAACTGGGGGCAGATATTTTAAAGGCAGCAGTAATGCCGCACAATGCAGGAGATGTCCTTAGCCTTTTATCTGTAACAGAGACTGCGTCCCGGATTATGAAAAGTCCGGTTATCACCATGGCCATGGGAGGTCTGGGACTGATCAGCCGGCTTTCAGGGGAGACTTTCGGATCTTCGGTGACATTTGGAAGCGCAAAAACTGCGTCGGCTCCCGGCCAGATGGATGCAGCCGTATTAAAAATTATTCTGGATGCAGTACATAAAGGGATGACTGCTCAAAGAAACCATATTTTTCTAATCGGATTTATGGGAACCGGAAAGACGACCGTATCTTCTCAACTGGCAGAGTGTTTGTCTCTTCCGGCAATCGAGATGGATCAGCAGATTGAAGAAGAAAGTGCCATGAAGATTCCCGATATTTTTGAAAAATATGGGGAAGAATATTTCAGAGACCTGGAGACGGCCCTGATTCAGAAAATCTGTAAAGAGGATGCAGCTGTGGTTTCCTGCGGAGGCGGCGCTGTTCTTAGAAAGGAAAATACAGAGGCCATGAGGCAGGCAGGAGTGATTGTGCTTCTAACAGCATCGCCGGAAACAGTGCTTAAGCGGGTAAAGTCAGATACTTCCAGACCGAACCTGAAAGGGCACATGAGCAAAGAGGGGATTGGGCATCTGATGGATAGGAGACGGCAGTTTTATGAGGAGGCAGCGGATCTGACAATTTCCACAGATGGAAAGAGTAAGGAAGAAATTGCAGCGGAAATTCTTACTTTTTTGCAGGAAAAACGAAAAAAGAGTTGAAAATACAGGAATTCTATTATAAAATAAACTAGATTGAAGAGTTGAACGACTTAAGGAGGAATATCTTTATGATATCAGCAGGTGATTTTAGAAACGGTATTACATTGGAGATTGACGGCAACGTTGTGCAGATTCTGGAGTTCCAGCACGTAAAGCCAGGTAAGGGCGCTGCGTTTGTCCGCACCAAGTTAAAAAATGTAATCAGCGGCGGCGTAATTGAAAAAACATTCCGTCCTACCGAGAAGTTCCCGGCAGCAAGAATTGACAGAGTGGACATGCAGTATCTGTATGCAGACGGCGATTTATTCCATTTTATGAATGTGGAGACCTATGATCAGGTAGCATTAAACTCTGAGACCATCGGCGATGCATTAAAGTTTGTAAAAGAGAACGAGATGGTAAAGGTATGTTCTTATAATGGCAATGTATTTTCTGTAGAGCCTCCTCTGTTTGTAGAGTTGGAGATTACAGATACAGAGCCTGGATTTAAGGGTGATACCGCAACCGGAGCAACCAAGCCGGCTACTGTTGAGACCGGAGCAACCATTGCAGTACCGCTGTTTGTAAGCCAGGGTGATAAGGTTAAGATCGACACCAGAACTGGAGAGTATCTGTCCAGAGTTTAATGAGACAGATTTGGCCGGTTTTGGCATCTGTGTACAGGGAACTGTTTTTGTATATGGATGCTGACAGGAGATAAGAGCAGGACAGACTGCCGCAGAGTGAAAGGGAGGATTTCGATTTTAGGATATCCGATGGTTCATTGTGCGGCAGTTTTTGTATCGCAGATGTTTGGGATAATTGGGATAGGGCTTTTCACATCCGGCAAAAGCCGGTGAAGAGAGCCGGGGAGGTACAGATGATAAAAAGATGGAGAAAACTTGGAATATTGGCAGTTCTCTGCGGGACCATTACTCTGTCAGTATGGACAATATCTTATGGAGCAGGACCGGGAGAGGGACTGGCAGCAGCAGACGGATTGGCCGGCTATAAGGCGCAGGCAGCAGATGGCGGGACCGATCTGCCTGGAGCAGAAGAGATGACTGCAGTTGCTCTGGATGTACCGATTGCAGAGATTACGGGAGATCAGGGGGTTGCCATTTTGGATGCTCCAGGAGGACAGGGAAGCTATGGGTTTGCATATCCAAAGACGGTCTATCGGGTACTGGGCGATGCCGGAAACGGCTGGATCGAGATTGCATATGACGGTCACAGCGCTTATTTAGACGGCAATTCCGGTCAGATTACAGTCACCGATACATGGAATATCCCCAAAGCAGAGGAAGATAGGGCGGAATTGATTAAGATAGCCATGAACCTGTTGGGGTCTCATTACCAAATGGGTGCTTCGGACCCTGCGACAGGATTTGACTGTTCCGGATTTATCCAATATCTGATGAAGGCATATGGGGGCCTGGAGCTTCCCAGGACTTCCGAAGAACAGGCGCGTCTGGGAACCGATCGTTCGGCAGATGATCTGAAAGTAGGGGATTTAATTGCCTTTGGTCCCTCTCTGGACGCTGTCAGCCATGCCGGGATTTATATCGGAAACGGCAGAATGATTCATGGTGATGGGACAGGCAAAGGAGTGACCATCTGTGTGTGGAATGATCGGACGGATATTCCCAGAATTTCCAATTTATTAGGAGTATAAAAGGAGATATAGTGATATGAAGAAAATCCTTGCCATAATGGAAGAGGAATTAAAGCAGGCATTTTTAGACTGCGGTTATGAGGAAAATTATGCAAAGGCAGTGCTGTCCAACCGCCCGGATCTGTGTGAATACCAGTGCAACGGCGCTATGGCGGCAGCCAAGGCTTATAAAAAGAAACCAATCGAGATTGCCTCCCAGGTGGCAGAGGCTCTTTCCGGATCAAAGATTTTTTCCATGAAAGAGGCGGTTATGCCCGGATTTATTAATCTGAAAGTCAGTGAAGAGTTTGCGGCAGAGTATTTAAATCAGATGGCAGGAGAGGAAAAGCTGGGTCTGGAGCCGGTTAAAAAGCCGGAGACCATTATGGTAGATTACGGCGGAGCCAATGTAGCAAAACCTCTTCACGTAGGACATCTGCGTTCTGCAGTAATCGGAGAGAGCATTAAGCGGATGGGACGTTTCCTGGGACATCAGATGATCGGCGATGTGCATCTGGGAGACTGGGGCCTGCAGATGGGTCTGATTATTGAGGAACTTCGGGAGAGAAAACCGGATCTGGTTTACTTTGACGAATCTTACACAGGGGAATATCCTACAGAAGCGCCTTTTACCATCAGCGAGTTAGAGGAGATCTATCCGGCTGCCAGCGCAAAATCAAAAGAAGATGAACGTTTTAAGGAGCGGGCGCAGAACGCCACCTTCCGTCTTCAGAACGGATACAAACCGTACCGGGCCGTCTGGCAGCATATTATGGCGGTTTCTTTAGCAGATTTGAAGAAAAATTATGCAAATCTTAATGTGGAGTTTGATTTATGGAAGGGTGAAAGCGACGCCCAGCCCTATATTCCGGCTTTGATTGACGATTTAGTAGAAAAGGGACTGGCATATGAGAGTCAGGGCGCTCTGGTGGTAGACATTGCCCAGGAAGGGGATTCCAAAGAACTTCCGCCCTGTATTGTAAGAAAATCCGACGGGGCTGCCCTTTACGCCACTTCTGATCTGGCCACCATTATTGAGAGGGAAAAGGATTTTCATCCGGACCGCTATATTTACATTGCGGATAAACGTCAGGAACTCCATTTTACCCAGGTGTTCCGCGTGGCAAAAAAGGCAGGGATTGTAAGTCAGGAGATGCCTATGGCGTTTCTGGGATTCGGTACCATGAATGGAAAGGACGGCAAGCCTTTTAAGACCAGAGACGGCGGCGTGATGCGTCTGGAGCATTTAATTGCCAACATTAATGAACAGGTATTTAACCGGATCATGGAAAATCGGACCGTTTCTGAGGAAGAAGCCAGAAATACAGCAAAGATCGTAGGGCTTGCGGCTTTAAAATACGGAGATTTATCCAATCAGGCTGCCAAGGATTATGTATTTGATATTGACCGGTTTATTTCCTTTGAGGGAAATACAGGGCCTTATATTTTGTACACCATTGTGCGGATTAAATCCATTTTAAATAAATTTGCAGAAAATGGCGGAAAGGCAGAAAGCGGCAAAATTCTGTCTGCAGCATCGGATTCTGAAAAGGGATTATGCCTTTTGCTTCTCAGGTTTAATGATGTCATGGAAACCAGTTTTGCGGAGTTGGCACCTCATAAGATTTGCCAGTATATTTATGAACTTTCTAATGAATTTAACCGTTTCTACCACGACACCAAGATTCTGTCAGAGGAGGATTCGGATCGTCAGGCAAGTTATATCAGCCTGATTATGCTGACAAAAGATGTGCTGACCGCTTCTATCGGCGTTTTGGGAATCGAGGCTCCGGAGCGGATGTAAAGTCAGATTGCGGGGGAGTGCAGGGTGAATATTTCAGAAATGAAAATCAGCACCTTCTGGAAAGGTGAAGTAGGGGTAA
The DNA here is from genome assembly GCA_963557065.1 of uncultured Lachnospiraceae bacterium. Taxonomy (GTDB): domain Bacteria; phylum Bacillota; class Clostridia; order Lachnospirales; family Lachnospiraceae; genus UMGS1370. The sequence goes on along the minus strand of CAUWCT010000006.1, from coordinate 32,155 downwards.
AAGCCGCATGCAGGGATGGGGATAAAACCTATCAGGTAAGTTTATACATCAGGGGCAGCAAACTTCGGGACTGCTCCTGTTCCTGCGCAGAGGGGATTTCTTATAAGGGTCCATGCGTTCATGCAAAAGCCCTGTATGATAAGTACCAGAATGAGAACAGCAGACAGGAATTCCGGCCGGTTTATACGGATCAGGAAGTCAGGGCCATGATTCGGGAATATACCAACCGGGAAGTGGCTCAAATCATGCAGGAAAATGAAACCGGATTAGTCCGTCTGGAACCGGTGCTTTTGGTGGAGCAAAAGGGGAAGGAAATTCGGCTGGAACTTCAAATAGGAAGAGAGCGGCTGTATACCATCCGGGATTTAAGCGCATTTGTCCAGGCACTTGAGACAGGCGCTCAGGTAAGCTATGGGAAAAGTCTGACTTTTTATCACAGCCTTGACGCGTTTGATGAAGCAAGCCGTCCTCTGGCCGGATTTGCCGCAGAACTGGTCAATACCTATCACGAATATTTCAGCCGGTTTGGCAGGACTTCCTTTGAGGTGCGTCCCAGGCTTCGGGAACTGGCATTGAACCGGGAAAACAGAGACCGTTTTTTTTCCATGTATGTGGATAAGGAGATCCGTATCCGGACTGGAGGACAGGAACAATCTTTTTTTATAAGCCGCCTCAATCCGGATTTTGGGATTACGATTAAGAAACAGGGGAAAGAAGGACTGACCGTCAGACTTTCGGACTATGAATTCAGTTTTATGGGGGAGCAGCATCTCTATTTTGGGAGTAAGGGAAAGCTTTGCAGATGTGATGAAGCCTGCAGCCGCGCAATGGGCGTGTTTATTGAGCAAATTGCAGAAAGGCCGGACAGAACGGTTTCAGTCAATAACCGGGATGTGCCGCTGTTTTACCAGAGAGTGCTGAAAAAAATCGAGGAATACAGCCTGATCGAGGGAGAAGAGATTGACTGGAAGGCGTATGAGACAGAACCCCTTCGGGCCAGTTTCCGGTTTGAGAGCACAGGGCCGGGGGAACTCTCCATGGAGCCGGTGCTTTCTTATGGAGAGTATTCCTTTCACCCCATAGAAGATGAGATGGTTCCCCGCCATATCTGCAGGGATGTGCCGGGAGAATTCAGAATCAGCCAGACCATCACAAAGTATTTTCAGTATAAAGAACCGGAAGGGAAAAAGCTGATCATACGGGATGATGAAGATGCGTTATACCGGCTTTTGCTGGAAGGAATTGAAGAATTCCGGCATCTGGGCGAAGTGTATCTGTCTGAGGAAGTGGGACGCTGGAAGATCAAACGGGCAGAGGGCATTCAGGTTGGCGTTCAGGCAGGAAAGGGATGGCTGGATGTAAAGGTGGACGCAGAGGGCATGAGCGGGGCGGAACTGTCAAAAATCCTTACTGCATACCAGCAGAAAAAGAAATACTATCGCCTGAAAAACAGCGAGTTTTTGCAGCTGGAAAGCAATGGGATTTTAGCAGTGGCGAAAATGGCAAAAGACCTGGCCCTTACAAAGACAGACATTGCAGCAGGAACAATCAGACTGCCTCATTACCGGGCGCTGTATTTAGATCAGTTATTTAAGGAAGAGCCGGGAGTTCCCTTTTACAGAGATCAGGCTTTTCGGGCAGTGATCCGGGGGATGAAGTCAGTGGAAGATGCAGAGTACCAGATTCCAGTCCAGATGGCATCTGTATTAAGAGGCTATCAGAAATATGGTTTCAGGTGGCTGAAAACTCTGGACGCAGGCCGATTTGGAGGAATCCTGGCAGATGATATGGGACTGGGGAAAACGGTTCAGGTCATTGCTCTTTTGGCAGATGAATACAAAAAAGAGGAGCCGGGTGAGAAGGGGCTGCTGTCTTTAATTGTCTCACCTGCGTCCCTGGTATACAACTGGGAACACGAGTTTCAAAAATTCGCTCCTTATCTTCCGGTTGTGCCAGTTGCAGGTACAGCAAAAGAGAGAGCGCAAATCCTGGATGAAACGAGAACAGAAGTGGATTGCGGGAAAAACCGAATCCTGATTACGTCTTATGATTTGCTGCGCCGGGATATTGAACTCTACGAATCACTTATATTCCGATATCAGATTATTGATGAAGCTCAGTTTATCAAAAATGCAGGGACGAAAAATGCCAGAGCAGTAAAACAGATCCAGTCTGTTACCCGTTTTGCCCTGACCGGAACCCCTATTGAAAACCGTCTGGGAGAATTGTGGAGTATTTTTGATTATCTGATGCCGGGATTTTTATTTAGTTATCAGAGATTTAAAAAAGATTTTGAGATTCCTCTGATAAAAGAAAAAAACGAAGAAGTTATGACCAGTTTAAAACGGCTGACTTCCCCTTTTATTCTTAGAAGAGTAAAAAAGGATGTGTTAAAGGATCTTCCGGACAAGCTGGAAACCTGCATCTATTCTCAGATGGAAGGGGAGCAGAAGAATTTGTATGCTGCCAATGCCAGGATATTAAAAGACATGCTGGAAGAAGGCAGTGAGGACGACAGTTCCGGAAAACTTCAGATCTTGGCCCAGCTTACCAGGTTGCGCCAGATTTGCTGTGATCCCAGACTTTATTATGAAAATTATAAGGGAGACAGCGCAAAACTGGAGACCTGCATGGAACTCATAGAGAGCGGGGCCTTTGGAGGACATAAGATTCTTTTGTTTTCTCAGTTTACATCCATGCTGCAGCTGATAGAGATGCGGCTAAAGGCAGAGGGGATCGGATATTATCTTCTGACAGGAGAAACTTCCAAAAAAGATCGGCTCCACATGGTAGATTCCTTTCAGAAAGATGATACGCCTGTATTTTTGATTTCCCTGCGGGCAGGGGGAACCGGACTCAATCTGACAGCGGCAGATACAGTGATCCACTATGATCCATGGTGGAATATTGCGGCCCAGAACCAGGCTACAGACCGGGCTCACAGGATTGGGCAGGAAAAGCAGGTTACAGTGTACCGGCTGATTACCAAAAATACAATAGAAGAAAATATTTTAACTTTGCAGGAGTCGAAAAAGAAGCTGGCGGACCAGATTGTGGAAGGAGAACCTGTCAGTCTTTCCGGATTAAGCAAGAAGGAACTGAAAAAGCTTTTTGCTCTGGAATAGGTCATGGCCCCTTGCTTTCACTGACAAAAATAGGTATAATAAGAACACTTATCGAGGGTGCGCAAGGAGAAGAAAAATGCTGTCTGAACCAATGACTTTATACAAATTGATGAATCTATATATGTTAAAACAGGTGAATTTTCCGCTGACCAATGCACAGCTTTCCAATTTTTTCCTGGAGCGGGAGTATACCACATATTTTACCCTGCAGCAGGCATTAAACGAACTGCTGGAAGCCGGACTGGTGCGCAAGGAGACGCTGCACAACAGCAGCCGTTATGAAATCACCCAGGAAGGCGAGGATACTCTGGAATTTTTCGGGAAAAAGATTTCGCCGGCCATTATAGAAGACATTGACCAGTATTTAAAGGAAAATAAATTCCGGCTCAGGGACGAAGTGGGAGTGGTTTCGGATTATTACAAATCCACCAGCCAGGACTACGTGGTTCATTGTGAAGTGCGGGAAGGAAAGAGCGTGCTGATAGAACTGAATCTGTCAGTGCCGGACAAGGAACAGGCAGAATCCATGTGCAGTCAGTGGAGGGCAAAAAGCCAGGAAATCTACGCATTTGCCATGAAATCGCTGATGAGCAGCTAGTATACCAGACAGGGAGAGATATGAAAAGACAAAAATCGTTGAAACAGAAAATTTATCTGTGCATCGTGCTTCCGTTTTTTGTGGCAGCACTGGCTGTGAAAGTCTTTCGCACTTATTTTTATCTTCGGATAAGACAGGCAGCACAGATAGAGGCAAAGCAGCAGCCGGTTCCGGTTCTTAAAGAACGGGTACAGGCAGAATGGATTATCCCGGAACCGGCAGGCACCGTGCAGGATCCACATGAGACAATTACAGACAAAGCATAATCCGGACGGGATTATGCTTTTTACTTTCCAATCCTGTCGAAATGTGTTAGAATACGGGTTAGAGGTGGTAGAATGAGAGAAAAAATCAACCGGCTGGCGAAAGGAATTGTCGATTTCCAGAATCCGGATATTCAGATTGTTCCGGAAAAACTGGAAGAGCGGATTTTGCCTCAGGAGGTGAGTCGGGGAGAAATCAGCCTGGTAAGCGGGAATGGACTTAACATGAAGGGCCTCGTCTATTCCAGCCATTACCGGGTAAAGGTTTTGACAGAAGCCTTTGGCGGCCTCCGCAGCCGGATAATATATGAGATAGATACAACTTATTTAGAAGATGGAGATCAAATCCTTGGCAGCTTTTTCCTTGTAACAAACGGCGGGGAGAAGGAAATCCCTTTTGTGTTTCAGATTGAGTCGAAAACATCCGGCCAGGTTCTTGGAAATTTAAAGACAGCCAGGGATTTTTCAAATCTGGCTGAAAAAGACAGAGAAACTGCGTTAAGACTGTTTGAATATCAGGAGTTTACAGAAACGCCGTTTATGCAGGATCTGCATATACGGGCTATTTATAATGGGTTAAAGGGCCATACCAACAGAGAAAATTTACTGGAGGAATTTCTGGTTGGCATTCATGCAAAAGAGCCTGTGACCATTGAGGTAAGCGATCAGAACCGACATTACCGGACGCCTGGGACATCAGTGGTAGATACCATTGAGATCCGAAAAAACACATGGGGATATGTAAACGTGAAACTGGAGGCGGAAGGCAGTTTTTTAGAAGTGGTCCGCAGCCAGATCGGGGAAGAAGATTTTGACAAAACTATCTGTCAGGTAGGATACCGCATTAATCCCAGACAGCTTCACAGAGGAAAAAATCAGGGCTGCATCCGACTGACTACCATTCGGGACGAGGTGCTGGTGAAGATTGAGGTAGAAGGTCTGGGAAATCCGGAAGAGGAAAAGCCGGAAGAACTGGAATGGAGAAGAGGATACGGCAGATACCTTTTGCTGCGTCTGAATTATGAAAGGGACGGACAGACGGATCGGAAAATCCTGGAAGAGATGAAGAAAGAACTGGAGATGTTAAAGAGTCTGAAACCTCAGGATTCCCAGACGGTTCTTTTTCTGGCAGAATCCTGTATTCTTTCAGGAGAAAAAGAACAGGCGGTTCTGCTGTTAGATGAGGTGAGGGAGCAGGTGCTTTTAAACCGCCGGGATGAAGTGGAACTGTATTGTCTGTTCCAGTACCTGTCTTTGCTGATTCACCCCAATCAGAGTCAGAAAGAGTCGCTGACACATCTGGTCTGTAAATACCTGTCAGAAAGCCACAGTTATCCCTATTTGTTTTTCCTGCGGTTAAAACTGGAACCGGAGATGGAAGAAAATCCGGCAATGCTGCTGGCAGAAATGGCAGAACTCTATTCCAATGGGCTGCGCAGCCCGTTTTTGTATCAGAAAGCCTGTGAGATTTTATCGAAGCACACAGACCTGCTTAAGGGAGTGACCCGGTTTGAACTTCAGGTGCTGTCTTTTGGAGTGAATTATGGACTGATAGGGGAAGAACTTGCAGACAAGGCCGCCAGTGCAGCAGAGAATGTCCGGTATTACAATCCGCTGTACAGCCGGATTTTGGTAAAATTGTATGAGCAGTATCCCGGACAGAAATTGCTGGAAGCCATCTGCTGTATGCGGATTAAGGGAGAGCGCCGCGGCCCAAAAGATTTTGTATGGTATGAGAGGGCGCTGAACGAGCACATCAATCTTACCAGATTGTATGAGTATTATTTATATTCTCTTCCAGAAGAGTTTCACCATATTCTGCCAAGAGAAGTGCTCCTTTATTTTTCCTATTCTCAGGAGTTGGATGCGAAAACCAAAGCAGTGCTGTATCGGAATATTTTAACCTATTTAAATCCTTCTTCAGAATTGTATAAAGCATATGAAAGAGAGATGGAGCAGTTTGCCATGGAACAGCTGTTCGCTGCCAATATCGACAGCAATCTGGCGGTCCTGTATGACAAAATGATTTATAAAGACATCATTGACGTGCCGGTGGCAAAGATTCTCCCCTCCATTTTGCGATCTTACCGGATTGTTTGCCGCAATCCGGAAATGCTGTATGTGATTATCCGATATGAAGAGACGTTGGATGAGGATATTTACCTTTTGCGGGACGGGATTGCATATGTGCCGCTGTTTTTGGAAAAATGTGTGATTTTATTTCAGGACGGATACGGAAACAGGTATACCAATATCCACTACATTAAGACATTGGTGATGGAAAAGCCGGATTTGGAAAAAAGGTGCTTTGAAGTGTACCCGGAACATCCTATGCTGTGCCTTAGGGCCTGCAGGTATATTGGAGAAGAAGGGGCCGGGACGGATGAAGAAGCTGCTCTTTTGGAAAGGGCATCAAATAAACTGAATCTGAATCCTGTTTATGAAAAACAGCTGATGTCCAAAACCATTGCCTACTATCAGAAAAAGGCGGCAAGAGAAGAACGGGGCAGTACGGACTTAAGCTATCTTCTGATGTTGGACAAGGACTCCATCAGCCGAAATGAGCGGGCCGGAATCTGCGAAACGTTTATCCGCCAGAATTATCTCATAGAAGCCTATGATATGATGAAAAAATACGGGATTACAGAGATAGGACCGGGGCAGAAATTAAAGTTGTGCAGCAAAATGATTCTTCAGAAGCTTTTTGATGAAGAAGAATTTCTCTCCTGGCTGGCTCTGGAAGTGTTCGAGGAAGAAAATGCAGATTCAGTGATTTTGGATTATCTGTGTCAGTATTACAACGGCCTTTCCAGAAAGATGTACCAGATTTTGATGCAGGGCATGGAACACCGGGTAGATACGTACGATATGGAAGAACGCCTTCTGGCCCAAATGCTGTTTTCCGGAAAGCAGGAGCAGATGGATGCAGTCTTTGATCTGTATGCGGCCAAAAAGAAAATGGCAGACAGCATTGTAAAAGCCTATTTTGCAGTAAAGTGTACAGACTATTTCTACAATGAGACAGAACCGGAGGGAAGGATTTTTGACTATCTGGAAGGGCTGGTAAAAAATACGCCGGACAGGGAGCGGATACCCACCATTTATCTGTTGTCTTTAAGCAGGTACTATGCGGATCAAAGAATTTTAAGCAGAGAACAGACAATACTTTGCCAGCAGGTAGTGGACTTTCTTCTGGATGCGGGGATGGCGTTTCCGTATTTTCAGAGACTGGGAAAATTTATCCGTCTGCCCGGAGAAATTCTGGATAAAGTTATGATCCAGTATAAGGGTGATCGGACTTCCAGAGTGGTACTGAAAGTCCGCGTGCTTCCGGATGAGGAAGAGTTTCACAGTGAAGAAATGCGCCGCGTTTATCAGGGGATTTTTGTTATGGGAAAGGTCCTGTTTGATGGGGAGATCCTGGAATATCGGGTTTATGAATATGAAAACGGCACTCCGGTACTGACAGCCCAGGGCAAACGGAAGTGCCAGAGGATTGAAGGAGAAAAAAACGAGGAACAGGCAAAGGAACAACAGGCAGCAGACAGCCGGTTTGCCTGCTTAAACGATATGGGAATGTGTCTGGCAAACGGGGAGGAAACCAGGTTAAAGAAAAAAATGCAGGAATATCTGATTAAAAACGGGACAGTGGACGAACTATTTTCCCTGCCGTAAATCAGGTGAAGATAGAGGAGAACTATGGGATTAATAATCGGGTTGGATTTGTGCGATGCCTACACCCAATTAAGCTGTTACGAAAAGGAAAAGATATGGACGTTTCCCACCATTATCTGCCGGGTAAAGAATGGAGAAGAGTGGCATGTAGGTGAGGAAGCCTACGCCTGTAATCTGGTGGGAAACGGAGTGATGGTGGATAAGCTGTTAAATCTGGTATCCAGACAGGGAACTGCCACTATTGACGGGGTAAAATACGAGGCATTGCAGCTTTTGGAATTTTATATGGACAGAGTGCTGAAGCTTCCCATGGCAGAATTTGGGGATGAAGAAATCGATCAACTGGTGATAACCCTGCCCAAGATCCGGCGAAACATGATGGACAGCTTTTTGTACTGCGCCGACTATTTGGGAATTGCCAGAGAAAACGTTCATATTGTAAGCCGCGAGGAAAGTTTTGTTTACTACATTTTAAATCAGAAAAAAGATATCTGGCGCAGTCAGGTAGGAGTCTTTGATCTGTCTGAAGACTGCCTTTCCTACTATGAACTGAAAGTACAGCGGGGGCTCCAGAAGATGATGGTAGTGGCGGAAAGCGAGATTTTGGCGGAAAGCTTTGATCTGGATATTTTAGAGACCTCTTCAGGGACAAAGCTGGCTGACAAGATTTTGTGCTCCTGCGGCAGCCGGCTTTTGGAACACAAATTGTTTTCTGCCATTATTTTGTCGGGAAAGGGATTTGAGCGGCAGGACTGGGCGCCGGAGTTTATGAAACTGATCAGCCGTAGAAGAAAGATATATGGGGAAGATGCGCTGTTTGCCAAAGGCGCAGCTTTTCGCGGAGCTGATTACAAACAGGGAAACGGAAAACATGCCTTTACCTGCATCTGTGAGGGGCGGCTGAAATATACGGTTTCTATGGAGATTCTTTATAAAGAGAGAAAAAATCAGCTGGTAATTGCGGGAGCAGGAGAAAACTGGTATGAGTGCCGGACCAGTATGGATTTCTTCATGGACGGGGATAAAAAGATTGAATTTTTGATTACGCCTATGGACCCAAAAAAAAGCCGGAAAATTTCCATTTCTTTAGAAGACTTTCCGGATCGCCCGGCATGGACTACCAGAATCCAGGTAAGCATTGGATTTTTAGATGAGTCTACTATGGCAGTAGCGGTCCGGGATAAGGGATTTGGAGAATTATTTCCGGCAAGCGGCGTTATCGTGCGCCGGGAGGTGAGATTATGAGCCTGATGGTCTGCCGGCAGGAGCCGGTGAAAAATCCCTACTATATAGAAGCATTGGGAGTCAGAATCTGGTCTTCTGCAGAACTTAGCTATGTGATTTGTCACAATCCTCTGTTTGTAATGGATGGATTTGTGGATGAACATCTGACAGCATTTATCCGGGAGGAACTGGATATGGAAGCGTTGGCGGCCAGGCTGGATAAGTGGATGGGAAAAAAAGGAGACAGCGACCAGATGTTGTTTCTCATTTTGTCTGAATGCGGATATTGTTCTTCGTCAGAGCAAACCCAATTCCGCCATGAAGTGGCATCGCTGCGAAAACTTCCGGGAGCAGAGTATGCCCGACAGAAGGGAAATGATCTGTTTTTCCGCAAACAATATGGAAAAGCGGCAGCCATTTATGAGAAAATCCTGGAACTTCCCAAAGGCGGGGCGGTAACAGATGAACTGCTGGAAAAAGTCTGGACCAGTCTGGGCTGTGCCCAGGCCAGGATGTTTCAGTTTTCAAAAGCCTGGACCTCTTTTTCAAAAGCCTATGAATGCTGTAAAAGCGAAGATGTGTTAAAACGAATGTATTATTTAAGCCGGACTGGGGAGGGAATAACAGGGAAGAATTACCGCCTTCCGCCGGTAAATGAGATGCAGAAGGAAAAATGGGAAAAAGAGATTGAGGAAGCAGGCGAGAGGGCGAAAAGTTCAGAAGGAATTTTAAAGCTGGAGGGCCTGTTTGAACAGGAACCGGATAAGAGAATGGCCGGCGCTGCAAAACTGGTAAAAAAGTGGAAGCAGGAGTACCGGTCAATGGTTTAGGAAAGAAAAGGAGGAACCGGACATGTTATTTTTATGGTATCCAAAGTGCAGCACTTGCCAAAAGGCTAAAAAATGGCTGGATGCCCAGGGAATTTCGTATGAGGCGCGTCACATTGGAGAGGAACGTCCAAGTGCAGAAGAAATTCGCGCATGGTATCAGAAAAGTGGTCTGCCGCTGAAAAAGTTTTTTAATACCAGCGGACAGAAGTATAGAGAATTGGGATTAAAAGATCGCCTGGCAGAATTGTCAGAAGAGGAACAGATAACCCTTTTAGCCAGCGACGGCATGCTGGTAAAACGTCCCATTGCAGTAGACGGCGATAAGGTGTTGGTAGGGTTTAAGGAAGAAATCTGGAAAGAACTGTAGGAGGGGAGGTAAGGAAGATGGATATGACATTTGCATTCTGGCTTTTAGCCCCGTTGGTGCAAATAGGAATGGCAGCCTTGTTCTTTTTTCTGCTTTATGTAGTGGTTAAAAAAGCGGTGAAAAAAGGGATTCTGGAAGCCTATGGCGAGATTGGCCAGAGAAGGGAAAATGGGGGCATAAGGAATGAATGACAGATTAAAACAGCAGCTGAAATTTGCGCTGGAGATTGATAAAGAAAAGAACATTTTCCGGCAGACTCATTTATCCGGTCATGGAAGAAATGAAAACGATGCAGAACATGCCTGGCATATGGCAGTTATGGCGTATTTGTTAAGAGAGTATTCCAATGAGGAGATCGATATTACCAAGGTCATGGTAATGTGTTTAATTCATGATCTTGTAGAGATTGAAGCGGGGGATACCTACGCCTACGATGAAGAGGCCAAAAAGACCCAAAAGGCAAGGGAGGAAGCTGCAAAAGAAAAACTGTATTCCATGCTTCCGGAGGATCAGAAAGAAGAATTAACCGGCTTATTCGAGGAATTTGAAAAATGCGAGAGTCCAGAGGCAAAGTTTGCCAGAGCCATGGACAATTTACAGCCCCTTCTTTTAAATGACAGCAATGGAGGAACAGACTGGAAAGAGCATGGCGTTGGTGCAGACCAGGTCTATAGACGTCAGGGACGCACGAAAGAAGGATCGGAGATTTTATTTGAAGTAACGGATCGGATTATTCAGAAACACGTTGAGCAGGGAACTTTGAGAAAATCATAAATCTCTTGCTTTTTATTCCAGAGTCTGATAAATTATCGTTAGGCACTTATATCAGGTGCAGTCTTGCCGGGACAGCAAGACAGATTCTTATGAAAAGAGAGGTGTAGGAAATGGCAGAGGATTTAAACAAGATGGAAGAACAGGAAGAAATGACAGTAACTCTGACATTGGAGGATGATTCGGAGCTGGAGTGTATCGTTCTTACCATTTTCCAGGCAGGAGATAAAGATTATATTGCACTGCTGCCTATGGAAAGCCAGGATACAGAAGAAGGAGAAGTATTCCTGTACCGCTACAGCGAGACAGAGGACGGCACTCCCAATCTGGAAAATATTGAAGACGATGACGAGTATGAGATGGTTGCAGATGCCTTTGACGAATTACTGGATGAAGAAGAATACGATGAGATCGTAGGGGAAGATGAATTAGATGATTAATTCATAGGACAGAACCTCTTGCCTTCTGTAATGAAAATTATGGGAGGCATTTTTTATTGCGTTAAAATCTATTAAAATTGTCTTTTTTTAAGAACAAGTAGGTTTATTTTTGGCTAAAAAAGTCTAATTTTTCCGAAATAGAGGATTATGGTGTATACTGGCAGGGAAAAGTTTAACAAAAGGGAGGGGTTTTATGAAGACTGGGGAAGAGATTTTAAATAATTTTCCCCTTTTGAAGGGGTATAAAGGCTATGGGATTTTGCTGGCCTGCCTGGAGATGGCGAAGGAAGACGAGGGGCGTCTGGTACACATTCGGGAGCGGATTTATATTCCGGTTGCCTGCCAGAGGGGCGAGAGCATATCCAATCTGGAAAAGAATCTGAGGACGGTGCGGGACGCCTTTTTAGTGGCAGGCGGCAGGGAATATCTGGAAAAGACACTGCAGATTCCGGTTCACCTGCCCCTGTATCCGCGGGAAATGATTGAAATGCTTTTGGAGTGTATGCAGAGGGAGCAGTCTAATCAGCGGCCCCCCATATAAATTTCCATGTTTTTTATCAACCAGGTTAAGGTAACAGTCGCTGGTCATTCATAATCTGTGCAATTCATTTGTTCTGTTCTTACCGGATTTATCATCCGATTTTCCCTTGCAAGACGGTATAAAAGAAGATTTAAGAGACTGTGGCGGTATTTCTCCACAAAGAGACAGTGATCCGTTTTTTCTGTTACAATAATTCAGCATCCGGACAAATCTTTAGTTGACATAGAATCTCCTCTTTGGTATGGTACAGGAGGAGGGGAGTATATGAACAGTTATGATAAAAAATTAAGAGAACTTCAGGAACAAACAGTTTATAAGAAACGTTTGGAATCTAAACTTGCAGAACTGAGAAAGCAGAGAGAGACATTACAGGAACAGGTAAGGAGACTGACGAGGGAGACTGCCAGGGAAGAGCAGGATGTGGAAAAGCTGGAGGGATATAGTCTTTCGGCATTCTACTATGCCGTTATTGGAAAAAAAGGGGAAAAATTAGATAAAGAAAAGGCAGAAGCCTATGCGGCCAGGGTAAAATTGAATACTGCAAAAGCAGAACTGGACAGAATTGAAGAAGAAATAGGAACAATTCAGGCAGTTCTTTCTCCGCTTATGGGGTGTGAACAGGAGTACCGGAAAACATTGGAAGAAAAGTGCCGGCAAATCCGGCTGTCCGGCAGTCTGACAGCAGAAGAAATCTTTCGCACAGAGGAGCGAATCGGGTATCTGGAGGGACAGAGAAAGGAAATAAAAGAAGCAGTCGCTGCCGGGAGAAATGCTCTGCGCACAACAGAAAACATCTGCGCCAGCTTAAAAAATGCCCAAAGTTGGAGTACATGGGATATGATAGGCGGAAGCCTTTGGACGGATATGGCAAAACACAGTGAATTAGACGATGCCCAAAGACAGGTGGAGGAACTTCAGACAGATCTGCGCCGGTTTCAGACAGAATTGGCAGATATTCAGATTTCAGCCGATCTAACCGTCCGGATAGACGGATTTTTGCGTTTCGCAGACTGGTTTTTTGACGGATTCTTTGTGGACTGGACTGTTATGAGTAAAATCAATGATTCCCAAAGAGAGACAGAGAAAATTAAAAGTCAGGTGGAACGTGTTTTAAACCATCTGAGTATGATGGATAAAAAGCTGGTGTCAGAAATAGAAAATCAGAGAAACCGTTTAGAGCAGCTGGTGCTGGAATTATAAGGAGACAGAAGAAAGCCATGACAGAAACAATTCAAATTACAGAGTTTGACGCACTGGAACTGGATGTGTATGCGCGCCTTTCGGAAAACCAGCTGCGTCATTACTATGAGCCGGAGCCGGGACTTTTTCTGGCAGAAAGCCCCAAGGTGATTGAGAGGGCTTTAAACGCCGGATACGAGCCGGTGTCTATCCTGATGGAAACAGGACAGATAGAGGGAGAGGCAAAAGGACTCCTTGCCAGATGCAGTGGGATTCCGGTGTATACGGCAGAGTTTGATGTTTTGACAAGACTGACAGGTTTTCAGCTGACCCGCGGCCTTTTGTGCGCCATGCGCCGCAGGAAGCTTTCGGATGTTAAATATCTATGTGAAGAGGCGTCCCGGATAGTGGTACTGGAAAATGTGATGAATCCTGCCAATATAGGTGCGATTTTCCGATCCGCCGCCGCTTTGGGAATGGACGGCGTGATTTTGACGCCCGGGTGCAGCGATCCTCTGTATCGGAGAGCCGCAAGAGTCAGTATGGGAGCGGTTTTCCAGATTCCATGGACATTTTTTGATGAAAAACAGATATCCTGGCCTGGACAGGGATTGGCTTTTTTAAATGAACTGGGATTTCAGACCGCATCCATGGCCCTTAAAGATGATTCCGTATCCATTGACCATCCGGCTCTTAAAGGAGCAGAAAAACTGGCAGTGATTTTGGGCACAGAGGGAGAGGGACTTTGTGAGGAAACCATAGCCGGCAGTGATTATACAGTTCGTATTCCCATGTTTCATGGAGTGGATTCTCTCAATGTGGCCGCCGCATCTGCAGTTGCATTTTGGGAGATGGGAAAGCAAAAAAATATATTCACACAACAAAAATGACGGAGCCGTTTTATTGAACTTTTTCTGCTTTCTTCCTACAATAGTAGTCAGAAGTTATAATCGTATCGCCATAGAGGAATCATATGGCGAATTGCATACAAAGGAGGAACGTATGATTCAGATTATTACAGATTCGGCATCTGACATTACCGAAAAAGAAGCAGAAGAGATGGGAATCCATGTGGTGCCGCTGAGGATTCAGTTTGAAGATGGAGAATGCCCACAAATGACAGAGCAGGATTTCCTTACATTTTACGAGAGACTGGAAAAAGCGAATAAACTTCCGCAAACCAGCCAGCCCTCTCCACAGGCTTATTTGGAACAGTTTGAGCGTGCAAAGGAAAACGGGGATGATGTGCTGGTGATTACTCTCTCCAGCGGGTTAAGCGGAACCATTGGCGCAGCTCGTACTGCAAAGGACATCAGCGAGTATGACAGGATCTTTATTGTAGATTCCAGACAGGCAGTGATAGGCCAGCGTATTCTGGTAGAATATGCGGTTAAATTGAGAAATGCTGAGATTTCTGCAGAAGAAATTGCGGAAAAATTAGAAGAAGTGAGGGATCAGATTACTGCGTGCGGGTTGGTAGACACCCTAACATATTTGAAAAAGGGAGGCAGAATACCGGCGGCGTTGGCAGCCTTTGGCAACGTGTTAGGGATTAAACCGGTCATTATTCTGGAAGATAAAATTTTAAAGCTTATTGCAAAGGTTCGGGGAAGAAATGCGGGAAAAAAGAAACTGCATGAAAAACTGGAAGAAAGAGGAGCAGATCCATCGTTTCCTGTTTACTTTGGTTTTACTTCCAACCGGGAGATTGGTGAAGAATTTATGAAAGAAACAGTGGAAAAATACAAATTGAACCAGGCAAAGCTTTATCCCATAGGCGGGGTAATCGGAACTCATGTGGGAACAGACTGCATGGCGGTTGCATTTGTGAATCAGAAAAAGCGGGAGGTGTCCTGTAAAGATTGACAGAATGAGAACCCTTTACTATACTTGATCCTGAAAATGGAACGAAAGGGTGTAATATTAGAAAATGTCAGTAAATACAAAGAAAACGATTGATTTTACAAATATGAAAACGGTGCTGCTTCTGGCCGGATTTTGCTGTTTTCTGTGGGGAAGCGCGACTCCGGCTATTAAGACAGGATACCAGATGTTTCAGATTGAGAGCAGAGATACCGGTTCAATTCTGCTGTTTGCAGGAGTCCGGTTTGTACTGGCCGGATTTTTGGTGATTTTGTACCACAGCATTGTCAGCAAAAAATGGATTGTGCCTACTGAAAAAGCAGGGCTGCCGATTCTCAATCTGGCTCTTTCTCAGACGATTCTCCAGTATTTCTTTTTCTATGTGGGATTGTCCCATGCGACCGGTGTTCATGGGGCTATTATTACCGGAACCAATGTATTTATCTCTATTTTATTTGCCAGTCTCATTTTTCGCTATGAAAAACTGACAGGGCGAAAGATCGTAGGCTGTCTGCTGGGATTTTTCGGAATTGTCATTATGAATCTTTCCGGATCAGAGACAGGTTCCTTATTTCAGGTATCCTTTTTAGGAGAGGGATTTGTTTTGCTGGCCCAGGTGTTCTATGCAATATCAGGAGCGCTGATAAAAAGATATTCGGCCCAATATGATGTAGTAATGCTGTCCGGATATCAGTTTATGGCAGGCGGAGCGGTTTTAAGCCTGATTGGGGTGATTAGAGGAGGGACTTTGATGAATGCTTCCGGGATAGAGGCGGGCCTCCTCTTGCTGCACATGGGATTTATTTCAGCTGCCGCCTATACGATCTGGGGAATTTTATTAAAGTACAATCCGGTGAGCAGAGTAACGGTCTTTGGCTTTATGAATCCCATGTTCGGAGTTCTGTTATCCGCCATTTTTCTGGGAGAAACCAGCCAGGCTCTGTCATTGCAGGCATTGGCGGCATTAATCTTTGTCTGCCTGGGAATTTATGTAGTAAATGGCGGAAAAATAAAAGGTGTGGCAGTTCAGTCATGCGAAGATTTGGACAGGAAAAAGCATTGAAAGCTTGTTTTCACAAGAATTTTCTGGTACAATTTGTACAAGAAAGGTGATTATCTGATTGCAATACAGCATTCCTGTCAGGCAGGTGCTGTGGAGAGGAGAAAAAATGGGATTATTTGGAAATCTTTTTGGAGGAAAAGGAAAAAAGGAGGAAGAAGGGAAGATTACCTGTAAGGCAAAGACCATATACAGTCCTTTGGCGGGTACTGCGATTCCCCTTGCAGATGTGGAAGATCCCGTATTTTCACAGGGGATGATGGGACTTGGAGTTGGAATTATTCCGTCTGAAGGAAAATTATGTGCTCCTGTGGACGGAACAGTAGCAGCCGTATTTCCAACAGGACATGCAGTGGGGCTGGAGACAGCAGACGGTATGGAAATTTTGCTTCATATCGGAATTGATACAGTTGAGATGAAGGGAAAAGGATTTAAGGCAGCAGTAACCCAGGGAACAAAGGTAAAAGCCGGAGATTTGCTGGTGGAATTTGAGCCGGATGTAATTAAGGAAGCCGGATACAAAGATACAACCATGGTACTGGTATCCAATGCAGCTGCTTTAGGACAGATGTCGGAACCGGTATTGGGAGAAGTAAAACCACTGGATGAACTGTTTTCCTTCCACTGATAAAAAAGAGCAGTAGCTTTGAGCAGTTCGCAAATTTCATAATCAAAAAAACGATCCCGGCAAAGAGCAAGTTCTCTGCCGGGATTTTTTTTAAACAATGGTGATTTCCAGAGGATCTAACAGGGCAATTACATCCGGAAAAGAAAATTTTGCCTGTTTCATTTTGTTGGAGGTTATATCAATCACATATCCCCTGGCATCCTGAAAGTCTGCTTTTCGGATATCGCATTGGATTATCTGGGTGGCTTCCATCCTGCAAGTTCGGAAATTGCTTTCATACATGCTGCATTTCTCAAATACACTTTCCAGAATCACATTGCTGGAAAAATCGAATTTTATAAAGGACATTTCTGTAAACAGATTATATTTGATAAAGCAGTTTTCCAAGCGCTCAATCGAATGTCCGTATCTGCCGGACGGACGCAGTTCACTCCAATGAATGCCGATCAGATTGCAGTTCTGAAAAACTGCGTTTTTCACTTCTGAGTAGTTGGAAACAGGGCTGATAATGGTACAGTTAAAAAAACTGCAGTTTGCAAAAACGCAGTTGGACAGACTGCATTCTTCAAAGGTGCAGTTTTCAAAACGGCAGTCCAGAAATCTGCAGTGTTCAATCGAATGTTTCTGAAATTTTTTATCTTTGATAGTGGCTTCTTCAAAATAGGTTTCCTGCATAGCGTGTCTCCTTAAATGTTGCTGCATTCCTGCTGCAAGTAATTTACATATGTTTCAAACGCACTGATAAAATCAATGGAATAGTCTTTACATGTTTTCTGCAGTGCTGTTTCTACTGCCAGGTTCATGGCTTTTGTGGACTGCTCTGCAAAGAGCCGGCCTTTGTCAGTAAGGGAAATCCGTTTTTCTTTTGAATGGGGCTGAGGTAAAAGCAGCAGGTATCCTTCTTTTATACATTCTCCAATGATGGTGTTCAGGGTGGTGCGGGGAATCATCCAGTCTTCGCAGATCTGCTTTTGAGAGTGGGGATTTCCGTCGCTTAAAATGTCTATCAGCAGAAGGGTGTTTTCTTTTATTCCCAGTTCTTTGGCTATTTTTACATAAACACCCGTACAGCGGTTGACAGCAAGCATTAAGCGATAGACCTGATTGCGGCAGTCGTTCATATTTATTCTCCTTAATACGAATTCGTAACAGGATTATAATACGAATTCGCATTAATGTCAAGAATCAGATTCCCATGTATGGCGGAACGATTTCTGTTTTTAGTAAATTTTTAGTAAATATTCTTGAAACAAAGGAGAGACAATGGTACAATGTGGAGGAAAACAGAAAAGGGGGCAGTCTATGGCGAGACTAAAGGATGTGGCAGAACTGGCAGGAGTATCTCAGACAACCGTATCCAGAGTTTTAAATAAAGATGAAACGTTTTCTGTGACACCGGAAGTAAAAATGCGTATTTTTAAAATTGCCAGTCAGTTAGGCTATAGTTCGCCCAGGCAGCGGAGAGCAGCAGAGTCAAAGGAAAAGCTGGTGATTGGTGTGGCAGACTGGCGGATTATCCGTCCGGACAGGGTGAATGTGAGACTGAGTTCTCTGGCATTAATGGCTCAGGCAGAGACTGACAGATATGAGGTAGAATTTGTCCGCCTTTTTTTTGGAGAACCCAGGACAGTAGACGGAATTATTGCATTTGGCGTATTTTGTCAGGAGGAAACGGCATTTTTGCGCAGTTTGTCTCACGCAGTTGTATTTGTAAATTCAGAGCAGAAAAATTATGAAAACGACCAGGTACAGGTGGATTACCAGCGGGGACTGGAGGAGATGGTAAGCTATTTGCTTGAACAAAAGCGGTATGAGACTGTGGGGTATATCGGCGGCCTTTATGAAAATGGAAACATAAAGATTGGCTGCAGCAGACTCCGGTGTCTGCAGGATATTTTGAAAAAGCGAGGGCAATACCATCCGGAGTTGTTTCATATAGGCGGTATCAGCAGAGAAAGCGGATATAATCTGATCTCTCAGGCATTGCAGACAAACACACTGGCTAAGGCAGTTGTTTTGGGAAATGATGAAGTGGCAGAGGGAGCCATGGAGGCGCTGGAAGATAAGCATCTCCAGATTCCGGAAGATGTGGCAGTTGTGATCTATCAGGACATCCAGACTTTGGAGAGCAAATGGCCATCCAGTACCTGCATTGAGATGTATCCTGATTATGTATGGGAAAATGCGCTGGATATGCTGTTTGGACGTATTGAGAAAACGCGGACGCAACACCCGGTAACGGTTATGGTACCGGCAGGAATCCGAATAGGAGATACTGCATAAGAAATGGCTGTAAAGGCTCTTATACAAAGCCTTTCGCAAATAAAAGGATACAAAACAGGAGGATTTTCAAATGAAAAAAACAGTTTCGCTTTTACTGGCAGGTGCAATGTGTGCAGGGCTTTTAGCAGGATGCGGCTCCGAGCCGGCAGATGCAACTACTGCTGCAGAGACAACAAAAGCAGAGACACAGGCAAGTGCTGCCGGAAATGAAGATGCAGAGAGTACAGAGGCTGCTGCTGAAAACAAGGAAATTGAAAAACTGAGCATTGCCTTTGTTCCGTCCAGAGAGCCGGATGAGATTATCACTGCCACAGAACCGTTAAAGGAGATGCTGACAGCAGAGTTGTCAGGACTTGGCTATGATGTGAAAAACATTGATATTACGGTAGGAACCAGCTATGAGGCAGTAGGCGAGGCTCTTTCCGCAGGAACCGCTGATGTAGGTCTGATTCCGGGAGGAACATACGTATTATATGATGATGGCTGTGATGTTCTTCTGACAGCAACCAGAGACGGTCTTTCTATTGATTCCGACAGTGCAAAGGACTGGAATGACCAGGCTCCTACACAGGCAACTGAAAATCAGGTAACCAGCTACCGCGCATTAATTATTGCAGGCCCCTCTGAAAAAGGAAAGGCAGTTGCAGAAAAAGTGAATGCCGGAGAAACTCTTACATGGGAAGATGTAGATGGATTAAACTGGAGCGTAATGGGATCTTCCTCCCCGGCAGGTTATATTTATCCGTCTCTGTGGCTGCAGGAAAATTTCGAGAAAAATATCACAAATTTATCTCATGCAGTACAGTCTGATTCCTATGGCAGTGCGTTTGCACGCTTAGCTTCCGGACAGATTGATGTTCTTTGTACATATGCAGACGGACGCCGCGATTATGAGGATGAGTGGACCAGTGAGTACGCTATGAGCAACAGCATTTGGGAAGACACTGCAGTAATCGGCGTTACTCCGGCTATCTACAATGATACCATTAGCGTAAGCAAGACTTCCAAGATTATGGACGAAGATTTTAAGGCTGCTCTTTCTGAAGCATTTATCAACATTAGCAATACCGAAGAAGGCAAAGAAGTAATTTCCATCTACAGCCATAACGGCTATCAGCCTGCCAAGGCAGAGGATTATGATTCTGAGCGCGCTGCACAGAAGATGATTCAGGAAATGAATTCTGCTTCATAAAGATAAAAAGGCCCCAAACGGTTACAAAACAGGAGGGAGCTGACAGGAGACTGCAGCGCCCTCTTTTTGAAAAAAGAGTGTTAAAATACGAGGTATGAGATGATTGAATTTAAGAACGTAAGCAAAAAATATCCCAATGGTTTTGAGGCTTTAAAGAATATAAATCTTACGATTGACCAGGGGGAGTTTGTAGCGATTATCGGCCTGTCCGGCGCAGGAAAATCTACTCTGATCCGCACCATCAACCGGATGCACGACATAACAGAGGGGACGCTGACAGTGGACGGCACGGATGTAATGAAACTTTCCGGCAAGGCGCTGCGCACGTTCCGCCGCCGGATCGGCATGATTTTCCAGTCCTTCAACCTGATTACCAGAACAACGGTTATAAAAAATGTATTGACGGCATTTGTCCCGGATCTTCCAGGCTGGCGGGCATTTTTTGGTATTTTTAATAAAGAAGAAAAAATGGCGGCCTTAGAGGCGTTAGATAAAGTGGGAATTTTAGATAAAGCTTTTGTCAGGGCCGATCAGCTTTCCGGCGGCCAGCAGCAGCGGGTAGCACTTGCCAGAACCCTGGCCCAGAATCCCCAGATTATTTTAGCAGATGAGCCGGTAGCATCCCTGGACCCGGTTACGGCCAAGCAGGTTATGGATGATTTCCTGCGAATTAACCGGGATATGAAGATTACGGTTCTTATCAATATTCATCATGTCGATCTGGCTCTCCAGTATGCTACAAGGGTAATTGGAATCAGAGGCGGAGAGATTGTCTATGACGGGGCGGCAGAGCATGTGGATCAGGCTGTTCTGGACTCAATCTATCAGGGAAGACAGGAGGGATAAGACGGGTATGTATGACAGATTATTTCCTCCCAAAATTATAACAATGGAAAACGGAAAAACGGTAGCAAAACCCAGATCCAGAGCTCCGTTTATTGTGGCAGCGCTTCTTGCTCTTACGGCGCTTTCTGTAAAAGTTACCGGTTTTAGCATGGAAACACTGGTGACACGAATTGGCGAGTTTTTCACAATTTTGGATCAGATGATTCCACCTCAATGGGATTATATGCCAAAGATCTGGCAGCCGTTGTTTGACACTATAAAAATGTCCCTGCTGGGTTCTGTAATCGGATCGATTCTGGTAGTCCCTTTTGCAATGCTGGCATCTACAAATATTATTAAAAACCGGTTTGTGGTCGGGGCCATGCGTCTGTTTTTGAGCATTGTCCGTACACTTCCCACTCTGGTAACAGCGCTGATTGCAACCTATGTGGTAGGACTTGGCACTCTGGCAGGTACCATTGCTATTGCAGTCTTTACATTTGCATATATTGGAAAAATACTTTACGAAGAGATCGAGACAGTAGATATGGGGGCGTTTGAGGCCATGGAAGCCATGGGCGCTACCAAGGCGCGGGCATTTATCAGCTCGATTGTACCACAGGTTCTGCCATCCTATCTGTCTAACTGCCTGTTCTGTTTTGAAGGAAACGTGCGGTACGCTTCTATTTTGGGATACGTGGGAGCCGGCGGCCTGGGACTCATTTTAAATGAAAAGATTGGCTGGCGTGAATACCCCAGTGTAGGCATGATCTTATTAGCGCTGTTCGTAACGGTGTTTATTATTGAAACTATCAGCAGAACAGCCAGAAAACATCTGGTATAAGGAGGCCAATATGAATCAGAGAATTGAACGTGCATATGAAAGCCGTCCGAAAAATTGGGTGTTTGAAGCGGCCGTAGCGGCAGTGTTTCTGGCCCTTTTAATTTGGAGCGGATCTGCCATAGAAACCAGCGGAACCACGCAGAACGGCGGAAAAATTGCTTTGAATATTTTAAAAGGCATTTTCCATCCGGATACCGATTTGCTGTTTAACCTGACAACACAGGGTGTGCCTTATTTATTGCTGGAGACCATTTGTATTGCATTTTTGGGAACAGTAGTAGGAGCGATTATTTCGGTTCCGCTGGCATTCCTTTCAGCGTCCAATCTAACGCCAAAGCCGGTGGCATTTCTTGGACGAATTGCAATCATGGCAATCCGCACAGTTCCGCCCTTTGTCTATGGCCTTATGTTTATCAGGGTTACAGGCCCGGGAGCTTTCGCCGGACTTCTTACCATGTCTCTGTGTTCTGTGGGAATGGTGAGCAAAATGTATATTGAAGCCATTGAAGATTTGGATACCAGGGTTTTGGAATCTTTAGATGCTGCCGGATGCAGTGCATGGCAGAAGATTCGTTATGGAATACTTCCTCAGTTGATGCCGAATTTTGCGTCTACGGCAATTTATCGTTTTGATATTAATCTTCGTGATGCTACGGTACTGGGACTGGTAGGAGCAGGCGGAATTGGAGCGCCGCTGATATTTGCCATGAACGCATATCGCTGGAACGAAGCAGGAGCGATTTTGACAGGTCTTATTGTGCTGGTATTGATTGTAGAATGGATTTCTACAAAGATCCGAGTAAAACTGACAAGGGGATAGTTATGAAGCATTCTTTTCAGATTATTTTTACATCCGATACCCATGGACGAATTTTTCCAGTAGATTATGCTTCCGGAAGGGAAAATGGGACAGGCCTTTTAAATCTGTCTGCCCAGATAGAAAAAGATGGAAACACACTGGTGATAGATGGCGGAGACAGCCTTCAGGGAACGCCTATGACCCAATATTATCTGGAACACCAGAAAGAATGGAATATCCATCCGGTGGCGGCTGCGTTTGGATCTATGAACTGTGATTATTTTACTCTGGGAAACCATGATTTCAATTTTGGATATGGCGTGATAAAAGAGTATCTGAATGCAATGGAAAAAGAAGGCGCAAAGTGTCTCTGTGCAAATGCAGAAGATTTAGATGGAGAATTAAAGATTGCAGGAGAACACATCCATGTACTGGAAAATGGGCTTAAGATTGGTATTACCGGAATTGTCACAGATTTTGTAAATGTTTGGGAACAGCCGGAGAACCTGGAGAGCGTAAGGGTTACAGATGCTTTTTCGGCGGCAAAGGAAGCGTTGGCAAAGTTAAAAGGCAACTGTGATCTTACAGTTTGTATTTACCATGGAGGATTGGAAGAGGACGGAAAAACCGGAGTTGTTTTGTCAGACAGCGGGGAAAATATCGCCTGCCGGATTGCGAGGGAACTGGATTTTGACATTCTTTTGACCGGCCACCAGCATATTGCCCAGCCGGGTATAAATATTTCCGGAACCTGGATTGTCCAGCCGCCTGCCAATGCAGAAACGTTTATCCGAATCTGCGGAGAGTGGGAGGAACATGCCGGACTCTCCATTGAATCATCATTAGAAGCGGTAACTGGCCGGCACAAAGAGGAGCCCTATGAGTCTCTGCTTCCCATGGAAAAAGAGGTTCAGATATGGCTGGATCAGCCGGTTGGCCAGCTTGAAGAAACGATTGTTCCGGAAGAAAAGCTGGATGCAGCTCTTTTCGGAAGCAGTGTGGCAGGGCTGTTTAACCAGGTACAATTAGATGCTTCAGGAGCGGATTTTTCCTGTACCAGCCTGGGGAATGATCCGGTTGGCCTGCATCAGCAGATTACGATGCGGGAAATCTGTGCGGCGTATTTATTTTCCAATACGCTGGTGGTTTTAGAAGTGGATGAGACGGTTATCCGCAAGGCCCTGGAGCGATGCGCATCCTACTTCACCTTAAAAGACGGTGCTCCGTCTGTATCAGAAGAATTTTTAAAGCCGAAAATAGAACATTATAATTATGATTTTTATGCCGGAATTTCTTATACATTTGACTTGAGGAAACCTGTGGGGCAAAGGGTAACGAAACTTACAAAATCAGATGGGACGCCTCTTGGAAACAGAACCTACAAACTGGTAACCAGCAACTACCGGGCCAGCGGGACCGGCGGCTATGAAATGCTCCGGGACTGCCCGGTGCTGTGGAGAGGAGCAGATGAAATGCCGGATCTCCTTACCAGATATATCAGAAGCCATACTCCGCTGCTGATAGAAAAAAATCCAGGATTTACTGTAATCTGGTAAGCTGCTTTCTTTTTATGAGGATGAAGGATTTCAGAAGTTTGACTGCCGATTATCGGAAGTAACAGAATATCAGGTATATGGAAAGTATTAACTACAATCCATATGCCTTTTTTTATTTAAAACCTATTGAAACTAAAAATAAAATGTGCTATACTAAAGCCATAATTAATAAGGTCACTGAACTAATTAAATAAAAACGAGGAATATGAAACAATGAAAAAATATAATCAGGCATTAATTAAAGATAAAAATAAAAAACAGGTTTACCATATGATTGAAGAAATACCAGGAATCAGCAGGGCGCAGATTGCAGATGCAATGAAGCTTAGCAAGACTACGGTTTCTGCATTGGTAGATGAATTGATGCAGGAAGGGTTCGTTTTAGACGAAGGTGCTTCCGAAAGCGGGAAACAGGGCAGAAAGCCGAACAGCCTGGTTGTAAACAGCAAAAAAAACAAGCTGATAGTCCTGGACTGGAAAAAAGAGGTTCTTGCCATTTCCCTGGTGGATTCAGGAAACGAAATTGAACTGACGAAAGAATATTCTCTGAAACAGGAAGGGGGGAAACTGGATAAGCTGAGAGATGATTTTTGTGATTTTATGGGGCAAAATGCGGGGAATGTAAATATTATGGGGATCTGTCTTATTGTTCCTGGAATGATTGATGAAAAAGAAGATGAAATTATATCGGTTGTACTGCAGGAAAAAGGAGAAGAGCGTTATCGAATCAGCAGACTGCGGGAGATTTTTTCAGGTTACCCCCTTGCGGTGTTAAATGATACTGCGTGCTACGCATATGCAGAAACTGTGCTGGGGCAGTTAGATGGGGACAGCTGTATTTATATTAATATAAATGATGGAGTGGGAGCAGCCATTATCCATGACGGAAATTTATTAAGCGGAGCCAGCGGAATGGCCAGTCAGTTCGGTCATTTTTCAGTAGACCGCAGCGGATTGCCATGCCCCTGCGGAAACAGAGGATGTCTGGAAAATCAGATTGGGGAGTTGGCGCTTCCCAGGCAGTTTGAGAAGTTTGGAATTGTTTTCCAAAAAGAACCGGGAGAGAAACTGCTGTTTAAGGATTTGGCCTCTCTTGCAGAGCAGGGAGACAATCAGGCGGCAAAACTTTTGGATTCCATGGCAGAGGATTTTGCTTATGCACTCTGCAATGCAGTATCGTTATTTCATCCGGAGGAAATTGTAATAGGGGGGATAGGACGGAAATTAGGAGATCTGTTTTTGAAGGCGCTGAAACTGCATATGCAGGAAATGGGATTCCGCCAGTTTATGGCGGATGTGAAGGTGGCATATACGGAATTAAAAGAAGAGTCTGTAATTCAAGGGGCGGCAAAGTATTATATGGATCACTATTTTCAGTTTCATGATATGGATCCGGAGCAATATTTTTGCGGATAATCATGATAAGGAGGGGTACAATGAAAACACTGGGAATTGCAATCGTTGCTAATGAGCGGCTGGAAGAGATGGTAAAGTGGGCCAGGTTGTCAGGCTTTACAAACTGCCAGCTTCAGATTTGGGATATGGGGCTGTTGTCTCCAGAAGAGGCAGAAAAGATTCATTTGTTAATGAAACAACATTCAATGGAAGTGACTGGATTGTGGTGCGGCTGGCATGGGCCTGTCTCATGGGATTTTAAAGAAGGCCCGTCTGTTCTGGGACTGGTTCCGGCTGAATACAGGGCATCGAGAACAAAGAACCTTTTAGACGGTGCAGAGTTTGCAAGGAAGCTGGAGATAAAAGATATTATTACTCATGTGGGGTTTGTACCGTTAAACTGCAAAGATCCACTGTACACAGGATTGGTCAGTACACTGCGTTATATTACAGGAGAACTGGGAAAATACGGACAAAATTTTCTCATGGAAACGGGTCAGGAACCTCCGGTTGTGTTAAGGCGCCTGATGGAGGACGTTGGAGCGGAAAATCTTTTTATAAATTTTGATCCGGCTAATTTAATGATGTATGGAAGTGCGAATCCTGTGGATGCCCTGGAGATGTTAGGGGATAAAGTAAGGAGCGTTCATGCAAAAGATGGAAGTTATCCGACAACCGGGGATAAATTGGGGCTAGAATACCCAATAGGAAAAGGCCAGGTGGATTTTAAAGCGCTTATAGACAGACTGCTGAATATGGATTACCAGGGGCCGATATCCGTAGAGTACGAAATTGATGAATGGAATCCAAAGCAGCTAAAAGACATCTTGGAAGGAAAAATGTATTTGGAGCAGCTGATAAAGAACAGCAATTAAAAAAGAGTCTCACAGAAATGTTTGGAGGGATTACATGTCTGTAAAGATAGCGATTTGGGGAGCAGGGAAAATGGGAACGCTTCATGGCACAATCTATCAGAAGATGGAAGGAGTAGAAATCGCCTGTGTCATTGAAAAGAATGAAGAGAAAGGCAGGGAATTTTCCAGACAGTTTCAATGTCCATACATAGAAAGCATCGAAAAACTGGATAGAGAAAAGGCAGATGGAATCGATATCTGCCTTCCAACCTGGCTGCATAAAGATGCAATAAAAAAGGCATCCTGTTATTTTAAATGGATTTTTTGCGAAAAACCCATTTGTCTGGACAGAGAGGAATATGATGAAATTTGCGAATCAGTTAAAAAAAACAGTGCTTATGTGATGGTTGGACAGGTTTTAAGATTTTGGAACGGATATAGAAAGATTAAAGAACTTCTGGAAGAGGGGGTGATTGGGAAACCAAGGTTTATTACCTGTAAAAGGCGCCAGAAAATGCCGGACTGGTCTGCTGGGAACTGGCTTATGGACAGCAGAAAAAGCGGGGGGATTCTGATGGATTTAAGCATTCATGATGTAGATTATTTATACTGGATTTTGGGAATGCCAAAACGTCTGTCCTGCGAAATTGTAGAAGAAGGGGAGATAACCCTGCACAGCCTGCTGACGTTTTCTTATGAGGATTGCTGTGCGGTTTTAAACGCATCCTGGGGAATGCCCAGGGCTTTTCATCAAGGTGGACTGGAGGCAGAGATTGAAGTAATAGGCGATGCAGGAATGCTTCGCTATTCTGGAGGAAACACTGTGGAAGCAATAGGGGATGAAGGAAATTTTTTATACAGTCTGGAGGAAACAGACGGATATTCCCAGGAACTATTGTATTTTGTAGACTGCATTCAAAAAGCAATACCGCCGAAAAATTGTTCTTTGTCTTCTGTAGAAGGCACTATGGAACTGCTGTGGGCAGCAATGAAAGTTGAGGGGGAACGCGTATGATTCGACAATATATAAAAAAGCATCCCTATTTTCCATATATTGCTCCGGCCATGGGAATTATGACTGTTTTAACAATCTTTCCCACCTTCTTTTTGTTACTTATCAGCCTGACCGATTACCAGTTGGGATGGGGAATGGACAGGATTCAGTTTGTGGGGCTGGAAAATTATATACGGCTTTTAACAGGAGGCGATCCGGATTTTTGGAATGCGGTTGGAATCAGCCTGTGGTTTATGGTCTTGACGGCTGCGATTGAAATGGTATTTGGCTTTTTTATCGGTAAAATTTTATGCGAGGCCGAGTTTCGTTTTAAACCGGTTGTATTTGCCATTTTAATTATTCCGATTGTAATGACGCCCAGCATTGCAGGAAATATCTGGAAGCTAATGCTGAACGCTGAGTATGGTATTATAAACTATATGTTGGGACTTTTGGGAATACCAAAAGTTACCTGGCTCGATGCAGATACGGCGTTTTATTCAGTTGTTTTGGCAGATGTATGGCAATGGACTCCTTTTGTTGCGCTAATCAGCTATGCAGGAATGTGTTCTCTGCCTTCAGAACAATATGAGGCAGCAAAGATTGACGGGGCCGGTGCAGTTTCGCTGTTTTGCCATATTACGCTGCCGGCGCTTCGGTCGCTTATCTTTTTGACACTGATATTCCGCACTATAGATTCCCTGAAAATTTATGATATGCCATTTGTCCTTACCCAGGGAGGGCCTGGCAATTCAACGGAATTTTTAAGCCTTCATATATACCGGCTGGCGAATGCCCAGAACGGGCTGATTGGGAGGGCTTCGGCCAATGCGGTTATCTTGATGCTGCTTTCCACTGTAATCAGCAAAACATTGATCTGCTTTCAAAGAAAAGAGGTGTGACAATGAAAACTGGGAAGAAAGCTGCCAAAATAGGAAAAGGTTTGATTTTAACAGCAGCCAGTCTGTTTTTTATAGGCCCCTACCTGTGGATGGTTCTGATTAGCTTTAAGCCAAAAGTGGATATTTTTGAACCGGGGAAATTTATTTTCAGACCTACATTGGAAAATTATGCAAACATTATACAGGAGGCTCATATTTTAGACTACTTTAAAAACAGTCTGATTATTGCAGTAAGTTCTACAATCATTTCTTTGGTTATCGGTTCCTTTGCAGCATATGGATTTGCAAGGTTTAACTGGAAAAAAAGAGAAAAGACTGCTTTTATGGTTTTAAGCCAGAGGATGCTTCCGGCAATGGCAATCGTAATCCCCTATTTTTTAATGGCAATGGCGGCAGGGCTTTTGGACACGAAAATTATTTTGATTGTGTGCTATATGCTGTTTAACATACCATTTACAATTTTGATGATGAGAGGTTTTTTTGAAGATATACCGACGGAGATTGAAGAGGCGGGGCTGATTGACGGATGCAGCAGGTTTTTGGTATTAAAAGAACTGATCCTTCCCTTGTCTTTGCCAGGGCTTACGGCAACAGCAATATTCTGTCTGATTAATTCATGGAATGAATTTGTCTTTGCCAATTTTTTAACCAGTGTAAGCGCCAAGACAGTTCCCACATCGGTTATGCTGTTTTTGTCAGTCTCAGGGACAAAATGGGGAGAGATGGCAGCAACAGGGGTTCTGGCAAGCCTTCCGGCAATTTGCTTTGGAATTGCTGTACAAAAATATATGATACGAGGGCTTACATTTGGAGCAGTGAAGGGGTAGCAAAAAACGTTCATTATAAATTTCAGGAGGGACTTTATGAAGAATTGGAAGAAATGGGCAGCATTTGGGATTGCAGCTTCTATGGCAGCAAGTCTTTTAACAGGCTGCAAAGAAAGCACACAGGAAACACAGGTCGGGACGGCAGAGGAAAAGCAGGAAGGGGCCGGGGCGTCCGGGACAGAACCGGCGGATGTAGAAAGTCTGGAAAGCTGGGGGAACTGGGCAAAAGAGCAGTATGGGGGCACGAAAATCGTGGTATCTATGGCTTCCCATCCTTCTACGGAAGCATTTCAGGCAATGGCGGATGAATTTACAGATTTGACAGGAATCCAGGTAGAATGGGATGTAGTGGAACAGACGTACTTAAAGAATAAGCAGCTTTTGGATTTTCAGGGAGTTCACTCTTATGATGTTTTTATGGTAGACAGTTTCTGGAATGCGGAATACGGAGCAAAAAATGTGGTGCAGCCAATAGATTCATTTTTAAATGATCCCCAAAAGACTCCAAAATGGTATGAAAAGGAAGATCTGATTCCGGCGTACTGTGATCTGGGAAAATACCAGGATCAGACCATTGGAATCCCCATTGCGGGAGAGACCAGATTTTTGGCCTATCGCACGGATTTGTTTGAAAAGTACGAAAAAGAACCGCCTAAAACCATGGATGAATTTTTAGAATTAGCCCGTTTTTTTAATGGAAAAGAGGAAGGACTGTACGGAGTCGCTTTAAGAGCACAGAGAGGAGTCCATTTTGCTTCCGGGTGGCTTACAACCATGTATGCATTTTGCGATGGTATGATGGATCAGGAAACATTAGAGCCGAAAATTGATGATGAAGGCGTTGTAAAATCCCTGGAGTGGTATTTGGATATGCTGGAATGTGCACCCCCGGATGTATCTACATACACTCACGAAGAAGCTTTGGGCGCTTTTATGTCAGGAAAGACTGCAATGTGGCTGGATGCAACCGCAATAGCCCCGGCGATTACCGATCCTGAGCAGTCAAAGATATATGACAAAGTGGCATTTGCCGCGCCTCCGGACGGGCCTGCCGGAGAGTCAGCCGCCCTGGCAGACTGGAATATTTCCATTCCAAGCGGAGCCAAAAATCCAGATGCAGCATGGGCATTTATTATGTATATGACCAGTCAGGAAAAGAGCCTGGAATATGTAAAAAACGGCGGTGCAGCTACCCGATATTCTGTTTATGAAAACGAAGAACTAATTCAGGAAAACCCGTCTTATCCTGCACAGCTGGAAGCCCTTGAAAAAGCCAACGGCCTGATAGAGAGAGGACTGCAGTGGACGCCTCCTCACGAACAAATCAATCAGATGTTAGATATTATGGGAAGCTATGGCTCCCGCGCTCAGGCAGGGGAAATGACAGCACAGGAAGCATGCGAAAAAGCCCAGAAAGATGTGCTGGACCTGCTGCAGTAGAAAAAACCGCTTGCCATATTTTTCACATTGGAGTAAAATAATCTCCAAAGAGCCTTATATTCTGAAAGGAGATTATTGAGAATGAGCAAAAAACCAACCGTATTAATGATTCTTGACGGCTATGGCTTAAATGATAACTGCAGCCACAATGCAGTCTGTGAGGCAAAAACTCCAGTGATGGATCAGCTGATGAAGCAGTACCCATTTGTAAAGGGCAATGCCAGCGGCATGGCAGTGGGACTGCCGGATGGCCAGATGGGCAACTCCGAAGTGGGTCATTTAAATATGGGGGCAGGCCGTATCGTATATCAGGAACTGACCCGTATCACCAAGTCCATTCAGGACGGCGACTTCTTTGAGATTCCTGCGTTTAAAGAGGCAGTAGCAAACTGCAAAAAGCACGACTCGGCCCTGCACCTGTTCGGCCTGGTATCCGACGGCGGCGTACACAGCCATATTACCCATATTTACGGCCTGTTAGAACTGGCTAAAAGAGAAGGACTTGAGAAGGTTTACGTACACTGTTTCTTAGACGGTCGTGATACCCCTCCGGCATCCGGCAAGGACTTTGTTGCCCAGTTAGAGGAAAAGATGGCAGAAATCGGCGTAGGCAAAGTGGCATCTGTAGCAGGACGCTACTATGCAATGGACCGCGATAAGAACTGGGATCGGGTTCAGAAGGCGTATGTTGCTCTGACAAAGGGAGAAGGAGTTCCGGCTGACTGTGCAACTGCAGGTATTCAGGCTTCTTATGACCAGGAAAAATATGACGAGTTTGTAATGCCTGCTGTTGTAATGGAAAATGGCGCACCGGTGGCAACGATTAAAGATCACGATTCGGTTATTTTCTACAACTTCCGTCCAGACAGAGCAAGAGAGATTACCCGCGCGTTCTGCGATGACGACTTTACTGGATTTGAGAGAGAAAAGAAACTGGATTTAGTATATGTCTGCTTTACAGACTATGATGAAACCATTGCCAATAAGCTGGTTGCATTCCATAAAGAGAGCATTACCAATACCTTTGGCGAGTTCCTGGCAGCCAACAACATGACCCAGGCCAGAATCGCTGAGACAGAAAAGTACGCCCACGTAACCTTCTTCTTTAATGGCGGTATCGAAGAGCCAAACCCAGGCGAAGATCGTATTTTAGTAAATTCTCCAAAAGAAGTTGCCACATACGACTTAAAGCCGGAGATGAGTGCTCCCGAGGTGTGCAATAAGCTGGTAGATGCCATTAAGTCCGGCAGTTATGATGTGATTATCATCAACTTTGCAAATCCGGATATGGTTGGCCACACCGGTGTGGAAAATGCTGCAATTCAGGCCATTGAGACTGTAGATGCCTGCGTAGGACGTGCAGTAGAGGCAGTAAAAGAGATGGGAGGCGTTCTGTTCATCTGTGCAGACCATGGCAATGCAGAGCAGTTAGTCGA
This sequence comes from uncultured Lachnospiraceae bacterium, assembly GCA_963557065.1. Classification (GTDB taxonomy): domain Bacteria; phylum Bacillota; class Clostridia; order Lachnospirales; family Lachnospiraceae; genus UMGS1370. The sequence goes on along the minus strand of CAUWCT010000006.1, from coordinate 244 downwards.
TTACAATACCGGCGAGCCCTGGACTGCCCATACCACTAATCCGGTTCCATTTATTCTGGTAAATGCAGATCCGGCATATAAATTAAGAGAGGGCGGATGCCTTGCAGACATTGCTCCCACCTTGATTGAACTGATGGGCTTAGAACAGCCGAAAGAAATGACTGGAAAGTCTTTGCTGGTAAAATAAACGGTAACAGTTCAGCCATCAATGTCATTTAGTTAATTTTATATCCATATGGTTAGA
>CAUWCT010000005.1:0-77625 GCA_963557065.1 uncultured Lachnospiraceae bacterium | reverse complement strand
GATTTCTATGGACATTCATGTTTCTTTTGATTAAAGGGCTGTGAATGGTAACATTTTTTTATGGGGGGGGGTACGACAAATTGTGGCAATTTTCTTGACTCTCATTGCAAAGTGAGGTACAATGTAAGAACTATTAGTCGAATTTGCGCCAAAAAATGGAAGAGCGCTGTTTGGCGGTAATATGTTATGATAGCCAAAGTGTTGCACAGGCGGTAAAACTGCCGGAGAGGAAGAGAAAATTATGTCTGGTATATACGGCAATGGAATTATGTTGACAGAGAAAGTGCTGGATTTTTTGTGGGGACGTCAGACGGTTACTCTCAATAATATAGCGAATGTAGATACCCCTGGATTTAAGTCCAGATATGTTACGTTTGAGGACGAACTTTATAAGCGGGTTGAGAATGCATCTGCCGGTCAGGGCGCAGGAAACCAGGTAGGCCGGGCCATTGACAAGACCAGGGCACAGGTGCGGGTTACGCTGGCAGAGTCTACCAGACTGGACGGCAACAATGTAGACATGGATCAGGAGCAGGTGGATCTGGTCCGCACAGCTTATGAGTACCAGCACATGGTAAGTTCGATCAGCAATGATCTGAATCGTTTAAAGAGCGCAGCCAGGACGTTCTGAGCGGGCAAAAACTTGATAATAAGATGAATGAGAGGGAAAGCGGATGATGGAAGCAGCATTTATTACCCCCATGAAGGCATGGGAATTAAATACAGATAATGTCAATGTCAATGAAAAGAAAGAAAAGGATTCTGTTGCAGAGTCTTCCATGTTTCACGACATTTTTAATCAGGTAGTGGGACAGGTTTATGAGACTCAGGCAGACGTAGAAAATAAACAGTATCTTCTGGCCACAGGCCAGCTGGACGATGCCCACAGTCTTCCGATTGCAGAGGCAAAGGCTGCACTCAGCCTGGATGTATTGATCACTTTGAGAAACAAGGCGCTGGAGTCTTACAACGATCTGATTAAGATGAATGTATAAGCGAGCGGTTGAATATTGTAAAAGGCTGGGGATTGAAAAGTGCAAAATTTAAAAGAGTATTGGCAGAAATTGTCAGGGAAAACAAAATCAATGTTTATAGCAATTGTAGCAGGCACCGTTATAATTGCTATTGTTATGATAGGAATGCTGGCTTTAAAGGGACGCGGCGACTACAGCACCCTGTTTACCGGCATGAATCAGGAAGAGGCGCAGGAGGTAGTCGGCCTGCTTCAGGAGCAAGGAGTAGATTACCGTTTTAATGATGCAAACGGCTCAGTAAGCATTCCTAGCGCCCAGGTAGATCAGATGAGAGCGGATCTTCTCAGCCAGGGGTATCCGCAGAGCGGATTTACATACGATATGTACCGGGATAATACTGGTCTTATGACCACAGAGTCAGATAAAAAGCAGTACACTCTGTATGAACTGCAGGATAGATTAGGAGCACAGATTCGTCTGTTTGATGGTGTGCAGGATGCAAAAGTAACCATTGCCGAGGCAGGGGAGCAGAAGTATGCCCTGAATGACAATGCACAGACAGATGCATCAGCATCCGTTGTTGTTACCATGAAAAACGGAGTCGAACTCACCCCGAACCAGGCATCAGCGATTAAGAACCTGATAGCCAGAGCGGTAAAGGGAATGAATTTTACAAATGTATCCGTATTTGATGCTGCAACCATGATGGAAGTTTCCGGAGAGACGGAAGAAAGCAGCTATGGAGAAGCGGCGGATCTGGTGGCTCTGACCAGCCTGGTGGAAAACAATATTGCAGGCAATGTCAGAAGAGTGCTGGAGCAGCTTTATGGACCAGGCAAAGTGGCAGTCTCTGTAAAAGGTACTCTGAATATGGAGCGCCTGATTCAGGAGAGCACCACATATGCAACGCCGGATAAGATTGACGCACAGGATAAAGAGGGACTTCTTCAGAAAGAGACCGTTGCCAGTGAAAATTCGGGAACTGCTGATGTGGGAGACGGCGGCGTAGTAGGAGCAGATGCCAATGCAGACACTCCCAGATATACAGCCGGAAACGGCGGGGATGTGACGACGGACACCTATGCCAACAACAGCGCTACAAGAGAATGGCTTTACAATTCTGTAAAAGAGCAGCGCCAGATTGATCCAGGTGTTTTGGAAAACACTACCATCGGTGTTGTGATTGATTCAGACGACAACACAGTTCCGCTGGATGATATCGCTCAGCTGGTAGCCAATTCTGCCGGTATCAGCTTAGAAGAAGCAGATGAAAAGGTTACTGTAATCCGGGCGCTCTCACAGGCCAGCGCAGCCGCAAGAGAGCGGGAAGAGGCTGCTACTTCAGCAGGTTCTTCAAATGTAGAGCAGCCTAAGATTGCTCCTCCTGTAATCATTGCAATTGCAGCGGGGATTATCCTGCTGATTCTTCTGATTACGCTGCTTCTGCTTAGAAGAAAGAAACATGATTCAGATATGATGGATACAGAAGGCATGAACTTCCTTCCAAATGACGGAACAGACGGAGAATTTCCGGCAGTTTCCGCTGAAGGAGAAGAGGCCAGTGCAGCCGCTTTGGCAGTGGAAGAGGAAGAAGACGAGTTTGACAAAAATGAGGAGATTATCAATCTTCGTATGCAGCGCAGTTTAAAATTAAAGCAGAATATCGGCGAATTTGTGGAACAGAATCCTCAGATAGCCGCAAAACTGGTACAGAGCTGGTTAAGAGGGGAGGCAGAAGCAGATGGTCGCAGCAGCACAAAACGAAAACAAAAATAGTGAAGAGCAGAATGTGCCCGAGTTAGACACAAAACAGAAAGCAGCTCTGGTGATTGTTTCGCTGGGAGCTGATAAGGCTTCTCAGATATATAAATATTTAAGTGAGCAGGACATCGAAGATCTGACCTACGAAGTTGCAAAACTTGGAAAGAGCAGCAATGCCCAGGTAGAAGGCGCTTTAGATGAGTTTTATAAACTTTGTATGACCCACAAGATGATGACAGATGGAGGTCTGGACTACGCCAGAGATGTTCTGGAAAAAGCCTTTGGTGAGATGACAGCCAGAAGTCTTTTGGAGAAAGTGTCAAAGACTTTACAGTCCAAGCCGTTCAACTTCTTTATGAAAGGCGATCCCAAGGCGCTCTTATCCCTGCTACAGCAGGAACGCCCCCAGGTGATTGCTCTGATTATGTCCTATATGGACCCGGAGCAGGCGGCGCAGATATTGGAGCAGCTTCCGGACAGCAAACGGATTCCGACGCTGGAAGGCATGGCGAAGATGGATCGGGTTTCCCCGGAAGCGATTGCCATTGTAGAGGAAGAGATGAAGCGCAAGTATGCCACCATTATTACCAGCGAAGACAATATGAATCTGGGTGGCGTCGATTATGTGGCTGATGTGATGAACCATGTAGATCGAAGCAATGAGCGGCGTATTTTCGACGAACTGGATAAAGTCAATCCGGATCTGTCCCAGACCATTCGGGATAAGATGTTTGTATTTGAAAATATTCTGGATATGGACGATCGGTCCATTCAGAGATTTGTACGCGATTGCGATGCCAAGGATATTGTTTACGCATTAAAGACCGCGTCCGAAGAGATGCGCCAGGTATTCTTTGCCAATATGTCCAAGCGTATGGCGGAGACCGTACGCGGCGATCTGGAGATGACCACCAATATCAGGCTGAAAGATGTAGAAGAGGCACAGCAGCGTATTGTAAATATTATCCGTCATTTAGAGGATATGGGCGAAGTGATTATCAGCAAGGGAGGCGACGATGGAGACCTCATTGTCTAGGAGAATTGTAAGAGCCGGACAGGAAGCAGACATTCAGGTGTTTGTGCCTCCGGTTCATCAGCCGGCTCCTTTGCCGAAAGAAAAACATGCTCCCAAATCTCCAAAAGAGAATCGGCAGACATCTGCCAAAGAGACGCAAAGCGGTCCTTCTGATCTCATAGAGGAGATGGAAGAGCAGTGTCAGAAGATGCTGGAGGATGCCAGAAATACATCCCAGGAATTGATTTTAGAGGCAGAAAAAAAGGCCGGAGAACTTCTGGAAAAAGCAGAAGAGCAGGCAAAAGCCCTACGGGAAGAAGCCGGTAAAGAAGGATATGATTCCGGTTTTGAGGAAGGCTTAAGCAAAGGGCGTCTTCAGGCTGCAGAAGAACTGAAGCGGGAAAATGATGCCCGCCGCAGAGAGTTTGAAGGGCAGATGCAGGAGGCTTTGGCCAGCGTTGAAAAAGCAAAGAACCGCTGCGTCAAAGAGTATCTGGATGAACTTAGAGATTGTTCCATTGCAGTGGCGGAAAAAGTAATTCATATCAGTCTCAAAGCCAGCGGCGACGTGATTCGGCGCATGATTCTGGCAGAGACAGAGAAGTTAAAAAAGACTTCCTGGGTAAAGATTTATATTTCCAAGCTGGATTATGAGATGATGGTGGAGGCAGATGCCAATGTGGTAGAAGAACTTTCCAGACTGTCTGATAATATCAAATTTATTGTGATGGAAAAGGAAGAGGACGGAAGCTGCATCATTGAAACGCCGGAAGAGATTATTGACATCAGCGTGGATACCCAGATGGAAAATATCAGAGAGATTGCACAGAATGTACAGTTTTAGGAGCAGATATGTTTGAAAAGATTCCTCAGATGATCACAAGGGCTGAAACAGTGGGCCACATTGGAAAAATTGAAAATGTTGTAGGCATGTCTATGGAAGCGTCGGGAGGACGTTCCAGCATCGGCGATATTGTGATGATTTACAATGAGGAACAAAACCGCCAGGTGCCGGCGGAGGTGGTAGGTTTTAAAGACGGAAAGATTCAGCTTATGACCTATGAAGCTACCAGCGGGATTGCGTCAGGAAGTTTTGTGCGCAATACCAGACACCGCTTAAAAGTTCCTGTAGGAGATTTCCTGCGGGGCAGGATTATTAATGCGCTGGGAGATCCCATTGACGGGGGAGAGCCGTTTTCGCCAAAGGAGTATTACACAGTCAACAGCCCTTATGTCAATCCGTTAAACCGGCCTCCGATTCGGGAAAGGCTGGAGTTTGGCATTAAAGCCATTGACGGGTTAAACACCATTGGCAAGGGACAGAGAATCGGGATTTTTTCCGGTTCCGGTGTCGGCAAGAGTACGCTTTTGGGAATGATTGCCAGAAATGTAAAAGCAGACATTAATGTGATTGCTCTGGTAGGAGAGCGAGGCCGCGAGGTTTTGGAGTTTGTACAAAAAGACCTGGGCGAGGAAGGCATGAGCCGTTCGGTTCTGGTGGTGGCCACTTCTGACCAGCCGGCCATGCTCCGTATGAAATGTCCCCTGGTGGCGACGACCATTGCCGAGTATTTTAAAAACAGAGGCATGGACGTGCTGCTGATGATGGATTCCCTGACGCGGTACGCCATGGCCCAGAGAGAAATCGGCCTGGCGATTGGAGAGCCGCCAATCGCCAGAGGCTATACGCCTTCTATCTACGCAGAGTTCCCAAAGCTTCTGGAGCGGAGCGGCAACTTTGACAAAGGTTCCATCACCGGAGTTTACACAGTTCTGGTAGAAGGCGACGATACCAATGAACCCATTGCGGACACAGTGCGGGGTATTTTGGACGGCCATATCGTTTTAAGCCGCCAGCTCGCCAATGAGAACCATTTCCCGGCGATTGACATCGGAGCCAGCATTTCCCGACTGATGATTGAGATTGTGTCGGATGAGCAGAAAAGAACAGCATCCCGTTTCCGCAATATGTTGGGACTGTATCAGAAAAATGCAGATTTGATTTCCATCGGGGCCTATAAAAAAGGCGCCAATACAGCGTTGGACGAGGCAGTCGCCCGTATTAACAAGATGAACCAGTTTCTCCAGCAGGGAGTAGACGAGAGTTTTTCCTATGATGAGACATTTCAGATTATGAAGTCGATTGTCGGCTGACAGGCGGCAGGAGGCAGGATAACAGATGAAACGGTTTAAATACAGCTTAGAGACAGTATTGGATTATAAAAATCAGGTATTGGATAATCTGAAGCAGGAACATGCCGAGATTACCAGAAGCGTCAATGAAAAGCGGGAGGAAATCCATCATCTGGAAAAGACGATGGACGATTACCAGGCGGGATTTGACGAGACAAAAAGCGCCGGAGCGCCCATTGAGAGTTTTCGGCTTTACAATATCTGCATTGAGCGAATGGGCAAAATCATTGAGGAAGAAAAGGAACGCCTGGTCTTTTTAGAAGAAAAACAGGAAAAGAAAAAGGTTGAAGTCGTGGAGGCCAAGGTAGATACTTCCAAGTTTGAAAAGCTGAAAGGCAAAAAACTTCAGGAATACCGGAAGGCCGAGATGAAAGAAGAAGAAGCGTTTGCAGAAGAGACGGCTGTGCGGATGATGAGCGCAGAACGTTAGACAGGAAGGGATAATTACGGTCCCCAAAAGGACTGGTAATTATAAATATTTTTTAAAAGAAAGGAGGAAAAGACGATGGTAAGAGTAGACTTAAACCAGTTATCCCAGCTTGGAAGTGGAACAAAGAGCAGTCCAAAGAGAACCGACAGTAAGATGGATCGCACAGATTTTAGCGATTTGCTTAGCGACCGGGTATCGGAAGACAGAGAGACGGCCAGCCAGGAGACAGAAAAACTTCAGGATAAAAAACCGATTTCTCAGGACAAAAAACCTGCGGACGACAAGGATAACGGGCCTGTAAGCGGCAAGGATGAAAATCCGGCAAAGGGACCGGACGGCAAACCGTCAGAAGACGGGGAGCAGACAGCTTCTCTGGAGTTGCTGGTTCAGCTTCAAAACAGCATCCAGTATACAGGTATGATGGGACAGACACAGACGCCTGCGTTTATCGAAGGGACAGGAGAAATCCAGGCTGTACAGGATGCAGAAATCCAGATCTTAAATGAAATGGAGCATCAGGGACAGATTCAGGAAACTTCTGGCCAGATGGTAACGGAAGGGGTCCAGAGCATGGAGCAGATGATCCCTGCTGCCGAAGACGGCGCACAGGCTGAAATGCTGGCAGAAGGTGCAGCAGATGCAAAAGCCTCCCAGGAACCTGTTGGCGAGCAGTCAGTTCAGGAACCGGTTAAGGGCCTGGCAGAAGAAGGACTTTTGGAGAAACCGGCAAAGGCGGAGACCAGACAGCAATCCTTTGACAGTCAGGATACTCTGGAGGGACAATCCCAGCCGGCAGGCGAATCCATGTATCAGACAGTCTCAAAACCCCAGGGAATGGACACTTTGTTCAGACAGATGGATGTCAAAAGCGCCATGAATCCGGAAACTGTATCCACATCACCGGAGACGTTTGCACCGGATATTGGAAAAGCGCTGGCAGCGAGAATCCCGGAGCAGAATGGGACTTTAACTATTGAGTTGGAACCGGCTTCCCTTGGTAAACTGACGATTCATGTAGTTTATGAATCAGACAGAGCGACCGTTTCTATATCGGCATCCAATCCCAAAACGCTGGAACTTCTCAATCAGAATGCAGTGGAAATCGCTCACATTATGGAAGAGAAAACCGGCCAGCAGACCACGATCTACGTCCCTGAGTCTCAGGAACAGATGGATGCAAGGACAGACGAGCAGGGTCATAAAGGGCATGACAGAGATCAGGAAGAGCCAAAACACAAAGATCAGTCAGAGGCATTTGCCCAGCGGCTTCGTCTGGGACTGATATAACGGTTGCATTACAGAGAGGAGAGATAAGATGGCCGAGATAGGCGAAATCAGCGGAAGCGGAAATCCTTATGACAAGCAGCATTATACAGTAGGGTCCAATGACCGCAATACTCTGGATATCAGTGATTATTTTTCGTTGCTGGCATCCCAGCTTGCCAACCAGGATATGACCAATCCCATGGATAATGGCGAGATGATGGCGCAGATGGTTCAGATGGCAATGATGCAGTCTATTACAGCTATGACGGATTCCATGAACAATAACTCCGTTATCGCTACACAGACATATGCGGCAGGCCTGGTAGGACAGGAAGTGACCATTGTCCAGACAGAGGAAAACAGTTTTGGGCAGGAAGAACCGGTAGGAGTCAAATATGGCAAGGTATCATCGGTAAACCTGGCAAATATTCCGCCTACAGTCAAGATTGAAGGCGACGACAAAGAGTACCCCTTATCTTATATTATGGGTATGGGACAGCTGGAAGATCCCTACAAGCCAAAACCTGAGGAACCGGGAGAAGGCGGAGATACAGACGGGACAGGAAAGCCGGAAGAGCCGGAAAAACCAAAAGATCCAGCTGGAAAAGGACTTTTTGCATTTTAGTGAGGGACGGGTATGGAAGTGAATCGGATACAGGGTTTTCACAGTGTCCAGGAATCTTCACAGCAGACAGGAACCCGAAGTCCGGAAAACGCAGGAACCAGTCAGTTTCAGGAATTATTAAGGGCGAGAGCCAGTGAGGGCCTGAATTTTTCAAAACATGCGGCAAAGCGTTTGGACGAGAGAGGGATTCCCATGGATAACCATCTGATGAACGATCTGGAGCATGTAGTGGAAGAAGCCCGCAAAAAAGGAGCAAAGGACGTAGCAGTTATCGGCAGCCAGGGGATTTTTATTGTAAATGTTCCCAACAACGTAGTGGTAACTACCATGTCCCCCAATGATTTAAAAGACAGGATTTTTACAAATATTGACAGTGCCGTCTTTATGTAGGCAGGACCGAAAGGATGCTGTGCTGTACGCCTGAAGTGCGGCAGCAAAGGACGGCAGAAAGGAAAAAATTATGTTAAGAGCAATGGATTCAGCAGTGGCAGGATTAAGAGCCCATCAGAGCAAGTTGGATGTAATCGGTAACAACATCGCAAATATCAATACATTTGGTTTTAAGGCTCAGAATTACAGCTTCAAAGAGGCAATGTATCAGACTTCTTCCGCATCTACAGGCGGTACGAACAGCGCAGCCGGTAATAACGCAGCCCAGTATGGTTACGGAAGTTTGACCGGCTCTATCTCCACCGATATGGGCGCTTCCACCCCTACTTATGTAGGCGGTTTCAACGCATCTATCAACGGTCAGGGATTCTTTATTGTAAGTTCTTCTAATGGTACTGTAGATGTAGACGATGCAAAGGGTACTGCTGATTTATCCTACACCCGCGTAGGGCAGTTTTCCATTGACAGCAACGGTTATATTGTAGACAGCAACAACAACTTTGTTATGGGATTTCAGCCAGGTGATGCTATAACCAATCCTCCTAACTATAAGTATGACAATTTAAAACCGCTCAGAGTGTGCGATATTAACGGAGACTTCCTGCAGCCTGGCGTCAATACAGACTTAGCAGTGTCAAGCAGCATTGAGATCAATAACATGGGTGTGATTACCGCAACCATTACCATGAAGGATCCTCAAGGCAAAGACGTTTCTAAGACAGTTACTCTGGGCAAAGCGGCTATCGCCAATTTCCAGAATCCGGAAGGTCTTACCAAGGCAGGCGGATACTACTACACCACCAACCCCAATGACAACGCCGGTGATCTGGCAATTACGGAACCGGGCAGCGGAAATACTCCTACTTTGATGGCCGGATACATTGAGGCTTCCAACGTAGATATGGCAAAAGAGTTCTCTGATTTGATTACTACCCAGAGGGGTCTCCAGGCCAATACCAAGATTATTACAGTCAGCGATGAAGTATTAAATGAAATTGTAAACATGAAACGGTAATTGTTTTGACGTTTAGCTGCGCCGCTTTTGTGGCGGCGCGGCAGAAATGGGATTAGAGAAAGCTATGATAAAAGTAACTCGTTTGAATGGTAAAACCATTTATCTCAATTATCTTCAGATTCAATACATGGAGACGATTCCGGAAACCAAGATTTGTATGGTAAATGGAGATTATTATCTTGTGAAAGAAACGGTTGAGTCGATTATGGAGCAGGTATTGGAGTTTATCAATCACTGTATTGCCTTTCAGGACAAAGATAAGTGAAATGATTTTGGACAATAAGTAAGGGAGGAATTATAATGGACTTGACAACACTTATAGGAATCGTACTCGGATTAATACTGACTGTAGTCGGAATTGGTATGGACAAGCTTGGAAATTTTATAGATCCGGACAGTGCATTCATCGTAGTGGGCGGCACTCTGGCTGCGATCATTGCCAGCTATCCGCCGGCGATTCTGAAAGACATTCCCAAACATATTGGGGTACTGTTCAGAGGAAAAAAGTACAATATTCCGACTTTAGTAGACGAGATTGTGGATCTTGCCATGATAGCGAGACAGAATGGACTTCTGGCTCTGGAGGAAAAGGCAGAGGAGATCAAGGAACCATTTTTTAAACAGGGTGTTCTGATGATTGTAGACGCCAATGATCCGGATAAGGTCCGCCTTGTGCTGGAGCGCGAACTGGAAAACATGATGACGCGTCACGATCAGGCGGCCGGTCTGTATGAAAAAGCTTCTGCCTATGCGCCTGCTTTTGGTATGATTGGTACCTTGATTGGTCTGATTAATATGCTGATGGGCCTGAATGATGCAGGCGGAGGTATTTCTACTTTAGGTCCGGATATGGCGGTTGCGCTGATTACCACGTTCTACGGATGTGTGCTGGCAAACCTGATTTTCCACCCCATTGCCAAGAAGCTGAGAATCCGTCAGGATGAAGAAGAACTTTACTGCTCTACCATTATTGAGGGGATTATTGCAATTCAGGCAGGTGAGAATCCGAAATATTTGAGAGAGCATTTACTGGCATCCCTTAAGCAGTCACAGCAGAAGAAGATTCTTGGTAAAGAAGCTGCTGCTAAAAACGCAGGAGGTGAAGAGTAGTGCCCAAACCTAAAAAACCGCGCCGTCCTACAGATGGCGGAGGAAACTGGATGGATACATACGGCGATATGGTCACACTGCTTTTGACTTTCTTTGTTATGCTGTATGCTATGTCCAGTGTCGATCAGAAGAAATGGGAAGTGTTCGTCAGCAGTTTATCTCCGGAAGCCAGCGAACAGGCGGAAGAGATTGCAATCAACGCACCGATTGGCGAGTCTGAACAGGAATTGACAGGCACTCTGGAAATTCCTGAAATGGAAGCTCTGGATACAGAAACGTTGTATCTGGCTCTTGCCCAGAAGATGGATGAGATGGGAATTGACGGAGTAACCGTATCCAGGGGAGAGGATTATACATTTGTTGAGTTCCAGGATAAAGCGTTTTTTAATGGAGACAGTTCTGTGCTGACCCAGCAGGGACAGGATGTTCTGGAAGTATTCTGCCAGACCATTGCCCCGGCCAGTTCTTCTATCGGCCAGATTAACATTATGGCTCATACCGCACAGGGAGACCCCAACAGACCCAATAATCCCAGAACAGACAGAATGCTTTCTGCCATGCGTGCCGCAGAGGTATGTATCTTTATTCAGAGCAGCAATGTAATTGAGCCGGAAAAACTTGTCAATATCAGTTACGGCCAGTTCCGTCCCATTGCGACCAATGATACGAGAGAAGGCAGAGAGAAAAACAGGCGTGTAGAACTGCTTTTGATTGATGAAGGCGCCGACGTCCGTTCCATGAACGAGTATTATGAAGAATTTCAGAGTGGAGTAAATGCGGACACCACGGTTACAACCGATGGAATTGTGGGAGATGAAGCGGCGTTTGTACCGGCAGATCCCAGTTCTGAAGGAGTGGCAAGCGCTGTTTACGGCGAAACGGAACCGGTTGAAGGCGCATCTGCAGGCGCATCGGCTCCTGTAGAGCCGTCAGAAAATTAAGGAAAAGGTGGCTTAGCGATGGCAGATGTATTATCCCAAAGTCAAATAGATGCGCTTTTGCAGTCCATGCAGTCCGGCGAACCTGTGCCTGACGTACAGACGACCGTTGAAAAGAAGACAGAAGAGGCGCCGACAAAATATAACAAATATGATTTTTACAGCCCCAGAAAGTTCACAAAGGAGAAGATGAAAATTCTGACCAGCGTATTTGAAAATTACGCCAGAATTTTGACTTCCCAGGTAAACGGTATCTTTCGGGTAATGACCGATATTACGGTTTTAGAAGTGCAGGAGTGCCGGTACTATGAGTACATCAATTCTTTCCATGAAAATGACTGCCTCACGCTGGTAGATGTATTCATTCAGGAAAAGGGAAAAAATAATGTGCCGATGATGATGTTTATCACTCCGGGAATGGTTATTTCATTAATCAACCGGATGCTTGGCGGAGGTGATGACATTGTAAAGGTAGATACCGATTACCGCTACTCAGATGTGGAGATGGCTTTGTACCGCAGGGTAGTAGAATACTTTACCCAGGCATTAAAGGATGGATTTTCAAATTACATCAATTTGGAATTTAAGTTTCAGCGGGTAGAGGAAAATCCCAGCATGTTCCAGGACGTGGGATTGGACGAGACAGTAGCCATTATTCACTTAAATGTGGACATGGCAGGACAGGCGGTTGAGCGTATTCGCTTATGTATGCCGGGTACCCTTCTGGAGCACATCTTCTCTATTATTGATCACCGTAAGCATATTGCCCGCGGTTTCTCCTACGAGGATAATAAAGAGAAGATTCTGGACAATATTTGTTATTCACAGCTTCCGGTTACCGGACAGTTGGGAATTGTACAGCTGGATGTCAATGATATTTATCGGCTCCAGGTAGGAGATGTCATAGATTTGAATAAGCCGAAAAACGGCTCTGTAACCCTGTATGTGGGAAGGCAGCCCTGGTTTACCGGAAGTATGGGACGTTTCAAGAAAAATGTGGCGGTCCGTATTCAGGAACGAATCTACGAGAAAAAGGAAGATGAAGAAGAACTGGAGACGGACAGCGCAGAAGATGAACTGTCAGAATCCATGGAGTCTCAGGAACTATTAGAGGAATCGGGTATATCCCAGTAAATAAAACAAGAATCATTGGAAGAGAGGTAAATAAAAATGGCAAAGATTATGTTAGTAGATGATGCGGCATTTATGCGGATGATGCTTAAGAAGGCGTTGACTCAAAGCGGGTATACGGATTTTATCGAGGCTCAGGACGGCGCAGAAGCAGTAAGAAAGTATGAAGAGGAAAAACCGGACCTGGTAGTTATGGATATTACCATGCCCAACATGGACGGCCTTCAGGCTTTAAAAAAGATTAAAGAAGGAGACCCAAATGCAAATGTAGTAATGTGTACTGCAATGGGACAGGAAAGCATGGTTATTGACGCGATCAAATCCGGAGCTAAGGATTTCGTGGTAAAACCATTTAACGAGGAGAGAATTGCACAGACTGTAAACAAGATTTTAGGAAAGTAATCCTTCGGGGAGGTTTTAAAATGGCATTTTTAAGTTCATTTGATATTTGCGCCTCTGGAATGAGCGCCCAGCGTCTGAGAATGGATATTGCTGCGGAAAATATTGTAAATATTGATACCACCAGGACAGAGGCAGGCGGTCCTTACCGCAGGAAAGATGTTTTGTTTGAGAGTTATGGAGAAAATTCGTTTCAGGAAGCAATGAGAAGCGCGTCCAAAGGCCAGGGATTTAATAACCGAAATGCCGGAGTCCGGGTATCTGCCATTATTGAGGATACCAGAGAGATGAAAATGGTTTACAATCCAGATCATCCGGATGCAGACGAAAACGGGTATGTCGCCATGCCTAATGTAGATTTGCTGAAAGAAACAGTCGACACCATGTCGGCTACCAGATCTTATGAAGCAAATGTAACGGCCCTCAACGCGATGAAGCTTATGGCGCAGAAGGCATTAGATATAGGAAAATAAGAACTATAGTAGAGGAGATTAAGGATGGGCGCTATGGGTTTTAATGAAATGGAACTGGACGCCATAGGCGAGATTATGAACATCAGTCTCGGCGCGTCAGCAACAGCGGTTTCCACTTTGCTTGGTGCAACCGTTAATATTACCACACCAAAAGTAAGTGTTTTAAAGGGAACGGAATTTGAGTTTAAAAACCTGGAACCTGCAGTAGGTGTGGAGATTGCCTATGTAGAAGGTTTGGAAGGCAGCAATGTCATGATGTTCAGCCGCAATGATGTGCGCATTATTGTAGGCATGCTTATGGGTGAAGAGATACCGGAAGACGAATTTGAACTGGATGAGATTAACCGAAGCGCTATCTGTGAGGTTATGAATCAGATGATGGGTTCATCTGCCACTGCTTTGTCCGAATTTTTAGGAATTACAGTCAATATTTCGACTCCCATATCTTTTGCAGTTGAGAGCGAAGAATCTTTTAAAGAAAAATACTTCCCGACAGACGAAGAGCGGGTAGTGGTTCATTTTTCTCTGGAAGTAGAGGGAAAGATTAACAGTGAATTCTTAAATATTATGAGCAGCGGACTGGCAAAACGCCTGCTGGAGCCGTTCAGCGACAGCATAAGCAGCCATGAGCCAAAAGCAGAAGCGTCTGCTCCGGCAGAAAGTCTGGCAGTAGAGACGAAACCAGAAGAAACCAAAACAGCAGAAACTCCGGCAGCCGAGGTCTCTGGCGGTTCTCTTTCCCAGGAAGAGATTGAAAAATTAATGTCTCAGGGTGCAGAACCGATTTCAGCAGAACCTGTACTGAAAGCCGCTCCAGAACAGCAGCCGGCTCCAGAACCGACAGCTTCTGCAGCTTCCCAGCCGCAGGCGGCCGCAGACTCCATGCAGCAGGCAGCGCCGATTCCACAGACTGTACCGGTTATGCAGGCAGCGCCGCAGCCGTCTGTACCGTATCCTCAGATGGGATGGCAGCCGCAGGCTCAGGACCCGATGATGCTTCAGCTTTTAACTCAGATGCAGCAGTCCCAGATGCAGATGATGGAATTAATGCGGGATATGCAGTCCAGGGAGAAAGAGCACGAAAGCAGAAAAGAGAGTGCACCTTCTCTGATTCGTCCTATGAACTCCGCTTCCTTTGAAGAGGAACTGGGAGAAGGAAAAACAGAGGCGGCTAATCAGGAAATGCTGATGAAGGTTCCGCTGGAGATTTCTGTAGAAATCGGAAGAACCAAAAAACGGGTAAAGGACATTCTGGAATTTACTCAGGGGTCCTTAGTCGTATTGGATAAGATGGCTGGAGAACATGCAGATCTGTATGTCAACGGCCAGTGTATTGCAAAGGGAGATATTGTTGTAGTAGAGGACAATTTTGGTATCCGTATTACGGAAATTGTTTCCCGCAACATTAATCCGGAGAGTTTATAATGGCAGAACAGGTATTGTCGCTTTCAACGGCTGTGCTGATGGTAATCTGCATCCTGGTTCTCGCCTGGTGGTGCAGCCGCATGTTGGGAAAAACCTGGCTGAAAACTTCGCCCTGCCGCAATATTCGGATTATAGAACAACTGCGGCTGGGAGCAGACAAACATCTGTGTCTGATAGAGGCAGGAGGAAAAAACTATCTGCTTGGCATCAGTTCGGCAGGCATACAGCTTTTGACAGAGATTGAGGGGCCGTTAAATGAAGGCAACACCGCAGAGAAAGACAAAAACTTTCGGGAAATCATAGAAGCATACGCCCTCAAGCGCCAGAAAAAGGAGGAGAAAGACGGATGAATGAACTTCTGGCAGGTCTTAATGGCGGAAATGTCCCGGCATTGGACCTGATCATCTTTTTAACCCTGGTGGCGCTGCTGCCGTCTATTGTCGTGATGATGACTTCTTTCACCAGAACCGTTATCATCCTTTCCTTTACGAGAAACGCCATGGGAGTCCAGCAGGCCCCGCCCAATATGGTTTTAGTGGGCATTTCCCTTTTCCTTACCCTGTATATTATGAATCCGGTAATCGGAAAGATTAATGAGCAGGCCTATCAGCCTTATGTGCGCGGCGAGATTACCCAGCAGGAAGCAGTGATGCGCATGGAAGATCCAATGAAGGAATTTATGCTGCGCAACACAGAAAAAAGCACGCTGGATCACTTTGTAGAGATGTCAGGGACCCAGATTCAGGAAAATGTAGAGGAGTATCCGCTGACCGTAGTGGTTCCGGCTTTTATGACCAGCGAACTGAAGCGGGGATTTATGGCAGGATTTTTGATTTATCTTCCATTTCTTCTGATCGATATTGTAGTGGCGACCACCCTTATGTCCATGGGTATGGTAATGCTGCCGCCCACCATGATTTCTCTGCCGTTTAAGCTTTTGCTGTTTATAACCGTAGATGGCTGGGAACTTCTGTTTTCCAGCATTATCCAGGGGTTCAGATAGCGGTTTAAGGAGGTAAATTATGAACAACTTAGAAGTGCTGGATATTGTTTATCAGACCTTTCAGCTGGCCTTAAGGCTTTCCCTTCCCTTTCTGCTTGTCAGCATGATTGTGGGCGTGATCATTTCTATTTTTCAGGCAGCGACCCAGATCAATGAGCAGACGATGACATTTGTCCCCAAGTTTCTGGCGATTCTGGCAGTCATGGGATTTATGGGAAGTTCCATTCTGGTGCTTTTGCAGGATTTTACAAGACAGATGTTTGCTATGGTAGCCGGGGGCTGATAGAGAATGCTGATACTTTTTTCGCTGATTGTTATGCGGATGACCGGGGCGATTGCGCTGAATCCTGAATTTGGCCGCTCCAATGTGCCGCGCAGCGTGAGAGGGGCATTTATCTTTATGCTTTCTCTGATGCTCTATGTGGGAACCGGAGCCGACCTGGTCCATGAGCCGGCAACCATGCTGGAATATTGTGTCATGCTGATTAAGGAACTTTTATTTGGTTTTGCACTGGGATTTGGCATGGAACTGTCGTTTATGGTGGTGCGGTTTGCATCTTCCGTCATGGATTACTCCATGGGACTTAGCATGGCACAGATTTATGATTTTGAGCATGGTACCCAGATGACCATCACATCCGGCTTATATTACGCATTTATGGTGCTTTTGTTTTTTGCAACCAACGGACATTTAAGACTGATGGGAATCTTTTACAGTTCTTCAGTGCTTGTGCCCTTTGGACAGGTGGTCTACAGGCCGGAATTATCCCAGGCAATCTTAAATATTTTCAGCGAGTGCATTTTGATGGGGCTTCAGTTTGCTTTTCCCCTGCTGGCGATGGAACTGGTTTCCGAAGCCGCGATGGGGATTTTAATGAGAGTGATCCCCCAGATCAATGTATTTGCAGTGAATTTTCAGCTGAAAATCATAGTTGGCCTTATCATGTTAGTTTTGCTGTTCAGTCCCATGTCGGATAAAGTGTATTCGGTGCTGAATGAAATGTATTTGTCTTTGCAGCATCTGGTCACGCTGATGGCATAGGCGCTCGAAAGGAAGGGATATTGTTTGGCCGCAGAGAGCAACGGACAGGAAAAAACCGAACAGGCGACTGCCAAACGGCGGAGAGACGCGAGAAAAGAAGGTAATGTATTTTCCAGCAGGGACGTCAGTACAGTCGCAGTATTATTGGGTGTTTTATTTTTAATGCGCCTTACCATGCCGGGGATGTTTACAGCAATCAGCCAGTATTTAAAATGGATTATTGGTCTGATTGGGGGCAGTGTGGCGGCGGTCAGCTTTACAGAATTAACGGTTCAGACAGTGAGCGTTATGTTTCGCTGTGTGCTTCCTCTCCTGTTAGGGGCGGTGGCGTTGGAAATTATTTCCCATGGGGCGCAGACCAGGTTCAATGTGTCCTTTCATCCGCTGAAGCCCAAATTCAGCAAGCTTAACCCCATCACCGGAATCAAAAATATGTTTTCCATGAAACGGGCGGTTGAGCTTATCAAGAACCTGTTGAAAATTATATTATTAGTAGTGCTTTTATATAAGATTATGATTGAAGATGCAGTTCAGGTTGGCAGGATGGTGGATATGCCTCCCCTCAATGCGGCTGCATATACCATGCAGATGGGATTTGATTTGGTGCTTCGGATCTGCATGGCGTTTATGGTAATTGCCTTTTTTGATTTTCTGTATCAGAGATGGCAGTATGAAAAAGATTTGAGAATGACAAAGCAGGAAGTAAAAGAGGAGTTTAAGCAGACGGAAGGAAATCCTGAAATCAAAGGAAGAATCCGCAGGCAGCAGCGCCAGATGGCCATGAGCCGTATGATGCAGAAAGTGCCCCAGGCGGATGTAATTATCAGGAACCCGACCCATTTTGCAGTGGCCCTCAAGTACGATCCCCATTCCCATGGGGCGCCGGTTGTACTGGCAAAGGGACAGGATGAACTGGCCCTTCGTATCGTAAGAGTAGGAGAAGAAAACGGCGTATTTATCATGGAAAACCGGCCTCTCGCCAGGGCGCTGTACAGTTCCTGCGAACTGGACAGAGAAATCCCGGCGGAGTTTTACGGCGCGGTGGCGGAAATCCTTGTATATATTTACAAGGCCAGCCATAGAGAAGATATGTTTACATAAATTTTGACGGATGGAGTAACAGATGAAGAACTTATTGAGATATTCGATAGTATTTTTTGTGCTTACTATCATATTACTGCTTATTATACCGCTGCCGGCAGCGCTGGTGGATGTGGCGATTATACTGAATATGTCTTTGTCCATGATGATCCTGGTTATCACCATGACCATCCGGGAACCTCTGGAATTTTCTATTTTCCCTTCCCTTTTGCTCATCACCACATTGTTTCGTCTGGGAATCAACGTATCCACCACAAGAAACATTCTGACCAATTCCGGTTCTTCCGGACAGGTGATACAGGCATTCGGTGATTTCGTGCTTCAGGGCAATGCGGTAGTAGGTTTTATCATATTCCTGATTATCGTATTGATGCAGTTTATCGTTATTACAAAAGGTGCAGAGCGAGTAGCCGAGGTAGCGGCCAGATTTAACCTGGATGCCATGCCCGGTAAGCAGATGGCCATTGACGCGGATTTAAGTTCCGGTTTGATTGATGAGCAGCAGGCCAAGCTGCGGCGTCAGAAAATTCAGAGAGAGGCAGACTTTTACGGCGCTATGGACGGTGCCACAAAGATTGTAAAAGGCGATGCGGTAATGTCTCTGATTACCACAGCGGTCAATCTGATTGGCGGAAGTATTATCGGTATTATGCAGTCCGGAGATACCTTTACGGAAGTGCTCAACACCTATTCCATTGCAACAGTAGGTGACGGTCTGGTAGGCCAGATTCCCTCTCTGCTGATATCTACGGCGACCGGTATGATCGTAACCCGTGCGGTTGCAAACGGAAGCTTAAACGAAGACGTTTCCAAGCAGTTTATGGCCCAGCCCAACGCCATTATGATGAGCGGCGTGGCAGTGGCAATTCTGGCAGTCATTCCCGGAATGCCGGTATTCACGCTGTTAATTATCTCTGCAGTTTTAATAGGCGGAGGCTTTTATCTTTCCAGAAGAATCCAGGAAGAACCTTCTATTATTTCTTCTGCGGTTTACCAGGACGGCGGTATGGGCGCAGAACATGGTCAGGCGGCTCAGCAGGAAGCAGCGGCTGCCAAGCCTGTGACAGAAGAAGAATACTACAAAGATGTAAGCAATGTTTACACCCTTCTGACAGTAGAACCCATAGAAATGGAGTTTGGCTACAGTCTCATTCCTCTGGCAGACGAGTCGGTAGGAGGAAGGCTTATCAGCCGTATTGTGATTTTCCGGAGACAATACGCGCAGGATATGGGATTTGTCATCCCGTCCATTCGTCTTAGAGACAGTTCCGGACTGGGAACCAACCAGTATTCCATCAAAATCAAGGGAGAAGAGGTAGCCAAGGGAGAAATCCTTATGGATTACTATCTGGCTCTGGAGCCGGAAAATCCGGAAAAGGAAGTTGACGGTATTGAGACCATTGAGCCGGCATACGGTATTCCAAGCCGGTGGATTCGTCCGGAAGACAGGGAAAGGGCGGAACTTTACGGTTATACGGTTATTGATCCACTTTCTGTTATGGTTACCCATTTATCCGAGGTAATTAAACAGCACGCCTACGAACTGTTAAGCCGCCAGGAAGTGGTGCAGCTGGTAGAAAATGTAAAAAAGACGGCCCAGCAGCTGGTGGACGAGGCATTTCCCAATATTATTACATACAACCTTTTCCAGAGGATTCTTACCAGCCTTTTAAAAGAAGGAATCCCCATCCGGGATCTGGAGACTATCATCGAAGTTACCATGGAAGCGATTGCCGATACAGGGCTTCCGGTTAAAGATATTGACAGTATTGTAGACCGAATCCGTACAGCGCTTAAGAGAACTATTACCCGTATGTACTGCGAAGATGGAAGCATGAAGGTGATTACACTGGATTCTGAACTGGAGCGGACCATGGCCGGTTCCCTGACAAAGGGCGGGGACGGGATGTTCCTGGCATTAAGTCCGGATATACTTCAGAGCATTATCCAGCAGATGGCGGAGCAGCTCCGCAAGTTTAACGGCCTGACTCAAAGTCCGGTGATTTTGACTTCCCAGGTGATGAGAATCCATTTTTACCGTTTGATTGAGCAGTTTTATCCTAACGTAAGGGTACTTTCTTTCAACGAGATTGCCAATAATGTACAGATTCAGTCCATTGGAAGTCTGAGTCTGGAGAGCGCAGGGCAGACCAACTGGAAGTGAGGAACTAGATATGCCAGGTTTGGATGATTTGAAGGACAAGACAAATGAGGATCTGTTTGCATCTTATCAGGAGACGCATGATCCGTTTATAAAACAGGAATTGACTCTCAGGTATCTGTATATTGTGAAAGCAGTGGCAGTTCAGACTCGCAATCTGTACTCTGGTTTTACCCAGATGGAAGATATTATCAATGAAGGCGTCATTGCGATCATGAAAGGGATTGACAGATACGATCCAAAGAAGGATAATAAGTTTGAGACATATATTTCCCGGCGGATTCGGGGGATGGTAATTGATCAGATCCGCAAAAATGACTGGATGCCCAGAGATTACCACAAACAGAATCGCTCTATTGAGGAAGCCAGAGAACATCTGGAACGGGCTTTAGGGCATCCGCCGTCAGAGGAAGAACTGGCAAAGCATCTTCAGATTAATGTCAAGAAATTCCGCAAACTTCAGCAGATGAGCACCATGGTCAATGTACTGTCTTTAGATATGCTGATGGATGGAGATGATGAATCTCAATCTCTGCAGGTTCCGAGCAAAGACACTTCTTCCCAGCCGGAGCGGGCATATTTGCAGGGAGAAGTGGTGCAGACTCTGATAAATGCAGTGGACAGTCTGAAAGAAAAAGAAAAGATGGTCGTTTCCCTGTACTATGTGGAGGAACTGAACATGAGTCAGATTGCGCAGGTTATGGATGTGAGCGAGCCGAGAATCTCCCAGATTCACAGCGCAGCGATTCGGAAACTGAAGACTTACATGGAGAAAAATCTTTAAACTTTAAACGATAAGGAGAAGAGTGCGATGTATGATGGGTTTTACAAGCTTACGTCAGGTATGCTGACGCAGAGCAGAAACTTAAATGTAATCAGTAATAACATGGTCAATATCCAGACTCCGGGTTACAAACAGGATACCATGGTCAGCACCACATTTCAGGAGGAGATGCTGTACCGGACAGGGAGACAGTCCAAAGGAAATCCCCTGCCATTAGCTACAACATCCAGAATCAAGGCTGCGGACAGAACCTATGTAAACTATAATCAGGGCAGCTTTGAAACGACAGACAACATTTATGATTTTGCATTGTCCGGCAATGGCTTTTTCTGCGTACAGACTCCAAATGGGGAGCGTTATACAAGAAATGGTTCTTTTGCAGTAGACAATGAGGGGTATCTGGAACTTCCCGGTATCGGCCGGGTGCTGTCAGCAGACAATCAGTATATTCGGATTGACAGCGAAGATTTTAATGTAGACGGACAGGGCAATATTACTGCAGTGCTGCAGCCGCAGGGCGACGAAGAAGACGGCTGGTATGGGGAAGATGAAGAACCTCAGGTACAGCACTATGGTACCTTAAAAGTAGTGGATTTTGCCGATTATGATCAGCTTCAGAGAGAGGATAACGGAATCTTTTCTACTGGTCAGGCGCCTTTGGTTCCGGCAGGAGATACCCAGATTGTGTGGAAAACTCTTGAAAAATCCAATGTGGACATGGTAAATGAGATGACCGCCATGATGTCGTCCCAGAGGGCGCTTCAGAGTGCGGCTCAGGCTCTTAAGATGTATGATCAGGTTATGAGTAAATCGGCGTCAGATGTAGGCAGGCTGTAAGGAGGACAGGATATGAACATGTCATTTTATGTAGGGAGAACCGGCGCAGAAAACAGCACAAAAAAGATGAGTGTGATTGCCAACAACCTTGCAAATATCAATAATAATGGATTTAAACCCAAAACAGCAGTATTTTCAGAACTGATTAACTACAATCTGAATGATTCTCCGGAGGCAGTGACCCAACTGACAGCAGGAGCCGGCGGAGTGGTACAGAGAACTTCTACTGATTTTAGCCAGAGCGGAATCGCCCAGACCGGATACGAACACGATTATGCCATCGGCCAGCCCAATGCATTTTTTATGCTGCAGGATATGGCTACCGGTGAGATCACCTATTCGAGAAACGGCCGCTTCCATTTAAGCGAGGGGGAAGAGGGATTTTATCTGGTTTCAGAATCCGGCAAGCTGGTCATGGATCAGAACAGAGAGCCGCTTTTAGTTGACGTAATTGATGTAGAAGAAATGCAGGATGCCATGGAAGAAGGGTATGAAGATTACAAAGACTACGAGGACTATGAAGACGAAGAAGATGAGGATAAGCCGAGACTCAGCGTATATACCTTTACCAATCCCAGCCGTCTTCTCAGTGTAGGAGATAACGAGTATACTGCTGCCGGCACAGGGATGGAGCCGGTTCTGGTAGAGCATCCCAATTTAATTCAGGGGGCGCTGGAGACATCCGGTACAGATGTGGCAAAAGAGATGACCAGACTGATTGAATGCCAGAGAGCATTTTCCTACGCAGTGCGTATGGTTACCACTTCTGACGAAATAGCAGGGACCATTAATTCCCTGAGAGGCTAGGCATAGAGAAAGGGGATTAGAATGAGGATCAGACATTATGAGGAGATGAATCTTCAGGAATTGGACGTAATGAAGGAGATTGGAAGCATCGGCACCAGCCATGCGGCCACGTCCCTTTCAAAACTTTTGCAGAAGGAGATTCGCATTACTCTTCCTGAGATCAGCATTCTGGGATACGAGGAAGCAGTAGAACGCATCGGCAATCCAGAGGAGATCGTTGCCGGTGTGCTGGTAAAAATGAGCGGTCATGTAGAAGGGATGATGCTGTTTCTCTTTAACTTGGATTTTACCAATGTGGTGCTGGAGAAATTAATAGGGGAAGAATACAGGGACTTCAGCCAGTTGGATGAGATCGGTTATTCAGCTCTGGTAGAGATTGGAAATATTATCATCTGCTCTTACATCAACGCGTTTTCCCAGTTAGTAGGAGTGGATATTCAGTTGTCTGTTCCAGGAGCCACAGTCAATATGCTTGGCGGGATTCTGACAGTGCCCATTGCAGAATTTGGTTATGAGACAGACAAGCTGATGTATATGAACGCTGATTTTATGATGGAAGGGAAGAAACTTCCAGGATGGCTATTGATGCTTCCGGATATCCGCTCTCTTAATGAAATTCTGGAAAGATTGGGTGTTGCAGAATGATGGGGAAGGAACTAAAAGTGGGAATCGGGGATATGAAGTTTACCCGGAATGAAGGAACGATCATCACCTATGCCCTGGGTTCCTGTATAGGGATAACGTTTTACGATCCGGTGCTTCGCCTGGGGGCGCTGCTGCATATTATGCTGCCGGTGCAGATGGATACAAAAGACAGCAATATCTTTAAATATGCAGATTCGGGGATTCGGGAGACTGCCAGAAAACTTGCGGTTTTCGGCATGGTAAAGTCCCGGACCGCGGTTAAGATAGCAGGCGGGGCAAAGATGTTTGAGATCAGCGGAAACGCAGATTTCGGCAATATCGGAATGCGCAATGCAGCGGCTGTAAAGCAGGCGCTGATGAAAGAGGGATTCCGTCTAAGCGCAGAAGATGTGGGCGGTACTTATGCCAGAACAATGCTGATTAATGTAGAGACAGGGGTTGTTTCTGTAAGAACATTTGGACGCCAGGAAAAATTCTTATAACGGAAGGGGAATGAAGAAATGGACACAGGAAAAGAAAGAGATAA
This sequence comes from uncultured Lachnospiraceae bacterium, assembly GCA_963557065.1. GTDB lineage: Bacteria > Bacillota > Clostridia > Lachnospirales > Lachnospiraceae > UMGS1370. The sequence goes on along the minus strand of CAUWCT010000005.1, from coordinate 53,574 downwards.
AATTCTTCTGGAATCAGGTACAAACGAGATAGAAGTCATGAAGTTTAAGGTTCAGAATGAATTTTACGGTATTAACGTGGCTAAGGTACAGGAAATCATTATGAGTGAAAAGGTAAAGCCGATGCCTCACTCTCATCCGTCTGTTGAGGGAATTTTTAAACCCAGGGATACTCTCATTACCGTAATTAATCTGTCCCATTATCTTTCAGGCCAGGAAGATGAAAGGAGCGCCAGAGATTTATTTATTGTAACCAATTTTAACAAGATGACAGTTGCCTTCCGAGTGCAGAGTATTGAAGGAATCAGCCGGATTTCCTGGCAGGCCATCCAAAAGCCGGATAAAACTTTGTCAAATGGAGAAGAAGACAGCATTACCACCGGCATTGCCCAGTGCGAAGGCCAGCTGGTAACCATATTGGACTTTGAGAAGATTGTGGCAGAGATTTCACCGGAGACCACGATCCAGGTATCCGAGGTAGAAAGCCTGGGAGATCGTCCTATCTGTGATGCTCCGATTGTGATTGCAGAGGACTCTGTACTGCTTAAGAGAATGATCAATGACTGTCTGGAGCGGGCCGGATTTGTCCGTATTTCCAACTTCACCAGCGGCCAGGAGGCATGGGATTATTTATCTTCCATTGCCGATTCGCCGGATTTATATAAAAAGGTAAATCTGATTATTACAGATATTGAGATGCCGGAGATGGACGGCCACCGTCTGACCAAGCTGGTAAAGGAACATCCAAAACTGAAAAAGATCCCGGTTGTTATTTTCTCTTCTCTGATTGACGAGCAGATGCGCAGAAAAGGCGAAGAACTGGGAGCAGATGATCAGCTGGCAAAACCGGAGATTGGCAATCTGATCCATGTTCTGGACAGACAGCTTGAAAAATTTCAGGCAAACCTTCAGAATGGCGGAAAAAGGTAAATAAAACAGGCATCAGGCATAACACTGTTGTATCTGGCGGGAGGGATCATATGTCTGTAAAAAAGATAAAATCCATGTTGGGCGCAGGTCTGTGTGCGGTCTGCCTTCTGGGTGGTGGAATTGTTTCCCAGGCGGGCAGCGGCGGCAGCTGGGAGTTAAGCGACAACGGCAAATACTGGATGTACTTCTATGCTCCGGGAGATCCGGCAACGGATGAATGGATTGAGTACGGCGGGAAAGAATATTATGTAGACTCCAAAGGCCGCATGGAAACCGGATGGGTGACCAATAAAGATGACGGTGAACGCTATTATATGGGCGAGGACGGCGCCAAATGCTTTAACACCTTTGCATCTGACGGGAAATATGTAGGACCGGACGGGACAAATTTAAAGCGTTTTGACACATACCGCAAAGAATTAAAGCGGGAACTGAAGGCCAGCGGCAAAAAAGTCAAAGAACAGCCGGGATTTGCAGTGGCAGACTTTAATGCAGACGGCTACAAAGATATGGCAGTATTTAACCGGCCGGTCAATCCTGATAAGGTGATAAAACTGGCCGTATGGGACCCGGAAGAGGAAAAATTTGCCCTTGCTGCAGAAACGGATCTGGAAAATGCCCAGATGTCCAGACTCACCTGCAATCCGGATTCTTCCACGACCTGGCTGGTGGTGGAGAGCAATAACGGCTGGGATCGGGACTTTTTTTCCATGGAACAGGATACCAACTGGCTGGAGCACAGATGGGGATTTACATATAAGACCAATGACTGGGGAGACCCAATCGGCTGCGTCAATGGAGATGAGGTAAGCTGGGAGGACTGGGAACAGGCCCTTGCAGAAGCAAACGCCCAGGCAGGAGCAGTGATGGCGCTGGAGATTTTACCGCTGGATGAAGCTCACGTTGCCCAGGCAGCAGACGTTTTGCCGTCAGAAGAAGAACTGCCCCTTTGGGAAGAATAATACATAAAACAAAAGAGTTTTGGAGGTAGCACATTGGCGACGATCATTACTGTTTCAAATCAGAAGGGCGGAGTTGGAAAGACAACTACATCTGCGGCTCTGGCAGCTGGCTTATCACTGGCAGGGGAGAGAGTTCTGGGAGTGGATTTTGATCCTCAGGGCAATCTTGGGTTCTGCCTGGGGCTGGAGGCAAACGGCGGATTTGGAGTTTTAGATGCCTTAAAAGGTGACGTATCTGTAAAAGAGGCAGTCAGCGCCACGCCTTATGGAGATATTCTTTCATCCGATATTACACTGAGCAGCGGGTTAGAACAGGTAGCGGCTGAGAGAAGAGAGTGCATTTTAAAAAATGTGCTGGATACAGTAAAAGATGAGTATGATTATGTGATCATTGATACGCCTCCGGCATTGAATTTGCTGACAGTAAATGCCTATACTGCGTCCGATTATCTGATTATTCCCATGGCATCAGATATTTTAAGTCTGGTGGGACTTTCTCAGCTGACGGAAACCATAGAATCAGTGAGGGGTTCCTTAAATCCCCGGCTCAATGTGCTGGGAATTTTGCTGACCCGCTTTAACAGGAGAACGCTTTTGTCCAGGGATGTGCTGGAAATGGCGCAGCAGTTGGCAGAACAGATTGGAACCAAGGTGTTCGACACCAGAATCCGGACCGGAGTTGCCATTGCAGAAGCACCGGCCCATGGAGAAAGTATTTTTGATTATAATCCACGCTCAGCGGCAGTAGAAGACTACCAGGGGTTTATTTTAGAAGTAGTAGATAAAATTCAGGTGAAGGAGGATTAAGCTGTGGCGAGAAAAACCAATAAGACGTCTCATGTGTTAAACTTAATAACCAACGGTCCTGCAGCGCCTGAAGACGAGACGGAAGCAAAGAAGGCAGAACCGAAAGAATCAGAAGCAAAGACAGAAGAACACAAGTCAGAAGAGAAAGAATCGAAAGATAAAGCGGCAGTTCCTGAAGCGGCGGAGCATGAGACAGCAGAAGAAAAGACATCGGGAACAAAACGTGCACCGAAAGAGGACAGGTTATCCGCAGGCCCTGAAAAAGAGACGCCGGCTGTAAGAGTTCCTTCCGGTGAAAAAAGGGTGATTGTAGTGGATGAATCCACCGAGAACCAGAAGATAGAGACGCAGATTTTGGATCAGCTTACGACCCATTTGGAGGAAGAGGAAAAGGCAGAGGCAAAGAAAAGGGAAAAAGAAGAGTTTCATATCATTAATGTTATGGAAGAAGTGCTGGCCCTTAAGAATCTGAAAAAATATATGGAAGACTATGGGGTGTGTACTTGCAGCAAATGTATGGCGGATGTGCGGGCACTGACGCTGACAGGACTTCCGGCCAAATATATGGTCGTGCATGGAGAGTCAGTTTCTCCCTTAATCGGCTATTATGAAAATAAGTTTAAGGCAAAGGTACTGGCGGAGATCATCAAGGCATGTATCCAGGTTCGGGAACATCCCCGCCATTAAAACTGTCATAAATAAAAAAGCGCATGAGCAGAAAAGGAGTTTGATATGCTGTGCGCTTTTTTGTGACTTTCAATCACTGTCTTATTTTTTAGGAAAAATCGCCGATAACTATAGTATGAAACCGGCACTGGGAGGATAAATTCCAAGCAGCCATGCCTGCTGGAATGTTATGACCGTATAGACAAATAGGAAGGGAGAATACATATGGCAAGTGTTTCAGGAGCAACAAGCGGACTTGGCAATACCGCACTGAGAGGATTTGGAGGCTTTGCTTCCGGTATCGACAGAGATTCTTTAATCGAGCAGATGACTATGGGTACCACCAATAAGATCAACAACCAGAAGGGCCAGATCACAAAGACAGAGTGGAAGGCAGAAGCTTTTCAGAAGGTCAGCAATCTTCTGATAGATATGCAGGATAAGTATTTTTCTTTTTCATCCTCCAGTAATCTGATGGACCCAAGCTTTTTTGGAAAGAATATTATCACTGCAACAGGCAACCCGGATTTTTCCAAGTACATTACGGCGACAGGCAATTCCAAACTGCTGGATAAGCTGTCTATTTTGGGAGTGAAGCAGCTTGCATCTGCTGCCACAACAATGTCAGGCAAGAAGACTTCTAATGATTATATTAATGCGTCGGGCCTGACCAATGATCGGTTAAACAGCGCCAACAGTCCTGTGGAGTCTTCCAAACTGGAAGGAATGGAACTGGAGTTTGTTTTTACAAAAAGTGATGGAACTACAGAGACAGATGCAGCAACCGCTACGTTTACTTTGCCTTCCAGTTATAAAGATGAAAATGGTAAGACAGTAGAGATTGATTATACAAATATGACACCGGATGAGATAGCAGATCATTTAAATAAGGCGCTGAAGTCATCAGAAGTAAAGATTCGGTATGGCGATGAAAACGTAGCGCTTTCTGATATGATTCAGTTTGATGTGGATGCAGACGGTCATTTTAATATTCAGAAACAGGATAAATATAAAGGCGCCGACTTAAAACTCAATGCCTCTTCTTCTGCAATGGAGGGATTAGGCTATCAAGATGTTACTGGTGCAGATGGAAAAGAAAAGACCAGAGTAAGCATTGACGAGTTTAACAAATCCATTAAGGATGGCGGAGAAGATTCAAAGTTTGAGAATGCATCGATTGAGAGACAGAAGATGTTTGACTATCTGAAGGACAAGACCATAACGGTTAACTTTGGTGGTCAGAGCAAAGAAATAAAACTGCTGTCCCAGGATGATTTGACAGAGGACCAGTGGAAAGCAGTAGAGAATGGCACCATGGGCGGCGATGAGGCGATGAAGATTCTGACAGATAAGCTGAACGGACGCTTAAAACAGGCATTTGGAGTAAATGATGATCAAGGCGGTAAGCAAAACGTTTCGGTATCTTATGATGATGCTAATGGATTTCAATTTAAGGTATTAGATTCTTCACAAACCTTGACCGTTACCGCTGACAGCCTGGAGTTAAGGGAAGCGCTTGGATTGGAAGCAGGGGCTTCTAATAAAGTTAGTATGAGCGGCACTTTGTATGATAATCTTGATAAATTAGGAATAACACAAAAATTCAGTTCTAAAGAGGAATTTAACAAGTATCTTGAAGCTAACCCGCTTACCATTAACGGTGCAGAGATAAAGGGTATCACAGCAGACACTACAATCAACGAACTTTTATCTGAGATTAATGAAAACGAAGAAGCTGGAGTAACTGCTACGTATCTGAGTGCAAGTAATCAGTTTGTTTTAGTAGCAGATGAGACTGGAAAGCGCGGTAAGATTCAGTTGGGAGGATTGGCCCAGGACATTTTTGGTGCTGTTAAGGACCAAAGCGGAAATGTAATAGACGGATTAGATGAGGATGGCAAAAATGCTCAGATGGAGGTAAGTTATGGAAATGGTATTACCACTACAGTCGAGAGCATGACCAATACCTTTGAGTTAGAGGGATTGAAGATTACAGCATCTGGGACATTTGGTTATAAAGCAGACGGAACATTGGAATCCACATCCGGAGGCGTTACATTCAGCGCCAAGGCTGATGCAGAGAATGTAACAGAGGCTGTTAAAAAGTTCGTGGAAGATTACAATGCCATGATCAAAGAAATCAATACTCAGGTAACTACCAAGCCAAACAGCAATTATGGACCTTTAACAGACGCACAAAAAGATGAGATGGACGAAACGTCTATTAAAAACTGGGAGAATAAGGCGAAAGAGGGATTGCTGTTTAACGAGTCGGCTATGCGGGAACTGAGTATGGATATGCAAAGTATTGCAGCAACAATACTGGGTTCTGGAGCAAATGCAGAAGACTTGGAGCGAATCGGAATTACATTCTCTTCTGATTACTCAGATGGTGGTACGATTATATTTGACGAAAGCAAGTTTAAGCAGGCGATGGAGACAGAACCGGAAACGGTTTCCAATATCTTTACTGGAGGCGGCGATGTAAAACAGGGCCTGTCTTCGATCATTGAAGACACAATGGTTAAGTATGCAACCAGATATTCTTATAAAAACGGTGGATCTTATGGTAAATTAATAGAGGAAGCCGGATCTGAGAAAGTACCAACTTCTTTGACAAATAATTATATTTACAAACAGTTGGAGGAGATGGAAGAAAAGCTGGATACGCTCCAGGCACGCTTAAAGACAGAGCAGGATCGCTATATCAGCCAGTTTGCCGCCATGGAGAAGATGATTAGCCAGATGAACGCCCAGTCCAGTTATCTGTCACAGCTTTCCGTATAAGGGAAAACGCATAGAGGGAGAGACATGAACGGTTATCAGAAATACAAAGAAAAAAGCATTTATTCTATGAGCGGGCCGGAACTGCTGCTTTTACTATATGATGAGGCAATCAGCAGACTGACCAGAGCGGAATTGTCACTGGATGAGAAAGACTATAAGGACTTTGAAGACTGCTTAAAAAGAGTTACCAGGATAGTCCGCTATCTCATAGATATTCTGGACATGCAGTATCCTATCAGCAGAGATCTGCGCCGCATTTACAATTATCTGATCTTTGATTTGAGCAAAGTAAATGCGGGCAGAGAACGCCAGAGGGACGAGATTGGAAGAATCCGCAATATCTTATCTGAACTGCGGGATGCCTTTGACCAGGCCAGCCGGAAGGTAGGAGACAACCATATCGTTTCAGAACGCCATACATTTGGGTAGCAGGAGGAAAGGGCTATGGCTGCTTTAGAAAATATTATGCTGCTGGTGCAGAGACGTTATGGGATTCTAAAAGAGATAGACAGACTCACCAGAGAACTGAAAGATACCATTGACAGAAAAGATGAGGTATCTTCCCGCCTGCTCTTGCAGATGCGGGCAGAGGAAATGGGCAAAATGGATCAGTGCCAGATGGAGATATGGACTGTGGCAGAGCAGGCTGGCGATGAGAGGATGTTTGTGCGGGAACTGCTGATCTGCGATCCCTTTGTGCCCAGAGCGGCAGATAGTTTTGAAGAGAAGAAGATTTTGGAGCTCCGCCAAATTTCACAAAAGACGCTTGATGGGATCAGAGAGCTGGATCAGAGACTAAACTTAGGCGTAGGCGGGGAAAAATCCTTCTATAAGCAAAGATCCGGCACAAAGTAATAAAAGAAAGGAGGAGATTTGATGGCACTTAACGGTATCAGCGGAATCAATGGGTACAGCGCTTATCAGTATCAGAATACAGTTAATTTGATGCGTCTGTCTTCTATGAGGAGCGCGTCTATTAACTCTGTGCCCAGAGTAAGCAGAATTAACAGCCACAGCACTTCCACAGACAGATACTTAGATGTCCGTTCCTTTTTGACAAAGTATGAGTCTACTTTGACGGATCTGGAAGAATCTGCCGGAAAACTGAATGCGGCTGACAGGAACAGCGTATTCAACGATTTGCAGGCAGGTTCCACCAACGAGTCTGTTGCCGATGTAAAGGCAAATTACAAGCTGCAGGCAGGAACGGATATTCATCTCCAGGTAGATGCGCTGGCTTCGGCTCAGAAAAACAACAGTGATTTCAGAGTCAGTCAGGAGACGGCAAAAGCCGGTGACGATATGAATTTTCAGATTAGCACCGGGGCCGGAACGGTTTCTGTAGACGTCTCTGCTGTTGATGAAAATGGACAGGCCAAAACATACAGACAGATGTATGAGGAAGCTGCAAAGGCAATTAATGAGCAGTCGGACGCAGGTGTAAAAGCCCAGGTTGTTTATGATGGAGGCAAGGCATCTTTGTCCATTACTTCCAAAGAGACAGGCGAGTCCAACGGATTTACCATAAGTGGAAATACCGGGGCAGCATCCGGCATGGAAAATGCCGCAGTGGATGCCCAGGACGCTCAGTATTCTGTGACACAGAACGGAGTGACTCAGTCCTACCGTTCAGAGAGCAATAAGATTACACTGGATTACGGAAAGATCGACGCGACATTAAAAAGTGTTGGAGAGAGCGACATTTATTCCGGAGTAGATGCCGATGAAATCGTATCGGCAGTGGAAGATCTGGTTAAAGACTATAATTCCGTAACCTCTTTGCTGAAAGATAATGCAGACAGAGGAGCGGGTGCAGCAGCACACTATAGTTCTTTTGACAGGGGCATGGCAGATGATAAGACATTAGCTCAGCTGGGAATTACCCATGATAAGGAAGGCAATCTGGTTTTGGATAAGGAAAAGCTGAAGTCAGAACTGGAAAATAATTACGAGAGAACCAGTGAACTGATAGGCGGTCAGTTTGGACTTGCAGAGAAAGCCGCAGGCAAGGCAGAAGCGGCGTTGTCTTCTTCTGTCCAGAGAATTGTCAGCAATGATCTGGCGGATATTATGGAGCAGACCCAGGGATATGACGGATATTTTGGAGGTTTCCGCTATATGAATAATTTTAACAGGGGAGGCGCTTACAACCTCGGCAATTATTATACAGTGGGAATGATGCTTAATACTTTGGCATAATAGAAGGGAGGCTGCACATATAGTTATGTGCAGCTTTCTGATCGTGTTGTGCGGCAGCAGGAGAATGTATGAATCGACAAATTTTTGAGGGACGTTTACTGGTCAATATGGCCGGCTCTATTATACGCCAGGATACACTTCGGCCCGTATATGGCCGAATTAACTGGGAATTAATGTACAGGAATGCGGAATACCATAAAATTGCAAATATTGCTTATCTGGGTATTCTGGGAAGCAATGCAAAGAAAGGTTCAAGGTGGCGGGAACGCTTTTTTGACCAGTATCAGACTGCACTGCGCTACAGCGAGATATGGGAGGAATCAGAGCTGGAGATACTTACCCTGCTGGATATGAAGGAAGTGGGATGTACAATCCTGACGTCCAGTTCAGTCAGAGAGTTGTACCAGCTTCAGGAGACAGCCGCCAATAATCCGTTGCGTCTGTTTATTGATTCTCAGAATTATGTGCTGGCAAAAGGGTTTCTGGTGGATCTGGGCTATGAGACTGAGAAAGTTTATAAGGGATTTGGGGAACGGATGAAGCGAATTTCCGGTTTCTGCGTGGAAATCTATTATAAACTGCCGTTTCGGACGCCTCAATATGAGAAAAAGATGGTTCACTTGCTGGAGCAGGCTCACATAAGAAGTCCTTATCAGTTTGTCAGATGCTTTTCTCTGGAAGGCGAGTTTGTATTTCGGGCTGCAGAAGCAGTATACCGCTATGCGACAGATGAACTACTAATCCGGGATCTGTTGGATCTGTATATTTTTTATAAGGCAGTCAGAGAAGAGATGAATGAAGGATTTATATGGGATTTTATAAGTGATCTTGGCATAGATGATATAACGCAGCTTCTGATGCAGCTTGCAGGAATGTGGTTTGGAGATAAAACAGATCCGGTGTTTGGAACTCCTTCGGAAGATATGCAGGTATATGACGCATTGGAAAATCGGATTCTCAGCAGGGGCACAATAAAGAAAGAGACGAATTCGCAGGCTCTTTTTATAGAGCGAATGCTGGCAGAAGTGGAAAAGAAAGAAGTGAGCAGAGAAAGATGGAGACGCTGGAAAAAGTCTGCAGCGGATAAATACAGTGCCTTTCGGACCAAACTGCGCTGGGTTTTCCCTGAATATAAATATATGTGCGGTCTTTATCCTTTTATAGAGCGGATTCCGCTGCTGCTTCCAGTTGGCTGGCTGAGACGGGATATTCGCCTGCTGCTCCAAATGATAAAAAATGATTGAATTTACTTCTCAGCAGTCTCAGCAGGATGCTGTTTTGCCAGCGCTGCCTGCAGAGACTGGATGGCGCTTGTCTTTGGGGCAAGCGCCATTTTGTTGGCTTCTTCAGCGGCAGACAATTCCTCTCTGATAATAGAAATCTGTTTTGGAGCATCAATCGCAATCCGGACGCCGTCGCCTGCGCACTCTAAAATGGTGATTCGGATGTCTTCTCCAATCAGGATACTTTCATTTTTTTTACGTCTAAGAATCAGCATGATTTTAGCTCCTGTCATTAAAAATTGCCAGTTATTGCCGGCTTACTCTTTTCTACGGACTAATGCTGGGAAAAGAACTCAGCTTATGGCGGAAACTATAGGGAGAATGTTCTAAAATAACCTGCATTCCAATACGAGTTTCCGGATTGATCGCCAGCGGAGACTTTAGATTGACTGTATTTTCCAGATAGTCATCATGCATAACGCAAATGGCAAGAAAAGAAAGTTCTTCACTGTCCTGAACTCCTAAAAAGGAAAGTTCCTCCGGAGTGAGGACGGGAAAATAATCCGAAAGTAAAAACGCCGGATTAATCAGCGCAAAAGCTACTGAAGGCTGTTCAACGGATTGGAGAAGAATCATAGAGTCATCCTCTTCATTAATAAGAAGAGGAAGATATTTTTTTAATTCAGGAAAGCCGAAAAGGCCCTCCGGAAACACAATGAGACTTTCTTCCTCATATTCTACCAGTCCATAATAGTCAGTTTGTACGGTCATTTGGCAACTCCTATATAAATAGATTTATGTATTCCCCGGTAGATGCTTCCTGAGGCGGTACGTAATTAAATCCGCCTAAATATTCAAACTCAATATCCGGGCGTTGGGTTACAATAGTGATGTCAAATCCTGGTATAAAAGAAATATCTCCCATTGCAGCGCGCAGTTCAAAGGAACTGCGCTGCAGGTCATAGGCGGCCTGATTTGCACTGGAACTGCCATCCATACTGACTGGATAAGATACGCCTGCCGTCTGCCAGTCAACACTGCCTTCGCTTATACCGGATGTCTGCCCAAAGGAGCCAGTATTTACGGAATACTTATAAGAAACATCTGCAATGTTCGTAGTTGCTGAATCAGCAGAAGAAAATCTGGGAGCTGATGTAAAGGCAGCTGAGGATTCTGCTGCGCGCAGAGTGTTTGGCTGGCTGAAGGTTCTGTGTATTTTCTGGAAGGAATCCATATCAATGGTTCCGCCGCTTGTATGGGAGGAGCGGAAAGCAATTTCTCTTGCAATGGCTTTCCGGCGCTCAATATTTACCATATCGCTGGGCACTAACTGAGCCCGCTGTCTGAAATGTACTGCCTCATAGGGAGTAGTCGTAACTCGTATTAACTGTGACATACCCAAATCCCCTCCTTACTTTTGCGATGGCAGATTTATCGCATAAAATCAAATAAAGAAGACTGGAACAAACGTGTGGCCACCTGCTGTGCAGCAGAGTAGGAATACTGATAGGAATACATCTCCATAATAGCTTCGTAAGGATCGGCTCCTAACTTATCTTTATATTGTTCCGTCAAAGATATTTTCATGTTGGTAAGATTTTCCTCGGTGGTTTCCAATAAGGCATATTTGTTGCCGAGATCACTGTAAACAGTGCTTACAGTATGCTCGGTTACAGTCATCTGATCCAAAATCTTACCCATGCCTTCTGTAAATTTGCCGGTATCGGCTGTTCCGTTTTCCAATCCCTGAATGTGTTTGTCTAAAGTGGCAATGGACTTTCCAAGGAGTCCGATAGGGCTGTTATCCAGACGTTCCTGAATGGCCTTTTTAGCATCTGCATCGCTCATGGCCTTTAAAGCGTCGGAACTGAGTCCGGTAATCAGGTTTAATCCTCCGGTATAAGTATCTAACAGAGTATCTTTGTTGGATATATCACCATATCCAATATCCACTCGGCCCTGTTCCCGCATGGCCTCAAGAAGCCTATCCGGATCGCTGATGTCATAAGAATAAGTTCCTGGATTGTTGGGATCTTCCTTTAATTCCATTGTGATCTCGGTGGCAGTTTTGTCCCCTGGGAAAACATGCTTAAAAGTCAGAGTCATTCCATCCTCGCTGAGGGAAAATGGAGTGGTGGACAGGTCGTTGCCGCCGTAGATATAGAAATTCTGGTATTTGGAATTTAATTCATTGACCATTGCCTGCTGCTTCTGCATCAGGTCTTGTTTTATGGAGCCGACAGTAGTTGGATTGGAATTGTTGGTGCCGGAGAGAATGTATTCAACCTTTACCTTGGCATCAGATAAGGTTTTCTGGATATCTCTGGCGCCCAGTTCCTGCTCGTAAAGACGGCTTTTTACATCGGTAATCAGTCCCAGTTTGCTGATAACATCCTGATACTGGTTATCAATCTTCTTTCCCTCATAATAGGCAAGAGGATTTTCAGCAGCACTCTCGTAAGCCTTTCCGGTAGAAACCTTGTTCATACTTTTGTTTAATTTATAGTGGACATCATTGATGGAACTGGTAAAGTTCCTGGTAGTGTTGGCATTTGTTACTCTCATGCAGTAGTACCTCCCTGAATAAATTAACGTCCGACAATGCCGGTATTATTGATTAAGCGGTCAAGGGCTTCGTCTAAAGTTGTCATGAGTCTGGATGCGGCGTTATATGCAGAAGCAAATGCCATCATATTGGCAGCTTCTTCATCCAGGCTGACTCCGGATACAGAGTCTCTGGCATTCTGAATGCCATTTAATACAGTAACCTCTGTTTTAAGGGATTCCTGATTGGTACTCAAATCATTGGCCCATACTACAGAAATATTGTTCATATAGTCGGCAAAAGATTTATCTCCTAAATCTTTATAAGTGTCAGACATGGCCTTTAACATCTCCAGAACTACATCATTGTGATTCTCCTTGCCGGATGCAATGGAAGCATTTCCGCTGATCCAGTCTTTGCTGATAGAGATATTGGAAGCATTGATTTTATTTCCGCCATCGCTGGTTTCAAAAAGATTTCCGCCTGGATTTGCTGCGCTGCCGCCATTATTGAGTTCGTTAAAGGTTTTGGCAAATTGATATGCCAGCTCATCCAGGCGATTCATATAATACTGATAGCCTCTGATATCATCCTGGGTCTGAGTACCGGGAATCATTTGTCCTGTGCCCGCTTTGCCAAGCATATCCAGACTGGCCTGAATGGAACCGCCGTCAAACTGATTGCCCTTTGCGGAAAAGTTATTAACGATATTTCCGGCAGCATCTTTAATGTCAATGGAAACATCAGTAGGGTTATTCCGATCGCCTTTAAGTTCAAGACTGCCATAATTAGCGCCTTTGCCGCCATTAGTGCCATCGATAAGAGTAAGGGTCTGGGAGTTGCCGTTGGCATCTTTATAGGACATGGTGACGCGGACGTCATCCGGCCACTCTTTTTTGCCGATAATATTGCCGTTTTTATCATACTCAAACTCTTTGAGCATGGGCTTGCCGTTGGCGTCCAGAACAGGCTGTCCGCCAGCATCCAGTATAGGTCCGCTGTGGTCAGGATCTTTAAAATAAGTAACCTCAATGGGAATATAGCTGGCCAGCTGATCCAACAGCACGTTCCGCTCGTCCATCAGTTCCAGACTGGGCTGTCCCATGATCTGATTTTCTTTAATGCGGATATTTAAATCACCGATCTGGCGCAGTAAGTCGTTTACCTGCTGCACAGCTCCCTGTTCGCTGCTGCCTTCGCCGTTGAGACGATCAAACTCTGCCTTTTCTGCGTCCTGAATCTGCTTGGCAGCCTGATTTAAAAGATTGGTCAGCTTCTGCATACGGGAACGGAGCTCTGCTTCATAGACAGGTTCATCAACCTTGGAAGCATCCTGCATGTTGGTTAAAGTTGACTGAATGTCGTCAAAAGCCTGACGGATACCGCTGATGTTGGATTCATCCAGAACTTTTGAAAGAGAATCCAGAGCAGTCTGAAGGGAATCAGTGTAGCCGGATTTGTTCATCTGGGAACGGTACTGAACATCCAGATACGGGTCCCGAATCTGTGAAACCCGATCCATGTGTACGCCAAAGCCAACCGCAACTTCAGAGCCATTATTATAATGGGAAATCGGGTAGGAATAGTTTAAACTGGATGTTATCAGCTGCTGACGGGTATAACCGGGAGTATTCATATTGGAAAGATTCTGTCCAATAATGTCGAGGCGCTTCTGATTCGCCTGGAGGGCTGAAAGCGCAGTATTGATACCGGAAAAAGTTGATCTCATAATGATAGTTCCTCCATGATTATCTAAACGTATTTATCCTGGAAATGCGGGGGGACGCTTTTGCGGGACGCCTCTACATCTTCAGGGAGACGGCCCTGCATGGCAGCAATGGCTGAATCCAATTCCCGCATGCGGACCCGGATTACCTTATCGGCAGCATCCTTGGCTGCTTTTAAGCGCTTTACCTGGCGGTTCAAGTCTTCAAAGGCAGGGGATAACCGGGAAGTCTGCGTTTCATCTGCCTGTTCTAAAATCTGACGGAAAGTCAAATCTTTCCAGCCAAATCTGTCTGCAAGCTGCATCCGCTTCTGCTCCAGACCCCGGAGTTTTAATATCTGCGCCTGCTCATGATTCAAAAATCCTGTAATTAAATGATGCTGGCCAAGAGAAGCGGCCTGAGCCTTCTGTTCCTCCTGACTGGCCAGATCGTCTGTCACTGCAGTCAGCTGCTGAAGAACCTGGATAAATTCTTCGAATGCAGAAGAGGTGGATGTTGTCTGCTCTGTCATAATGTCCTCCTTGTCAGTAACTTAGCTGTAACCCAGTATATGTCTGGCGATAGAGGCGGAATCCGGATGATAAGCGCCGGATGCGACCTGCTGCTTTAACCCCATTACCTTTTCTGTACTGGCTCCCTGCCCAAGTTTTGAGGCAGCCTGCCTGGCCAGAATCCGGGCAAATCCCTCTTCGTCAGCAGGTGCGGTCTTTTGCAGAGTCACTGTATCAAAATTGCCCGCAGCCTTTTCTGCCTGGGGCCTGGTTTTTTCTGTGACAGGTGAAAATGAAGAATAATTCTGATAATCTGTACCTGTATATAATCTGATATTCATAGCGTCCTCCTTCCATAAAATGGAAAGTCTGGCGGAAAACCGCACAGCTTTTCTCGGTCTTACTTATTTTATCGGCATTTTTTGGCGATAGATAAGAGTAGAGAGAAAAAAACGTGAATTGCATTTACCCCCAAAATGTAGTATAGTAAAGTAGGTATAACAGATCAGAACGGCGAGAAGATATGCCGTTTCAGATTACAAAAAGAGAAGCTCAGCTATGGAAATGAGGAGGAGCGATGGCGAATATTTTACAGGTGACAAAGCCTTCAGATAACAATATAGATAACCGGATACTGGATAACAGAGAGGGCAGGGAGCGTGTAGACCGCCAGCAGATACAAAACCAGGTGGACCCGTCCCGCGTTGTCAGAGCAGACGGCCAGGAAAAAGGCGGAGCAGGAGCAGCGGCTGCCGGGGACAAGTACAGCGTGATTGATTATGAGAGCAATTACGGCGCGTTTATTCAGAGATTAAAAGACGCAACGGATCTTCCATCGCTTTTAAAGCAGCTTTTTCAGATGGATGGCATGTCCCTTTTGTTTGCCGGCCAGGAATCAGTAGGGGATCTGATTGACCAGTTATTTGCATCCATGCAGATTGGTTCCAGGGAGGAACTCATTCAGTTTTTTCAGAATCAGCAGGCCTCTCAGGTAAAGTTTTCCGGAGCGTTTTTTGATGGCCTGCGGGCCGTCCTCTCCCAGAACTCTTCTCTGGGACTAAAAGAAGCAGTCATGGCTTTTCTGAAAGGATATAATGATTATACGTCAGGAGAACATCTTCTTACCCAGATGCATTCTCTGACAGAAGACATCAGCCGCCTGATGCTTAAAAATTTCAGAGGCGAATTTGAACAGATCTTAGAGGGCATGAACTGGGAGGCAAAAAACGGCGATACCGCAGCCAATACGGAACTCTTAAATGGCCGTCTGATTCCGTTTTTGGCCAGATATATTTCCCGTACCCATGATTACGGTGCAGTCCGGGATGCGGTGATGTTTCTGGTGCTCCATGCAGTGCGCTATGAAAACGGAGACGGGGATCAGCTGGCCCAGCTTTATCAGTGGATGACCGGCAACCGGGAGATGGAGAAATATTTCAAAGACGGGATTCCGGATTTGCAGGAGTTATTAGAGAATGCAGGTGCAGCCCGCGGGAAAGACGATTTTTCTGATGCGTTTTCGTCCCTTCTGTTAAAAGGAGCGGAGGGAAAGGCCGGACTGGAAAATATTCAGCAGTTCTACAATATTTTAAATGGAATGCTGATTAACGAGAGTGTGTATCTCCCCCTGCTTCATCTCTTAGTGCCGTTCCAGTATCAGGGGAAAGACGTTATGTCTGAGATCTGGGCGGACCCGGATGCGGATAAGGAACAGGGAGGCAGCCGGAAGATTAAGATGTTTTTCAAGTTTGATATCAGAGAACTGGGAAGATTTGACATGGTCATGTCCATGCAGGACCGGCAGATGGACATGCAGTTATATATACCTCCTGTGCTGGCAGATGAGACAGGCGCTATTCAGGGAAGCATTTCAGGGATTCTGAAAAAGAACGGTCTGGATGTAAGCAGGCTTCTGGTCAGAGAAAAGAAGGGCGAACTTCGTCTGCAGGATGTATTTCCGGAGATTCAGGAGAAGGAGAGAACCATTAATGTCAGAATTTGATGATTTGATGAAGAAAAAAGCAGTGGCGCTTAAATATGATCCGGAGAAAAACGGAGCTCCGGTAGTGGTGGCGTCAGGCATGGGATATATGGCGGAGAGGATTACGGAGGCAGCCATGGAAGCGGGGGTTCCTATTTATGAGGATGATTCTCTGGCAACCCTGCTCAATCAGGTGAAGCTGGGCGCATCAATCCCGGAGGAACTTTACCAGGCTGTTGTGGAGATTTACCTGTACTTTTTAGGCTTTGTCCCTGGAGAAACAGAAGAAAAAAAGGAGGCAGAGGATGGAGAAGGAGAGCAGGAGTAAGAAAACAGGCAGACGCTTATGGGGGCTGATACTGGCAGGAGTGCTGGCGTTTGGTCTTTCGCAGACCGCTTTTGCGGGTTCCAAGGCGATTAGTTCCGTCAGTGTAAGAGTAGATTCTAAACTGGAGCCGGGGTTTGGACTTCCGGATATTGAGATTGGCAGTGGGAGTGCAGGAGAGCGCGGTGTGAAGGTAAGCGTGTCCAACAGCAAGTACCATGTGACAGAAGCAGAGTGGGTTGACAGCACCAGAGAGTTGGAGACGGGAGACGAACCCCGTATGACAGTGACCCTGGAGCCGGAAGATGTCAGCGAGAATTATTTTTTAGCCAGCTATAAAAAATCTTCTGTATCAGTCAGCGGCGGCACGTTTGTGTCAGCCAGAAGAGACGGAGATGATTTGGTAGTGACCCTTCGGGTAAAACCGGTAAAGGGGGATTATGAGGAGCCCTTAGACGCATTCTGGTATGAGGACAATCTGGGAGTGGCCAGATGGGAAAAGCCGGACAATACTTCAGGGTATTATGAGGTACAGCTTTACAGAGACGGAAAGTCTGTGTACAAGGTTCCCGGCACATCTTCTCTGCAGTATAATTTCTATCCTTATATGACCAAGGCCGGCAACTATATGTTTAAGGTGAGAACGATTCCGAAAGACAGTTCTCAGTCCAAGTACGGCGGCAGAAGCGACTGGATTGAATCAGGAGAACTCCAGATTACAGACCGCTATGTATCAGATGGAAAAGGACAGCAGAAACCTGGCAGCAATGTGGTTCATGGAGCAAAAAAGCCGGGCTGGAACAAAGACAGCGATATATGGCGTTTTTACTATCCAGATGGCAGTCTGTGCAGCAGCAGATGGGAGTACATTGAGGGTCAGTGGTATTACTTTAATGGAGACGGAGTGATGCAGACCGGCTGGCTGAAACAGGGAGAAGACTATTATTACCTGTATCCCAATGGACAGATGGCAGTGGGCTGGGCCTCTATTGACGGCAAGTGGTACTATTTTGCCACTGGTGAGGACGATGGGGAGACGGCCGGAGTCATGACTGGTCCTGGCTGGAGAGTGATTGGGCCTTATTATTACTATTTTAACAATGACGGCTCCATGTATACTGGCTGGTTGCTTCAAAATGATAAATGGTACTATCTGAATACAGTGGAAAACAGTCTGCAGGGCGCTATGTTTACAGGATGGATTAAGCGGGACAACCAGACGTATTATGCAGATGCCAATGGAGAACTTGTGGATGGCTGGTGCCAGATTGACGGAAACTGGTATTATTTTTATCCGGATTCTAAGGCCATGGCATACAGCACTGCAGTGGACGGTTTTTACGTAGATCAGGATGGAGTCTGGCGGTAGGCAGATACAACAAAAAGACAGCGGAGGTGTTCAATGAAAATGTGGAAGAAACTGGGCGCTGCTCTGTGCCTGGGGACGGTTCTGATCTTAGGAAATCATGTCTGCTTTGGGGTTCAGACCGTTTACGGAGCAGAATCCAGCGTTATAGAAAAAGTATCAGTGACGTTTAAATCCAGTTTTGGAGAGCAGGAAGAAATTCCTATGCCGGAGATTACAGTGTCCGGTTCAGACTGCGTCATTCAGGATTACGAGTTTGGTACAGATTACGAAAAGTGGAAACCGGGCAAACCAGTACGGGTGGAAATCAATATAAAAGCAGATGAGGGAAAATATTTCCCGGTGTCTCTGGACAAGTCTCAGTGCAGAGTAAGCGGAGCAGAATTTGTATCTGCAAAGGCAGCAGGAGACGGGATGTTACAGGTAAAAGCAGAGTATACGCCAATCATGGTGCTAGGCGATACGAAAAAAGCCGGGTGGAGCAGCAGTGCAAAACACAAGGCAGTGTGGGATCCGGTAAAATTTGCTCCGGGGTATACAGTGGAACTTTACGGGGATGACAAACTGGTAAAGCGTCTGAACACAGAAAATAACAGTATTGACCTGTCTGAGTATATGCAGGATACTGGTAAGATTTATTATTATGAAGTAAAGGCGGTTCCCACTGATTCAGATGAGAGGAAATACCTGAAAGAAGGGAATAAGGTAACGTCTTCCGATCAGGATTTCTTTTGGGAAGATGTGGAGGAAGAAGCAGAAGGATCAGATGACGGAGGTTCCTTAAAAGGGGACAGTTATGTGCTTCCAGGAGGGAAAAAAGTCCGCAATGCATGGGAAAAGGTGGCTGGAAGCTGGTTCTATTTTGACGATAAAGGCAAGAGAGTCAGGGGATGGCTTCCTTATGGCGGAAAGTGGTATCTCATGGACGAGGACGGCATTATGCGCACAGGTTGGGCATTTGCAGACGGAAACTGGTATTATCTGGGACCTTCCGGGGATATGAAGACAGGCTGGATTCAGCCGGAGCCGGGCGCATGGTACTATATGGATTCCACTGGAAGAATGAGAACCGGATGGATTCATGATGGCGCTAACTGGTATTTCCTGGACAGCAATGGCCGTATGGTGGTAAATTCTCATATAGACGGATGGACGATAGGACCGGATGGGATTGCCCATCAGGGATAAATGAAAGGAGCAGGTACAAAAAGATGAGTTTGATTTCGTCAGTGTCAGAAGCGCAGGCTATGCTGCAGAGCCAGGGAACGAAAGGTTCTGTTGCCAGCGGAGTTTCAGGTTTTGGCAATGTTATGAAGGAAAAAATAGGCGGGGTACCGGAGCAGATGGATGCAATATTTGCAGAGGCGGCCAATCGGTATCAGGTGCCGGAGAACCTTTTAAAGGCAGTAGCAAAGCAGGAGTCCGGATTTAATCCCCAGGCGGTTTCCCATGCAGGGGCTATGGGCGTGATGCAGCTAATGCCGGGGACAGCAAAAAGCCTGGGCGTTACCGATCCCTTTGATGCAAGACAGAACATTATGGGCGGGGCCAAGTATTTAAAGGAGAATTTAGACAGATTCGGCGATGTAGAACTGGCTCTTGCGGCCTACAATGCAGGCCCCGGAGCCGTTCAAAAGTACGGCGGAGTTCCTCCTTACAAGGAGACACAGAACTATGTGAAAAAGGTTATGTCCTATATGGGTGAGGAAGCGCTTTCGGCAAATCGGACTGTGATGACCGGATTGGGAGGCGGCTATGGCATGACGGGGACAGGCAGTCAGAACGCCGGATATAGTCTGGCAGCATTAGGCGGAGGAAATTATGGCTATAACGCAGCTCTCCTAAGCGGAATTACTGCAGACCCTTCTTCCGGGACAGTGACAATGGATCAGGAAAGTTTTGCAAATCTGATACAGATTATGCGTCTGCAGATGATGATGGATGCAGACAGGCAGGTAGGAGAATTTTTAATTTAAAAGCAATTTAGTTATATGGAAAGACAAGAGGAGATAAGGGGATATGGTGCTGAAGGATTGTGACAGGTGTTTGGTGTATACGCCGGATGGAGGGCGCCTGGCAGAGGCCAGAGTAGAGTTTATCAAAGACAAATGTTCCTTGTTCTTTAATACATATCATCTCAAAGACTGCAAATTTAAAACCCGCGTTGATTTCTATGATATGCAGAAGGGATTGGTGATTGCATACTGTCTGGTTACAATCAGGAGAAATCCGGCATTCCCGAATATGGTAGAACCCTGGACGGCGGACTGTGACATTTTAGAGGTAAAAAATGTGGTGCAGCGCCAGAAAGATGTCAGAGCAAAGGTAAAAATAGAAGTGATGTTTTCATCAGAAAAACATGGCAGCTTTTTTGGAGTTATTGAGAACTTAAGCGCCGGCGGATTTTTTGTAACAACAGGACAGGCTTTGGAGAAGGATGAAAAGATAACATTCAGTTATGTATTTAAGAAATTGGAGAGAAAATTTGAAGCCATGGCAATAAGGGCTTCTTCGCAGCCAGATGGAAAATATGGATACGGATGTATCTTTTTGAATCTGACAGACGGGGCAGACGCAGCCATCCGGAGTTATGTATATAAAGTATTATTGGAAAAAAGAAATAAGAATCATAACACGCAGGAAAAAGGGGAGTGAAACGGTTTCGGTTTCACTCCCCTTTAAAGTATACTCCGGTTAATTACGCGGCAGCCGGAACTGACCTACCAGATTTCGCAGAATCTGTGCCTGAGAAGATAACTCTTCACTGGCAGCAGCGGACTGTTCGCTGGTAGCAGAGTTGGACTGAACGACAGAAGAAACTTGATCCAGTCCTTCTGTAATCTGGGCGATAGCTTCAACTACAGATTCGATTCTGGCAGCTACATTGACCATATCATTTACAGACAGGCTGGCAAGATCGGTAGTGGTCTGAAGCGCCTTGGTGACATTAGCGGCAATGCTGCTGCCGTTTTGTACGGATGTAACCGAACTTTCAATCAGTTCTTTTGTGGCCTTTGCTGCCTGGTCAGATTTGGAAGCCAGATTACGGACTTCATCTGCAACCACAGCAAATCCCTTTCCTGCATTTCCGGCCCTGGCTGCTTCTACAGCAGCATTGAGAGCCAGGATATTGGTCTGGAATGCAATATCTTCGATGGTGGTGATGATATTGCTGATCTTCTTGGATGAATCGCTGATTTCTTCCATGGCAACGGTCATCTGTCCCATCATCTCATTGCTGTGGACAACATTGCTGCCTGCCTCCTGGGCGCGATGCTGGGATTCCTTTGCAACAGCAGCTGTTTGGGAGGAGTTGTTGGAAATCTCATGGACAGTTGCAGCCAGTTCCTGCACCGAACTTGCCTGTTCGGTAGAACCCTGAGCCAGGGCCTGAGCGCCATTTGATACCTGGGAAGCTCCGGAGGCAATCTGGTCAGCGCTTACATTAATCTGCAAAAGGACATTGCTGAGTCTGCTCTTAATCTGCCGAATAGAGGCCAGCAGAGGAGCGAAACTTCCGATATACAAATCAGCAGATTGAGTATCCACAACAAAGTTTCCGCTGCCCATTTCTTCCAACAGGTAGTCAATATCTTTTAAAATGGCATTCAGTGCATCCACAATGGTTCTGGTAGAGGATACCAGAACGCCTACTTCATCATCTCTGGAAAAATCAGGAACAGAAGTATCCAGGTCTCCCTGGGCCAGCAGACGGAGCCGCTCGGCGCAGGCTTTAATCGGATTGGCGATATTGTTGGACAGCCGGACAGAGATAAGGAACGCAACAACGATAGATAAAATCAGCAAAATGAGAACAATGAGGATTCCATACATGGTACTCTGCGTAAAATCACTGACAGGTGCATTGATGGAAATGCTCCATCCATTGGTGTCCGGAATGGGCGCATAAGCAGTAAATTTTTTCTCCCCGCCGTACCGGTACCGTCCAAAACCGGAAGCGCCGGAGATCATCTTTGACTCGATCTCAGCAAGACCGGACAGAGAAGAATCTGTCTGAGCATTCAGGATAGTATTTTCCTGATTGCGGACATTGTCTATATTGCGGTGGGCGATGGTAGTGCCCCCTGCATCCAGCATATAAGCGGCTCCGCCCCGGCTGATAGTCAGACTGCTGACAATGTCATTGAGGAATGTCTCTTTGGGAACAAAGTATACAACACCGGTGACTTTGCTGCCGCTTTGACCGTTCAGCCATACAGGGGCGGCGATAATAACGGTCATCTCGCCTGTGACAGCGGAAATCAGAGGTTCAGAGACATAGGTAGTTCCGTTGATTGCGGCTTTAAAGTAGTCCCGATCACTGTAATCATTGCCGTCTATGAGACTGACGCCCTTGGCATCCAGCAGGTTGTAGCGCTGCAGCCCATAAGTATCTATCTTTTGCTGCAACAGGTCTTTTTTGGTGTTAAGAGGGATGGCCGGAGAAGAGAGCTGATAGAGCATACCGGTTTCTGTGGCAATATTCTTGTAGGCTTTCAACTCATAGGAAACGCGATCCGCCGCTACTTCTGCAGTCTTGGTCATGCTGGCTTCAAGAGTCGCAACAGTGCCCAGATAGCCAAATGTGCATGCTGCTCCGCCTACCGCCACCAGAGAAATGACGACAGTCAGAATCATGGGGATCAGGATTTTGGTTTTAATGCTTTTCATTGGGGTACCTCCGTTTATTTAGCAGCCATAGGCGGCTGTAAGTAGCGCTGATAAAACTCGGATATGGGGATGGGTTTTGAAAAGTAAAATCCCTGTCCCACATCACACTCCAGGTCTTTTAAAATGCTGAACTGATCATTGGTTTCAATCCCTTCAGCAATGGTACGGGTCTGATCCAGGGCCTTGCCCAGATGGATGGTATAGTCTACAATGGTGTGCGCCTTTTCGTTGGATATAATATGGTCCACCAGACTTTTATCGATCTTGATGTGGTCAAAATCAATGGCAGTCAGGATGGAAAGGTTGGAGTAACGGGTTCCAAAATCGTCCAGGGAAACCGAAAAACCAATGTCCCGCAGTCTTTTTACCAGAGAGGACAATACCTGAAGATCCATTTTGGAAATGCTTTCCGTCATTTCAATATCAATCATCTGGCAGGGGACCTCGTATTCCTGGCAGATAGCGCAAATATCATCCACAAAGTTTTCGCTCATCATGGTGATGCGGGAAAAATTTACCGAGATGGGGAAGGTCTGGATACCGGACTTTCTCCATCCCGACAGAGACTGACAGACAGTTTTTAAAACAAAGAAGTCAATGGGCTGTATCAGTCCTTCATTTTCATAAAAAGGAATAAACATGGAGGGAGAAACCAGTTCGCCGTTATTTCCCCGTTTTCGGATCAAGGCTTCTGCACCGATAATGGTTTTATCTTTGAGATTGATCTGCGGCTGGAGAAATACGGTAAATCCTCCGTTTTTCAGTTCTGCCATCAGGGATTCTCTCATCTGTGAGTAGTAGAGTTCTCTGTCGGCCCGCAGAGAATTGTAGTAGGACTGTTTTTCCAGACTCATTAATTTATCTGCGTCTACAATCTGTTCCATGGCATCCGTTGCACCCTGGGTCCATTTGGTGCCAATGGAAACGCTCAGATCCATTTCTTCTTTTACGGACTGGCGCAGCCGCTCTGTCAGAAACTGGAAATTCTCCTGACTGATTTCCGGGCAGAACACTACAAATTCGTCTCCCCCTACGCGATATACATCATAAGAGGAAGCCTGGGTCAGGAGATTGGCAGTGCGTACCAGCAGTGCATCTCCAAATGAATGGCCGTAGGTATCATTGGCCTGTTTCATGCCGTCAATATCCAGATAGATGATACCCAGAGCAGACGGAGGATTTTGTTGAAGTTCCCGCACCTTTTCCAGATAGCGGTAGCGGTTGTAAACGCCGGTGAGGGTATCGTTATAGCTTAACTTGTCCAGTCTGTTTAACATGTTCCGTTTATCAATGCCGCTTACCACAAAGTTGGAAACAGAGTGTAAGAGACGGGGAGCGTCTGTATTGGTATGGGGATTATCTATGCCAATTATCCCAATGGGAATGCCGGATTTATTGAGAAGAGGAACTGCCAGCAGATTCTTTATGCCAAGAGAGGCCAGCGCCTGATATTCCGCAGAATCGTGATCCAGTTCGTTCTCCAGAGAAGTAATACGGATGTAACCGTCATTGCGGAAACTTTCAAGCCAACGGCGGAGCGTGGAGATCGGAAATGAGGATGGATTGTGGGAGAAATGGCTGCCCTGGCGAATCCATTGATAGGTAAGGGTGATGGTTTCGGAATCTTTGTCAAGTTCATAAATACGGGCACAGTCAGCCTGGTAAAAAGAACCAATATGAGCAAGGAAACTGTTCATGGCCAATTCTGTGTCATCACTGTTTTTTAATGTATCAATACAAAGCGCTAAAGATTCATCAACTGCCTGAAGCTGCTGGAGTTTTTTGTTATCATTTTCATGGCCTGTAATATCAGTGGCGATTTCCATGCGGACCAGTCTGCCATGATACCGGACCAGGCGGTCCCGAAGGATGAAGCTTTTTCCTATGGTTTCATTGTGATGCTGCCATGTATAATAGGAAGATTCTGATAACAGATGGTTGGTACAAAAGGGACAGGGGGAGTCAAGGCCCTGAAGAACTTTATAACATGGCTGCCCTTTGTAGTTTTTTGATGCCTTTCCCAGGATTTTGCAAATCGTCGGATTGAGATAGATAAGTTTGTATGTGTCAACATCCGCCAGATAGATGCTGTCATCATTAGCATCATTGATAATGCGGAAGATATTAGTCTGACTCATAGAGACCTCCTTTTGGTCATGAAAGAATGAAAGAATCAGTGTACACTGATGCTACGTGCAGGTTTGAACAGCAGCCAGCAAATTGATAAGACTACATGTCATCATCATACCATACTTTGGTAAAGATTGACAAGTAGTATTGCCTTTAGTTGGGCAGTTTATCTGTAAATTTATGGTTTTCATAATACTAATTGACTTTGAAGTCAATGTTGAATATAATTGACTTTAAAGTCAACTATTTTATGGGGGGGGGTATCGGTGAAGAGAGAAGAAAAAGTACAGCAGACGAGACGCAAAATAATGGAGTATGCTTTAAGAGAATTTGCTGTTAACGGATACAGCGCCAGTTCTGTAAACAATATGTATGATTCGGAACAGGGAATTTCTAAAGGACTGATCTATCATTATTTTACATCGAAAGAAGAACTTTTTCTGGCCTGTGTCAGTGAATGCTTTGAGGAACTGGCATCTTATATGCAGACGCATTTTACAGGGAGCAGTATGCTGCCGCTGGAAAAAAGTCTGACGGATTATTTTACAGTGCGGCTGAGGTTTTTTTATGAGCATCCATTGTATCAGAGAATATTTATGGAGTCAGTTTTTATACCTCAGGGGTATTTGAGCGAAGAAATTGATAGATGCAGAGAGCCGATGGATCAAATGAATATAAACCTCTTGGAGGAGCTGTTTTCCAGAGTGCCGCTGCGTATTTCCATGAGCAGCAGCGAAGCAGCCAGAATCTTTATTGCGATTGTAAATACGACAGTGCTGCGGCGTTCTGCAGAGAAGGGAAACGGGTTCAGTATTCAGGAGCGGGAGGAAACGGCCAGATCGATTGTGGACATACTATTAAATGGTCTTGTAGACAAAACAAACGAAAAAACAGGAAAGGAAACGATTTAGATTTACACAGGGAGGATGCATAAGAAATGCTTAAGAACATGAAGATAAAAAGAGGGCTGCTTCTTGGCTTTGGAGTAGCGGTACTGTCTGCGCTGGTAATTATAGTTATCAGCTTTTCTGCAATGGTGAATATGAAAAGTCAGTATGAAGTGCTTTTAAACGAGGATGCAGAAGCCAATCAGGATATTTTAAACTGCCGCGTCAGCGCATTGATTCCAGGCAGAAATATCCGGGATGCGCTGCT
This sequence comes from uncultured Lachnospiraceae bacterium, assembly GCA_963557065.1. GTDB lineage: Bacteria > Bacillota > Clostridia > Lachnospirales > Lachnospiraceae > UMGS1370. Next base: position 27,611 of record CAUWCT010000005.1, on the reverse strand, counting down.
GGTTCCGGATTCGGAGGCCAATCAGGGGCTGATTGATGAAGCAGAGCAGTATCTCGTGAAGTTAGAGCAGAACCTTGCTTTATTGGACCAGCATTTCCCTCATCAGCTTGACAGAGCATTGCTGCATGATTATCAGAATGCTGCAAGGACATGGGCCAATAATGCGCCCAAGCTCATAGAAATGTATGAAAATTACCGTTCTACCGGAAATGCTAAGTATTTGGAAGATGCAGAGAACTTTATCTATGAGGTTGACACTCCTTTGCAGACGCAGATGGGAAATGCTGCTACAGCGTTGGACAATTATCTGGTTCAGGGCATGATGGAAGAGCGGGGACGGATTGAAAAGTTTGTCGGCATTGTATTTATTGTGATTATTGTATTAAGCCTGGCAGCAGTGGTTTGTATTATTCAGGTTGGGGCTGCTCTCATAAAAAGTATTACAGTTCCCACTGCTCAGGTTCATCAGGCGTTAATCGGGTTCAGCAGGGGTGATTTGGACATTCCGGTGGAGTTTGAGAGTGAAAATGAACTGGGTGATATGTGTCAGGCGCTGCGGGAAAGCCAGCAGATTCTGGGGGCGGTTATCAAAGATACCAACTATCTGCTGAGTGAGATGGCAAACGGGAATTTTGATGTAAAGACCAGAGCAGAAGACAAATATGTGGGTGAACTAAGCGGCCTTCTCAAATCTGTCCGTCTGATCAACAGCAAGCTCAGCAATGCGATTGAAGGGATCAGGCAGAGCAGCGAACAGGTAGCGGCAGGTGCGGATCAGGTAGCAGCCGGATCTCAGGCTCTGGCGCAGGGAGCGACGGAACAGGCCAGCTCGGTAGAAGAATTATCTGCTATGATATCGGATATTTCAAATGGGGCAGTCAGCATTACAAACGCTGCGAAAGAGGTGCACAGCAGTATCGGAACAGCAAGTGAGCAGATCACGATTGCCAATGATAATGTAAGGGCTCTCAATCATGCTATGGATGGAATCAAAAATTCCTCCGGCGAGATTGCAAAGATCATTGCTGTTATTGAGAATATTGCATTCCAGACCAATATTCTGGCTCTTAATGCAGCAGTAGAAGCTGCCAGGGCAGGCAGCGCCGGAAAAGGCTTTTCTGTAGTAGCGGACGAGGTGCGCAACCTTGCCAATAAGTCGGATGAAGCGGCAAAGTCTACCAGAGATTTAATCAACAGTTCCATTACATCAGTGGATGAGGGGGCAAGTGCAGTTGTTCAGGTAACGGATGTATTTAAATCATTGAGTGAAGTGACGGAACACGTTGTAGAACAGATAGAGAAGGTAAGAGTTGCCGTAGAAGATCAGTCTAAGGCCCTGATACAGGTAAAAGAGGGAACCGACGAGATTTCTGCTGTGGTGCAGACCAATTCAGCTACCAGTGAAGAATCCGCAGCTTCCAGTGAGGAACTGGCTTCTCAGGCAGCCGCAATTAAATCTCAGCTTAGAAGATTCCGGACAGCCAGGGGAAACAGATAAAAAGATTCAGGCCATAAGATGTTTTTATGCAAATGAAAAGAGGGGAAGGAACCTTGTTTAGCAGAATGAAACTAAGGAACAAATTGACTGTTGTAATCGGAGGGATTTTAGCCGTCATATTATCGGTCTTGATTGCTGTTTCCATTGTGATGTCAGGAAGAAGTATTAAAGAACAGATTGTAGAGGAACTGTCTGTGATGGCAGCGGCTAATGGTTCAGAGATACAAAGCGGTTTTGACACAGTGGGGATTGTGGCGCAGAATATTCAGGACTATATCGACAGAGTGTATGGGACAGAACGGGAGTCAGTAGGACTGGTGGAGGCGTCCCAGCTTCGGTGGGAAAGCAATCTCTATAAAGGCAGGACGATGACGTCTGAGGGATATGATACAGAACAGTTTGTTCTGGAGACTGCCAGAAATGCAGTTAAAAATAATCCAGAATTAGAGGGACTTGGGGTAATGTTTGAACCGTACCAGTTCCAGGAAAATATGGATACATACGGTTTTTATATTACCACAGGTTCGGTGGATTCCGAGATTGAGCCATATGCTGCTTATGAAGAATATGCCAAGGAGGATTCTTACAGAATCCCGGTTCAGGAAGGAAGGGTTTACGTTTCCCCTCCATGGAGAGAAGGCGATAAGCTGGTTGTGGCATACGGTTTGCCTATTTACCATGAAAATAACAGTATCGGTGTGGCGATTGCCAGCATAAATTTAAATGAACTTTCGACGGATGAGATAACAGGAAGCGATTATACATCTATGTGGTCGGCTATCTATGATGAAGCCGGAACGATTATATGGGACAGCAAGTCAGAAGCCGGTGCCGGCCAGAATATATCTGCTTTCATAGAAGGGACGGGGCAGGAAAGAAAATTGCAGTCGAATCTGGCAGGCGGCGAGCCATTTTATATGGAGCAGTCCTGGGCAGACAAAGAAAAGACCCTGTGTTTTTATAGCCCGCTTTCTGTAGGAGAAGAGACATGGTGGTCTATGACCGGACTCAGCGTATCGGAGGCGTTAGAACCAGTTGAGAAAACAGTAGTGGTCCTGCTTTTGTTATCAGTAGCGGCTCTCATTATTATTCTGGCATCTTTGACTGGAGTAGTCCGCCATATTCTTGCTCCCATTCAAAATATTGTAAAGGCAGCAGATGAGATTGCCATGGGCAATCTGGACACGAATTTAAGCATTGATTCGGAAGATGAGATCGGACATTTATCCAACGCTTTCCAGACCATGACAGAGAATCTGCGGGCTATTATTCAGGATATTAATTATATGCTGGATGAGATGAGCGGAGGAAACTTCCGTATTTCTTCTCACGAGACAATCCGTTATGTGGGGGAGTATCAGAATATTTTGTCTTCGATTCAGCATATTAACAGGACGTTAAGTCATACTCTGAGCAGGATCAATGATGCGGCCAACCATGTGTCGGACAATTCCAATCAGGTTTCAGAGGGAGCCGGGGTGCTGGCTCAGGGCGCTTCCGAGCAGGAGACGGCTATAGAAGAACTGGGTAATACGGCATCTGATATTTTAATGCATGTGTGCAAAAATGCGGATCTGGCCCATGATGTCAGCCAACAGGCAGTTATGGTGGGCAATGAGATCGAAGAAAGCGACAACAAGATGAAAGAGACGCTGTCAGTAATGGAAGAAATCCAGTACCGTTCCAATGATATTGGAAAAATTATTAAAACCATTGAGGATATTGCGTTTCAGACCAATATTTTAGCGTTAAATGCAGCGATAGAAGCTTCCAGAGCCGGAGAGGCCGGAAAGGGATTTGCCGTAGTGGCAGAGGAAGTGCGCAACCTGGCGGAAAAATCAGCAGAGGCATCCAAGAGTACAGCAGAATTGATAGAAGGTTCCCTGGCCGCTATCAAGCGGGGAACAGTCTGCATGAATGCGACGGCTTCTTCCATGGAAAAGGTAGTAGAAGGAGCAAAAAGCATTACCCGGATCATTCAGGAGATTTCGGAAGCATCGGATGAACAGGCCAAATCTGTGGAGCAGATTGCACAGGGAGTCCAGCAGATTTCCGCCGTAGTCCAGACCAATGCAGAGGCAGCGGAGAAGAGCGCCGTTACCAGCCAGGAACTGGCAGAACAATCCCAGGTGTTGAAGAACCTGACCGTCTCGTTCCAATTAAGGGAAGAGTGAACCAATCGCATATAAGAATACCAAAGAGAGGGCATTGCTCAATCATCGGATTGGATGATTTTGCAATCCCCTCTCTTTTGGTTACAGTGTTTCTAAAATGCTTCGTGCAACGCTGATGCCGTTGGCAGAAGCCTGCTGCAAACCGCGGGTGACGGAAGCGCCGTCTCCGATAGCGCGAAGTCCCTTGATGCTGGTTTCAAAATCTGTGTTGACAACGACTTTGTTGGAGTAAAATTTGACTTCTACACCGTACAGCAGAGTCTCATCGCTGGCAATACCGGGAGTCACTTTGTCCAGCGCCAGCAGCATTTCTTTAATATCTACCATGATGCGGTGGGGGAATACCAGTGATAAATCGCCGGGTACTGCATCTTTTAAGGTAGGGATCAGGTTGTTGCGGCATAAACGCTCTTCGGTGGTGCGCCGTCCTCTCTGGAAGTCGCCGAAGGTCTGAACCAGAATCTTGCCGTCGCACAGCATATTGCTTAGCTGGGCAATGTGCTTGCCGTATTCGATAGGGGTCTTAAACGGTTTGGTAAAGTTTTTGGAGACCAAAAGAGCAAAGTTGGTATTGCGGGTCTTGTATTCTTTCGACTTATAGGCATGGCCGTTGACCACTGCCAGACCGTTTTCATAATATTCTGTGGCCACTTCGCCGGAAGGGTTGGTACAGAAGGTGCGGACTTTATCATCAAAGGTTGGGGTGTAGTAAACCAGCTTGGCCTCATAGAGATTTTTATTTAAAAACTCCATAATTTCATCCCGCACTTCTACGCGGACGCCAATGTCTACAGTACCAACCTCTGTCTCAATACCATGTTCGCCGCAGATATGGCTGAACCAGTCGGATCCTTCTCTTCCGATTGCGGCCACAATTTCCGGAGCGGTGTAGGTCTCATCTTTGTCAGTGGTTACGCCCACTGCCCGGCCGTTTTCAATGATGATATTTTTGACCATGGTATTAAATTCCATGTGAACGCCCTGGGATAAGAGGTGCTCCTGAAGGCGGGTGTAGATCTTATATCCTTCTTCTGTGCCAAGATGGCGGATGGGGCATTCGATCAGTTTTAAATTGGCCTGAATGGCCTTGCGCCGGATTTCCTCGATCTCCTTCTGCTTGTCTACCCCGTAAACATTGGTGTCAGCGCCGAATTTCAGGTAAATATTGTCGGATTCCCGGATCAGTTCAGTGGCCTTGTCATACCCCAGAATATCCGGAAGATGTCCGCCCACATCCGGAGACAGGGAAAGCTTGCCGTCCGAGAATGCGCCTGCGCCTGCAAAACCGGTGGTGATGGAACAGGGTTTACAGCCGACACAGACCTTGGTGGTGCGCTTGGGGCATACCCGTTTTTCAATGGGGCGTCCCTTTTCAATCATCAGGATTTTTAAATCCGGTTTCTTGTCGATTAATTCATAGGCGCAGAAAATACCAGATGGTCCTGCTCCAATAATAATTACGTCAAAATCAGTATGATTCATAAACTATGACTTCTCCTTTCAAATTGCAACCGTTCATACTACAGGGAAAGTATAGCATAGAAGGATAGGGGGCGCAATGACTGAAAATTGCGTAACAGTTCAGCCATGCATCTTCTTGCCCGCTTGCAGCGGACTGTCGCAAATTGTCGAAAAAGGTTTTCTCAGAACGGGATACAGGACGCAGGCCAGAACCAGTCCGCTAATTCCCTGAACAAGGTTGGGCAGCAGGCTTGCAGCGGCACCCGGGACGCCGTAGAGGACGGATTCACAGAGAAAGTATCCGCCTGCTACCATCATGATGTCAATGAACCCGCCGCCAATGACAGCAGGCCAGAAACTGCCTGATTTTTTGGACAAATGGGAAAAGAGAAAACTGGTAAAAAGGGCAGTAAGACCCTTAATTAGAAAGGTAATGGGAACATAAATAAAATATCCGCCTAACAGATCGGCCAGAGCCGATCCGATGCCGGCAGTCGCCATGGCCCAGCCCGGAGAGAAAAACAGGCCGCACAGGATCACAATTCCGTCCCCCGGATGGATATAGCCGCCGGTGCCGGGAGTGGGAATCCGGATGGACAGAGTGGCAGCGCAGGCAAGAGCGGCGAAAAGCCCTGCGGTTACTAATTTTTTTGCAGAATCATGGTTCATAATGAAATTCCTCCTGAATCCTTGGATTTTTCAAATCTTTCGGCTAGCATCAGTGTACAGGGGCAACACGCCTCTGACCGTATTGCCCTCTGTACACTGATGCTACTATAACATAAAAGTGGATTGATAAAAATAACCACTTTATTAAATATTAACCAGTCCAGTTAAGAAACCGGTATACAAACCCATGAAAATAGGATATACTGGGATATACCAATACAACAAAAACTTACAGCGTTAGACCCCCACCTCCGGGCGGTTTAGCGCTTTTGCGGCGTGGGCAGAAAGGAAGGAAAACAACGTGTATATCATAGCAGGCCTGGGAAATCCAGGAAAACAGTACGAGAATACAAGACATAATGCGGGTTTTATGGCATTGGATGCGCTGGCGGATCAGCTGGGGACCTCCATAGAGGAAAAAAAGCACAAAGCGCTGTGCGCAAAGGCTGTAATCGGCGGGGAAAAAGTCATCCTTTTAAAACCCCAGACGTTTATGAACCTGAGCGGAGAGAGTATCCGGGCAGCAGCGGATTTCTATAAAATCGATCCGGAGCATATTATGGTTATATATGACGACATCAGTCTGGAGCCGGGACAGCTTCGCATCCGCAAAAAAGGCAGCGCCGGCGGCCACAATGGAATCAAAAGCATCATTGCCCATCTGGGAACGCAGGAGTTTCCCAGAATCAAGGTAGGCGTAGGGGCAAAGCCGGATCGGATGGATTTGGCTGACTATGTGCTGGGCCATTTTTCACAGGCAGAGACCCAGGTGATGGAGGATGTTGCAAAAGAAGCAGGACAGGCGGCCAGGGCTATTATTTCAGACGGAATAGAGACGGCTATGAACCGGTATAACGGGAAAAAACTCTAAGGCGGGAAAGGCGCAGGCAAAATAGAGGCTGGCAGGCCAAACAGAAGGAAGAAAGGAAGCAGGAGATGATGATAAACCCTCTGGCAGAACTAAAAGAGTATGAGGACTTAACAGAAGCGCTGAAAAAGGGCAAAGGCCCTGTTCATGTAACCGGAACCATGGATTCTCAAAAAGTCCAGCTCATGCATGAACTGGGCGGAAACAAGGGATGGAAACTGGTAGTTACCTATGACTCCCAGCGGGCCAGGGAAATCTATGAAGATTTTTGCAATTTCACCAATCAGGTATGGCTGTATCCGGCAAAGGATCTGCTGTTTTTCAGCGCGGATATTCATGGAAATCTTATGGTGCGGGAACGCCTGGCAGTGCTGCGCCATTTAATGGAGGAGTCCGGCGGAGTGGTGGTTACAACCATTGATGGACTGATGGATCACCTGCTTCCGCTGGAGCATTTAAAGGAGCAGACCCTGACTGTATCCGGCGGAGAAACCATTGATCTGGATATGTGGAAAAAGCGGCTGACCTCCATGGGATATGAGCGCATGGCCCAGGTGGACGGCATGGGGCAGTTTTCCATCCGGGGAGGAATTATTGATGTATTTCCTCTGACAGAAGAGACGCCTGTCCGGATTGAACTGTGGGATGATGAGGTAGACTCAATCCGTACATTTGATTTGGAAAGTCAGAGATCCATCGAACAGATGGAGTTTGTCACCATTTATCCGGCTATAGAGACAGTAGTTTCCTCTGAGCAACTGGCGGATGGGATCGAAGCCATGGAAAAAGAGGCAAAGGTCTACGAAAAGACATTGAGAAGCCAGAAAAAGATTGAGGAAGCCAGCCGGATCCGGTCAGTGATCCGGGAATTTGCCGAAGAATTAAAAGAGGGCTGGAAAGTGTCAGGACTGGACGCATATGTCCGGTATTTCTGCAAGGAAACAGTCTCTTTTCTGGATTATTTTAAGAAGGGTCTCTTGGATGGGAACTGTACGGTTTTCTTAGACGAGCCGTTAAGACTCAGGGAAAAAGGAGAAACCATAGAGACAGAATTTCGGGAGAGCATGATTCTGCGTCTGGAAAAAGGCTATCTTCTGCCTGGGCAGACAGAGATCCTGTATCCGGCAAAGGAGATTTTAGCCAGAATCCAGACCGGACGGACGATTTATATGACCGGCCTGGATCAGAATCTGGCAGGACTGACGGTAAATGAGAAATTTGGCTTTGATGTAAAAAATGTAAACTCTTATCGGAACAGTTTTGAAATTCTTATAAAGGATCTGACCCGGTGGAAAAACAATGGCTACCGGGTGGTGCTGCTGTCCGCGTCCAGGACAAGGGCCAGCCGTCTGGCCAGCGATTTGCGGGAGTATGATTTAAAGGCATATTGTCCGGATGAAGCAGAAGACGGAAAAACGCCGGATACAGGAAACGTCCGGCCGGGAGAGATTCTGGTAATCCATGGAAGCCTTCACAGAGGGTTTGAATACCCCCTTTTGAAATTTGTGGTGATCACAGAAGGCGACATGTTCGGGGCGGAAAAGAAAAAGAAGAGGCGCAAAAAGATTGCTTACGAGGGTAAGAAGATTCAGAGCTTTTCCGAACTGTCCGTAGGTGATTACGTGGTGCACGAAGATCATGGAGTAGGGATTTACCGGGGAATCGAAAAAATCGAGCAGGATCATGTGGTAAAAGACTACATGAAAATCGAATATGGAGACGGGGGCAATTTATATCTGCCTGCCACCAGGCTGGAGGGAATCCAGAAATATGCCGGGGCAGAGGCCAAAAAGCCAAAGCTTAATAAGCTGGGGGGCGCTGAATGGAGCAAGACCAAGACAAAAGTAAAAGGGGCGGTTCAGGAAATTGCGAAGGATCTGGTTCAGCTTTATGCAGCCCGCCAGTCCGGAAACGGATTTGCCTGCGGACCGGATACGGTGTGGCAGAGGGAGTTTGAGGAATTGTTCCCTTATGAGGAAACAGACGATCAGCTGGATGCCATTGAGTCCACAAAAGCAGATATGGAAAGCACAAAAATCATGGACCGTCTCATTTGCGGAGACGTAGGATTCGGCAAAACCGAGATTGCCTTGCGGGCGGCATTTAAGGCCGTTCAGGAGAGCAAACAGGTGGTGTATCTGGTGCCCACTACGATTCTGGCGCAGCAGCACTATAATACCTTTGTCCAGAGGATGAAAGACTTTCCGGTGAGAGTGGATATGATGTCCCGTTTCCGCACTCCCGCCCAGCAGAAAAAGACTCTGGAGGATTTGAAAAAAGGCCAGGTGGACATCCTGATTGGAACCCACCGGGTATTGTCCAAGGACGTGGTGTTTAAGGACCTGGGACTTCTGATTATTGATGAAGAGCAGAGATTCGGAGTCACTCATAAAGAGAAGATCAAGCAGTTAAAAAAGAACATTGACGTACTGACGCTGACCGCTACCCCCATTCCAAGAACCCTGCACATGAGCCTGGTGGGAATCCGGGACATGAGCGTGTTAGAAGAGCCGCCCATTGACCGGACGCCTATCCAGACCTATGTGATGGAATATAACGAAGAAATGGTAAGAGAAGCTATCCACCGGGAGATGGCCAGAGGCGGACAGGTTTATTATGTATATAACCGGGTAAACGATATTGTAGAAGTGACCAACCGGATAGCGGCCCTGGTGCCGGAGGCATCGGTGGTGTTTGCCCATGGACAGATGAAAGAGCACGAACTGGAACGGATTATGCTGGACTTTATCAATGGGGAAATTGATGTGCTGGTGTCCACAACCATTATTGAAACAGGACTGGATATCCCCAATGCCAATACCATGATTGTCCATGACGCGGATCACATGGGGCTGTCCCAGCTTTACCAGCTCAGGGGCCGGGTGGGCAGATCCAACCGGACGGCGTATGCGTTTTTGATGTATCGCCGGGATAAACTTTTGAAAGAAGATGCAGAAAAACGCCTTCAGGCCATTCGGGAATTTACAGAACTGGGTTCAGGAATCAAGATTGCCATGCGGGATCTGGAAATCCGGGGAGCCGGAAATGTGCTGGGCGCAGAGCAGCATGGCCACATGGAGGCAGTGGGATACGATCTTTACTGCAAATTGTTAAATCAGGCAGTCCGCACCATTCAGGGAGTGGCAAAAGAGGAAGAGGCGTATGAGACTGTGGTAGACTGCGACATTAACGCCTATATTCCCTCTTCTTATATCAAAAATGAATACCAGAAACTGGATATTTACAAGAGGATTTCTTCGATTGAGACAGAAGAAGAGTACATGGATATGCAGGATGAACTGATGGATCGGTTTGGAGAGATTCCAAGAGCAGTGGAAAACCTGCTGCGGATTGCCGCATTAAAGGGCATGGCTCACAGCGCGTTTGTCACCGAAGTGGGAATCAACCGACAGGAAGTCCGGCTGATTATGTATCCCAAGGCCCGTCTGGATGCTGCCGGGATTCCGCCTATGGTTGCTTCCTATAAAGGCAAGCTGAAATTCCAGATGGGGGATCAGCCCTATTTTCTGTATCAGGAGATGAATAAAAAGAATCAGGACAGCAGCGCCATGATGGAACAGGCCAGGGAACTCCTGGGAAAATTAAAGGAACTGGTGAAATAATCAGGAAGAAAGCAGTTCCAAAAGATTAGCCGGGTTCCTGCTGTTCCAGTGCATGTAACTCTTTAAAGATCCCTTTCATAATAAAAATCGTCAGCGCAAATGTAGCAAGATCCGCCAGAGGCTGGGCCATCTGGATTCCTAAAAGTCCAAACAGGGAGGAGGAAACCAGAAGAATGGGAATCAGAAAAATACCCTGTCGGGACATGGCAAGGAGAGTGGAGCGAAATCCGTATCCAATGGACTGGGAACACATATTGCTCATGGTAAGATAGCCGCCTAAGGGCAGAGTGCAAATCTGGAGGCGCAGAGCCAGAGTGCCGATTTGGATGACCTCCGGATCGCCCTTGCGGAACAGTTCAATAACATGTCCGGAGAAGAGGAAAATCAGAGTGCTGACACAAAGCAGAAATAGGGTGCTTACTTTTACGCAGAACCAGAAGGCATGTTTGACCCGGCTGTATTTGTGAGCGCCAAAAGAAAAGGCGCATACTGGCTGAAATCCCTGGCCAAATCCTACAACGGCAGAGTTGAGCAGCATAGCGCACCGGCTCACAATCGCCATAGCGGCAATGGCGGCGTCTCCGTAGGGACGGGCAGTCAGGTTTAAAATAATGGTGGCCAAAGACGCCATGCCCTGGCGGCCCAGAGACGGCAGCCCGCCGATGATAATCGACCTGTACATAGACAGGGATGGAGCAAAATTGCGCAGGCGGATAGAAACACAGCTTTTTCGTAGATTGCACTGACAGAACAGAATGCAGAAGCTGACAAACTGGGAAAGTCCTGTGGCAATGGCAGCGCCTGCAGTGCCAAGATTCAGGCCGAAAATGAAGATGGGGTCCAGAATGATGTTTAAGATGCCGCCGGAAGCGATCCCAAGCATGGCATAGGCAGCCAGCCCCTGAAGCCGTAAGAGATTGTTCATAATAAAGGAACACATCATAAACGGCGCAGCCAGGAAAATATAGCGGGCGTAGTCTATGGCGTAGGGTTTGATGGTTTCCGTAGATCCCAGCATCATAACAATGCCCTCGATATTGGACAGGCCGATTACCATAATGACAGTGCCCATGATCAGTCCTGTGAAAAAACCGGTAGAAACGATTTTCTCACCTTTTTCCTGTTCGCCTGCGCCGAAGCAGCGGGCCATGTAGTTGCCGCTTCCCATCCCGATCATAAAAGCGATGGCCTGAATGATGGCCATTGCAGAAAAGATAATTCCCACTGCGCCGGAAGCGCTGGTCCCCAACTGGCTGACAAAAAAGGTGTCTGCCGTATTATAAATGGAACTGATCAGCATGCTGATGATAGTGGGAACAGCCAGGCGGGGAATGACACGATTGACCGGCTGGCTGGTAAGCATTTCATAACGCTGTTCTTGAGTAATTGCATTGTGCATAATAAAATCCTCTGTTTCTTGGCTTTAAAATAACTGTTACTATTTATTAAGTCAAATCAGAAACGCAAATGGAAAAGCCGGGGTACAGACCTACAGGGATGCATTCGGCAAAGGAATATTGGGCTGTGAGGGAATTTTGCTCGAAATCGTAGACAGTTACAGTCTGTGTAGCCGGGTTTACAATCCAGTATTCACGAACGCCGCTGGTACGATATTTGAACAGCTTGATCCCATAGTCATGGTGCTGGGTAGAGGGGGAAACGATTTCAATAATCCAGTCAGGCGCACCCTCGCAGCCGCGATCAGACAGCTTGTTTTTATCGCAGATCACACTAAGATCCGGTTCCACCCAGGTTTTATCATTCCCAGTCAGGTTGACAGCAAATGGAGCCGGTAAAACTTTACAGTCTCCTTTTTGAGAATCAATATAATCGGCAATTTTCCGTCCAAGATTGAAAAGGATAGTCTGATGGATGAGACTTGGCGGTGCCATAAAGTAGAACTGGCCGTCAATCAGTTCTGCACGTTCATCCTCTGGCAGAGACCAGTAATCTTTTGAAGTGTAAGAGTGATTTAATGGCATTGGCATAAAGACACTTCCTTTCCGGCACATCGTGTTTCATGATTTTTGCTCTTGACATCATCTATATTATAATCTGCCGTTTTTTTTAATGCAAGGGGTTCTTGTCTGGCAACACAAAGCCCCCCGGCTGAGAGCAACTCTCAGCCGGGGGGCTTTTGACGAAAGCATCTAAAACAACTATACGTATTCTACAACATCAATCCATTTCATCAGGAAGTCTTTCTCTTTTGCCTTTTTCTTGGTAAGCTGGGCGGCAGCTACGATAGGCAGCCAGCGGTTTACATACTGGCGGGCGGTGTCGCTCTTCTTGCAGAACAGGTTGATGTACATATCTGCTAACTTCTGATCTTCCAGAGCGAACAGCAGATAAGTCATAGCAGCGTCAGCGCTGGCGTTGCCCTGTGCGGCATGAGCCCAGTCGATAACAGCCCAGTTTCCGTTTTTGTCAACAATAACATTGGTAGGATTGAAATCACCATGACACAGCTTGGTATGTTTGGGCATACCGTCTAAACGGGTGCTCAGTTCGTAACGGGTAGTAGCATCTAAATCTTTTAAGCTGTTCACCTGGTTCTGCAGTTTTGCCTTTAATTTCTTAAGGCCGGGGCACTTCTTGGAATGGATTTCCAACTGAAGGTCTACAAACTGCTCCATATATTCCTCTAACTTATCCGGGTTTTCCTTCATGAGGGAATCTAAGGTTACGCCTTCGATTTTTTCGCGAACCAGGGCCCATCCTTCAGGCGTTTCGGAAACCTCAAGGATTTCTGGAATATACAGGCCGGTTTCTTCTACATTGGCTTCATTTAAAGCCTCGTTAAACACTTCCGCCTTGGAATAGCGTTTCTTATCAAATACTTTGATTACTTTATCTTTATTGGCATACAGAGTTTTATGGGGACGTGTAAAGATAATATCTTTTTCATTCAGCTTCATGGCAATACCCTCCTTTTATATGATAGATTAGTTTGCTTTTTCTTCGCCGTAGTAAGCGCGCAGATACATCTCTTTGATTTCACTCATCAATGGGTATCTTGGGTTGGCGCCGGTACACTGGTCATCAAATGCGTTCTCAACCATCTCATCCAGAGTAGCTAAGAAATCTTCCTCTTTGATACCGTAGTCGCGGATGGTCTTTTTGATGCCGACTCTTGCCTTTAACTCTTCAATCTTATCAATGAATTTATTTAAGGTATCCTGATCGTCTTTGCCGAATACGCCGCAGAAGTTTGCACATTCTACATAGCGGGACAGGGTATGAGGATACTGGTACTGAGAGAAAGTTCCCATCTTAGGCGGCACTTCTACTGCGTTAAACCGCATTACTTCTGTGATTAACAGAGCGTTTGCAACGCCATGAGGCAGGTGATGGTAAGCGCCCAGCTTATGAGCCATGGAGTGGCATACGCCTAAGAATGCGTTTGCAAATGCCATACCGGCCATACAGGAAGCGTCAGCCATCTTTTCGCGGGCATAGGGATCATTTGCTCCATTTTCGTAAGCGCTTGGCAGGTATGCAAAGATGTTTTTCATTGCCTTTAATGCCAGGCCATCCGTATAATCAGTAGCCATGATAGAAGCGTATGCCTCTAATGCGTGGGTTAAAGCGTCAATACCGGAAGCGCTGGTTAAGCCCTTGGGCTGGTTCATCATATTGTCAGCGTCAATAATTGCCATATTCGGCAGCAGCTCATAGTCAGCCAGAGGATACTTGGTGCCGGTGCGGTCATCGGTAATAACGGCGAAAGGAGTTACCTCAGAACCGGTACCGGAAGAAGTTGGGATGGCTACAAAGTAAGCTTTCTCGCCCATCTTCGGGAAGGTGTAAACTCTCTTTCTGATATCCATAAAGCGCATTGCCATATCTAAGAAGTCTACTTCCGGATGTTCATACATTACCCACATAATCTTACCGGCATCCATTGCGGAACCGCCGCCTAATGCGATAATGCAGTCCGGTTCAAATGCCCGCATTGCAGCAGCGCCGGCAGTTGCGGAAGTTAAGTTTGGATCTGGAGCAACCTCATAGAAACAGGTGTGCTGGATACCCATCTGGTCTAATTTTTCTTCGATTGGCTTTACATAGCCATTTTTATATAAGAAACTGTCGGTAACAATGAAGGCTTTCTTTTTGCCCATAACAGTGCCAAGTTCATCCAAGGCAACCGGCATACAGCCCTTCTTAAAGTAAACTTTTTGAGGTGCGCGGAACCACAGCATGTTTTCTCTCCTTTCGGCAACGGTCTTGATGTTTAATAAATGTTTTACGCCAACGTTTTCGGAAACAGAGTTGCCGCCCCAGGAACCGCAGCCTAATGTTAAGGATGGAGCCATCTTGAAGTTGTATAAGTCGCCGATGCCGCCATGAGAAGAAGGAGTATTGATTACAATACGGCAGGTCTTCATTGCCTCAGCGTGTTTCATAATCTTTTCAGTCTGTGCCGGATGGATATAAAGGGAAGAAGTATGGCCGTAGCCGCCGTCTGCTACCAGACGTTCTGCCTTTGCCAAAGCGTCGTCAAAATCTTTTGCCTTGTACATAGCCAGTACAGGAGACAATTTTTCGTGAGCAAATTCTTCAGAAATATCAACGGATTCTACTTCGCCGATTAAAATCTTGGTGCTTTCCGGAACGTTTACACCGGCTAAAGCAGCGATTGTGTGGGCAGACTGACCAACAATCTTCGCATTTAAAGAGCCGTTGATTAAAATGGTCTTTCTTACTTTTTCGATCTCATCCGGTTTTAAGAAATAGCAGCCTCTGTATGCAAATTCTTTCTTTACAGCATCATACAGTGGTTCCAGAACGGTAACGGACTGCTCGGATGCGCAAATCATACCGTTATCAAAGGTCTTGGAATGAATGATGGAGTTGACAGCCAGCTTTACATCAGCGGTTTCGTCAATGATAACCGGAGTGTTGCCTGCGCCTACGCCTAATGCCGGTTTTCCGGAAGAGTAAGCTGCATGAACCATACCGGGACCGCCGGTTGCCAGAATGATGTCAGCATCCTTCATAACTTCATTGGTCAGTTCCAGGCTTGGAACGTCGATCCAGCCGATGATGCCTTCCGGAGCGCCGGCCTTTACGGCTGCCTCTAATACGATTTTTGCAGCCTCAATGGTACAGTTCTTTGCACGTGGATGAGGGCTGATGATGATCGCGTTTCTGGTCTTTAATGCAATCAGAGTTTTGAAGATAGCAGTAGAAGTTGGGTTGGTAGTAGGGATAACTGCAGCGATAATACCGATAGGTTCTGCAATTTTCTTAATGCCGAATGCAGGATCTTCTTCGATTACTCCGCAGGTCTTGGTGTTTTTATAAGCATTATATATGTACTCTGCAGCATAGTGGTTTTTGATAACCTTGTCTTCTACAATTCCCATGCCGGTTTCTGCAACCGCCATTTTTGCTAACGGGATACGGGCCTGGTTGGCAGCGATTGCTGCGGCGTAGAAGATTTTATCTACCTGCTCCTGAGTAAAAGTAGCAAACTGAGCCTGCGCTTCGCGCATTTCTTTCAGTTTCGCAGTTAATGCGTCAACGTTGTCAATGATTTCGGATGCCTTCGTCTTTGCCATCTTTGAATCCTCCTGAATTATTACATTGATGATAAGTTACGTAGTTGTTTTTGTCTTTCTGGCGTCATTATACTGCTGAAAAAATAGATTGTCAATAAAATAACGATAAAATTTTAACAAAGCATTTGGTTTCTATGTTTTCCATAAATGAACAGCCAATAATCTGGGAGAATCTAAAAAAACATACAATGTATCATTGGACATTGGATAAATTGCAATACAATCCATGGGACCAAACGTTAAAAATATAACAATTTTTAAAATGGGGTATTCAGATTTAGAATGTACTGATAATAAGCTTTAGGGGAGTAGCCTGTAAATTTTTTAAATACGCGGCTGAAATAGAGCTGATCGTCAAATCCTACTAAAGAAGCAATGGTTGCAATGTTCATTGTGTCAGTAAGTAAAAAATCTTTTGCCCGATCGATTCTTAAATTATTCAGAAAGCGCATTGGAGAAACGCCCATCCGTTTTTTGAAAATATGGGCAAAATAGTCTTCGCTCATATTACAAAAATCTGCCATGTCAGCAACCGTCCAGGAATCCGCATAGTGTCGGTTTAAATGTATGATGAGACGGTCAATGGAAAAATTATTTTCTAAAGGAACAGATTGTAATAAATAGGCGCGTTGGATAGTGGCAAATATTTTATAGAAGTTACTGGTGATCATATATTCAAAAAGAGGCTTTTTAAGCTGAAGTTCCAGCATGGTTTCGTGGAACAAAGATTTCAGGGCAAAATTTTCTCCAATATAACCGGTTTTTATGCCAAATTTTTCCAATAGATTTTCACAGGAATGACCGGTAAAATGTACCCAGAAGAGTTCTGGCGTATCATTGGCAAGGTAGGTATAGATTTGAGGCTCGTAGGGACGGTAGAGAACCAGGCTTCCGGCAGGAAAACGCTTCCATTCGTTCTCAATTTTAAAGTGTCCGCATCCGCGGAACACATAGATGATCTGATAGTCTCTTCGGCCATGTTCCCGCTCTACGGAATAGTCTTTTGTGATACAGGACTGGTAGCCGCAGCAATTAACAGTAATCGGATTTTCGGTATCAACAAAGCCGCTTTTATTTTTGATTGTTCTTAAGTGGCCGGAAACGTCAATCATCAAATACCCCCTATAAAGCAGAATTGTCCATATATAAAACATAAAAGGATATGGAATAAGATTCGTGATTAGGTAAAATTATATCAAAAGAAACAAGGAAAATCAAACTTTGCAAAGTGAAAAACACAAGGGCTAGAATGAAGGAGGATACATAAATGAAGAAAAAATTATCTGTTTTACTTAGTTTGGGTTTGGCTGTGTCCCTTACCGCATGTTCCGTTTCTTTAGAGACAGGAGATGAGACAACCGCAGCAGAATCTGTCAGTGCAGGAGAAAGCGCTGCTTCAAAAGGCGACAAGCCTTTTGCCGGAGTTCAGATAGAAGTTGCAGATATGTATACTGGAAGCCAGTCGGAAGTATTTGCACAGCTTGTAGATAAATTTGAAGCAGAAAGCGGCTGCGAAGTACAGATTTCGGAATATGGGACGGATTATGAAAATACATTGAAAACCCGTATGGCATCCCAGACATTGCCGGATGTATTTCAGACGCATGGCTGGTCGATTCTTCGATATAAAGAGTACCTGCTGGATTTAAGAGACGAACCCTGGGTTTCGGACTATGATGAGTCTGCACTTGGCGTTATAGAAGATGAGGATGGTGCGATTTATGTCTTGATGCTGTCCGAGGTAGCAAATGGAACCCTCGTAAATCTGGACGTATGTGAGGCGGCAGGCGTGGATATTTATGAGCTCCATACATGGGCTGATTTCGAGGAGGCATGCCAGAAGATTAAAGATGCGGGTTATACTCCGATTGGCTCCAATCCCAATGCAGGATTGCTGGCCAATATTGCCGGAACCTGGGTATCCTACGATGGAGAGCTGGCACAGGATTCCGAGGCAATCTTAAACGGCACGTATGATTGGCAGTCCTTTGTTCCGCTGCTTCAGTTTGGCGCCCGCTGTATGGACAATGGCTATTATTTTGAAGATTTTGCAACGATTCAGACAACGGATACAACAGAGCGTTTTGTCACAAATAAAGCTGCGTTTATGATTGGAAATGGCGTTACCATGTTACAGACCTGCTATAACACCAATCCAGACGGTAATTTTGCATTTCTGCCGAGCCTGGCGTCTCAGGAGGGAGGTCAGGAGTTTGTAGGAATCGGTGAAGGCGATACCTTTGGCATATGGAAAGACAGTCCCAATATTGATGCGGCAAAGGCATTTTTGGAATTTATGAGCCGTCCGGAAAATGCAGTTGCCCTTACGGATGAAACCGGCAATATTGTATGTTTAAAATCCTCTATGGACATTTCTGATAACCAGGGCCTGGCTTACTTTAACACCATGAAGGAAAAATGCGCAGACCGCAATATCCGCTATGAGAATCTTTGGGATCGCAAATACATGCCTACTGGCATGTGGCAGATCTTTGGAAATGCCTGGAATATGCTGATGGAAGACCACAGTGAGAGTGGAATTGAAACAGTCCGTACTTATCTGAATGAAAATTATACAGATTTATACGAGATGTCAAAAGAATAAGTTTGCTGGAATGGAGGGCGGCGCAAAATCATTAAAATCAGATGATTAAGCGGCGCCCTTGCTTGTATAAAAATCAGGAGGAAACGCTTTGAAAAAGAAAGAACGTGATTATATATGGATGTCAATACCGGCGTTGGCTATGCTGCTGGTGTTTATCTTAATACCGCTGCTGAACACCATCCGGCTTTCCTTTTTTAGATGGAACGGGTATTCCCAAAGCATGAAATTTATCGGGATAGACAACTTCAAAAACTTATTTGGAGATGAATTTTTCTGGAGATCCTTCATTAACACATTAATTTATGGCTTTGGCTCTACGCTGCTTCAAAACATAGGGGGGCTTTTAGCGGCTCTTTTCTTAAACCGGAAATTTAAAGGCAGAAATGCGGTTCGTGTTGTTTTATATCTGCCAATTATGATTTCCGCATTTATCATGGGGCAGATAGTATATTATTTTGTTCAATATGATGGCGGCGTATTTAACGAATTGCTGGCCTTATTTGGAATTGAGCCAATTTACTGGATGGAAACCGGATGGTCCTCTGTTCTGATGATTATGCTGACCAATTCCTGGCAGTATATGGGCCTTTGCATGGTTATTTATCTGGCAGGTCTTCAGAATATTCCGTCCATGTACAGGGAGGCGGCACGTCTGGATGGAGCCGGAAAGTGGATGGAGTTTAAGCATATTATTCTGCCGTTGCTGATTCCTTCCATTACAACAGCGGTAATCACAAACCTGATTAACGGCCTTAAGATGTATGACATTATTGTGGCAATGTCCGGAGGCGGTCCAAGCCGTCAGTCCATGTCGTTGTCTTATTACGTTTCTCTTTTGTATTTTAACGACGAGAAAGCCGGATATGCGTCTGCGGTAGGTCTGGTGATGTTTTTAATTATTTTACTGATTACATTGCCGGTCAGCAGATATTTCCAGAAAAAGGAGGTGGAGTATTGATGAGAGGACAGAAGAGTCATCCTAAAAAGAAATGGCAGATAGGAACGTATCTTATTGCAGCAGTATTAATCATTATTTATCTGGTGCCATTGTATATATTGATTAACTTGTCTCTTAGAACTCCTACGGATTTCAGCTCCAAGTTAATCTTTCCAAAGGTTTTAAATCTGGGAAATTATATATCAGTATTAAAAAGCGGGGAACTATGGAATGGATTTAAAAATTCCATTATTTTAGTGGTCGAAACCGTCGTTTTGGAGATTTTCATTTCCGCATTGGGAGCATATGGACTTGCCAGAAGCAACAGCCGGCTGGCAAAGATTTTGAGTCAGTCCAGCATGGCAATTATGATGATTCCGGCAGTGGCTCTGTTAGTAGGTACGTATTCTCTTATGGTAAAATTTCATATGTCAAATACGTTATGGGGGCTGGCGCTGTTATTAGCAGCAACCGGGATACCGGCAACCTTATTCATGTATATTAATTTTGTAAAAACGATTCCCATTGCTCTGGATGAAGCGGCTACCATTGATGGGGCCAGTACATTGCAGACTTTTTTCCACATCATTATGCCGCAGCTGAAGGCGATTACGGTTACTCGTGTGATTATTGCTGCTACAGCCTGCTGGAACCAATACCTGATGCCCATGTATCTGCTTCAGGATAAATCGAAACATACCATCATTCTGGTAATTAAGGCTGCTTTTAATCAGTACAATGGAGTGGGAAATCTTCCAAAAGCCTGTGCAACCTGTGCTTTGGGCCTGCTTCCAATCATTTTGCTGTATGTATTTTTACAGCGTTATATTATAGAAGGACAGCTTGACAGTTCTGTGAAATAGGGGGACATTGACGTGAATAAAAAACCAAATATTATTATAGTGATGACGGATCAGCAGAGGCAGGATTTAAGGAAAAGCAGAGGATACTGTCTGGATACCATGCCATTTTTAGATCAGTGGGCAGAAGGAGGCGTAGATTTTTGCAATGCGTATACTTCAAATCCTGCCTGTATGCCGGCCAGAGTGAGTATGTTTACCGGAAGATATACGTCCTCTCATAAGGTTCGTACCAATCACAATGAAGAAGATGCGGTTTATACAAAAGATCTGTTAGATATTTTAAAAGAGAAGGGTTACAGGACTGCGCTTTGCGGAAAAAATCATTCTCATCACAGACGGGAGGACTTTGATTTTGCAGCAGAAACCGGCCATCTGGGAAATGAGGGGGAAATCAATGAAACTCCGGATGAAAAGGAATTTGCAGAATTTCTTTTACATACAAACCACATGGAAACCCATCAGCCATCGCCGGGCGGTGTAACCGTTCAGCATCCTTATCGCAATGTTTCTTCGTGCTTCCAGTTTATTGATGGATTAGAGAAGGAGGAACCATTTTTTGTGTGGCTGTCTTTTGCAGAACCCCACAATCCCTACCAGGTGCCAGAACCATATTTTGATCTGTTTCCGCCGGAAAGTCTGCCAGAGATTACCGGGGCCGGGGAACTTGAAAAAAAGGGACCCAGATTTCAGTGGCTTAGAAACGTATGGGAACAGGTGATGAAAGAGGAGATCGATCAGAGAATTTTGAGGTGCCGTTCCAACTATCTCGGAATGCTGCGACTGATTGATGATCAGTTCAAACGTCTGGTTACCGGATTAAAAGAACGGAATTTGGAAGATGATACCATTGTGATTTACCTTTCCGATCATGGGGATTTTGGCGGAGAATATGGTCTTATCCGGAAAGGCGCAGATTTGCCGGATGTTCTGACACATATCCCAATGATATGGAAAGGGCCGGGGATTGCGGCAGTGGGAAAACAGGACTCGTATTTTACAAGTATTGTGGATATTCTTCCCACATTGTGCGAGATGATTGGAGCAGAAGTTCCTTACGGATGCCAGGGAAAGAGTATTCTTCCGCTTTTGAAAAATCAGGATATTCCCGAAAAAGAGTTTGCGACCGCATATTCAGAAAGCGGATTTGGCGGACGGTACTGGAATGAGGAAGATGCTCTCACCTTGCCGGAAGAAGGCGCGTCAGATCCGGAACTTACCCGTTTTGACTGTTTAAATACCTGGACTCAGTGCGGGGCGGTAAGGATGCTCCGAAAAGGTTCATTTAAACTCCAGGAAGACATGATGGGAAACGGGTATCTTTATGATTTGAAAACAGATCCAATGGAATTAAAGAATCTGTGGGATCAGGAAGAATATGCTTCTGTAAAAGAAGATATGCTGCAGGAACTGGTGGCTGCAATGTTAAAGCAGGAAGATGTAATACCGGCGCCTCACCGCAGGTATCGGGTCAAGACGAATCCGAAAGGATACTGGTTTGAGGATGCTCGTGCAGGAGATACCGGAATCCGGAAGGATGAATTGCTTTGCAAATGTTGTAATCATCAATCCAAATAAGCAGACGGAGGAGAAAATGAAACTACAACCTGTTCCAATTACGAATATAGGCGATCCCTATATTTTAGCAGACAGAGGAACCTATTATTTATATGCAACAAGCCATTTTAATGGCTATTATTGCTGGAAATCAGACAATTTGACAGATTGGTCCAACCCTCATATTTGTTATAAAGCGTCAGAAAAAAGTTTTGGAAATTCCTGCTTTTGGGCGCCGGAAGTTTATGAATTTGGTGGAAAATACTATATGTATTATACGGCTCAGTGGAAAAAGTTTGAAGAAGAGGCGCTTCGCATCGGTGTGGCCTGTGCGGACCGCCCGGAAGGTCCATTTGAAGACGTTTTGGACGAACAGCCCATGTTTGATTTTGGATATGGAGCATTAGATGCCAGTGTGTTGAAGGATGGAGAACATAACTACCTGTATTATTCCAGAGCAGGAGCGGATCATTATGTAAATGGAGCAAAACAATCAGAAGTTTATGTCATAGAATTAGGAGAAGATTTTATATCCGTAAAGGGGGAGGGCGTACTCTTATTGCAGCCGGAACAGGAGTGGGAGAGAGCTGCAAGCGGAAATGGACAGTATTGGAACGAAGGCCCTTTTGTACTTGCACATGAGGGAAAGTACCATATGATGTATTCGGCTAACTGGTTTGCATCTAAGGACTATGGCATTGGATGCGCTGTAGCCGATCATCCCATGGGACCATTTTATAAATACTCCAATAATCCGGTAGTTACAGCAGGAAATCGGATTTCCGGTCCTGGACATAACAGTGTGGTTAAGACAGTGGGAGGACAATATTATTGTGTATTCCATGCCCACACAGATCCCAAAAGACCTGGGGGAGATCGCCAGGTATACATAGCGCCAATGGAATTTAGAGATGGAAAAATAGTGGTTGAATATTAAAATAAGGATTTGGATGTTTAATATTTAAGTTCATAGAAAATCTATAGTATTTTTATATGGAGTGAGTTATAATCATACCAGAATGAATGGATGCATTAGAAAGAGAGGAGGGTGCTTTTGTGGAGGTAATGAGCAAAGAAAGCATATTGGACAAACTTTCGGAAATGAGCAGAAATACTGGACTGACATTGGGGTTAGCTGGTTCCTATGCAAGAGGAACAAATGATAATGAAAGTGATATAGATATTGTGGTGGATACCAAGGAACTTGACATTCCAACAATAGAAAAGCTGAAAAAAGCTTTTATCCCAATGAAGGCAGATGTGCTGATTACGGATTTGCTTAAACAGGAGGATATGGAATTGGATGACTTGTTAATCAGCATAGGAGCAGGTAAGAATCTGGATAGTGTTTATAAAAGCATTATGAGGGAGGTGATCTGGGTTGGCGAAAAGTCTTAGCAGAGATATACAGGTTCTGGCGTATATTCTTCAAAATCAGCTAAAGATACAGGACGTTGCCAAACGGTTTGAACGTGATTTTTCTGTTAATGGGAGCAAGAGCGTAACCAGAGATGACATGGCTTTTGATCTGTGTGCAATGTATATGGCCCAGATAGGAGAAAATGTAAAGCTGCTTACTGACGAGATGAGAGAAGAACTTGATAAAGCTATGAATACAAGTGTACTAAAGTATTTTAGAAATATGATTGATCATGCTTATGAAAAGGTAAATAAATCAATGCTGGTTGTTTATATCCAGACGGCTCAATCAGAACAGGCAGTAAAGGCGGTAAAAGATTTAATAAAACATTGCAGCAATAGAAAGACGGGCAAGGCATAAGCTTTGCCTGTTCTTCTATTTCCGGCTCTGCCTGCATATATTGTAAGAGCAGGAAGGAGCGGGAAATGAAAAAGAGAATCGGCCAGATGCTGCTGGCAGTGGGAACGGATTTCATATTGCTTTTGATATTGCTGTATATTACACTGGGAGGCATATCAAAAAAGACGGTGAAGACGGTAGCAGCAGAAAATCCGGACTGGAAGAACAGGGTGGTAGCGCTGACGTTTGACGATGGTCCTCATCCGGTCTATACCAGGGAATTATTGGACGGGTTAAGAAAACGCGGAGTAAAAGCGACTTTTTTTCTCATGGGAGCCAACATAGAAGGAAATGAGGAACTGATCCGGCAGATGCAACAGGATGGTCACTTAATCGGAAATCATGGATACAGTCATGTTCAAATGACAGAGGAAGGGATTGAGAAAGTCTGGGATTCAGTAGAAAAAACGGGGAAAATTATTGAAGAAATCACAGGAAAGGAACCGGAATATCTGCGGCCGCCTTACGGGGATTGGAACGAGGAACTGGCGGAAAAGATGGATTTAATGCCGGTTTTTTGGTCTGTGGACAGTCTGGATTGGAAATATCAGAACACTCCGAAGATTACAAAGGGGGTATTAAAAGAAGTGGAAGACGGAGACATTATTTTAATGCACGATATTTTTCCCACATCGGTAGAATCGGCTTTAGAAATCGTTGACACGCTGAAGGCACAGGGATATACTTTTGTTACGGCAGATGAACTGATGATTGACTGACAGGGGTGTCCCGGTCAGCCACGATTGAAAAGGGAATGACTATGGATTTATTTGATTATATGAGAGAGACAACCAGAGAGACAGAATCCCCTCTGGCATCCCGCCTGCGCCCCAGGACGCTGGATGAAGTGGTGGGACAGCAGCATATTATTGGAAAGGATAAGCTGCTTTATCGGGCTATCAAGGCAGATAAAGTAGGCTCTATTATTTTTTACGGTCCTCCCGGAACGGGAAAGACCACACTGGCGAAGGTGATAGCAGGGACTACCAGCGCAGAATTTAAACAGATCAATGCTACCGTAGCCGGAAAAAAGGACATGGAGGACGTGGTAAAAGAAGCCAAGGATCTGCTGGGGATGTATGGAAAAAAGACCATTCTGTTTGTAGACGAGATCCACCGTTTTAACAAAAGCCAGCAGGATTACCTTTTGCCGTTTGTAGAGGATGGTACTCTGACTTTAATTGGCGCAACTACAGAGAATCCCTATTTTGAAGTCAATGGGGCGCTTCTGTCCAGATCCCGTATTTTTGAACTGAAGCTTTTGGAAAAAGAAGATATTAAGGAACTGCTTCGGCGTGCGGTTTCAGATGAGGAACGGGGTATGGGAACGTATCGGGCAAGGATAGAAGATGACGCTATGGAATTTCTGGCGGATGTGGCGAATGGAGATGCCAGAGCGGCCTTAAATGCCATTGAACTGGGGATTATGACTACTGAAAGAAGTTCTGACGGTATGATTCACATTGATTTGGCTGTGGCTCAGGAGTGCATTCAAAAGAGAGCAGTGCGCTATGACAAAAGCGGAGACAGCCATTACGATACCATATCTGCATTTATCAAAAGCATGAGAGGTTCCGATCCGGATGCGGCGGTTTATTATCTGGCCAGGATGCTGTATGCGGGAGAGGATATTAAATTTATTGCCAGACGGATTATGATTTGTGCTTCAGAAGATGTAGGAAATGCCGATCCCCAGGCCCTGACTGTGGCGGTCAGTGCGGCCCAGGCGATCGAGAGGGTGGGGATGCCGGAAGCGCAGATTATTTTGTCCCAGGCAGTTACCTACGTGGCGTCAGCGCCTAAGAGCAATGCGGCCTGTATGGCAGTCTTTCAGGCGATGGAGACAGTCAAAGAGACAAGGACAATGCCGGTTCCTGTGCATTTACAGGACAAACACTACAAAGGAGCAGAAAAACTGGGACATGGCCAGGGGTATCTGTATGCCCATGATTATCCCAATCATTATGTAAAGCAGCAGTATCTGCCGGACGGGCTGGAGGGAAGCAGTTTTTATGTTCCCACAGAACTTGGCTATGAAAAGCAGATACGGGATCATCTGGCGTTTCTAAAGGAATCTGCAGATGAGAAATAACAAAATGAAAGGCAATGGTTTTATCAGTTTTTATCCGGATTCATGTCCCGAATACAAAAGGCAAGCTGGTACGGAAACAGATCCGTTACGGTCTTTAAATCATTTCCCAACAGTTTTTTGATATTCTGTATTCGGTAGTTAAAGGTATTCCGGTGGGTGTAGGTTGCCTGAGAAGCGGCAATCAGACTGCGGTCATACGCAATGTAGTTTCGGAGCGTTTCCACATATCCCAGGGAGGACTCACCGCTGGAATGGTGGAGGCGGTCATATTCATCCAGAGGAGCTAAGAGCGTATTTGCGTAGTTGGTCAAAATTTCCGGGTCATTGGAGGAAAAGAGGATTGCATACACGCCCATATCATTAAAATAAACGATAGATTTTTTTGTGCTGCGTGCCATGAGCATGGCGATTTTTGCCCGGTTCATGGCATATTTTAAATTCTGAATGCCATAACAGGCCGGTCCGATTCCTACAAATAACTGGTGATTTTCAAAAAAATAGGAAAAAAAGTCTTCTATCTGTCTGGTCAGTTCCGGAATGGATTTTTCCGGAAAATCATTGACAACTAAAAGATAGGATTCACTGATATGGGCAAGAAAATAGGGGAAACGGATTTTCATACCATTCTGCCAGAGACCGAAAACATTTTCCAGCTTTAAAGCAGCTTTGTGGAACAGGATTTTTTCTTCTGGTGTGTAGGATGGCTGCATGCAGAATATCTGGAAAGAACCTTCCAGATTGTAGCGGAGGCTGATTTCATCCAGAAATTCCTGGGGAACTTCTTTTCCATGGAGCATTCGTTCAAACATGATACCATACTGTTTTTCTTTCCGCATTTTCTGCATGATCCGCATGCAGTATTCCTGGGTCAGTTCGGTGATAGAGATTTCCCATGGGGTTTCCAGAAGAGGAAAATCGTGTTCTTCGCACCAGGAGATGACTTCCCTTGGAATGTGTTTTAGATACATACCGGTATTTACGATAATGCCGGTACAGTCGGCCTGTTTCATTGCCATGACAAGGCGGATCAGCCATCCTTTTTCATCGGATTTCATACCGGTTGTAACTGCCAGTTCCTCACCTCCAAAACGACTGATAATCGTTTCATCTTCCAGCATATGCACCCAGCTTATAACGTTGTCCATACCATGTTTTCCAGCCAGAAGACGAAGCTTATATTTGTCTTTTGTCTCCTGATAGATTTCCCAGAAACGGATTGCCATAGAAATCATCTCCCTGTTTTAAAATATGTATTGCCAGTACATGTTTTTGCCTTTTTTTCAGATTACCAGATTATAGACGAAATGTCCAGAACTATCTATACTATAGATATAAAAACAGTAACACAAACACGCAGAAGGAGGCGGACTATATGTTAAGTTTTGATTTCCACGATTATGGAATATTAGAAGGAAATGATATCTGCCCTGAGTGGGTGAAAATGGAGACACTTTACAACTGCGACAATTTTTATCAGACTTTGCACAGCCATAAGTCTTTCTTTAAGAGATGGTTTCGGAAAAAACATTAAGAACTATAGATGAGAAAATTATAACAGTTCAGCCATGCGTTCTCGCATGGCTGAACTGTTATAGAAAAATATGTTCCACTTTCTGTGATGGGCAGCATACGGCGAACTACGCTGTCCCATTTGGCAGGAATCTGATTTACTTTTCCAGAAAATTAGAAATAAATTGCACACAAATATACCCGACACCTACTACTCCCCAGGCAACAGTAAGATAGGATACCACCCAAAATGTCAGCACGATCATATCGAGTTCTTCCTGCCACGGTTCCAAATGGTGAAAGACTGGAAAGCTGAGGAGAAAACCTATGATATTCATGGCAACCCAAAGCTGCCACCGCTGTAAGCCCAGGTAA
>CAUWCT010000004.1:0-82442 GCA_963557065.1 uncultured Lachnospiraceae bacterium | reverse complement strand
TCCGGGACATTTTCATTTATGGTATATTAGGACATTATCATAAATGGCTTATACCTGCATCGGAAATCAATAAAAAACTGTTGACGAATCAGTGTTTTTGTGGTATAGTGGACGGGCGAATGGAAGAACTTAGGTCTTTTTTTTATGCTTAAATTTAACGAAAAAAAGGCCGCCAACGACAAGAATATTAAGTGGAGGTGGAAGTCGTGCGCACAAGAATTACACTGGCATGTACCGAATGCAAACAACGTAATTACAACATGACCAAGGATAAGAAAACTCATCCTGACAGAATGGAAACCAAGAAGTACTGCAGATTCTGCAAAACCCATACTTTACACAAGGAAACCAAGTAATTGAGTTTAGTAAAGGATGTGAAAATATGGGAGATGCGGTGAAAGAAAAAGCAGAAAAGAAAAGCTTTTTCAAAGGTTTGAAAGCCGAGTTCAAAAAGATCATCTGGCCAAACAAAGATACCATTACAAAGCAGACAGTGCTGGTTCTGGTAGTTTCTTTGGCGCTGGGCTTGATTATTGGCGTCCTTGACCTGGTGATTAAGTTTGGCCTGAATCTCATCCTGTAAATTGAAAGATTGAAAGGCGGATTGGAATGGCAGATGCACGTTGGTATGTAGTTCATACCTACTCAGGCTATGAAAACAAAGTAAAAGTTGACATTGAAAAGACCATTGAGAACCGGAACCTGCAGGATCAGATTTTGGAGGTCTCTGTTCCCATGTTAGAGGTCACAGAGTTGAAAAACGGTGTGGAGAAGCAGGCGGACAAAAAGATGTTCCCCGGCTATGTACTGGTCAACATGGTTATGAATGATGACACCTGGTATGTAGTGCGCAATACCCGCGGCGTAACAGGCTTTGTAGGTCCGGGATCTAAGCCGGTTCCTCTCACAGAAGAGGAAATTGCAGCTTTAGGTTTCCAGAAACCGGAAGTAACAGTAGATTTTGAGGTCGGCGATATGATAGTTGTAACCGCCGGAGCCTGGAAAGATACGATTGGTGCGATTAAGTCCATCAATGAGGGCAAAAAATCCATCATTATCAATGTCGAGATGTTCGGCCGGGATACGCCGGTTGAATTAAACTTCAGCGAAGTAAAGAAAATGTAACAGGAATCGGCCTTTTTCTGCAAAAGGCTGGTGGGAGGGAAATCCCCGACAATACCACATAATTTAGGAGGTGCCTAAAATGGCAAAGAAAGTAACAGGTTATATCAAATTACAGATTCCTGCTGGTAAGGCAACACCAGCACCGCCAGTTGGTCCTGCATTAGGTCAGCATGGTGTAAATATCGTGCAGTTTACCAAGGAGTTCAATGCAAGAACCGCTGATCAGGCTGGTATGATTATTCCAGTAGTTATCACAGTATATGCTGACAGAAGTTTCAGCTTTATCACCAAGACCCCGCCGGCTGCTGTTCTGTTAAAGAAGGCCTGCAAGATCGAATCCGGTTCTGCAGTTCCCAACAAGACAAAGGTAGCCACCATCAGCAAAGCAGATTTACAGAAGATCGCTGAATTAAAGATGCCAGACTTAAACGCAGCAAGCGTTGAGGCAGCTATGAGCATGATCGCTGGTACTGCAAGAAGTATGGGTATTACCGTAGCAGAATAATTCCCATCTGATGGAGCAAACAAATACGTGGGAGGGAAATCCCCGACAATACCACTAGGAGGTTATTTAGAATGAAAAGAGGAAAAAGATACGCAGAGGCTGCTAAAACAGTAGACCGCGCTATCCAGTATGATACAGCAGACGCAATCGCTCTGGTTAAGAAGAATGCATCTGCAAAATTTGATGAGACTGTTGAAGCTCATATCAGAACCGGTTGTGACGGACGTCACGCTGATCAGCAGATTCGTGGTGCAGTAGTTCTGCCTCATGGAACCGGTAAGACTGTTCGCATCCTGGTATTTGCAAAGGGACCAAAGGCTGATGAGGCTCTGGCTGCCGGTGCAGATTACGTAGGAGCTGAGGAGTTAATTCCGAAGATCCAGAACGAAGGCTGGTTAGATTTTGATGTAGTTGTAGCTACTCCAGATATGATGGGCGTTGTAGGACGTCTGGGTCGTGTACTGGGACCGAAGGGCTTAATGCCAAACCCGAAGGCTGGTACTGTAACCATGGATGTAACCAAAGCTATCAACGATATTAAAGCTGGTAAGATTGAGTACAGACTTGATAAAACCAACATTATCCACGTGCCAGTAGGAAAAGCTTCTTTCACCGAGGAGCAGTTAGCGGACAACTTCCAGACGCTTATCGATGCAATTATGAAGGCAAAGCCAAGCACCTTAAAGGGCGCTTACTTAAAGAGCGTTACCCTGACCTCTACTATGGGTCCTGGCGTAAAGCTGAACGTAGCAAAGTTAGCAAACTAATTGCTGCTGATTTAAGTGTAAAACTTCACAAAGCATATTATGCACACCGGTCATTCTGGCCGGTGTGTTACACTTTTATCGGAAACAATCCAAAAACTAATTGACATTTTTGAAAAACTGTGATACAGTATTCAGGTATTGACTGCCGAAGACAGCAGGTGCTGAAAAGCTTAAGGTGAAAACGCCTGCCGAGGAACGTACAAATCAAACACAGATTGATTTTGTAGCCCTCTGTCTTTGTGACAGAGGGATTTTTTCGCAGGGGATACTTTCAAAATAATATAGGAGGTAAACCATCATGGCAAAAGTTGAATTAAAGCAGCCTATCGTTGACGAGATTGCCGGCTTATTAGACGGTGCAGCAAGTGCAGTAGTTGTTGACTACCGCGGTTTAACGGTAGAGCAGGATACACAGCTTCGTAAGCAGTTAAGAGAAGCAGGCGTAACTTATAAGGTATACAAGAACACCTTAATTAAGCGTGCTGCTGAGGGAACTGATTTCGCAGCTTTAGATCCAAACTTAGAAGGCCCTACTGCATTAGCAGTATCCAAGACCGATGCTACCGCACCGGCAAGAGTATTAGCTGAGTTTGCAAAGAAAGCAGACAAGCTGGAGATTAAGGCTGGCGTTGTAGAGGGAATCTACTACGATGCAAAGGGAATGAACGTAATCGCTTCTATCCCATCCAGAGAAGTTCTTCTGGGCAAGTTGCTGGGCAGCATCCAGTCTCCGATTACCAATTTTGCACGCGTTCTGAATCAGATCGCAGAAGCAAAAGAGGCATAAGTTTTTGGGTAAGGTTTTATCGGCCTGAAAATTTAACTGTTTGTTATGCTTAAACGTAACAAACCATTACAAAGAATAAACCAATAGAAAATAAACAAATATTTATGGAGGTAAATCATCATGGCAAAGTTAACAACCGCTGAGTTTATCGAAGCTATCAAGGAATTATCCGTATTAGAGTTAAATGAATTAGTAAAGGCATGTGAGGAAGAGTTTGGCGTATCTGCAGCAGCAGGCGTAGTAGTTGCAGCAGCAGGTCCTGCAGAGGCAGCTGAAGAGAAGACCGAGTTTGACGTAGAGTTAACCGATGTTGGTCCAAACAAGGTTAAAGTTATCAAAGTTGTTCGTGAAGTTACCGGCTTAGGCTTAAAGGAAGCTAAGGAAGTAGTTGACGGTGCTCCTAAGGTAGTTAAGCAGGGCGCTTCCAAGGAAGAGGCTGAGGACATCAAGACCAAGTTAGAGGCTGAGGGCGCAAAGATTACTTTAAAGTAATCCTTTACCCAATCAATTTAATTATTACAGATATTCGGTTATCGGGTATTATGAAAAAGGAGCTGGAATCTTCGGATTCCGGCTCCTTTGATATTATGTGCTGGAGGATTCTTCTAATAAAACCTGAATCTTGCCTCGCATCAGGTCAAATGCAACATCATTCATGCCGCTGTTGGTAATAATATCAGCAAACACCTTGGTGGGTTCTACATAAAGGTTGTGCATTGGTTTTACAGTGGTCAGATACTGGGTTACAATGCCCTCTACGTCACGTCCCCTTTCTTTTGTATCTCTTAAGATCCTTCTCAGGATTCGCTCGTCTGCATCCGCATCGACAAAGACCTTAATGTCCAGTAAATCCCGGATTCGCTCATCAAACAAAACTAAAATTCCCTCCAGAAGAATAACCGGTTTTGGCTCCACGCGGATCGTTCCCTGAGCGCGGTTGTGAAGAGAGTAGTCATAGGTAGGACACTCGATGGCCTGCCCTTCTTTCAGTCTGGCCAGATGCTTGACCAACAGTTCTGTCTCAAATGCATCCGGATGGTCATAATTTAATTTTTTGCGTTCCTCAAAGGAAATTCCATCATTACAGCGGTAATAATTGTCATGGTAGATAACAGATACCTGCTCTCCAAATGCATCGTGGAGCCGGTTGGTAAATGTGGATTTTCCGGAGCCTGTGCCTCCTGCGATGCCGATAATAATTGGTTTCATTTCTGATTCCTCCTGGGTACGGTATAGTTGCTGAATAGACTCAGCCTGTTTTTAAAGGATTTTACATATATTATACACGAAAATATCGGAAAGAGATAGTGAAAAAATCCCTCTTGGTAAAACCCCTTCTCATCAGTTATAATAGATTTATCATACTTAGAAAGGTGGCTATATGGGGAGAGTGAATCTGAAAAAAAATTTGTCAAGAAAATCTCAATTTTATCTTTTATCACTGATTCCGATTTATTTTATTGGAGCCGGAATATTCGTTCAGCCATTGGATGAGATTTTAAAGGGGCTTGTCCGGTTGATTGCAGAACCGGATTTTCTGATTACTGACTATTTCGTAATTGGAGGGATTGGAGCAGCATTTTTGAATGCCGGACTGCTTTCGATTATCAGTATTTGGCTGATTTATAAACTGAACATGGAGATGAGTGGGCATACGATTACTTCAGTCTGTCTGATATTTGGTTTCTCTCTGTTTGGAAAAAATCTGTTTAATATCTGGGCCATATTATTTGGCGTATTTTTGTATGCCAGATACCATAAAACGTCGGTGTCCAGATACCTTTATATTGGCCTTTACGGCACCTGTCTGTCTCCGATTTTGACGCAGATTATGCAGATTTGGCATGTGCCTCTGGCAATTCGCGTGGTGCTCAGCCTTGCTGTGGGAAGCGCTATTGGGTTTGTGCTTCCGCCGTTGGCAACCCATGTGCACTATGCCCATAAAGGATACTCTCTGTACAATGTGGGATTTGCTGCAGGCATCATTGCCACAGTGACAGTGTCCCTTATGAGATCCTTTGGAGTTGAGGCAGAGTCAAGGCTGATTTGGTCTACGGGAAACGATATGCTGTTTTTTGTCATGCTATCCATCCTGTTTGGAGGAATGATGGCTGGCGCAGTTTTCTTTGGAGGCAGAGAGACGGTTACGTCCTACAGAGAGATTTTAAAGTCGTATGGTCTTTCGGGAACCGATTATCTAAAAGAAAATGGAGGACCGGCAACTGTCTTTAATATGGGGTTAAACGGCCTTTTTGCGACCGCTTTTGTATTGGCGGTAGGGGGAGATTTAAATGGCCCCACCATTGGCAGTATTTTTACCATTGTAGGGTTTTCTGCAACAGGAAAACATATCCGCAATATTTTCCCGATTATGCTGGGGGTCTGTCTGGGAGGAATTACGAAAAATTGGAACATTTACGATCCGTCTGCAGTCTTAGCCCTGCTTCTGTCCACCACATTGGCTCCCATTGCAGGGGAATTTGGATGGGGGGCAGGGATTCTTGCAGGATTTTTACATTCCTCTGTAGCGTTGAATGTGGGAAGTGTATATGGAGGGATGAATTTGTACAATAATGGATTTGCAGGAGGCCTGGTGGCTATTTTTCTGGTTCCGGTCATTCAGTCTGTACGGGACAGACGGGCAAGGGCGAGAGGCGGAATTTCTTTATAGAAGGTTTTGCGGAGAGAAAGAATATAGTATGTATAAGGAAGAGGAAACGCCCGCTGCACTTGCTGTACGCCAGAAGCTTAAAGCGAGATAACTTTTCATAAGATATGAAATATTTTAATAATTAGCAGACAGTGATTGACGCAATAACAGAAGTCTGTTAATCTGGATATAAGCATTGAGAAGAGAAAAAGAGCAGAGAAATGTGGAGACACAGTTTCTTTGCTCTTTTTCTTTTCTAGGTGAAAAAATACGAGTAAAGGAGAAAACAATGAAGCTGTCAACAACAACCTTATTTTATGGGCCAAGACCAGATGGAAGTGTAGCGCCTGTCATAGACAGTATCCGAAGGATCTATAAGGCGGGATTTCGGGATGTGGATTTAAATTTTGCCTGGACCAGGAGACGGCAGACGGAGCTGTATTTTGACAACTGGAGAGATTGGATCAGGCAGTGTAAAGAAGTGATTGAAGAATTGGGGATGACGGTCAGTCAGTCTCACGCGCCATTTTACAATGTCATTGACCCGGCTTACCCTTACCGGGAAGAGGAGGAAGAGATGGTGCGCCGTTCCATTATTGCGTCCGGGGAGTTGGGGGCAAAGATTATGGTAATCCATGGCGGCTCAATCACAAATTGTCCGGATTATAAGAAAAACAAAATGGAAAATATGGAATACTTTAAGCCGCATCTGGAATTTGCGGCAAAGCATGGAGTGACCATTGCCATTGAAAATTTATTTGATGAAAATGATTTGCAGAAACGGGTGCGGGTTCCCCGGTATTTGGCAGATCCGGAAGATCTGATTGATCTGGTTGACAGTCTTCACATTTCCTATGACAATGTTGGGATTGTATGGGATTTTGGTCATGCAAACCTGATGAACTGGGATCAGCCGGAGTGTCTGGAAATGATAGGAAAACGGCTGATTGCCACTCACGTTCAGGATAATTACGGAGTCGTAGACGATCATCTGCTTCCTTATCTGGGAAATATTGAGTGGGAACCGATTATGAAGACATTAAAGAAAATCGGGTATGAAGGGGCTTTTGCATACGAGACGCATAAGATGACAGACCGGCTTCCGGACCCAGTGGTGGATGCAATGATGCGGTATGCCTTTGAATTGGGGAATTATCTGCTTTCCCTGGCAGAATAGAAGAAACTAACATAATAAAGGAGAAGATAAAGAATGAGACAAAAGATACTGGTTCTGGCAGCGGCGACAGCTATGATTTTGAGCGGATGTTCGGGCGGAAGAAAGGCGCAGGAGGCAGGAGGAACAAGCACTGCGGCAACTCAAAAAGAAGCAGAAAGCGCCGGGGGCGAATCGGAAGTAATTGAAATAGAGTTTTGGCACGCTCTGGAAACACAATATGAAGATACCCTAAATAAGGTAGTGGAGGAATTTAATAATACCCATGAGGATATTGTAGTAAAGCCTATGTATATTGGTGCCTATGCGGCTTTGAATGAGAGCATTGTAGCCGCTCATGCGGCGGGAACCGGGCTTCCGGGCGTGGCAATGGCCAATATTCCATATGTGACAGGATATGGCTCCGGAGGAGTTTGTGAGGATTTGGGGCCCTATATGGAACGGGACAATTTTGAAATAGATGATTTTGGAGAAGGTTTAAGAAAAGCCGGAGAATATAATGGCGTTCAGGTAGCCCTTCCGTTTCTGGTCTCTACCGAAGTCGTTTTTTACAATCAGGACCTGATGAAAGAACTGGGACTTGAGATGCCGGAAAAATGGGAAGATATGACGGCATTTCTTGAACAGGCATCAGTTGTGGAAAATGGAGAAACCAGCCGTTACGGTATGGTAATTCCGGGATGGAATACATTTTACTATGGACCGTTTTTCGTAAATAACGGAGCGGAACCTTTAAAAGAGGATGGAACCACCGGATTAGGCGATGAAAATGCAGTGGCAGTTGTACAGCAGATAAAAGACTGGTGTGATGCCGGATACACCTATCTGGCTACAGGAGAGGATGCGGCTTCGGTTATGCGCCAGAATTTTATGAATGGAAAAGCGTTGTCAGTTGTCTATACCAGTTCTCTCTATAATACCATGACAGAAACCTGCGACTTTGAAGTTGGGATGAGCTGGCTGCCAGGAGGTGAGACAAAAAATCAGGAACTTGGCGGGAACGTCCTGTTTATTCCGGCGAAGAACAGTCAGGAAGTAAAAGATGCGTCATGGGAATTTTTGTCCTACTTAATGAGCAAAGAAGTAAATATGATTTGGGCTTCCGAGACCGGGTATCTTCCTACCAGAAAATCTGTTCAGGAGACAGAAGAAGGGAAGAAATTTCTGGAGCAGAAACCGGCATTTGAGACGATTTTTGAAAATCTGGATTTAATCAGCCCGGGAATCCAGCATCCGGCCTGGAACCAGGCAAGCACCATCTGGGTAAATTACGTAGACGAAATTATTACAGAAGATCTGAATGTGCAGGAAGCCATGGGAGAAATGGCGGCAGAAATCAATGAAGTGCTGCAGGATTTTGATTAAGGAAGTTTAGTATCAGTGTACAGGGGCAGTCTGGAAACAGATTGCTCCTGTTGTTATATAGTACAAAAAAATTGAAAAAGTTTCAAAACATATATAAGAATAGACCAAAAATATCCATTGTGTGAAATAAAATTTCATATAATATGGAAATAATTGACTGTAAAGTTGCATATGCTATAATGCAGAAAAAGGAGGATTCATGAAAAACGCAATAGTCCGTTTAAACGAATATGCGAGGAATGCAACAGAGGCAGAAATGAATGTTATTGCCTGCCTGCAGGAGCATACAGAGGAAGCAGCAGCGCTGACAGTCCATGAACTGGCAAAGAAAACCTACTCTTCTGCCTCAACCATTATTCGTTTGTGTAAAAAGCTTGGATTTAAAGGGTACAAGGATTTTTCAAGATCGTTAATTTACGAACTGGCCAATCGAAAAGATCCGGAAATTCAATATGACAGAGATATTGAAAAAGATAGTTCTTTGCAGGAAGTGGCGGATAAAATTCTTTACCGGAGTATGGCGGCTCTTGAAAAAACAAGAGCCTTGATTGAACCGGAAGTCCTTGGAAAAAGTGTCCAGTTGTTAGAAAGAACCTGTAAAATCGTGTTCTTCGGCGTGGGGAGTTCTTTGCTTGTAGGTCAGGACGCCCAGGCAAAATTTATGAGAATTAATAAAATCAGTTTTTGTGAGGCAGATTTTCAGGCCCAGCTTGTATTGGCGAAAAATATGGATGAACAGGATGCAGGGATTATTATCAGCTATTCCGGTCTGACAAAGGAGATGCTGGATATTGCCGCCATATTGAAAAAGCGGAAGGTTCCGATTATCAGCATTACAAGGTTTGCAGAGACCGAACTTTCCGCAATGGCGGACTATAAACTGTGGGTTGCATCTTCTGAATATCTGGTCAGAAGTGCGGCGATGACATCGAGACTTGCCCAGCTTTATGTAATTGATATTTTGTATGCAGCCTATGTACAGTTGGATTATGAACAGAATATTGAGAGGATTCAACGTACCCAGATGAAAAAGCATAAAGAAATTGAGAAGGAAAGAGAGTAAGGAATATGGAGTTAGAACAACTGACAACCGAGCAGAGAAATCAGAGAACCATGGATATGGACAATATGTCCATCAGACAGATTGCGGAGGTGATGAATGAAGAGGATAAGCGTGTGATTGAAGCAGTCCGAAAGGCGATTCCTCAGATAGAACGTCTGATTGACTGTGCGGTAGAGGCGTTATCTTCTTCCGGAAGAATTATTTATATAGGGGCCGGAACCAGCGGAAGACTGGGGATTTTGGATGCAGTAGAGTGCCCGCCTACATTCGGAGTGTCTTATGATACGGTTGTCGGCGTAATTGCAGGGGGAGATCATGCGTTTGTAAAAGCAAAAGAGGGGGCTGAGGATAATGCGAAAGAGGGGATGGAGGATTTAAAAAAGATTGCTCTTACCTCAAAGGATCTGGTGATTGGACTGACTGCAAGCGGGAGAACGCCCTATGCGATTGGGGCGGTTCAGTATGCGAAAGAAACAGGATGCAGAACCGGAGCAATTTCCTGCAATCTGAATGCAGAAATCTCTGCCTGTGTGGATGCGCCGGTAGAACTGGAAACCGGTCCGGAGATTATTTCCGGATCAACGAGACTGAAAGCAGGAACAGCAGAAAAAATGGTGTTGAATATGATTTCCTCAATCACCATGATTCAAATGGGAAAAACATATAAGAATTTTATGGTTGACTTGAAATCCACAAATTACAAACTGGAACAGCGCGCCGTTCATATTGTGATGAATGCGGCGGAGTGCACGAGAGAGCAGGCGGAGAGGGCGCTTGAAAAAGCCGGTAAGGATGTGAAGACTGCCATTGTCATGGTGAAGAAAGGCTGTACCAAAAAAGAGGCAGAGAATCGGTTGAAAACGGCAAAAGGCCGGGTAAATAAAGCATTATCAGACGAATCATAAGGAGGAGAAGGAAAATGAAGGAGTATGGAGGGCTGGCAGAAGCCATTATCCGTTATGCAGGCGGACCGGAAAATATTCTGCATGTGACAAACTGTATGACCCGCGTTCGTTTGGAGGTGGCGGATCAAAATCTGGTAGAAAAGGAAAAATTAAAAGCATTAAAAGGCGTTCTGGGAATTTTTATTGACGCCCAGGTCCAGATTATTGTGGGGCCCGGAGCTGCACAAAATACAGCAGCCAAAGTCAGCGAACTTTTAGGGGGCAAAAGCAATAAGGAACTGGCAAAGGAAATAGCGGCAAAGAATAAGCAGACAATCAAGGCCAGACAAAAGGACAGTAAAATGAAAGCACTGTTAAAAACAGTCAGCAATATCTTCATTCCGCTGTCTCCGGCCTTTATTGGAAGCGGATTGATTGCGAGTATTCGCTCCATTATCAGTGCCTGTATAACCAATGGCGTTTTGACGGAAACCGCGCTGCTGACCCAATGCACAACGATGTTAAAGGTAATTCAGGCAGGTGTACTTTCCTATCTGGTGATCTATGTGGGCGTTCTTGCGGCAAAGCAGTTTAAAACGGATCTGGGACTTGGCGGGGCTGTAGGAGCAACGGTACTTTTAACAGGGGTATCTGCAGAGGCGCCAATTATAAACATATTTACAGGAGAAGCATTAAAATCCGGTCAGGGCGGTGTAATCGGAGTAATCATTGCAGTTTGGATTATGTCCAAAATACATAAAAAATTAAATGAAATCATGCCGGAATCCATTAATCTGGTTGTAACTTCCTTTCTGACACTGGTATGTTCCGGTCTGATTTCCATCCTGGTAATTATGCCGATTGCCGGACTTATTTCAGATGGGATTCTGATTTTGGTGACAAAACTTTTGGAAGTTGGCGGTGTTTTGGCTGGTTTTATTCTTGCAGGAATCTGGCTGCCAATGGTTATGATGGGACTTCACCACTTTATGACACCGATTCATATTGAACTGATTAATCAGACAGGTGTGACTGTACTGCTTCCAATTCTTGCAATGGCAGGAGCCGGACAGGTTGGAGCAGCTCTGGCAATCTGGGTAAAATGCAGAAAAAATAAGCCTCTGACCGGTATTGTAAAAGGCGGCCTTCCGGCCGGTATTCTTGGGATTGGAGAACCGTTGATTTACGGTGTTACCCTTCCTCTTGGAAAACCATTTATCACAGCCTGCCTGGGGGCAGGAGCAGGAGGCGCTTTTATAGCATCTTTTGGAAATATTGGGGCTACTTCCCAGGCTGTAAGCGGAATCCTGATGATTCCGTTGATTGCAGATAATAAAGGGCTGATTTATGCAGCCGGGATTTTGATCGCATATGCAGTGGGATTTGTGATTACCTATTTCTTTGGAGTGCCGGAATCTGCACAAAGGGAAGCACATGATCTGGAAGATTTGGAAGTAGTATAAAGGAGAATGGTATGGGTTTTGGAGTTACGATTTCTATGACAGAAAAAACGCCGGAAGAATTGATAGAGTATCTGTCAAAAATGAAACGGCTAAATGCAGATTTGGTGTTTACCACTCTTCGTTTGCCGGGAGAAGATATTGGACAGTTTAAGAAAAATTTTGCCGGGATAGGGGCCTATATTCGGGAAAATTTCAGGATTTTCGCTGCTGATGTATCCCCGGAAGTGTTTTCTTACCTTCCATTAGAGGAAATAAAATCCTGCGGGGTGAATGCGCTTCGGATTGACAACGGCATTCCTGAAGAGAGAATAGCAGAATTGTCAAAAAACTTTGGCATTATACTAAATGCCAGTACCATTGACGACACATTTATTGAAAATTTATATCGCTGCGGGTATCAGGGAGAGATAGAAGCCTGGCATAATTATTATCCAAGAAACAATACAGGATTAGAACCCGGATTTTATGAAGAGCGGATACAATTTATGAAAAAAAGAGGTATCCATTGTGCTGCCTTTATTGCAGGAGATAAAGAGCGCAGAGGAACGATTTTTGAGGGACTGCCGACTTTGGAACATCACAGGAACTGCCCGCCGCTTTTGGCGTACTTAGATATGAAACATCATTTTGATACAGAGACAGTGATTTTAGGGGACTTTGATTTGTCAGATGAAACATTTGAAAAGATGGAAACTCTGTTTTCTACAGGCAGTATTTGTCTTCTGGCAGAACATGTTTTAGAGAAAAGCATTTTAGATACTATTCACCATAACCGGGTCGATATAGCCGCGGATGTTATTCGTTCTAATGAATACAG
Source organism: uncultured Lachnospiraceae bacterium (assembly GCA_963557065.1). Lineage (GTDB taxonomy): Bacteria > Bacillota > Clostridia > Lachnospirales > Lachnospiraceae > UMGS1370. The sequence continues at coordinate 69,842 of CAUWCT010000004.1, read as the reverse complement.
GAGGCAGCACAGAGAACAGGTTTCCCCCTGCAATACAAAGGAACGAAAAGTTGGTTCCATTACCATTGACAATGAAGGATATGGCCGTTATATGGGAGAAATGCAGATTGTTTTAAAAGACCTGCCAAAGGATTTGCGGGTGAATGTAGTCGGGAGGGTTGAGAATGGAGATATTCCTCTTCTTTCCTATATAAAAGACTTTAAATACCCCTTTATTTTAAGGGAGAAATCCTGATAAAAGAAAAAACAGGGCGCTGTATGCAAGGTTTGTTTTTCCTTCATACAGCGCCCGATTGCGGTTTTAAATATCTTCTACTTCTACCAGAACTTCAATTTCACATGCAATACCTCCCGGAAGGGCATTGACGCCGATGGCGCTTCTGGCCGGAAGTCCTTTTTCTTCGCCAAACAGTTCAAACAGGAGATTGGAGCCGCCGTTTACCACCTGGGGCTGTTGTCCGAAATCATCTGCAGAATTTACAAAAGCCAGCACTTTCACAAAACGTTTGATCCGGTTTAAGTCGCCCAGCTTTTCGTGAAGGTTTGCAAGCAGGTTCAGCATACAGTTTTTGGCAGCTTCCTGTCCCTGCTCCAGGCTTAAATCCCTGCCAAGCTTTCCGACAATATTGGTCCCATTGCCAAGATACGGGCCACATCCGGAACAATAGAGCAGATTGCTGCCGAATTCCTGAACCGGGGTGTACACGCCTCCCTTTGGCGGCGGAGCCGGTAATGTGATGTTCATCTCTTTTAGTTTTTCATAAACGTTCATGGTATTACCTCCATACTATTTAATAAGTGATTTTTCTGTTTCTGGCATGTACTTCCCACCAGGCAGCCAGTTTGTGATCCTCAATCACAGCCATGTGGGAATACAGAGCGCTGGTAGGGCAGATGTGGGTGGGAATGACATATAAAATATCTCCTATATCCGGGCAGCAATCCTCAAATCCCTCATCCATGGCAAACGCCCAGTGCTCCTCCGACTGAAACAGCGGGTGAGCATGAGGGAAATCTGCCAGAACTCCGCGCACTCCGGTTGGGTCGGAAGCAATTCCCTTATATCCCAAATCCAGAGTAAAATGTCCTGGAGCAGGACGGCTGACTACCCTGGTTAAAACGGCTGCGGCAATGTCAAATTTTAAATCAGGATATTTGGAAGCGTAGCCATAGTCGTTTAAAAACAGGGTTCCGGGAGAAAAATACAAATCAGGCAGATCCGACGGTGCATAGCAGGGAAAGGACGGGGTGCCGCCTATTACCAGAATGCTGCAGGAAAAATGGTCCTGATTTAACCGGGAGCGGATTTGGATGATGTCCTGAAACAGGGGTTTTGCTGCTTCGGTGCGTTTTCCGAAATCGGTTTCTGTGCGATGGCCATCATAACAATGAAGACCGCACAGGCGTAAAAAAGGAAAAGCAGAAGCTTTTTTATAGAAGGTTTCCAGTTGGGAGACAGGGACTCCGGTTCGGTCCATTCCCATATTGACATCAATCAGAACTGGGATCTGGATGCCTGCATGACTGGCAGCCAGATTAAGAGACTCCAGACAGCTGAGAGTATCTCCAACTGCATAAAAGATGACATCAGGGAACGCCTGTATCAGCTGAATAAAGCGGGGAATATTGGGGCCAACCAGCGGATAGGCCAAAATAATATGTTTTCCTCCAAAGGAAGCAGTCATTTCTGCTTCGGAAATGGTAGCGCATTTAAAGCGCACGATTCCCCGTTTGGCCATCAGCCGGACAATATGGCCTGTTTTGTGGGTTTTTACATGAGGCCACAGATGATTAGCATCGCCCGCTATGCGGACTGCGTGTTCTATATTTTGTATCAGCAGCGTTCGATTTACAACAAGCTGTGGAGAAATCAGCTCATTTTCCTCTTGAAAATGCCATGTATCCATAGATGCCTCCTCCTTTTATAAAAAGATATTTGTTTATACTGTATCATACCACAAAACGAAAATCAACAAAAAGTTGAAAAGTTGACAGGAAAACCAGGAAGTGATACCATTAAATCAACAAAAAGTTGAAAATAAAACCAAAGGGGATTTGTGGATGAGTTTTGTAGGAGATAATTTTGACATGCTTTGCGAAATTGGACTTTGTATTGCCAGACAATTTGGAGAAGACTGCGAAGTGGTTCTCCACGATTTGACCAGGCCCTATGACAACACGATTGTGGCGATCTGGAACGGGCACGTAACAGGAAGGAAAGTTGGAGGCGGAGGAACCAATACGGGACTGGAACTTCTGCGCGGGAAGAAAGAGCCTTGTGATGAATATTGTTATATCAATGAGACAGCAGATGGGCGGCTTCTCAAATCCAGCAGCAAATATTTTGTAGAAAATGGGAAAATTGTGGGAAGTCTTTGCATCAATCAGGACATCAGCGAGATGGTGGCGATTCAGAAAACCATGGAAAAGATTACCATGCAGCAGGGAACTTCTCAAAATCAAAAAGAAGTTTTCACCCAAAATGTGGAAGAACTGCTGACTGTAATGATGCAGGAAGAACTTCAGACACTGGGAAAAACTCCAGAGGAACTGTCAAAAGAGGAAAAAATTGTAATTGTGCATAACCTGGATGAAAAAGGGGCGTTTCTGATTAAAAAAGCTGCAGAGCAGGTGGCTGAATTTCTGGGAACTTCCAGATTCACCATTTATAATTATTTAAACGCGTCTGGAGAGGGAGATCATGAGCAGAATACAGATTAAAAACGGAATGGTTTACGATGGTCTGGGAAACCCGCCAGTGAAAGCAGATGTATGGGTTTTCAACGACCGTATTGAGAAGATTGTGGTAAGAAACAGTGAGGAAGAAAATCTGGAAAAAACAGCGGATGAGGTGATTGATGCAGAGAAAAAAGCGGTGACGCCGGGATTTATTGATATTCACAGACACTGTGATATAAAGCCGTTTTATGGGACTGAGTTTGGAACTTGTATGCTTGCGCAGGGAATTACCACCACAGTGGCGGGAAACTGCGGAATTTCCATGACACCATGCAGCCGGGATAAGAAAAGAGCCAGAGAAATGAAGGATTTTCAGGAGGCGGTACTGGGACCGGCATATCCTGGAATTTATACCTATGAAGAATACCTGCGAGAAGTGGAAAAGCGGAAATTGCCAGTCAATCTTGCAGTTATGATTGGAACCGGCTCTGTTAAAATAGCAGTAAAAGGGTTTGCAGACTCACCGTTTTCAAAACAGGAGATGGAGAAAGCGCTCTCTTTGGTGGAAGATGCTATGCGGCAGGGTGCGCCTGGTATTTCAGCAGGGATCATGTATTTGCCGGAGTGCTATAGCACTGCAGAGGAGTATGGAAAGCTGCTGAAACCAGTGGGGAAATATGGCAGGGTTGCTGTATTTCACATACGAGGAGAAGGAGACAGCATGGTAGAGAGCGTCCGGGAGGCGATTGAGATTGGGGAAAGAGCCGGCTGTGCTGTAGAAATCAGCCATTTTAAGTCCTGTGGGATGAACAACTGGAAAAAAGAGATCCACCGGGCGATTAAACTGATTGATGAGGCCAGACAGAAGGGACAGGATATTACGGTGGATTTTTATCCGTACGAAGGGGGATCCACTGCGCTGACCACCATGCTTCCGCCTGAATTTACAGCAGGAGATATGGAAAGGGCGCTTGAAAGTCTGGGAACAGATGAAGGTATCCGGCGTTTTCGCAAATTGGCCAGCCGTAAATATGAGAACTGGGATAATTACTGCGTCACATTGGGCTGGAATCGGATTTTTATTTCCGGCGTTATAAAAGAGCACAATCGAAAATTTCTGGGTATGGATATGGAGACGGCAGCCAGCCGGTTTGGCTATGAAGACGCATATGCGCTTGCAGCCTGGCTGATGTATGATGAGAATGGAAAAACAGCGATTATTAATATGAGTATGTGCCAGGAAGATATCGACACAGTTGCAAAACTTCCTTATTCTATTGTGATTTCGGATTCTATCTATGCAGAAACAGATACGCCTCATCCGAGAATGTATGGGGCGTTTCCAAAGATACTCCGGGAATATGTAAAGGAGAGACACATTCTGACTTTGGAAGAGGCCATTAAAAAAATGACCTCCATGCCAGCCAAAAGAATGAAGATTTTGGACCGGGGAGTATTAAAAGAAGGGATGTATGCAGACATAAATATCTTTGATCCCAATGAGTTTAGAGACTGCGCCACATTTGAAAACCCGGCAGTTCTGGCCAGCGGTCTTGACATCTGTATGGTCAATGGAATCATTGCTTATCAGAATGGAATGGTTATAAACAAGGATGGGGGGAGAGTAATAAAAGGGGTATGAATTTGTACAAGAGTCTGGTATAAATGAAGCAACAGTTTAGCCATGCCTGTTTTTTAGGGATTGCATAAATGCAGAGTCAATGCTATACTAAGCCTGCTATGGAAAACAACCGGTGTGTTCGAGACCTTCCACACCTAAAACAAAACTAAAGGAGAAAACCAAATTATGAAAGCAGCTAACAAAACCGTATACTTGATGACCCAGGGAGCAATGATTGCCGCCATCTATGTGGCATTGACCATGCTTTTTGCCCCCATTAGTTTTGGCCCGGTTCAGTTCCGCATTTCAGAAGCGCTGTGCATCTTGCCGTTTTTTACCCCTGCAGCAGTGCCGGGGCTGGCAGTGGGATGCCTTCTGGCCAATATTTTCTGCGGAGCCATGATTCCGGATATTGTGTTCGGAACTCTGGCAACCCTTCTTGGAGCTGCCGGTTCCTATGCTCTTAGAAAGAATAAGTGGCTGGTATGTATTCCGCCAATCCTTTCCAATTCTCTGATTATTCCATTTGTGCTTCGGTTTGCCTATGGATCAGAAGATATGATTCCTTACATGATGCTTACAGTTGGAATCGGCGAGATTTTGGCAGTGGGATTTTTGGGGAATGCCCTGATGCTTGCGTTAGATAAGTACAAAGGTTTGATTTTTAAGCCGGTCAGCCTTCGATAAGGAACGGCAGGAAGATGCAGAAACTCCGTTGGGAGAGGGGCCTTTATGCCCTGTCTTCTATCGGAGTTTCTTTTTTTAGGGCAAGTAGTTGATTTTATTACATTCACTTGGTAAGATAGAGTTGAACAACATCTTATAGACAACGAGGGAAAATTATGATCACATTTACTTACATGATTTCAGATGTCAGCGGCCTTCATGCCAGAAATGCATTGCAGATTGCAAGGGCTGCAGAGGATTATAAATGCAGTATTAAAGTTTCCAGCAAAGGAAAAAGCGCCAATGGAAAGCTGGTAGTAAGTCTGATTGGGCTGGCGGCTGAAAAAGGAGCAGAACTGACATTTAACCTGGATGGGGAGGACGAAGAGGAAGCAGCTGCATATCTCCAGGCTCTAGTAAAAGAGGTTATATAGACGTGGCGGGGGGAGTAAGATGTTCCAAAAGTATAAGCATAATATCGCAGTAAGAAGAGGTATTACGATTGCTGCAGTGACGGTATCTGCGCTTTTGCAGGCATATGTAATTCAGGCATTTATCCGTCCGGCGAATCTCTTGTCCGGCGGGTTTACCGGAATTGCAATTTTGTTGGACCGGATTGCATCCTTGTGCGGAAAACAATTTTCTACCTCATTAGGCATGCTGGTGTTAAACATTCCGGTAGCAGTTTTATGCAGCAGAAGCATCAGCCCAAGATTTACATTTTTTTCAATGGTTCAGGTAGTCCTGTCCAGTACCTTTTTAAAGGTCTGCCAGTTTGAGCCTTTGTTTGACGATAGTATGCTGAATGTGATTTTTGGCGGTTTCCTCAATGGAATTGCCATTTCAATCGCCCTTAGAGGCAATGCGTCCACGGGAGGTACGGACTTTATTGCGCTCTATGTGTCCAATAAAACAGGACGTTCTATCTGGGAGTATGTGTTTGCAGGAAATGCAGTGCTGTTGTGTATTTTTGGCTATATGTTCGGGTGGCAGTATGCCGGATATTCTATTTTGTTCCAGTTTATTTCCACCAAAACCATATCCACATTTCACCATCGGTATGAACGGGTGACGCTGCAGATTACAACGTCAAAGCCGGAAGAGATTATTAAGGCCTATGTGTCTCATTTCCGGCATGGGATTTCCTGTGTAGAGGCAATCGGCGGCTACAGTCATCAGAAAATGGCGCTCCTCCATACAGTGGTATCCTCTTATGAAGTATCAGATATAGTGATGCTTATGAGGAAAGAGGACCCCCACGTGATTATCAATACAGTGAAGACAGAGAATTTTTATGGAGGATTTTATCAGGCGCCGATGGATTAAAAGATGTCTGGTATCTTAAAAACAGTTGATTAACAGGAAGATAGATTGAGATAAGGATGGAAAGCATATGTATCAGATTGATTTTAAAAAGCCCCAGGCGATTCATTTTATAGGAATAGGCGGCATCAGCATGAGCGGCCTGGCAGAGATTCTATTGGAAGAGGGATTTCAGGTGTCCGGATCGGATGCGCACAAAAGCGATCTCACCCAGCACCTGGAAGAGAAAGGTGCAAAGATTTTGATTGGACAGCGGGCCTCCAATATTGAAGAGGGGATAGAGGCAGTGGTGTATACGGCTGCAATCCACGAGGACAATCCGGAGTTTGTGGAGGCAAAAAGGCGTCAGATTCCCATGCTTTCCAGGGCAGAACTGTTAGGTGAAATGATGCGCAATTACCGCCAGGCAGTGGCCATAGCGGGGACTCATGGAAAGACGACAACCACTTCCATGCTGACAGAAATTCTTTTAAAAGCGCAGGCGGACCCCACCATTTCCGTAGGCGGCATTCTGGATTCCATTCAGGGGAATATCCGAATCGGGGAGTCCGGTTTGTTTGTAACAGAAGCCTGTGAGTATACCAATAGTTTCCTCTCGTTTTTCCCTACCATGGAAATTATTTTAAATATTGAGGCGGATCATCTGGATTTCTTTAAGGATATTGAGGATATCCGCAATTCTTTCCGCTTATTCGCAGAGAGGATGGAGGAAGAGGGAACTCTGATTATTAACAGCGGGATTGATCGCTATGAGGAGATTGCTCAGGGAGTAAAAGGGAAAATCATTACTTTTGGAAAGGCAGAAAACAGCACCTACCGCGCAGAACATATTGAATATGATGAGTTTGCAAGGCCGTCTTATGACTTAATCAGAGAAGGAAAGCAGATGGGAAGAATACGCCTTAAAGTTGCAGGAGAACACAATGTATACAATTCTCTTTCTGCCATTGCGGCTGCGTTTGAACTGGGAGTTTCACTGGAAGATATTCAAAAGGGGCTTGCAGGATTTTTGGGCCCTCACCGCAGATTTGAGAAAAAGGGGGAGATTGGCGGAGTTACCATTATAGACGATTACGCCCATCACCCCCAGGAGATTCATGCGACTTTATCGGCGGCAAAGAATTACCCTCACAAAACGCTGTGGTGTGTATTCCAGCCCCATACTTATACCAGGACAAAGGCGCTGATGGACGAGTTTGCAGAAGCTTTGGCAGAGGCCGATGAGGTGGTTCTGGCAGACATTTATCCGGCCAGGGAGACGGATAATCTGGGGATTAGTTCTGCAGATTTGGCAGAGAAAATAGAACAATCAGGCACAAAGGTTCATTATCTTCCATCTTTTGACGAGATAGAGACATTTCTTTTGGAAAAATGTGTCAACGGTGATTTGTTGATAACTATGGGTGCCGGAGACATTGTAAAAGTGGGAGAAAAGCTGTTGGGACAATAGTTATCCACATTATCCACATAGTTTTCAACATTTTATGTAAAGAAGCTATGTGGATTTTTTTACTCCAAAAACAGAATGTGCCATAATTCTGCAAAGCCTGATTTTATAAGGCTTTCGACAGGATTTGTCAGGACTTTTTCAAAGTTTGCAAAACCAGTTATCCCCAATATTCACATTATCCACAAAAATCTCTGTGGAAAAATGGGACTATTTTCATTTGAATGGGGATGTGGTATCATGTAGATAAAAGATTTTACAAAAAAGGAGAGTCAGAAAATGCCGTATCAGCTAAGTTTGCAGGCAGTACCGGAAGTTACGGTCATCAGCAATGAATTTATTGATCAGTATATGGCCGGCGCGAATGGAGAATATGTAAAAGTATATCTGTATCTTCTGCGGCATCAGAAAGAGCTGATAGAAGTAGGGAAAATTGCAGATGCTCTAAACCACACAGAGGCGGATGTGCGGCGGGCCCTGACCTACTGGGAAAAGGCCGGGGTTTTATCCAGAGGAGAGCAGACGGTGGACAAATCAACGGCGGCAGAATCAGCGGCAGCAGCAGGCACGCCGGGAGAGGCTCTGCCGGTACAGAATGAGGCAAGGCGGTCTTTGGAGGAGAAAAAGCCGGTTACGGCAGATGATTTAAACAGACTTGGCAAGGACGAGGATTTTGCCGAACTGCTGTATATTGCCCAAAAATATATGAACAAAGTATTTACCCAGAGAGAGTGTCAGACCTTTGCCTATTTGTATGACGGACTGCACATGAAAAAGGATTTGTTGGAGTATCTGGTGGAATATTGCGCCCAGTTGGGGCATACCAGCATCCGCTATCTGGAAACAGTTGCATTAAACTGGCATGAGCAGGGGATTGGGACTGTGGATGAGGCAAAGACCTCTTCGGCTGCCTATACAAAGGATGTGTTTGCGGTAATGCGGGCATTTGGGATCGGAGATCGAAGACCGGGGGTATCGGAACAGAAGATTATGGAAAAGTGGTTCCGGGACTGGGGCTTTACCAGGGATCTGGTCATAGAGGCATGCAGCAGGACTCTCCAGTCCGCCCATACCCCAAGCTTCCAGTATGCGGATCGGATTTTGTCATCCTGGAGAGAGAAACATGTCCGTACCATGTCGGATGTAAAGGCGCTGGATATAAAGCACAGGGAAAAGGCGGCAAAGACAGAAACAGATACTCAGGCAGTTTCCAGAGGAGTGGAAGCCGGGCGGGGACATAAGGGAAATCTGCCTCAGGGACAGGCAAGAAAACCTCAGAACCAGTTCCACAATTTTCAGCAGCGGGATGTGGATTATGACGCTCTGATTTTAGAGCAGCTTCAGAAACGATAGGAGGGCATATGGCACTAAGCAATTCTCAATACAACAGCATTATGCGGGATTATGAAAGACGCCGCATGGAGCAGCGCCATGAGCAGGAAAAACGGGTAGAAGAGATTTATGAGAAGATTCCGGCTGTAAAGGAGATTGACAATGCAGTGGGGACAAAAGCGCTGGAGCGGGCCAGACAGCTTTTGGCAGGAGATGCAGAAGCAAAAAAGCGTCTGAAAAAGGAGATTGCAGAACTTGGCGAACAGAGAAATGCTCTTTTAACCGCATACGGTTACCCGGAGGGCTATATGGAGATTCGCTACACCTGCCCGGACTGCCGGGATACCGGATATGTGGACGGGAAAAAGTGCCACTGTTTCAGGCGGGCGCAGATGAAGCTGCTTTACGCTCAGTCCAATATTGACGATATTGTGAGCAGGGAAAATTTTGCCGCATTTTCATATGACTGTTTTGACAATACCCATGTGCTGTCGGAGGTGGGAATGACGGCCGCCCAGTATATGAGACGGGTAAAAGAACAGTGTATGGAGTTTGCCCGTAATTTTGGAACAGATGGGGGAAACATTCTTTTTACCGGCAATACAGGTGTAGGGAAGACGTTTCTCAGCAACTGTATTGCAAAAGAAGTGATGGATCATTACTACTCGGTTTTGTATTTGTCAGCCAATGATCTGTTTGAAGTATTTTCCAAAAACCGGTTTGAATCCAGAAGTGAAGAAGAAATTCGGGATACCTATCAGTCTATTTTAGAATGTGATCTGCTGATTATTGATGATTTGGGGACAGAGGTCAACAACAGTTTTACTTCTTCTCAGTTGTTTTACTGTATCAATGACCGGCTTTCCAACCACAGATCGACCATTATCTCCACCAATTTATCTCTGAATATGCTGCGGGATAATTATACAGATCGGGTAACGTCGCGGATCATCAGCGGATATCGGATTATTCCCTTGTATGGGGAAGATTTGCGCAGGCGAAAACTTCTGGGGGGTTGACTATTGCCTGGGAGAATGTTATAAAAGAATTGCTTATTATCATATGAACTTATAACTATAGATGGAGGACGAAATGCTGTACGAAGAGAAGATTATTGAGACCATTCCGGTTGGACCGCTGGGATTAATTCCGTTAAAGAGCTGTGCGGCTCTGGGAGAAAAGGTTGACAAGTATCTGGTAGACTGGAGAAGAGAACGGGAAAGCGAGCACAAGCATACTATTGCATTTTCCGGTTATCAGAGAGATTCTTATATTATAGGGGCTAAAACTCCCCGATTTGGTTCCGGTGAGGGAAAGGGAACTCTGGAGGCTTCGATTCGCGGTGACGACTTATATCTGATGGTGGATGTGTGCAACTATAGCCTGACCTATTCTTTGTGCGGAATGACCAACCATATGTCTCCGGATGATCATTTTCAGGATTTAAAGCGTGTGATTGCCGCTGCAGCCGGAAAGGCGCGCAGAATCAATGTAATTATGCCGTTCCTTTATGAGAGCCGTCAGCATAAGCGTTCCAGCAGAGAATCTTTGGACTGTGCTCTGGCGCTTCAGGAACTGGTTCATATGGGCGTAGAGAATATTATTACATTTGACGCTCATGATCCCCGCGTGCAGAATGCGATTCCATTCAGAGGATTTGAGACAGTACAGCCGATTTACCAGTTTATCAAGCATCTGTTAAAGAATGAGCCGAATCTGGAGATTGACAGCGACCATATGATGGTAATCAGTCCTGATGAAGGCGGTATGGGACGGGCTGTTTATTTTGCCAACGTATTGGGCCTGGATATGGGTATGTTCTATAAGCGCAGAGATTATACCAAGATTGTAAATGGCCGCAACCCCATTGTGGCCCACGAATTTTTGGGAAGCGATGTAGAGGGCAAAGACGTTCTGATTATTGACGACATGATTTCTTCAGGAGAAAGCATGCTGGATGTTGCCAAAGAATTAAAGATGAGAAAGGCAAGAAAAGTATTTATCTGTGCTACCTTTGGTCTGTTTACCAACGGCCTGGCCAAGTTTGATGAATACTATGAAAATGGCCTGATCGACAGGATTCTTACCACCAACTTGGTATATCAGACTCCGGATCTGCTGCAGAGACCATACTATATTGACGTAGATATGAGCAAGTACATTGCCCTGATTATTGATAATCTCAACCATGATGCATCTTTAAGCGAACTGTTAAATCCTACCGGACGGATTAACCGGTTTTTAGATCAGTACAGAAGTAAATAGATCAGATAATACCCTAAAAAGGATAATTCTTCCCAGGGGGAGAAAACCATGTTCAGCCATCAAGAAATCAGTTCCTTTAATGAACTTGAAATGTCTGTTTACAATTATATTCTCAGCAACAAAGAAAAAGTTGTGTACATGAAAATCCGGGAACTTGCTGACGGGGCCCATGTTTCTACAACAACAGTGCTTCGTTTCTGCAAAAAAGTGGGATGCGAAGGGTATTCTGAGTTTAAGCTGAGACTGAAGCAGGAACTTTTGGAACAGAAAAACCAACAGCCGGATCTGGACATCAGTGCTATGACGGAATTTTTCCAGAGGGCAGAAGGGGAGGCTTATCAGAATTCCATCCAAAAGGCTCTGGATATTCTGGACAGATCAGATATTGTAGTATTTATTGGGGTTGGCTCATCAGCAGTTCTTGGAAAATACGGGGCTAGATATTTTAATAATGCAGGTTGTCTATCCATGTGTATTGATGACCCGTTTACTCCGATTTTTTGTGAGGAAAGCGGCAGGATTACTGTAATTGCCCTTTCTGTATCAGGAACCACAGAACAGACATTGATACTGGCCAGCCAGCTAAAAGCCAGAGGTTCTTCTTTGATTTCCATTACTGACAGCGCAAACTGTCCGCTTGCCAATATGAGTGACTGTAATATTGCATATTATATTCCTGTTTTGAGGCTTGATGAGCATTTTGACCTGACCTCCCAGATTCCGGTTTTGTTTACACTGGAAACTTTGGGGCGTAGATTGTGCGGAAGAAAGAGAGAACTGGTAACAGCAAAAAACAAGGGACAGGAATTATAGTAATAATTGATAAAAATAAAGCGAAAAACAGTGCAGATTACACAATAAGATGTAACGCACTGTTTTTTGTTTGTGAAAAATTATATTTGGATGTATTTGTTTTATTCAGTCTCAAAACTATTGGCATAAATAGTTTTACCCACTATACTGACTTCACAGGACAGATAACAATTCGTTATAACAGAGACAGGAGGGTATGCAGTGAAAGAGTCAATGACAGAGAAAGTGATTATGGAACTGGTAGTCAACAGCGGAAATGCCAGAAGCCTGGCAATGGAAGCAATTCAACTGGCGAAAAAAAGAAATTTTCAGGAAGCAGAGAATATGCTTGAAAATTCACAGAAGGCGATTTTAAAAGCCCACGAATTTCAGACAGAACTGGTAAGCAAGGAGGCAGCAGGAGAAGAGGTAGAGACTTCTCTTATTATGTGCCATGGACAGGATCATTTGATGACTGCAATGGTCATTATTGATCTGGCAGCAGAATTTATTGATGTGTATAAGAGTATAAACAAAAACAAAATCAGCTAAGTTTAGGAGGAAATAAAATGTTTGTGGTGAGATTATTTTGTGCAGCAGGTATGTCAACCAGTTTGATGGTAAATAAGATGAGAGACGCGGCAAAGGAAATGGGACTTGAGGCAGATATTGAGGCAGCTCCGGAGGCCAATATGGATAAAGAAACAAATGGGATTGATGTGGCGCTTTTAGGGCCTCAGGTTCGCTATAAACTGGCAGAAGCAAAGAAAATCTGCGGGCCTAAAAATGTGGCGGTTGATGTGATTCCTATGATGGATTATGGCACTATGAACGGAAAGAATGTTCTTAATTTTGCACTGAAGCTGGCCGGCAGACAGTAATGCAGAAAACAAAGGCAGCAAAAGGCCAAATCCTGTGCCTGAAAATTTAATAAGAACGGAGAGAGATACCATGGGATTTATGGAAAAAATACAGGAAAAAATGGATGCTACGCTGGTTCCCCTTGCAGCAAAGCTGAATTCACAGCGCCATGTAGCAGCAGTGCGTGATGCATTTACATTTGCGTTTCCCCTTACACTGGCAGGTTCTATTATTGTTCTGATTAATTATGCAGTGCTTTCGCCAGATGGTTTTGTGGCAAAGATTTTGCATCTGGGTACTCTGATTCCCAATCTGGCTGATTACCAGCAGATTTTCACACCGATTTTGAATGGGACAACGAATATTATGTCGCTGCTGATTACGTTTCTCTGTGCATATAAGCTGGCGGAAACAAAGGGAGGCGATGCGCTTTTGACATCGATCTGTGCAGTGGGCACGTACTTTATTATTTATCCGCCTTATGTGGATGGTGCTCTGCCTATGACGTTTATGGGCGCTCAGGGACTTTTTGTAGCCTTGATTGTAGGACTTTTAGTAGGCGAGTTTTTGCCTGAGATGGCGAAAAATAAAAAACTTTGTATTAAAATGCCGGATACAGTACCGCCTGCGGTAGCCAGATCGTTTAATCTGGTAATTCCAATTATTCTGATTTTTGTGGTTGCCGCAGTTGTTAATTTCTTTTTAAACAAGATTGCAGAAGGCGGTATCCAGTATGTAATCTACAATATGATTCAGAAACCTTTCTCAAATCTGGGAGGGAATATTGTAACAATTCTTTTGTTTGCGCTGGCACAGCAATTTTTGTGGATTCTGGGAATTCATGGACCAAACACTCTAAATGCAGTCCGCACAGTTATGTTTGGTGAAGCAAATATTGCCAACCTGGCCTTTTTCGGAGCAAATGGAACTACCATCGGAACGGATTTTCCGATTACATGGATGTCTATTAACGATGCATTTGGAAATACTGGCGGTTCCGGTGCAACTCTGGGCTTGATCATTGCAATTTTTCTTGTGGCAAGAAAAGACAAAACCCAGTATACCATCGGTAAACTGGCGCTGGCGCCGGGCCTGTTTAATATCAATGAACCTCTGATGTTCGGTTTGCCTATTGTTATGAACCCGATTTATGCGATTCCGTTTATGCTGTCACCGGTTGTCTGCAATATTATTGGATATTTGTGCACAATGGTATTCCAGATTATTCCTCCGGCAACTGTAGATGTGGGATGGACAACACCAGGATTTTTAATCCCATTCCTGGCTTCCGGCGGGACGAATGCGCTTTCACTGGTAATTGGCCTTTTGTGTGTGGCGGTAAGTACCCTGATTTATCTGCCTTTTGTAAAAGCGGCGGCAAAGATTAATATGGCACAGGAAAGCTGATTTTCTGTTGACTGAAAAGGAGGAAGATTATTATGGCATTTAGAAAGGATTTCCTTTGGGGCGGTGCAGTAGCCGCCCACCAGTTAGAGGGCGCATATAAAGAAGGTGGGAAAGGCTTAAGTATTATGGATGTGACCACTGCTGGAGATCGAGTAACAAGAAGACGGATAACAGATGGCATTATAGAAGGAGAAAATTATCCTAATCATGAAGCGATTGACTTCTACCATCATTATAAAGAGGATATTCGCCTGTTCGCAGAAATGGGATTTAAATGTTTTCGCACCAGTATTGCCTGGACCCGTATTTTTCCAAAAGGCGATGAGACAGAACCAAATGAGGACGGACTGAAATTTTATGATGATTTATTTGATGAGTGTCATAAATATGGTATCGAACTGGTTATTACTTTAAGCCACTTTGAAATGCCTCTTCACCTGGTCAAAGAATATGGGGGATGGAGAGACCGCAGGCTGATAGATTTTTTTGTCCATTTTGCAGTGACCTGTTTTGAACGTTATAAAGATAAGGTGAAATATTGGATGACCTTTAACGAAATCAACAATCAGGCAAGCTTTAAAGAAGGGTTTATGCTGTTTGCCAACTCTGGTATTATTCCAAACAAAGGGGAAGATCCGGAAAAACTGATGTATCAGGCGGCACACTATGAACTGGTGGCAAGCGCTGAGGCAGTGAGACGGGGGCACCAGATTAATCCGGATTTCCAGATTGGCTGTATGATTGCCATGTGTCCTGTGTATCCGGCAACCTGCAGACCGGAGGATGTTCTGATGGCGGAAAAGGCTATGCAGAAACGCTACTATTACACAGATGTTCACGTACATGGCGCATATCCGGCCAATATTACAGCGTACTGGAAACGGAAAGATTTTGAATTGGATGTGACCAAAAAGGATCTGGAAGTTTTGAAAGAGGGAACAGTAGATTATATTGGATTTAGTTATTACATGACGTTCTGCATTGAACACAAAAAAGATAATCCCTGTTTTGATTACCGCGAAGGCAATGATTTCGTCCGCAATTCCTATGTAAAAGCAAATGACTGGGGATGGCAGATAGATCCGGTAGGTCTGCGGTATGCCCTGAACTGGTTTGCGGATCGGTATCCGGTACCGTTGTTTATTGTAGAAAATGGATTGGGTGCTTATGATAAGACGGAAGAGGATGGTTCGATTCAGGATAATTACCGAATCGAATATTTCCAAAAACATATTGAACAGATGAAAAAAGCTGTAGAAGAGGATGGCGTAAATTTGATGGGGTATACTCCATGGGGATGTATAGATCTGGTCAGTGCAGGGACAGGAGAGATGGATAAACGATACGGTTTTATCTATGTCGATAAACATAATGACGGAAGCGGTGATCTCCACCGAAGCAAAAAGGCCTCTTTTGACTGGTATAAGAAAGTGATTGAAACAAACGGAGAAGTGTACTAAACTGAAGGAAAACAGACAGATCTGGTGTGATGCTGGCTGAAATAGATTGAGAGGGGAAACTATCATATATGGAAAAGAAATATCTGTGTATAGATGTGGGAGGTACATCTATTAAATATGCTGTACTTGACAGCAGGCTTCAGTTTTCAGCCAGAGGCAGTGTAGTTACACCCTATGATGGAGTAGAAACGTATCTGGACACATTAGAAACTATTTTTCACAATGTAAAGGAGAAGGAACCGCAGATTTCAGGTATTGCAATGTCTGTTCCAGGCATGATTGACAGTAATCAGGGGATTTGCATAAACGGAGGGAATTTAAAATATGTAGAATTGCTTCCGCTGGCTGCCAGTATGAGAAAACGATGCAAAGTGCCGGTATCTGTTATGAACGATGCAAAAGCGGCAGCTCTTGCAGAGGTTACCTGGGGATCGCTGGCTGATTGTCAGGATGCAGTGGTAATTGTTTTTGGAACTGGAATTGGAGGCGCCCTGGTAAAGGACGGAGAGGTGCATTCGGGAAAACATTTTGCAGCAGGAGAATTTAGCTGGCTGATGATGAGCCAGGAATTTGATCATGCAGAAGATTCCTGGGCTTTGAGAAACGGAAACCGCCGTCTGGTAAGTCTGGCGGCGGCTGCAAAAGGCGTAAGTACGGATGGAATCACCAGCTACCACGTATTTCAGTGGGCAGAGGAGGGGGATGAGCAGGTACTTTGGGCTCTTGATAAGTTTACAAAAGATATTGCTTTTATGATTATGAATCTCCAGGTAATCTATGATCCGGAACGGTTTGCCATTGGAGGAGGAATTAGTAAGCAGCCGCTGTTTCTAAAATCTATTCAAAGGAATGTTGATGGATTTTATGCGACTGCAAAGTTTCCAATTCCAAAACCAGAGGTTGTAACCTGTAAATATTATAATGATGCGAATCTTATCGGAGCGCTGGGATACTTTCTCAGTCAGTACCCGGCATAGGAAGTTCTTTTTGGTGCTAATTGTTAATGTTATACAAAATCTGGTCCATATTATAAATGTTACATGAATCTGGCTTAGAAGGCAGGAGGTTATGTTCTATGCAAATAGATGCTGCAAAACTGGGAGTTGTTCAACCCCCGTATCTTAAATCTTCTTTGCATAACAGCAGTTTAAAGTCGTTGACGAATGTGAGACCAAAACCAGATGTTGATACGTTTGAGACTGCACCTAAGACGGAAGAACGTTTTTTTGCATACGGGTTTAAGGTGGATAAAAATAACCAGAAGGAATTGCAGTCCTTTGACTCATGGAAAGAGGTTCAGGACCAGGTCTCTTTCAATAAATGGCAAGATTCAGGGCTAATTGAGCAATTTTATAATCATAATTCCGATTATCTGAAAGAGTACCGGGCATTTGGAGAAGATGTATCAAAATTTGCCGCTAATTTTCAGCAGCTTGGTTTACGGGATATCTATGATCAAAAGGGCCTGATAGGGGTTCATGAACTGTTTGAGAACAGAGAGGAAGAGTATGCCCGGATACTTGACAATGAGAATCATATACAAGAGGAAACAAATCATTACAGAAAAAAGATTTCCGCCATGTTTCAACTGATGCAGCAGACAGGTTCTGATTTTTCAGCTATATGGGACAAAATAAAGGAGAGTTATGTTACAGGGGGGCTGTCTATTCGACAGCCTCTTTCATTTGCTATCTGAACATAATGCTATTTGATGGGCAATGAAAATCTTCGCAGCCATACCCTCATTTTGCTGTCGTACAAAAATTAAGGGTAACTTGCAAAAGTAAATTCCACCAGCTGCATTGGAACAATGTGAAAAGTTTACTTCCAGTCTGACAGCAGGTTTTTTCATGGATTAGTGATTATAGCGGATCAGCTTAGGTGTTAAGATGACTTTGTCAGGGTCAATATGCCTAAGCTGAAATGCTTTTAGAGCCTCTTCTCCGAAAGTTTCCATGGCGACATCATATGGTGTGGTCCATTCAACCTTTCCCGGGGTGTTGCATTGATGTGACTAGTGATCAGATTTACATCCCACTGAGTCAAAAATTCAAAGTTCTTGCGCTTTGGCAGTATCATGCGAAGCAAGGTATGGGCCTGTTCAATCCCGCTTTCTGACCACTACAATTGCAGATGCAGCTGTTGGAAATCGTCATAAGTCCAGTGGAGAAAAACGCGGCGGTCAGATATCTGTGATTTATGGACTTTTCTTGGCTTAAACTTCACTTTTCGTTTCAGATCAATGTTTCTGGCGGACAGAAGTCCCATGTCAAGATAATTATAAAGGCTGCGAACCGAAAGTTCTAATTCCGGATGGTTTGCAACGATCTGGTAAGGGGATTGTCCCTGGTTGATCAGAGGCGTGATAATTTTATCTTTTTTGTGAAGTTCCTGTCTGGTCATACCGATACCGGTTCTGGAATCTTTCAGACATTGTCGGTATTTTCGGTCAGCAAACCTGGCGTTATAGGTATATTTGTGCGCAATGGTACACGAAGAGCTTTTTTGCTGCATCCATTGCAGACGTAAGGAGCTCTGTCAAGCCTGGAGCAGCGTTCTTTTTGAAAATCCGGGCAGGTCTGGTTACAGGTCGGACAGGAGGCGCACTTGACACCACAGAGAAGGAGCTTGCGCAGGCATTGGTCTTTTTGCAGTGGAAACGGCGTGTGCAGAAACTCTTTGCATTAAGGAAAGTTCCTTTATCCAGTTCATTCTGGATATAGATACGGTCCTCTAAGGTGAGATGTTTCTGGTTGCCTGGTATATATTTACTCATAGTCAAACTCCTTCCACTGCTGTCAGAAGGAGAGTTAAACGTATCACATCGGTATGCATAAGTAAATATCAACTGTGCAAGAGTAAACTCTACTACCCTTAGAGGAAGTGGAATTTAAGTTTGCAGTTACTAACCCTGAAAAATTTTCCAAATAAGGTTGCTTTTTTCCATGGGGGGAGTATACTATTAACAGTATGTCTGCCGTGAATTTATTGTACCAGAAAAATATTGCCAAGATTTCCTGCTAAACTTCATAGAGATTTGTAACAGTTTTCAGCCTGAGTCCTGGAGGCTTTTTGCTGCTATACAGTTCCTTTTCCCCAAGAGGCCCGTCCTGCGGGTAACCAGGAGACGCATCCGCCCATGCCGGTGAGTACGCTCAAAACTATGCGGGCAAGCTTTTGACCAGACAGACCGGACAGACGGAAATAGCTGGGCTGCTGCAAGATTCACACAGATATATTATATTACGAACATGTCAGAGTGTGCCTGAGAATTCATTTCCGCCATCTGCACGTCCCGCTTCGAGGTCTTTTTGTTTCCAATCCGTTTGACGCAGTTCACCGCGCCGCACTCATTAGGAATAGATCTTCCGCAAAGCGGAGCGTACATTTGTCTGGGATGGATTTTCAAACCTGCTCAGAGGAAGACAAAGCTTCAAAAGAATCAAGTTAAGATGCCGCAGCGTTGTAATGGCTGCGAGGAAGGAAAGAACATGAAAAAAGCGGTAAAACAATCGACATTATTGACAGTGTTGAACCTGGGAACTATTTTTCTTGTTGTTATGCTGGCAGTATTGTTCCTGTTTTCCATTTCTGCGAGCAACAAGGCACTGCGGATGCATGAAGATGAACAAGAATTGACATTAGCTGCGCGGCAGTTTATGGATGGATCTGCATATTTGACGGAGCAGGTAAGGGCTTACGCTTCTACGGGAAATAAAGTTTATTATGATAACTACTACAATGAAGTCAACAATCTGAAAAACCGTGAAGCGGGATATAACAAGATGAGGCAGATCGGGATTACGGAGGCGGAGGATGCTCTCATTGCGGAAATGATGCAGATATCTAACGAGTTGGTTTTGCTGGAAGAAGACGCTATGGATTCAGCAGCGGCGGGAGATATCAAATCCGCTATTGGATATGTGTTTGGTGACGAATACAGCACATCTCTGGGAACAATTCAGTCGCTTCAGGAGGATTTTCTGAATAAGATTCAGAGTCGCCTGGCATATGAGATTGAGAAACAGCAGACAGAGATCTTTGTCTTGGAGACTGTAAGTGTTGTCCTCGCCTGCATAGCTGTTTTGTTCCAGATCTTCAGCACACTGTTTACCTGGAAAAAAATAATCAATCCTCTTAAGACGATACAGGAAGTGATGATGGAGTTTTCGGAAGGAAATCTATCTACCGAATGCAGACTGGAGGAAGACACTTCAGAATTGGGGATGCTTGTTTACAGCATAAAACAGATGCGCGCACATTTAGTGGCATATGTGAATGATATCCGGAGCAAACTGACACAGCTGGCGCAGGGCGATTTCCGCGTCCACATGGATATTGAGTATATAGGCGATTTTTCTGAGGTTAAAACCGCTATAGAAGAAATCAGTAGCGCCCTCAGCGATGTATTTCGTGAGATTGACATAGCGGCCAGCCAGGTTTCTGTTGGGTCAAATCAGGTGGCTGACGGTGCACAGGCGCTGAGTCAGGGAGCCATGGAACAGGCAAGCGCTGTTGAGGAACTTTTTGCAACGATGCAGGATATTTCTTCTAAAATCGCGCGAAATGCAGAGCACATGGAACAGGCTGATGCGGCAACTGAAAAAGCAGGGGCGCAGATTGAAGAAAGCAGCCGGAAAATGCAGGAGCTCATGTCTGCAATGGAGGAGATCAAGGAGACCTCCAGCCGGATTCAGAGCATTATCAAGACCATTGACGATGTTGCATTCCAGACCAATATTCTGGCCTTGAATGCCGCTGTGGAAGCCGCCCGCGCAGGTACTGCCGGAAAGGGCTTTGCAGTTGTGGCTGACGAGGTGCGGAACCTTGCCGGGAAATCAGCGGAAGCCTCCAAGAACACTCAGGAGTTGATTCAGAATTCGATTCAGGCTGTGGAAAATGGTGTGTCGCTGGCTGAAGACACAGCAAAGAGGCTGGAGACAACGGCGGCAAACGCAGGCAATGTTGTGGAAGTGATTGAAAAAATCACGGAAGCGTCTGCGGAGCAGGCTCAGGTGATTGCTCAGCTGACACAGGGAATCGACCAGATTTCCAGCGTTGTGCAGACAAATTCCGCTACCGCTGAGGAGAGCGCGGCCACCAGTGAGGAGCTTTCCGGGCAGGCCAGTATGCTCAAGGAACTTATAGGCAGGTTTAAGATTGCGGACGACAGGCTGGAGCACTGAGAACAGGATCCGCAGACAGGATATTGAGATTTCATGTTTTTCGGTGGCAGGGCGTAATTGTGCCACAGTAAAAATACCCCATCCTATGCAGGAGGAGGGAAATTCTTTAGATTTAAGTACTCCTATGCTAGAATAAAAGTAGAGCTACAAACCACAAATATAAAAGCATAGAAGATCCAAAATGGACAATAATAGTTTAGCCATACGAAAGGACTGATAAGATAATAGTATAAATCAATCAGCAGGTGCATTTACTTACATGGAGGGGTACTGGTCTGAATTACGGGAAAATTAAAAGAATCAGGTTTTGTTACAGGGGGGCTGTCTATTCGACAGCCTCTTTCATTTGCTATCTGAACATAATGCTATTTGATGGGCAATGAAAATCTTCGCAGCCATACCCTCATTTTGCTGTCGTACAAAAATTAAGAAAAGTTTAAATTGTAGTTTGCCGGGATATTATATAAAATGATGTTGGAGCAAAAGGATTTGTTCAGAATCAGCAAAGGAAGACAAAAGGAATGAAGAAATTTTTTATAAGGGCAGCGATTCTGCTGATGATATTTGTATCAGCAGCTGCCGGTTATTTTTTGTGGATTCGCAGCCGCAGTCTGCAAAAAGAGGAAGAACGGGTTTATACTGCGATTCAGGAAAGCGCATTTCCTGTAATATATATGGAGATGTATGGGGAAAAGATGAACTGTCTCCATGGATATTCCCAGGATATGAGGGAAGCAGTGATGCGGGATACATTGACAATTTTGCCGGAAGACAGAAAACTGGCAGTTCATATAGAAGATTATGATGGAGAGATTACAGGCATCTATTACGAAATACGGAGTCTGGATTTGGATCGGCTGGTAGAGCGGACGCAGGTGGAAACCTGGGAGACTACAGAATCCGGAGTCAGGGCAGAACTTCCCATACAAAACCTTCTAAATAAGGAAGAGGAATATTTGCTCAGCTTATCCGTCACAACTTTAGAAAACGGAACAATCGGATATTATACGAGAATTAAATGGACGGACAATGCCAATGTACAGCCCATGATTGCATTGGCAAAACAATTTTCCAGCAGTACATTTAACTATGAGGACGCATCCCAGCTTACGATGTATCTGGAACCGGATGCAGCAGCGGACAACAGTTCTTTAGGAGATGTTTCAATTAACAGCAGTTTCTCTCAACTGACCTGGGGAGATCTTTCCATGGAGCAGGCAGGACCGGCAGAGGTCTCTTTAAAGGAACTGGACGGCATAATGGGGCAGATTGAACTAAGGTACCTGGCGGTCAGACAGACGGAGGACGGACACACAGAAACCTATGAGGTGACGGATAATTTCACCTTAAAATGGAGTGAACAGAGAATTTATATGATGGATTTTGACCGTCAGACAGATGAAATCTTTACAGGAAATCGCGGGACAATTTCCGGAAAGCGGATTCTGTTAGGCATCACAGGGGACGAGAGGGTCAGCGCCAAGGCAAGTCCTGATGGAAAGCAGACTGCGTTTTGTGTCAACAGGGATGTATGGCTCTATGATCAGGCGGATGGGGAACTGATTAATGTATTTTCCTTCCGCAATGAGGAGAGCCGGGAGGCTGTGGAGTACAATAAGCATGATGCGAAGATTCTCCAGGTATCAGATAAAGGAGATGTAGATTTTCTGGTTTACGGCTATATGAATCAGGGCCGCCATGAAGGACAGGTGGGAATCGGCCTGTATCACTATTCGGACGAAAGGGATGCATTAGAAGAGAAATTTTTCGCCCCTTCGATTACCTCTTTTGAAGATTTACGTATGGATTTGGAGAGACTTTGTTACCTGTCAGGAAGCGGGATGCTGTATTTGATGCAGGATCATGCAGTGTATGGAATTGATTTAAACAGCAGTGAGTACATTGTTCTGGCCGATTCTCTGGAAGAGGGGGCCTATGCAGTCAGTCAGGACGGCCGTCATTTTGCATGGCAGAATGATCAGAAACATTATCAGGCATCCTATATCAGTCTGATGGACCTGGA
Source organism: uncultured Lachnospiraceae bacterium (assembly GCA_963557065.1). Lineage (GTDB taxonomy): Bacteria > Bacillota > Clostridia > Lachnospirales > Lachnospiraceae > UMGS1370. The sequence continues at coordinate 46,780 of CAUWCT010000004.1, read as the reverse complement.
AACAGGGGAAAAACAGACCATCCAGGCTCCGGAAGGAGATTATATCCGAAGCCTTGGATTTGTAGGAAGCGATTTTCTTTACGGTTTGGCTCACCAAAACAGCAAGTGGGTGGTGAATGGAAGGCTGGAGGAAGTTCCCATGTATGCCCTGGAAATCCTGGGGGAGAACGGCAATGTTTTAACCCGGTACGAAAAGGAAGGATTTTATATCTCCAGTGTGTCAGTAGAAGAAAGCCGTATCCATTTAGAAAGGCTTGCCAGGGTTTCAGACACTTCTTACACAAAGGTAGACAGCGATACCATTGTCTGCAATGTGGAACTGGCGGATACGTCCAAAGAGAAAATCGGATGGTATGTATCGCAGGATAAGGAAAAAATATACTTCGTTCAGCTTTTGTCAGAAGTAAAAGGAGGCGAGGATGTGAAGCTGTCCAGTCCTCAAAAGGTTTCCTATGATCAATCGCTGGATTTGGAACTGACAGCCAATACGCCATTTTCCGGGATGACTTTTTACGCATACGGCAATGGACGTCTGAAGGGAACTACCCAGGATTTTGTAAAGGCAGTAAATATGGCTTATGAAGATATGGGACTGGTAACGGATCAGGACCAGAATATTCTCTGGAACCGTACGAACCGGGGAAATGTAAAAAATATTCGGGAAATTCAGAATACAGCGGCTCCCATTCTTCAGCGTCTTGACGGATTTACAGGGAGCGAAGCGTTTGAGGACAATCTGATTATGCTGGATGCCAAAGGGCTGGAATTAAATCAAATCCTGTATTTTGTGGATCAGGGCCTGCCGGTAGTTGCCTATACCGGGGAGGGAAGCTATATATTGATTACAGGATTTGATCAGTTTAATGTTACCTTGTATCAGCCGGAGACTGGAGAAACCTGGAAAATGGGCCTGAATGATGCGGCGGCATATTTCCAAAATCTGCAAAATGACTTTATATGCAGCGTCAGATTTGATGAATAAGGGAAGAAAACGTGTGATTCCCTTTACAAGCGGGATTTTTATGATATAATCTATAGTGCATAAATTTGATGTTAAAAATAATTTTCGTTTTTGTATAGAGAGTGATTTAGGAGAGTAGGATGGAACAGTTTATTATGAAGGGCGGCAATCCCCTTGTAGGTGAAGTCACCATAGGGGGAGCAAAAAACGCAGCTTTAGGAATCCTGACCGCAGCAATCATGACGGATGATGATGTACTGATAGAAAATCTTCCGGATGTCCGCGATATTAATGTGATGCTGGAAGCGATTGAGGAGATTGGGGCGACAGTAGAGCGCATTGACCGGCATACAGCAAAGATTAATGCATCAAGTATTCATGAAATTTCAGTAGATGACGAATATATCCGAAAAATCAGGGCGTCCTATTATTTTATAGGAGCGCTTCTTGGCAAATATAAGAGCGCCCAGGTACCGCTGCCGGGCGGCTGCAACATTGGCAGCCGGCCGATTGACCAGCATCTGAAGGGATTCCGCGCTCTTGGCAGCGATGTTAGGATTGAGAACGGAGCGGTCAGAGTTCATGCCATTGATCTGGTGGGAAGCCATATTTATTTAGATGTGGTTTCCGTAGGTGCTACCATCAACATTATGATGGCGGCTGCTTTGGCAGAGGGTATGACCATTCTGGAAAATGTGGCAAAAGAGCCTCACGTGGTAGACGTAGCCAATTTCTTAAACAGCATGGGCGCGAATATTAAGGGTGCAGGTACGGATACCATCCGTATTCGGGGCGTCAAAAAACTTCATGGCACCGAGTATTCCATTATTCCGGATCAGATTGAAGCAGGTACTTTTATGTGTGCGGCAGCCATTACCCGCGGCGACATTATGATTAAAAACGTAATCCCCAAACATTTAGAGGCGATTACGGCAAAGTTATTAGAGGCCGGATGCGAAGTGTCAGAATTTGATGACGCAGTTCGGGTAGTGGGAAAACCGGTGCAGCGCCACACAGACATCAAGACTCTTCCTTATCCTGGATTCCCGACGGATATGCAGCCTCAGATGACGGTTACTCTTGCATTGGCAGAAGGCACCAGTATGGTAACCGAGAGCATCTTTGAAAACCGTTTTAAATATGTAGACGAGCTGGCTCGTATGGGAAGCAATATCAAGGTAGAAGGCAATGTGGCGGTAATTGACGGCGTAAAACGTCTGACCGGAGCACAGGTCAACGCGCCGGATCTGCGGGCTGGAGCTGCTTTGGTACTGGCTGGTCTGGCGGCAGAAGGAATCACAGAAGTAGATGAGATCGGCTATATCCAGAGAGGTTATGAGTGCTTTGAAGAAAAGCTTAAGAACCTGGGGGCAGTCATTGAAAAAGTGGATTCTGAAAAAGAAGCCCAAAAGTTCCGGTTAAAGGTCGGATAATGTACTTGACAGCACTTTTAAAATGCTGTATAGTGAATTCGTAATATAATTGAAAAGTTCGTAAATATCCCTTATTCAGAGTGATGGAGATACAAAGGATCTGTGAAGTCACGGCAACCCCGATTGTGCGGAGCGACCGCCAGGGTCGGAAGGTGCCAGCCTGAGCGAGGAGCTGCAGTTTTTGCAGCCAGTCGAGCAATAAGAGGATTTGATGATAACAATCTCAAGTCCGCATTGCTGCGGACTTTTCTTTTTCACAAACACTAGTGTACAAAACACAAGGAGGAAACACATGGAAAGACGTTTATTTACTTCAGAATCTGTAACCGAAGGACATCCGGATAAGATGTGCGATGCCATCTCCGACGCTGTTTTAGACGCGTTAATGGAGCAGGACCCAATGAGCCGCGTTGCCTGTGAGACTGCTGTAACCACAGGTCTGGTACTGGTAATGGGAGAGATTACCACCAATGCGTATGTGGATATTCAGAAGCTGGTTCGGGAAACCATCCGCGAGATTGGCTATGACCGCGCAAAATATGGTTTTGACTGCGATACCTGCGGCGTTATTACTGCCATTGACGAGCAGTCCGCAGACATTGCCCTGGGCGTAGACAAAGCATTAGAGGCAAAAGAAAACACAATGTCTGACAGTGAGATCGACGCCATTGGCGCCGGCGATCAGGGTATGATGTTTGGTTATGCAACCAATGAGACCGAAGAATATATGCCATATCCAATCGCACTGGCCCACAAGCTGACCCGCCAGCTTACCAAGGTAAGAAAAGACGGTACATTAAAGTACCTGCGCCCGGATGGAAAGAGCCAGGTGACGGTAGAATATGACGAGGCAGGAAAGCCGGTCCGTCTGGATGCGGTTGTCCTTTCCACCCAGCATGATGAGGCAGTAACCCAGGAGCAGATTCACGAAGATATTAAGAAATACGTATTTGATCCGGTTTTACCGGCTGAAATGATTGACGACAATACCAAGTTCTTTATCAATCCGACCGGCCGTTTCGTAATCGGCGGACCTCATGGAGACAGCGGTTTAACCGGACGTAAGATTATCGTAGATACTTACGGCGGCTATGCCCGTCATGGCGGCGGCGCATTCTCCGGAAAAGACTGTACCAAGGTAGACCGTTCTGCAGCATACGCAGCACGCTACGTTGCAAAGAATATCGTAGCGGCAGGTCTTGCAGACAAGTGCGAAATCCAGTTATCTTATGCAATCGGCGTTGCCCATCCGACTTCCGTAATGGTGGATACCTTCGGAACCGGAAAAGTCAGCGACCAGAAGCTGGTTGAGATTGTAAGAGAAAACTTTGATCTGCGTCCGGCAGGCATCATCAAAATGTTAGACCTGCGCCGTCCGATTTACAAGCAGACCGCTGCTTATGGACACTTCGGCAGAAACGATCTGGATCTGCCATGGGAAAAATTAGACAAAGTTGAGACGTTAAAGAAGTATTTATAAGATTTATGTGCCGGGGGCAGGGAAATTTTTTATTCCCTGCCCTTAAGGTTTTGCGGCATTCTTATGACTCCGGATCTTCTTCGAGGATTTTGGTCACGTCTACGGTCTGGGACACTTCGTCTGGATTCAGCTCTCTATATAAATAAGTATTCCACGTAACAGTTCAGCCATGCGAAGATTCAGGCAGAAAAAAGCGTTGAAAACTTGTTTTCATAAGAGTTTTTCTGTCTGAATCTTTATAGGGCGGACGCTAGACGTTTCTTGTCCGCTGCAGGCGGGCAAGAAGATGCATGGCTGAACTGTTACTATTCCACTAATGGCAATGTTAAAAGTTCTTTGCATAATGGGAAACTTATGGTATAATGACACTAGTTAGTCACAACTAATCAGAGAATGAACTTAATATCCTGATGTATAAGTCTGACCCAATAGAACGATTAGCATCAGTGTACAGGGGGCAATACCCCACTCTGAGGCGTGTTGCCCCTGTACACTGATGCTATGGAAGAAGGAGAATAAAACGATGATGATACAAGTATTGCCAGGGATGATATTTCCAATAATCGGAACCGCCCTGGGTTCTGCCTGCGTATTTTTTATAAAGGGTACTTTAAGCGACCGAATCCAGCGGGCGCTTTCCGGTTTTGCGGCAGGAGTTATGGTTGCCGCTTCTATCTGGAGCCTGCTGATTCCCGCCATGGATCAGGCCGCTGATATGGGAGTCTGGTCCTTTGTTCCTGCAGCGGCTGGTTTCTGGCTGGGGATTTTGTTTTTACTGCTGTTGGATCATCTGGTTCCTCATCTTCACCGGAATGCACAACAGGCTGAAGGGCCGAAGAAGGCTTTAAAAAAGACTACGATGCTGGTTCTGGCTGTTACGCTTCACAACATTCCGGAAGGAATGGCGGTTGGAGTCGTGTATGCAGGGCTTTTAAACGGCAGTACCAGTCTTACGGCGGCAGGAGCGCTGGCTCTCGCGTTGGGTATTGCAATCCAGAATTTTCCAGAAGGCGCGATTATTTCCATGCCTCTTCGCTCAGAAGGAGTTTCAAAACCGCAGGCTTTTTTATATGGAATGCTTTCCGGAGTGGTAGAACCGGCAGGCACCATTCTGACTATGGCAGCCGCCAGCCTGGTAATACCGGCAATGCCGTATTTGCTGAGCTTTGCGGCGGGCGCTATGCTTTATGTTGTAGTAGAAGAACTGATTCCGGAAATGTCAGCAGGACGCCACTCCAATGTGGGAACCCTGTTTTTTGCAGTCGGGTTCAGCGTGATGATGATTCTGGATGTGGTGTTGGGGTAAGTAATATATTTGCTTGCTATTTGCATACAATAGAGTTATAATAATCACAGAATGAATACGAAAGGAGATTTTTGTATGGCTCAAGCTACGATTACTGCTCGTGTTGATGCAAATGATAAAATTAATTTTGATACATTTTGTTCTAATGTTGGATTAAACACGTCAACAGCGATTAATCTGTTTGTAAAAGCTGTTCTTCGTGAAAACCGTATTCCTTTTGAGATTACACAAGCTTCCGATCCTTTTTTCTCTGAAACGAATATGGCTCATGTGAAAAAATCTGTTCAGGAACTTCGGGCAGGTCATGGGACGGCACACGAGTTGATTGAGGTAGGAGATGAGTGAAAAGATCTGGTCAGATGAAGCATGGGAAAACTATTTGTACTGGCAGTCCCAGGATAAGAAGACGCTAAAACAAATTAATCAACTTATTAAAGACATTGAACGCAATGGCTGTATGCAGGGCATTGGTAAACCGGAACCTCTTACAGGAGACTTGCAGGGAGAATTTAGCCGTAGAATAGATGATAAAAATCGTCTGGTCTACCATATGGATGCAAACCGAATTTATATTGCGCATTGTCGTGGACACTATAGTGATAAATAAAAAATCTCAAGAAACAGTCAGGAGATGCGGGTGAAAAATCACATCCTTGACTGTTTTTCCATATCTTGCGGCAGTCCTCCATTTGTGGTATACTCCCCATATAATGCGCTTAGTATGCCGTAATGCGGATTTCCACATTTATGGCAGCTCTAAAAGAACTGTTTTGGAGCAGACTGAGATTAAGAGAAGACAAGATGGAGGCAGCATGTCTGAATTAAACAATAACTATGCCATAGAAGTGGATAAAGTAACGAAGATTTACAAATTATATGATAAGCCCATCGACAGGCTGAAAGAATCTTTAAATCTTTCCCATAAAGAATATCACAAAGATTTTTACGCCCTGAATGAGCTTTCTTTTCATGTGGAAAAAGGACAAACCGTTGGAATTATCGGCACTAACGGTTCTGGAAAATCTACGATTTTAAAGATTATTACCGGAGTTCTGACCCCGACTACCGGACAAGTTAAGGTAAACGGAAAGATTTCCGCCCTGCTGGAGCTGGGAGCCGGATTTAACATGGACTATACCGGAATTGAGAACATTTATATGAATGGAACCATGATGGGGTATTCCAAAAAGGAAATGGATGACAAGCTTCAGGATATTCTGGATTTTGCAGAGATCGGAGACTTTGTCTACCAGCCGGTTAAGACCTATTCCAGCGGTATGTTTGTCCGCCTGGCCTTTGCTCTGGCCATTAACGTAGAACCGGAGATTCTGATAGTAGACGAGGCGCTTTCAGTAGGAGACGTGTTCTTCCAGTCCAAGTGCTACCGCAGGATGGAAGAAATCCGTAAGAGCGGTACGACGATTCTGATGGTAACCCATGATATGGGAAGCATTATCAAGTATTGCGAGAAAGTGGTGCTGCTCAATAAGGGCAATTTTGTGGCAGAGGGAAGCGCAGGCCACATGGTAGATTTGTATAAGAAGATTCTGGCAGGGCAGATGGAAGCCCTGGATGAAGAACTGGAATTGGAAAAAGAAGGGAATACAGAGCAGGGCGGTCTTACTGATTTAGAGAAAACTGACTTTACGTCAGAAAAGACCAGATTGGAGGAGACGTATCAGTTGGACCGTCCTCTGATGAAGTCTAAAATTACCATCAACGCCAACCGTACGGAATACGGTGACGGCAGGGCAGAGATTTATGATCTGGGGCTGTTTGACGAGAGAGGAAGCCTGACCAATCTTCTGATCAAAGGAGAGATGTTTACCATTCGGGAATGCATCCGTTTCCATGCGGACATAGAAGCGCCTATTTTTACCTATACGATTAAGGACAAAAAGGGAACGGATTTAACGGGAACCAATACCATGTTTGAGGGAACCGATATTAAACCGGTAAAAAACGGGGATGAGTACCAGGTAGAATTTACCCAGAAAATGACCCTTCAGGGTGGAGAATACCTGCTGTCCATGAGCTGCACCGGATTTGAGCATGGGGAACACGTGGTGTACCACCGGCTTTATGACGTGGCCAATTTAACCGTAATTTCCAACAAAAATACAGTTGGGGTTTATGACATGGAATCCCAGGTAAAGGCAGTGAAACGATGAAGGATATTAGCTATCAGATTTTAGATATATTAGAAAAATATGGTTCCGGACCGGACGGCATCCAGAACGCCCTGGAAACAGAAGAAGATCCGGAAGTATTATACGCCCTGTCCCCGATTCGGGAAAATTTGCTGGAGTGGTATGACTGGAATGAGAAAGGACGGCTTCTGCAAGTTGGAGCAGATTACGGCGCTTTAACCGGTATGCTGGCAGGACGGCTGGATCAGATAGACGTGTGGGATCAGAAGGATGAGGATCTGGAAGTAGTAAAGCGCCGCTATCCCCAGGCAGAAAATGTGAATCTGTTAAAAGCAGTCTCCGCAGAAAGTCTGGAGCCGGAACGTTATGACTATATTTTTGTTCCGGAACTTAGAAAGGATCTGATTTTTGGATTATCAGAAAACAGGCAGGATGAAGAAGCAGGACTAAAGGAAGCGCTGCGCCTGTTAAGGAAATGGCTAAAGCCTCAGGGACAGCTGATCATTGCCGGATTTAACCGGATTGGACTGCGGATTTTTGCAGGAGCAGAGCAGGAAGAAGAAACGATGCCCCTGACCTGGAGAATTTTAGGCGGAATAACAAAAGAATGTATGGACGGCCATGAGCCCACAGTGTATTATCCAGTACCGGATTACCGCCTTCCGACGGCAGTCTATTCAGACAAACGTCTGCCGGAAAAAGGCGAATTAAGTAATCTGTCTGTGGCCTATGACAGACCTGGATTCCGGTATTTCAGCGAAGAAGCCGGATTTGACGAACTTTTGCGGGAAGGGCAGTTTCCGCAGTTTGCAGATTCTTATCTGGTAATTTGGGAGAAATGATGAAAGAGACAATTTTTGTAAAATACAACCGGACCAGAAAAGAAGAGTTTCAGATCCGGACCAGTATTATTGAAGACGCAGGAAAGAAATGGGTGGAAAAAACCGCGCTGACTGCGGCGGCGTCTGGTCATATCCAGTCCTTAAAAGAGAAAAAAGAGCAGTTAAAGCAGTGTTATCGGAATATCGAGGCAGCCGACGTGACGGTCAGCCCAGATGGCCGGACGGCCAGATTTCCATTTATCAAAGGGGAGACCCTGGCAGAAATCCTGGGAAGGCAGATTAAAAATGGCCAGGCGCCAGTTCGGGCAGTCAGTGAGACCATGGAACGGGTCTTTTCCGTAACAGATGGAACCATGATTCCATTTACCAGAACAGAGGCTTTTGAAGCGGTCTTTGGATGTCAGCCAGACGGTTTTTCCTTTACTGGAGACTCTTATCCAGTTACCAACTTAGACGGTATTTTTGAAAATATGATGAAGGATGAAAACGGCAGAATCTGGGTTATTGACTACGAGTGGGTCTTTGATTTCCCTATTCCTGCTGAGTTTGTCCGCTACCGGAATCTGGCTTACTTTTATTATAAATATGAAAAGCTGATGGAATATGGCGATCTGACCTCCTTTTTAGCAGAGTTTGGCATCTGTCCGGAAGCGGCGGCTGTATATGGCGATATGGAGAAATCTTTCCAGTCCTATGTTCATGGAGACAGCGACCAGGGATATTTAAAGCATTTTGAGCAGAGAATCGTTACCGGAGAAGAATTAAAGCAGAAGGATGCGGACTTAAACAAAGCCATGGAGCGGATTGTAGTGCTTCAGGAAGAAGAGGAAGACCGCAATATTACCATTAAAAAAGATCAGGAAATCCTGCGCCTGACCAACAATCATGTGGCCAACCTGGAGATTATCATCAAAGACCTGCGTCACGAGATTGACGAGATGGGAAAAACCATGACCTATTTAAATGGCCATGAAGCCTTGATTTACAAGGTTTACCGGAAACTGGCCAATGCGGTGCGCCGCCGTTTCCCAAAAGGAACCAGACGCCATAAAGTGTTAAAATACGCCATTGGAACGGTGCGCCATCCAGGTTATTATGGACGGCTGTATGTGACCAGAGAGGGACGCAACCGGATAGAAGGAGATTTTAAGATCGGAGACGGCTATCGGGAAACCGGCAAACTGGTATTTCCAAAAGAGGAACAGCCGGAAGTTTCCATTATTATTCCGGTTTACAACCAGATTCACTATACCTATGCCTGCTTAAAGTCGATTTTAGAGCATACGCCGGACGTGGCTTATGAAATCATCATTGCAGACGACGTATCTACGGATGCGACGGCAGAGCTGCCTAAATTTGCGGAAAACCTGGTTATCAGAAGGAATCAGGAAAACCAGGGATTTTTAAGAAACTGCAACCAGGCGGCAAAAAAGGCCAGAGGCCGTTATATCATGTTTTTAAATAACGACACCCAGGTAACCGACGGATGGCTCAGTTCTCTGGTAACGCTGATTCAGTCAGATCCAACGATTGGTATGGTAGGATCTAAGCTGGTTTATCCGGACGGCCGTCTGCAGGAAGCAGGAGGAATCATCTGGAGCGACGGTTCCGGCTGGAATTACGGCCGTCTGGACAATCCGGACAAGGCAGAATACAACTATGTAAAAGACGTGGATTATATTTCCGGCGCGGCCATTCTGCTTTCTAAATCATTGTGGGATCAGATCGGCGGCTTTGACGACCGGTTTGCCCCTGCTTACTGTGAGGACTCGGATCTGGCATTTGAAGTCCGGAAAGCAGGCTACAGGGTAGTATATCAGCCTCTTTCCAAGGTTATTCACTTTGAAGGCGTTTCCAACGGAACCGATGTCAACGGCACTGGTTTAAAGCGGTACCAGGTGGAAAACAGCAGAAAGTTAAAAGAAAAATGGGCAGACGAGTTTAAGAAGCAGTCGGTAAATGACGGCAATCCAAACCCGTTCAGGGCAAGAGAGAGAAGCCAGAAAAAGCCGGTGGTGTTGATCGTGGATCACTACGTACCTACCTTTGACAAGGACGCAGGTTCCAAGACCACGTATCAGTATATTAAGATGTTTCTGAAAAAGGGGTTTGCAGTCAAGTTTTTAGGAGACAACTTCCTTCACGAAGAGCCATATTCTACTACGCTGCAGCAGATGGGAGTGGAAATCCTTTACGGTCAGGAGTACCAGACCGGCATCTGGGACTGGCTGGAAAAAAATGGGGATGAAATTGATTTTGCCTACTTAAACCGGCCCCATATTGCCACTAAGTACGTAGACTTTATCAAAGACCACACCAATATCAAGGTCATTTATTATGGCCATGACCTTCACTTCCTGCGGTTAGGACGGGAATATGAACTGACCGGAGATATTAAGATAAAGCGGGAGGCGGACTATTGGCGGGCTATTGAACTTTCTATGATGCAGAAAGCGGAGGTTTCCTATTATCCGTCTTATATCGAAGAGCAGGCTATCCACAAAATCAATCCGGAGATTCCGGTAAAAGCCATTACCGCGTATGTTTATGATAAGTTTTTAGACAAGATAGAAGAAGACTTTGAAAAGCGGGAAGGACTGGTATTTGTGGGAGGATTTGCCCATCCGCCCAATGCAGACGCAGTATTGTGGTTTGCCAGAGAGATTTTCCCGCTGATTCGGGCACAGATTCCGGATATGAAGTTTTACGTAGTGGGATCCAAAGTGACCGACGAGATTAAAGGGCTGGAACAGCCTGGAAACGGCATTATCATAAAGGGATTTGTCAGTGATGAAGAACTGGAAGATATTTATCAGAAGTGCCGGATTGTTGTAGTTCCTCTCCGCTACGGCGCAGGGGTAAAAGGCAAAGTAGTAGAAGCCATTTACAACGGCGCGCCCATTGTGACCACGTCCATCGGCGCAGAGGGAATTCCGGATGTAGAAAAGACCCTGGAAATTGCAGACGGAGCAGAAGAATTTGCAGATAAAACCGTAAAATTATATCAGGATACCAAACGTTTAAAACAGTTGTCAGACAGTACACAGGACTATATCAAGGCTCATTTCAGCGTAGACGGAGCCTGGGATGTGATTAAGGAGGACTTTACCAGATGAGTAAGCAGATATTGACGCCAGAAATGGAATATATAGTAAAAATTTTAGAAAAGCTGGTGAATATTCCCAGCCCCAGCGGATTTACAAAAGAGATTATGGAAACCATTGAGAAAGAAGCGAAACGCTTCGGATTCTCTTCATTTTACAGCAAAAAGGGCGGCCTGATTATTGAAGTTCCCGCTGCCTGCGGCTGCGAAGAAAAAGAGACGTTAGGACTGACCGCCCACGGAGATACTTTAGGGGCTATGGTCCGTTCCATCAGTTCCCAGGGAACCCTTCGGTTTGTCAGCGTAGGCGGGTATATGATGGAATCCATCGAGGGAACTTACTGCAAGATTCACACCCGCGCCGGAAAGACCTATACTGGAACCATTCTTACCACAGCGCCTTCCGTACACACTTATGACGATGCCAGAACCATGGAAAGAAAGCTGAAAAATATGGAAATTCGTATTGACGAGCCGGTCAAAAACGAAGAAGACGTAAAAGCCCTGGGAATCAGCGCAGGCGATTACATCAGTTTTGATCCCATGTTCCGCTATACAGAAAGCGGGTTTATCAATTCCCGCCATTTAGATGACAAAGCTTCCGTCGCAGTGCTTCTGGCAGTATTAAAGCATTTGTCTGAGACAGGAAAGCGTCCGGATCGTCCGGTAAAGATTGCCGTCAGCAACTTTGAAGAGGTAGGATTTGGCGGTTCCTGGATTCCGGAAGACATCAGTGAATTTTTAGCAATCGATATGGGCGCCATCGGAGACGACTTAAACGGAGATGAATATAAAGTATCTATCTGCGCTATGGATTCTTCCGGCCCTTATGATTATGAGATGACCAACCGGCTGATCCAGATTGCAGAGGAAAAAGGACTGGACTATGCAGTGGATATTTTCCCGCATTACGGCTCCGATGTGTCTGCAGCGTTAAAGGGAGGCAACGACATCAGAGGCGCGCTGATTGGCCAGGGCGTTCACGCTTCCCATGGCACAGAAAGAACCCATATTAAGGGACTGGAGCAGACTTACGAATTAGTAAAAGGATATTTAGGCGTGTAGCATCCTTTACGGCAGATACAGGAGGACAACAAAATGCAGGCAATATTACTGGCAGGAGGCCTGGGAACCAGACTGCGCAGCGTAGTAAGCGACCGGCCTAAGCCTATGGCCCTGATTGAAGGCCGCCCCTTTATGGAATATGTGGTTCACGAACTGTCCCGCCATGGAATTACCCATATTATTTTTGCAGTGGGCTATAAAGGGTCCATGGTGGAGGAATATTTTGGAGACGGAAGCGCGTTTGGCGTAACCGTTTCCTATGCATATGAGGAAACGCTGCTGGGAACTGCAGGCGCAATCAAAAACGCAGGAAAATTTATAACGGAAGATACGTTTTATGTGCTGAATGCAGACACCTTTTACCAGATTGATTACAGCCGTCTTATGACCCTGGGACAGGAAAAAAATCTGGATATGGGCCTTGTGCTCCGGAAAGTTCCCGACGTATCCCGCTATGGGGAAGCGGTGCTTTTGGATGGGATGCTTACCGGATTTAATGAAAAAAACCAGGAAAGCTGCCCTGGAACCATCAATGGCGGAGTCTACCTGCTCAGAAAGTCCCTGCTAGATGAGATACCAGACGGAAAGGTCTCCCTGGAAAATGAGATGATACCCAGGTGGATGAAGGAAGGAAAACGTCTGGGGGGATTTGTCAACGACGGATATTTTATTGACATCGGGATTCCGGAAGCCTATTTCCAGTTCCAGGAAGATGTGAGAAAAGGAGTGGTCGTATGGTAATTCGAGGAAGAGCGCCTTTAAGAGTCAGCTTTGGAGGCGGCGGTACGGACGTGGCTCCATTTTGCGAGGAGCAGGGCGGCGCCATTATTGGAAGCACCATCAACAAATATGCGTATTGTTCCATTGTACCCAGAGAAGACGACCAGATTATTGCCCATTCCCTGGATTTTGATACAACAGTAAAATACAACACAAAAGAAAACTATGTTTATGACGGTAAGCTGGATCTGGTAACCGCAGCGCTAAAGGCTATGGATATCCGGCAGGGCTGCGAAGTATACCTTCAGTGCGACGCGCCTCCAGGCTCGGGTCTGGGAACGTCGTCTACGGTTATGGTGGCTCTTTTAACCGCTATGGCCCGATGGAAAGGGGTGGAGTTAGACAGCTATGCCCTGGCAGATCTGGCTTATCAGGTAGAACGTCTGGATTTAAAAATTGACGGCGGTTATCAGGATCAGTATGCAGCGGCTTTTGGCGGGTTTAACTTTATCGAGTTTCATGGCCGCAACAACGTGGTAGTCAATCCCCTGCGGATTAAAAAGGACATTATCCATGAACTCCAGTACAATCTGCTTTTGTGCTATACCGGAAACATTCACGTTTCTGCCAATATTATTAAGGATCAGGTAAAAAATTACGAGAAAAAAGACGCGTTTGACGCTATGTGCGAGGTAAAGGCCCTGGCTTATGCCATGAAGGACGAGCTGCTAAAGGGAAATCTGTACAGCTTTGGAAAACTCCTGGATTATGGATGGGAAAGCAAAAAGCGGATGAGCAGCAAGATTACCAATCCCCAGATTGACGAACTGTACAACGAAGCAAAAAAAGCAGGAGCATTAGGCGGCAAACTTCTTGGAGCAGGCGGCGGCGGATTTTTGTTAATGTTCTGTCCATATAACATCCGCCATGTAGTAGCTGCCCGCATGGAAGCGGCAGGCGGACAGGTAACAGACTGGAATTTTGAACTGAGGGGAGCGCAGAGTTGGATTACCAACGAGGACAGATGGCAGTATGATGCGGTCAAAGTCCATATGCCAAATGGAAATTATGAGTTTCAATTATAAAAATGAGAAACGGCCGGTAATTTTTCTGGATCGGGACGGCACGATCAATGAAGAGGTCAACTATCTGCACCGGCCAGAGGATTTAAAGCTTCTTCCTGGCGCGGCAGAAGCCATCAGCCGGTTTAACCAGGCCGGTTTCTGGGTCATTGTGATTACCAATCAGGCAGGTATTGGACGGGGATATTATACAGAGAAGGATCTGGAGATTCTAAATCAGTATTTAAATCAGGTCCTGGCAGAAAAAAACGCTCATATTGACGGTTTTTACTTCTGTCCCCACCATCCGGAGCATGGAATCGGAGAATATAAGAAAACCTGTGACTGCCGGAAACCTGGAATTGGAATGTTCCTTCAGGCAGAACGGGATTTTGCAATGGAAAAATCCCATTCTTATATGATTGGAGACAAGCTGATTGACACCCAGGCAGGCCATAATTTCGGCGTTTCCTCGATTCTGGTGGGCACTGGCTATGGAAAAGAGATTTTTGAAAACCAGCGCCAGGGCAGACGGACTGCAAAAGACTATGAGTATTACGCAGAAAATCTGATGGAAGCGGCAGACTGGATTTTTAAGGAGGAAGGCCAATGGCATCCAGAGAATATGTAACCTTATTGACAGAACGGTATCCCCAGTTACAGCCAATCGGGGATCAGATAGAGGCAGCTTACAAGATACTGGAAACCTGTTATGAACAGGGCGGAAAACTTCTGATTGCCGGAAACGGAGGAAGCTGCGCCGATGCAGAGCATATCGTAGGGGAACTGATGAAGGGCTTTGTGAAACGGCGCAGGGTCAGCAAAGAGGAACAGGCTTTGCTGGAACAGGCTGGGAAAGAAATCAGCCAGGACAGCCAGCTGGAAGAAAACCTGGGAACAGAACTGGCAGAATGCCTTCAGGGAGGGCTTCCAGCCATTGCGTTGACCGGACACACCGGTCTTTCTACAGCGTTTTTAAATGATGTAAACGGGGAAATGATATATGCCCAGCAGCTTTGGGGATATGCCCGACCAGAAGACGTATTTTTGGGGATATCTACATCGGGAAATTCCAAAAATATTTTATATGCGCTGGCTGCAGCCAGGGCAAAAGGACTAAAAACAGTGGTATTAACCGGAAGAGACGGCGGAAAGCTGGCAAAATCAGCGGATGCAGCTATCATTGTGCCGGAGCAGGAAACCTATAAAATCCAGGAACTGCACCTTCCCATCTACCATGCCTTATGCCTGATGTTAGAAGACCATTTTTTTGAGTTATAAGATTAGGGGGCAAAAGCCCTTTTAATGGATGCTATTTGGCAAAGAGCGCAAAAAATTGATATACGTGACCTTTTGCACCATGGAAATGAGACTTAAAAATCGTGGAAGATTTTTCTGAACACGATTTTTGCTTTAAAAGGCTCATTGAAATGCCTGGTGCACAGGAACGGGTTCAATTTTTTGTGCATTTTGCCGGCAGCCTTTTACCAGGGCTTTTGACATCTTAATCATCATAGGAAAAAGGGGTTATTATGAAAGAACACGTATTTGCAATCTGCGCCTATCAGGATTCGCCGTATCTGGAAGCCTGCATCCGTTCCTTAAAGATGCAGACCGTTCCTGCGGATATTATCCTGTGTACCTCCACACCCAGCAGTTATATAGAGGGACTGGCAGAAAGCTATGAGATTCCCGTATTTGTCCGGAAGGGACAGAGCAATATCAGGGACGACTGGGAGTTTGCCTGTCAGATGGCAGACGCCCGATTGGTTACCATTGCCCACCAGGACGATATGTACCATAAAACATATAAAGAAACCCTGCTTTCTTACGCAAGGAAGTATCCGGATATGACTATGTTTACGACCGATTACGTGCTGGTAAAGGAAAATGATCTGGCAGTCAGGGATAAGGTAAGGCTGGTAAAAAAGATTCTGCGCCTTCCCCTGCGGATTCCGGCTCTGAACCATATCACTGCAGTGAAACGGGCAGCTCTTGTGTTTGGAAACCCCATCTGCTGTCCGTCCTGTACGTACAACAAAGAGTTAATCGGAAGTCCTGTGTTTGATTCCGGATTTCAATACGCCTTAGACTGGGATACTTTTGACCGCCTGGCAAAGTGGGAGGGCCGGTTTATCTGCGCAGAACGTCCCCTTCTGTATTACCGGATCCATGAGGCCAACGCAACCAAGGCCTGTATGAAGGGGGATCGGAGAAGCAGGGAAGAAATGGAGATGTTTTCCCGTTTCTGGCCGGAGCAGATTGTAAAAGGAATCATGTATTTTTATAAAAGGGCGTACAAGGAATATGAGTAATCAGGAAAAAAGAAAGAGCATATTTCTGGGGGTTCTGGCAGCCCTGATTCTGGCGGCGGGAGTCTGGAGCCTGTTTATAAACGGCCCGTTAGGAGAAGTCTTACGCTGGAATAACAACATACAGATGCTTGCCGAGGTTGGGGCAGTATTTGTATGGATGTCCGTCTCTTTCTGCGTACTAAAAACAAAACGATCAGGGATTTGGATGGCACTGACGGGGATTTTCATATTCTCCTGGTGCCATCAGGCATTTTTGCCGCTTCTGGTTTCCGGAGCGTACAGTCTGTTCCTGTTAATTCTGGGAAAAATGGGAACCAGCTTCTTAGGCGGATTCAAGGAGGGACCGTTGTTTCATCCCTCGTCCCTTATTATGGGATCTGGTCTGTGGATGATCCTGGTCTGTGTGATTTCTGCATCTGGAACCGGAGGCATGGATCTGTGGAGAGGCCTGGCAGTTGTCCTGGCTCTTGGAGAAGCTTTATGGATTTATGTCCAGAAAAAGAAGGGAAAGAACGTCATTCACGTTCCGGTTTTAGAAGAAAAGGGACAATGGGACAAAACAGAAGGGCTGATGCTTGCCATCATTCTGACCTGCATTCTGATTCAGGCGGGACGGATGAATGTGGCTCTGGACTATGATTCCCTTCATTATGGCCTGCGTTCGCCTTATATCCTGGACAATGGCAGGGGAATCTATGAAAATCTGGGAAGCGTCAATGTGGTTTATACCTATTCCAAAGGACTGGAAGTGCTGGCGCTGCCGCTTTCCAGCCTTCCAAGCTACGGGTTCGTCCTGGCGTTTACCATCTGGCAGACGGTCGGGGTACTAATTATGGGATACCGGCTGGCGGCAGCCATAGGCGGCAGGAAAAGAGGACTGTTTGCAGCCTGCGTCATGGCTCTGACCCCTGGAATTTTAAATATGTCTGTGACAGCAAAAAGCGATATTCTGACGCTTTTGTTTCAGCTTGCAGCCATAGAAGGACTCCTTTTTATGGTCCGGTCAAAAGACAGAAAGGAGCAGGCACGGCATCTGTTCATGGCAGCCGGCGCCTGCCTGATCAGTTTTACATTAAAGCCTACCTCCCTGGTGTTTTCAACAGCAGCAGTGGGCTCAGGACTTTTATGCCTGATGGCGATAAAAACGCCGGTGTTCAGGCTTCTGACAAAAGGAGCAGGATTTTTCCGGTTTCTCTTTGTTCCAGGAGCGGCGCTTATTGGCCTGTGGGGCAGAACCTACCTCCTTACGGGAATGCCGTCTACCTCGGTATTTACCAGTATCTGGGAACTTCTGGGCTTTCAGGTGCGCTGGCCATTTGCCTTTAGTTCCATTCCCAATGAAGGGCTTTCCATGGGCTTTTTAGGCGGACTGCTTCATCTGGGGGAGAGACTGATAAAAATGTGTTTTGCCCCTCTGGGGGACGACATGGACCATGTGATAATCGCCTGGGGAACCGGACTGTTCCTGCTTTGCCTGACAGCGGCCATCTGCTGGGGAAAACAGGCGGCAAAGAAAAAGGAAACCAGACTCCTCTGGACCATTCTTTTTGTTGTCAGCATAATCAGCATTGTCAGCATTTATCTTTTGTGGCAGGTAGACGGCAACTATTTTATGCTGTGGTATTCCCTGGCTGCGGTCTGCGCGGCTGTGATTCTTCCTGGGAAGGGCAGTGCAAAAGGCAGAAAGCAATCTGTCTGGCCGAAGTGGATAAAGGGACTGGCTGTGCTTACGGCGGCATTCCAGATTACGGTCATGTCCCTTACAAGCTGGGCAGGAGGCGTGGGATTTACTCCTGTTTCCTTTAAGCATAAGGGGTATTATGACCATCGGGCAGAAAGTTACCAAAAGGCAGAAGCAGCCGGAAGAGGGGAAATCTGGAAATTTTTATCTTCCAATCCCAGAAATCGGGTCATTGCATTTGGAGAACATCCCCAGTGCCTGGATTTTGCCTGCAGCGTCCAGTCCTACTATGATACGACCGGAAGCGGAGGCAATGTAGTTCTGGTAAAAACCCTGGAAAATTTTAAGGATTATCTTCGCTATGCAAAGACAGACTATATTTATGCAGAAGCCGGACATTTAGAAGAAGGAAGCAGGGAGTGGGACGTGCTCCGCTATCTGGTAGAGGAAGGAAGTCTGACCGGAATCCGCTATGAAAATGGAAACATGGTGGGAAAAGTCAGTCTGGACGGAACCGGATACGGACCGGAGGAAGCGGCTGCATCAGCAGACGAGTTTTACAAAATGGTAATTCCCAGATAACCGTTTCAGATGGTGGGAAAGTCAGGAAGGAAATACACAATGGATTCAAAATTATCTCTGGAACAAACAAACAAATGGAAAAATGATGTGATTGCCGTTCTTCTGTTAGGGATATTCGCTTTTTTTATCAACCGCGGAATTGAAATCAAAGGCCTTTATATGGATGATCTCTATTTGTGGTCCTGTTATGGAGAGCAGTCTTTTACGGAATTCAATTTTCCCATCGGAAGCACCAGATTCCGCTTTCTGTATTACCTGATGGCCTGGCTGGAACTGGCCTTTGTAGGAAATCATGTAACCTGGTTTGTGCCAATCAATCTTGTGCTTAATACCCTGGCGGCAGGCTTCGTCTACTGGTTTGGAACCAGACTGGCAAAGTGCCGGTTTACCGGATTTCTGGCAGGCATTTTGTATCTGCTGTCCCGTATGTCTTATTATCAGATCAGCCAGGTATACGGTCTTATGGAGACGGCGGCCACGATTATGGCTCTGGGAATCTTAATCTGCCTGTATCTGTATCTCAATGAAGAAGGCAGGGATAAACCGTTTTACGCAGCCTGCGTCCTGTATTTTGCGGTCTGCTTTGTCCATGAACGGTATCTGGCCCTGCTTCCCCTGATTTATCTGGCCCTGCTTCTGACTGGAAAAAGAGGGGGAAAACCGGACTGGAAAAAGTGGCTGTCTCCAATGATTTCCTTTGGAGCGGTTATGGCAATCCGGCGTCTGACCATTGGAACGGTGGTTCCGGCCGGAACCGGAGGAACCCAGGTAACAGATACCTTTTCCCTGTCAGAAGCCATTGGCTATGCCCTCAGCCAGGTGGCCTATATGTTTGGCTGCAACGCAGGGCCAGAACATTTAAATGGGATGTCCTGGGCAGATTCCCCCCGATGGGTCAAGATGCTGGTAATACTGGCAGATGCGGTGCTGCTGTTGTTTGTGCTGGCATTTGTGGTGCAGATGCTCCGGAACCGGAGACAAGCGGCCGGATATTTGAAGAATACAGCGTTGTTTCTGACCTTTATCGCTTTGTGCATCGGCGCTTCCAGCGTAACCGTACGGGTGGAGATGCGGTGGATTTACGTCTCCTATACAGCCGCGCTGCTGTTTCTCTGCTACATATCAGGAGTTCTGCGTCAGCCGGCCGGCAAGTGGGAAAAGAGAGAAAGCAGCAATCAGAGACTTTTTGGGAGAGGTATTTATGCAGGAGGGGTCCTTTTGTATCTGGCACTGATGTTTCCGGTGGAGTGTTTTTACCGGCAGCAGTACCCGAATCTGTATTTCTGGCCCAACCAGCTCCGCTACAATTCCCTGGCAGAGGAAACCTATGAAAAATATGGCGATGAGATTTTCGGAAAGACCATTTATATCGTGGGAAATTCCTATGAGATGAGCGACTTTACTGCCAGAACCTTTTTTAAGGTATTTGACAAGGAGAGAAAGGCAGAGGGCACAACGGTCCAGTTTGTGGACAGTATATTGGAAATCGGCCAGGTAACGGATCAGATGCTGGTTCTGGCAGAAGATCCGTCCCACAATGGATTCCAGGATATTACAGAGACCGTCCGCAACTTAAAATGCCAGCGGATAGAAGGATATTACAGCGACGGCTGGATGGATGAAACGGCCAGAATCCGTATTATGACTGGAAAAGAAGGCGTCATTCATCTAAAATTTATGTTCCCGGGGATTTTAACCGGAGGAGAGACTACGGAAATTTATATAGACGGAAATCTGGCGGCGCAGATTCCGGTAACCAAAAGCGAGTATTACCAGGACATCAAGGCAGAGCCGTATCAGATTATCGAGCTGGAATTTCGCCATAATTTCTATATGCAGGACGCCCAAGAGCAGCGGGGAACGGACCGTCTGGCGGTACTGATGGAAATCAGGGCGGACTAATAGAGTTTTACAAATAGGAGGATTTACGATATAATGAAACGGTCTTACCGATATGTGCTGTTTCCCATAGCAGGCATTCTGTTTTGCCTGTGGTATGTCTGCTCTGCCACCAGCGACGTGGTATATTCGGACTATATCCGGCTGATTAATTCCTATCTGCCGGATGTGTGGAATCCCGACAAGTTTTTTGTAGCAGATATTTTTACCAGAATTCCGATTAATTTCCTCAGCAGAGGAATTAATGTCACATTGTTTGGATTCAGCGTCCGTTTTGACCAGATCCTGGGGATTCTGGGACTGGGGCTGGCAGCATGGGTAATTGGTTTATATGTCAGAAAAGAAAAACTGGGAGTTCTTACGCTGGCTGCAGTCAGCCTGTTTATGTTCAGTTTAAATAAATGGGAAATGCTGACCAATGGAAGCGGCTGGGCGCATTTTCTGGCCTTTGCCTGTTTCTATTATTATTATCTGATTGTGGATCGGGTATGGCAGAGTAAAAGGGCGGGAATCCGGCGTGGACAAAAGACCGAAAAACCCTGGGACAGACCGTTGTTAATCGTATTTCCGTTTTTGATTACATTAGGAGTGGCAGGACAATACTGTGCGGTATACTCCGGCGTAATGATAGTCGTATATGGATATTTGTGCATCTGGAGCGGATTTATACAGGACGATAAAAAGGCGCTGAAGGAATATGTTCTCTGGCTGCTGTGCATTCTGATTCCGCTGGGGATTTATATGGTAAGCAACGCCTGTACCGTAGAGGAACACGCAGGCGCTACGGAATTGACCCTGATGGAAGCGCTAAAGCAGAATCCCAAATTTTTCCCCGCCTTTTTTATCAAGTCCTTTGCATCCATGTTTTTAGGCGGAGAGACCATGCAGAGCCGTCTGCACCTTTCCAATCACATGATGCTGTTTATCGGTCTGTGTGTGATGGGCGGATATGTGCTGGGATTATGGTTAAACTTCCGATACAGAATTTATGAAAAAACCTTGTTCCCTCTGCTTCTGATTTTATCCGGCGGATGCAGCCATGTGCTGATCCTGATTTCCAGATGGATTTTTTTGAGCCAGGAGAATTACGGAATGAGTTCCCGTTATGCGGTCCAGTTCCAGATGGGAATTATCGGCATTGTGCTGACAGCCGCCATTGCCTGGAAACTGGAATCAGAAAACAGGAGACGAAACCATAAGGGAACGAAGGGCCATTCGGCAGCAGCGATCCTGGCGGTTTTCTTTACCGGAGTGATGTTGTGCGGCAACCTTGCCACCACCGCAGATGAAATTGTAAAAGCGCCTTACCGGAAGGAACGTTATGAGGAAAAGATAACGGCGGCATTGAATTATAAAAACTGCAGCGATCAGGAATTAGAAGACATTTTTGAATATAGAAAAGGCCCTGAGAAAATCAGAAAGGCCCTGGAGATTTTAGAGACAAATCAGTGGAATGTATACGGTCGTAAGGAGGAAAAATCGTGAAAGTTGTTTTATTAGCTGGCGGATTTGGCACCAGAATCAGCGAAGAAAGCCATTTAAAACCAAAGCCTATGATTGAAATCGGAGAAAAACCGATTTTATGGCACATTATGAAATATTATTCCCAGTTCGGATTTCACGAATTTGTAATCTGCCTGGGATATAAGCAGTATGTAGTTAAGGAGTTCTTTGCCGATTACTTCCTCCACACCTCAGACGTGACCTTTGATCTGGCAAACAACCAGATGGAAGTCCACAACAACTATTCCGAACCCTGGAAGGTAACCCTGGTCGACACCGGTTTAAATACCATGACCGGAGGCAGGGTAAAGCGGATCCGTCCATTTGTAGGAGACGAGCCGTTTATGCTGACTTACGGAGACGGGGTAGCAGACGTAGATTTAAATGCCCTGGTCCGGTTCCATAAAAACCATGGAAAAATTGCAACTCTTACCAGCGTCAACGTAGGCCAGAAGTTTGGCGTTCTGGATTTAAACGGAGAAGGCCAGGTTCAGGCATTCCGCGAGAAAAATGACAATGACGGCGCTTTGATTAACGGTGGATTTATGGTGTTAAATTCCGGCATTTTTGACTATTTAGCAGATGATACGACTGTCCTTGAAAAAGAACCCTTAGAAAACCTGGCAAAGGATGGACAGCTGATGGCGTACCATCACGAGGGATTCTGGAAGTGTATGGATACCCAGAGAGACAAGCAGCAGCTGGAGGCCATGTGGCAGTCTGGGAAAGCCCCCTGGAAAATCTGGGAATAAAGATTTGAAAATGCAACAGTTCAGGAATAAGCAGATTTGGAAACAAACAGGAGAATGGATATGACCTTACAGGAATTAACTTCATTTTATCAGGGGAAACGGGTTCTTGTTACCGGACACACTGGTTTTAAAGGAACCTGGATGTGCAGAATTCTGGCGCTGTGCGGCGCCAAGGTAACCGGCTACGCCTTAAATCCGCCGACCGATCCGTCGATTTATCAGATTATTGGATTGGAGGACACCATGGATTCCCGAATCGGGGACATCCGAGATCTGGAAAAGCTTCGTCAGGTTTTTGAAGACGTCCGGCCGGAGGTAGTATTCCACCTGGCGGCCCAGCCCATAGTGCGGGATTCTTACAAAGATCCGGTTTATACCTACGAAACCAATGTAATGGGGACGGTCAATCTGTTAGAGTGCATCCGGCTGACTCCGTCTGTCCGTTCCTTTGTCAACATTACCACCGATAAGGTCTATGAAAATAAGGAGTGGGAGTACGGCTATCGAGAATGCGATCCATTAGACGGATATGACCCTTATTCCAACAGCAAATCCTGTTCGGAACTGGTAACCCACAGCTATCAGAAGTCCTTTTTTGGAGACGGACGCTGCGCCATTTCCACTTCCAGAGCCGGAAATGTCATCGGCGGCGGCGACTTTGCCAACGACCGGATTATTCCGGACTGTATACGGGCAGCGGCGGCAGGAAAGGAGATTATCGTAAGAAATCCTCATTCTACAAGACCTTACCAGCACGTGTTAGAGCCTCTTAATGTATATCTGGAGATTGCCATGAAACAGTATGAGGATATTCAATTTGCGGGATATTATAACGTAGGACCGGATGATACAGACTGTGTGACAACCGGAGATCTGACGGATTTATTCTGCCAGGCATGGGGAGACGGACAGACCTGGATCAACAGGTACGACGGCGGTCCTCATGAGGCGAACTTTTTAAAATTAGATTGTTCAAAGATCAAAAAAGTGTTTGGCTGGACGCCCCGTTACCATGTAAAAGAAGCGGTGGAAAAGACTGTTGAATGGTCCAGACAGTATTTAGAAGGTCAGGATATGCTGGAGGCGACAGACCGGCAGATCAGGGAATTTTTTGGCTAATGTGTGGCTGCGGCAAAACGCAGCCCGTTGTTGATAGAAAAGGAGAACATTATGTTTGAAAATATGAGCGAGCAGGAAGCCAGACAGGCGATTCTGGACATGACTGCCGAATATTGCGATACATTCCATAATCAGAAAAAACCGTTTGAAGAGGGAGACCGGATTCCCTATGCGTCCAGAGTTTACGATCACAGGGAAATGGTTAATCTGGTAGACTCTGCCCTGGAGTTCTGGCTGACTTCCGGACGGTATACAGACAAATTTGAAACAGATCTGGCAAAATATCTGGGAGTCCGCTACTGCTCCCTGGTAAACTCTGGATCTTCTGCCAATCTGATTGCGTTTATGACCCTTACCTCGCCCCTTCTTGGAGACAGACAGGTAAAACGGGGAGACGAGATTATTACGGTAGCGGCAGGATTTCCAACTACTGTAACGCCGGCGATCCAGTATGGAGCCGTTCCGGTGTTTGTGGATGTGACCATCCCCCAGTATAACATTGACGTGACAAAACTGGAGGAAGCTTTGTCCGAAAAGACCAAAGCTGTAATGATTGCCCATACTCTGGGAAATCCCTTTGATTTAAAAGCAGTAAAATCATTTTGCGAAAAACACAATCTCTGGCTGGTAGAGGATAACTGTGACGCCCTGGGAAGCCGGTATACCATAGACGGAGAGACAAAATTAACAGGAACCATCGGAGACATCGGTACGTCCAGTTTCTATCCGCCTCATCATATGACTATGGGAGAAGGCGGAGCAGTTTATACCAGCAATCCCCTGTTAAATAAGATTATCCGTTCGTTCAGGGACTGGGGAAGAGACTGCGTCTGCCCGTCCGGAAGAGACAATCTGTGCGGCCACCGATTTGACAGACAGTATGGAGAACTGCCGCTTGGATATGATCATAAATATGTCTATTCCCATTTCGGGTATAACTTAAAGGCGACGGATCTCCAGGCGGCTATCGGCTGTGCCCAGTTAGAGAAGTTTCCTTCCTTTGTGGAGAGAAGAAAGGCCAACTTTGCCAGATTAAAGGCAGGACTTTGGGACTGCCAGGATAAGGTAATTTTACCGGAAGCCTGTCCGGATTCTGAACCCAGCTGGTTTGGTTTTCTGATTACCTGTAAGGACGGTGTGGACCGGAACCAGGTGGTTCAGTATGTGGAAGGAAAGGGCGTCCAGACCAGAATGCTGTTTGCAGGAAACCTGACCAAACATCCTTGCTTTGATGAGATGAGAAAGAAGAAAGAAGGGTATCGGGTAGCCGGCGATCTGGCGGTTACGGACCGGATTATGAAAGACACCTTCTGGGTTGGCGTATATCCGGGAATGACGGACGAGATGATTGACTACATGGCAAAAACCATAAAGGAAGCATTGCAGACCGCGTAAATGTCAGGAGGAAATAAGATGGATCTGACCAGAGTACACCAGGCGAATCTGGCAATATTAAAGGAGATTGACCGAATCTGCAGAGAGGAAGGGATTCAGTATATGCTGGATGCCGGAACTCTGATAGGAGCAGTCCGTCATAAAGGATTTATTCCCTGGGACGATGATGCAGACGTGGCGTTTACCAGGGATAATTATACAAAATTTATCAGGGCAGCGAAGAAAAAACTTCCTGCCGGAATGACCCTTTTAGAGCCCAAAGATTTACGGAACGGAACTGCATTTTATGATTTTACTGCCCGTATCTGCTATGACAACAGCAGTACCCATGAGGACAGCGGGGAAATGCAGTTTTATGAAGGAAAATTAAATCATTTGTGGGTGGATTTATTTACCATTGACGAACTGCCGGAAAATAAGATTTCTGCGGCCTTTACAAAATTGCTGCATACCGGCATTTATGGCCTGGCCATGGGACACCGGTACCGTCTGGACTTTAGCAAGTACAGCCTGGCCAACAAGATCTTTGTCGGCGGCCTGTCTGCAGTGGGAAAACTGATTCCCATGAAATGGATTCGCCGGATGCAGTTTTGCGCGGCAGTGAAAGATCGGAAAGGGAAAAGCAATTTATGCTACTACAGCAATTATCAGCCGGATTACCTGTATGTGACCCTGAAAAAAGAGTGGTGCAGCCAGACGGTGGATATGGAGTTTGAAGGGGAGATGCTTATGGTTCCCGCAGGCTGGGATCAGGTGCTGACCTGCGTTTACGGAGACTATATGACGCCGCCTCCTAAGGAAAAACAGGTTCCGGCCCATTCCGATATGGAGATAGAAGTATTCGATGAAGATAGAAGCAATCCGATATCAAGCGGCAGCAGGAGTTAGAATATGGAGAATGAAAAAAAACGGCTTTCCGTAGTGGTTTCTGTATACAATGAGGAGAAAGCGCTGGATCAGTTTTATCAGGAGACGAAAAAGGTGCTGGACAGCCTTTCCTGGGACTGGGAACTGTTATTTGTCAATGACGGAAGCGCAGACGGCAGCAAAGAGGTGCTGGAACGGCTGGCCAGCCGGGAGAGCCGGATCAAAGTCATCTCTTTTTCCCGAAATTTTGGTCATGAGTCGGCTATGATTGCGGGAATTGATTACAGTACCGGAGACGGCATTGTCTGTATGGATGCAGATTTGCAGCATCCGCCGGAATGTCTGATAGACATTGTTGAAAAAATGGAAGAGGGCTATCAGGTAATTACCATGGTGCGTACCAGCAATGCCAGCGCCGGATTTATTAAAAATATAACGTCCAATGCGTTTTACGCCTTGATTAACCGGATGTCTGACGTATACTTTGAGCCAAATGCCTCTGATTTCTTTGCTGTGGGCCGTCAGGCGGCGGATGTATTAAGAACGAATTACAGAGAAAAAGTCCGGTTTTTAAGGGGCTATGTCCAGAATATCGGGTTTAAGAAAACGTCAATTTCTTATGAAGCGCGTCCAAGGGTTGCAGGGGAAAGCAAATACAGTCTGAAAAAGTTGTTCCGTTTTTCCGTAAATACCATTATGTGCTTTTCCAATATGCCGTTAAAACTGGGGATTTTTGCAGGTATTTTTTCTGCACTTATCGGCGTTGGCGTGCTGTTTTATACCTTGTGCACCAGACAGGGAGCGCCCAGCGGGTATGCCACCATTGTTGTGCTGATGTGCTTTATGTTTGCCATGATGTTTGTGGTTATCGGCGTGATTGGGGAGTATATTTCCGTACTGTTTAATGAATTAAAGGATCGCCCGATTTACATTGTGGAAGATGTTAAAAATCTGTAAAGAATCCATTTTTCACGAAATTTTTAGAAAATCAGTTCTTGTATGTTCCATAGTTTCATAGTATAATGACTGTACATTGAGAAGCCTGAGAGAAACTAAATGACAATCGCTTTATGTGTTTAATGGGGTGATGTGTATGTTGACGAAGAAAGTTGACATTCTTGCCCCGTATCGGACGTTGCCTATATCCTATCTTGTAAGGACCGCGAATCAATTTACCTGCGATATTTATATCCAGGGTGACGCCACAAAGATTAATGTAAAGGATTATGAGGCGATGCAGACGGGGTTGCAGCCGCGGGGAGACAGTCTGGTATTTTATTTGGAAGGGAGTGACGAAGGAGAGGCGGAATTAAGGCTTCGGCGCCTGTTCAGAGTTTAATATGGTACATAATAAAGAGAAAAGGCTGACGCGCAGCTAACCAGTTCTGGTTGGATGGACGGCAGCCTTGATTCTTGTGTTACGGGAAACTTGCTTGTAAAATGCAGAGAATATATGATAGAATGAGAACAGGTTTTTAGGAGGCTATGATTATGGGGACTCAATTAGACGGCATTATTAATAAGAATTACGCAAAGCTGAATCATCTTGATTTCCATATTTTAAACTTTGTCCAGAATAACCTGCATATGAGCACAACGCTGAGTATTGCCAAACTGGCTGAAAGATGCAATGTTTCGACGGCAACTGTGCTGCGTATGACCCAGAAGCTGAATTTCAGCGGGTACAGCGAATTTAAATACTTTTTAAAAAATGATGATATTCAGGGAGAGAGACAGGATATAGACTCTGTGGAGATTTTGAATCAGGACATTGCCCAGACGATAAAACTGTTTCAGCAAAATGGACAGATAGAAGAAATTTATAAAAAGATTGATGAAGCGGAAAATATCTATGCCTATGGAACCGGACAGGGACAGCGGCTGATGCTTCAGGAGATGGCCCGCTGCTTTCTCAATGTAAATAAGAAAATTATCATGATTTCCGCTTCTACGGAACTGAAAATCGTGAAAAAATATATGAGTCAGAACGATTTGCTGTTTATTGCATCCTGGTCGGGAAATATTGAAAAGTACAGGGAAACACTGGTCAATTTGGACGTTTCCGGGATTACCATGGTATCGATTACCAATTTCCACAAAAACGAATTGTCCAGTATTTCCAGATATAATCTGTACTTTCAGAGCACCAGCATTGATGAGGTGATGAACATTAACCGTTCCAGTTATTTAACTCTGCATTTGGTGATTCACCTGTTATATGATGGCTATATTAACCATTTTAATCATTTACCTTCATAGCTTTTTCTTTTTCAAAAAAGAAGGGTCTTAAATAGGCGACAGTAGACGTCATGGGAAGCACGTGGGGGTTAAGGTTGATTCCCAGTTCTTTTTGGATATAGGCCCTTCTGGCTGCAATCCGGTTCCAGAGCGCAGGGGACTGGGCCTGTATCTGCTTTTGCAGGGATTCATCCGCCAATGCAATAGTGCTTTCTGCATTGGTTCCGCCGTACCCTTCTACAGAAGGTATCATATCAATCTGAAACAGCATTCCGCTGACCAGCAGTTCCTGGCTGCCATTGTATATGGGAGAGGCAAGCCATTCTTCGTCAGCAGTCAGATGACCTGGACATAAAGACCAGTGATAGTCTGCTTTGGGCATAACCTGTTCCATGAGATTGTATAGTTCTCCGCCGGTCATTTTGCAGTGAATCTGTTCCAGCCATAGAGCATAGGCATGAAAGTAGGGGCTTACCACTGCATCCACATAATCCCTGACAGGTTTTGGAAGCTGGGAAGAATCTTTGACCGCATAGCCGCAGCGGGAGGACAGGCCGCCTTTATATCCGACTGTAAGGCTTATGGTGTCTCCTGCTTTTACAGTATTTTCTGTGGGGTAGAGGTTGGCCTTTACAAAACGCTTTCCGGCAGCGGCAATGGTTACCACGCTGTTTTTCTGCCCAAGGGCATTTAAAGTATCTCCAAGTTCCGTTTCCTTTACGCCTTCGTCTAATTGGTCCATTGCAGCCAGAATGCAGTCTCCGGCCAGGGAAGCGCCGAACTCATAGTGTTCCAGTTCATTGACGTTATTGGTGCGGCGGGCGCCGTTTTCCCCGATAAAAAGAGAAGCGGCATTTTCAATGCAGCCGTCAGGACCGGCCAGACGTTTGATGGCATCTATAAGATAATAGGGAACATCGAACAGTGAGCGGTTATCTTCCGCAGGGCTGGTAAACTGTTTCCAGCCAACAATGCCGATGCGCATCCCCTGGCAGATTTTTGCCTCGGATAAAATAGTGGTAATATCTTTGCCGCCATCCATGGGCTGGTTGGGCAGGGAAAAATGAGGGGCATGGATGGGTGTGGCCTTGATTCTTGAGGAAGAGACTTTGTTCAGATTCTCATTTCCCATAATCATGTAGTTGGAACCGTCTTTGTGCATAACCAGGAGAGCTTCCTCAAAGCGGGGCAGAAATCCGGTTAAATACTCAAAGTTATTTCCATGTTCCAGATCGCCGTAGACTGCTAAAACGTCAAAGTTTTCTTCTTCCATCCGCTTCATGACTTTGCGGTACCGGTATTCCATGGTTTCATCGGTAAGCATGACCGGAATCTGACTGCAGTCTGGGGATGGACTCTTTACATAACCATACTCAATTCGTTTCAATGTATTCATAGATGCCTCTTTCTAATTTTTCTTTTTTGCCAAATCTTTGATGAGACCCAGAAGGACGTCTGCGCCTTTTTTTATGCTCTCGTAATCTGTCCATTCTTCCGGACAATGGGAAACTCCGCCGTTTCTGCTGGGAACGTAAATCATATTGGTATCGCAGAAGTCGGTCATAATCATGGAATCATGGCCGGTACCGTTGTTGATTACCAGATAGCTGTATCCCAGTTCTTCACAGATGGATTTCATTTTTTCTACATTTTCAGCATTCATTACGCTGGGGCCGGTAGGATTTGGATAGTTAATCCGGCGGATTTCTTCCAGCTGGCATTCCATGTGGTATTCCCCGCTGACTTGATCCAAAATATCCTGAATCAACTGCTTAAAATCAGTGGTTTCAATAATTTCTTTTCGGAACGTGCGGATCTCGATTTTTCCTTCTGCATATTCCGGGACAAACTGGTTGGAGTTGGGGGTAATGTCCAGTTTGCCTACCATTCCGGTCACGTCAGGTCCCAGCGCCCTGATTTGGCGGTCAAATTCCCGGATAAAGGCAGCGGCGGCTACCAGAGCATCTTTTCTGGAGTCCATAGGTGCTGTGGAATCTCCGGTTTTTCCGTAAAAACGGATGGTATAGCGGCCAATTCCGGCCAGATATTCAATCAGGCCGATTTCCGTCTGTTCCCGATCCAGTACAGGACCCTGCTCTACATGCATTTCCACAAAATTTTTAATCGATCCGGGTTTACGGATGCAGGATTTTAAGTCGGGATTCAATCCATATTCCGTCATGGCTTCCAATTTTGTCTGGCCAAACCGGTTTTTTACTGTAGTTAATTCCTCCATGGTTAAAGTGCCAACCATTGCTCTGGAATTGGTTACGCCTGTGCAGGGGCCGAAGGTGGCTCCTTCTTCTGCATTCATCAGAATCAGCTCCAGAGGATAGTCATTTTCAAACTGTTCTTCTGTAAGAATCCGCATGACTTCCAGTGCAGCGACAGTGCCGGCAGCGCCGTCAAAGGCGCCGCCATTTACAACAGAGTCATAATGGGAACCAAACATTACAACAGGAGCATCTTTTAGAGTGCCTTCCCGTCTGCCGAAAATCGTTCCTACTCCGTCTTCATAGATAGTAAGATGAAGTTTTTTCATTTCGTTTATCAGGTATTCTTTGGCCAGAGTGTCTTCTTTGGAATAGGAGGAACGGGTCACTCCATGGCCTGGAGTGGATGTGTAAGCAGCCAGTGTTTCTAAGTCTTTTTGAATGCGGTTGGTCTGTGTCAGCATGGTTTATTTCCTCCTAGTTTGCTTTTACTGCTCGTTTTAATTCTGCGGCAGCTTTTTCTACTTTTGCGCCATATACAATCTGACAGGCCGTTTCGTTGATGCGGATCAGGCCCAGGGAACCGGTGGATTTTAATGCGTTTTCATCAATGACAGAGGTGTCTTTTAAAATCAGGCGGAGACGGGAAATACAGTTGTCAATTTCCACAATATTATCTTTTCCGCCGATTGCCGCCATAATAGCAGAACCTAATTCAGTTATCTCGTCTGTATAGTTTATTTCGTCGGACTCATCTTCTCTGCCCGGTGTTTTGATATTGAATTTTATGATTGCCCACCGGAATACAAGGAAATAGATGACTGCGTAAATCAGGCCGATTACGACGTTGAGAACCCATTTTGTTTCCGGTCCTCTGAGAACGCCAAAAAGCACTAAATCAACCAGACCGCCTCCGGCATTTCCGATACATACGCCCAGCAGTGTGTTAATAAGGAAGGACAGACCAGCCATAAAGGCATGGAAAATCCATAAAAACGGAGAAATAAAGAAAAATGCAAATTCGATTGGCTCTGTAATTCCTGTGAAGAAACTGGTTAAGCCGGCAGCTAAAAGCATACCTTTCACCTTTTCCCGGTTCTTTGGACAGGCAGTTTTATACATAGCATAGCAGGCAGCAGGAAGACCGAATACCATAAATGGGTGGGTTCCCTGAGTCAGGAATCTGGTAGCCTGGCGCATTACATCCATGTCCGGATTACTGGACATCAGCAGCTGGTTGTAAATATTTAATGCACCGGAAATCTGCTCTCCGTCGATCATGGCAGTGCCGCCGATAGGAGTAAAACGGATCAGCTGATTTAAAATATGGTGCAGTCCGGTTGGGATTAACAGGCGTTCCAGGAATCCATAAATGAAGGTTCCAAATGCACCTGCGGCAGATAGAAGGGTACCGAATCCGTTAATGACCATATTAAAGACAGGCCAGATAAAGTACATGGCAATGGCTAAAAACGGAATGGTCACTACAATCATAATGGGGACAAACCGTTTGCCGCTGAAAAAGCTGAATGCAGTGGGAAGCTGGGTTTCGTGGAAACGGTTGTGGATCATGGCAGACCACAGTCCTACGATGATACCGCCGAAAATGCTCATACGGTAAGTGAAAATGCCCATTACTGTATCATAGGCTGCGTTTTCCTGGGTGGCTTCTAAAAGGCTCATGCCCTGGCTGGTTAAATAGTCAATGCTGGTCGTTTCTGCAGTAATGCCGTTGATCTGCAGAAAGAACCGGATCGTGGTGTGAAACAGCATAAAGCCGATAACAGATGCAAATGTGGCTACTTCCTTATCTTCTTTTGACATTCCCTGGGCAACGGACATACAGAATAAAATCGGCAGCAGACCAAATAGTCCGCCTGCAAGGGAATTAACCAGACTGATGAAATCGTTTACAAAGTTTACATTAGCCAGTGCAGTTCCAAATACATTGGGATTTTGCAGAGTGGAAGCCAAACCCAAAAGCAAACCTGCTGCAACAATGATGGATAAGGGACCCATCAGAGATTTTCCTAGCTTTTGTACAAATGTTCTCATACTTTCCTCCTGAATGTTTTGTAATAGTGATTCATTACCTGCGCGCTGTAAGTGACATCCTGTTTCAGTTATAGCATTTGTATAATCCTGGCGCAATATTCGGAGGATGTTAAGGGATAATGTTGCATGTTAGAAATTTGTGACATTTTGTGAAATTTATTACATGTAAAAAGTATTAATCAGAAGAATATTTCTGTAAGGTTTCCAGATACTCCCCTGCATCTTTAAAGAAACTGTAAATCATCATAACAATGATAATCCCCACAGGGAAGGCGGCAATGATGGACACCGTCTGGAGGTTTGCCATGGAGTTATCAGAAAATACCAGGGCGATGGGGAAGAGAATCAGCAGTACAGCCCAAAACAGCTTTACCTTTTTTGCAGGTTCTTCTCCGTCTGGAAGTTCCTTATAAGAATAAGAGGCAGCTACCAGCGCCAGAGCATCATAGGAAGTTGAATAAAAGGTAATCATGGTAATGGCAAGCAGAATCAGCCCGATGGCGGGGAGAGGCAGAGTATCCATAACAGCCAGGATTGCAGTGCACAGATTCTGGCTCTGTTCGTAAATGCCGAGAATATCAAGCTGTCCCTGCATCTGCAGCCCTAATCCGTAATTTCCCAGAACGATAAAGGAGACAAAGGTTCCAGCAAGTCCGTAGAAATATCCGCCTAAAATGGTCTGCTTGATGGTGCGGCCTTTGCTGATGCTTCCAATGAAAAACGGAGCGGCCACACACCATACCATCCAGTAGGCCCAGTAGAAAATCGTCAGATTCTGGGGGAAGGAGGAAGTGCGCAGAGCGTCTGTCCAGGTGGACATGGAAATAAAATTCTGTACCATATTTCCAAGGGACGTAATGCCGGTTTCGATAATATACTGGGCTTTTCCGCCGCCGACAAATACATAGAGAAGAAGGGCGAAGAAAAAGTATACGCATCCGGCAGCCAGTCTGGCAATCCCCTTCATGCCGAAGTATACGGTTACAATGTAAATCACGCCTACGATGGCCAGAATCAGGATTGTAAGAAGTTTGGATTCCGCAATGCCTAAAAACTGGCTGAAAATAATGGACAGCAGCGGAGAGGAGACGGAAAACGTGGTGGCGGTTCCGGCTACCAGGGCAAAAACGGCAATTAAATCAATGAGTTTGCCTGCAATTCCGTCGGTTTTTTTGCCCAGCAGAGGGCGGCATGCCTCTGAATATTTCTGTTTGGTGCGTTTGCGGACGTGAAGCATAAATCCGAAGGCAACGGCCAGTACCAGGTAAAAAGCCCAGGGAATCGGTCCCCAGTGAAACAGGGGATAGGTGGACGCCCAGTCCTGAATGCTGCCCATTTCAGAAATATGGGGTTCATTGGCATAGAGAATCCATTCGCATAAGGAATAAAACAAAATGTCAGCGGCAAGCCCGGAGGTGAACATCATAGAACCCCACTGGAAATTGGAGTAGGCCGGTTTTTCTGTATTTCCAAGTTTAATAGAACCGTACCGGGAAAAGGCGATGTACAGACTGAGAAAGAAAACGCCCAGTCCAATGATTAAATAGTAGCTGCCCAGTCTGTCGCCGAAGAAAAAGCGGATAGACTCCAATGCGGCAGAGGACTGTTCCGGCCAGACCATGAAAAGAATACATAAAATGATAATAGCTGCGCAGGGGACAGCAGTTGTGACCCAGTCAATACGAGATTTCATAAAGATTTACCTCCTGGTAATGTTCAAAAAAATATAAAAAATAAATATATTGAACATAATAGCATTGAGATCGGGAAAAAGCAAGAGAAAAAACAAAGATTTTACTACTTTTTCTAAAAAAACTCTGTTAAAATCCGGAAAGATTCGCTATAATACAAGCTGCATGAAAGAGAAAAAGGCAATAAGGAGGAAATTCCATATGAAGAAGGCAAAAAAAATGCTGGCTGTTATGGGCTGTGCCGCAATGCTTCTTAGCGGATGTACCCAGAGCAACATTGTAACGCCCAGCGGAGAGGCTGCCGCACCGGATTTTTCTATAAAAGAAGATGTGGAGATTGTCTGGGAACAGGTACATGAGGACCTGGGCGAAATTTTTATGGAGTCTGAAGACTATCCCAATTTAGAGCAGATTGGCTTCAATGTAAATGATGAAGAGAAAATGGTAAACCTGGAAATCCTGGTATCGTCTGAAACCGGCAAAGAAGAGGCCGTTTCCTACGCAACTGCAGTTGTAAAAGCGGTCAATGACGAGGTACAGATTCAGAATGCCTATTATGAGGTGTCCTCAGAAGAATCTTATGGCGGTTTCTTTAAAGAATACGGCTTTCACGTAGTAGTTGCCCCGATCCGGACAGCGGAAGATGAGAGCACCTACCTGGTAAACGATACAGTAGCTGCAGGAGAAGAACGGGCGATTCAGGCAGTTCAATAACATATGGCTGAACCATTGCCAATTTTAAGGAGGCAGGACAAATGGCGCTTCCCAAAGACCCCATTATGCTGTTAAGTTATATCAATACCCAGTTGAGGGATTATTACCCCAGTCTTGCAGAATTGTGCAGCAGTCTGGACGTAGAAAGAACATGGCTGGAGGAAACTCTTCTGGCTGCCGGATACCGGTATGAGGAATCAGGCAACCAGTTTCGATGAGTATCAGCATTGTTTCCATAGAATATCCCGATTTATGGTCTGATAAAAGAGATCCCGTATGTTTGCGGGATCTTTTGTTTGTCCCAAAATCCACATCAGCTTGGTAACAGCAGCTTCTAATGTCATATCATAAGCTTCCAGCAGGCCGAAATCCTGCTTCATCTTTTTTCCCACTTCATAAACAGACATATTGCTTCCTTCATTGGTTACCTGAGTGGTCATAATAACGGTTTTTCCCATAGAAATCCACTTATCAATGGCCTGGCGGAAATCTCCGGATTCATAAGAAGGAAGGCCGCCCACGCCAAAAGATTCAATAATGACTCCGTCATAGTGCTCGGCCATGTAATTCAGCAGACCGGCGTCCATGGAGGGGATGAGTTTTAGCAGCCCTACATTGGAATTCATGGTCAGAAGAAAGCGGACATTCCGTTTTTTTTGCTCTTTATCATCCAGGTAGAAAATCACATGATCGTCCTGAATTGCGGCAATATAGGGGAAATTAATGCTGGAAAAGGCATTGTAACTCTTTGTGCGCTCTTTTTTAGCTCTTGTGCCGGCAATCACCTTTCCGTCAAAGACCAGATTGACTCCATGGGCTTTCTGACAGGAGGCAAACCGGAGACTGTCGGCGAGGTTGGTTCTGGCATCCGTATTTTCCATGTCGATAGGTTTTTGGGCGCCGGTAATGACAATGGGCTTTGGCGAATCCTGAATTAAATAAGACAGAGCCGCGGCAGTATAAGCCATGGTATCAGTACCATGACAGATCACAAATCCATCGTAGCGATCATAGTATTTTTGGATGGAACGGGCCATTAAAAGCCAGTGATCCGGCTGAATGTTGGTGCTGTCTATATTTAAAATCTGTACCGTATCTGTATGACAAAATGCTTTGGTGTCCGGAA
Organism: uncultured Lachnospiraceae bacterium; assembly: GCA_963557065.1. GTDB lineage: Bacteria > Bacillota > Clostridia > Lachnospirales > Lachnospiraceae > UMGS1370. Next base: position 10,509 of record CAUWCT010000004.1, on the reverse strand, counting down.
CAAAGGAGAGAAGCTCTTCGGAAGACATAACCGGTTTTAAACCGGTATCGCTGCGCTTGCAGGCAATGGTGCCTCCGGTTCCAATTACAAGAATCTGTTTCATAAAGTTTTAATCCTTTCTGCCTGGTATAAAAAGGCTTTGAACCAGCTACTATTTTACAGTTGCAATAGAAATTTGTCAAAGGAACTGTTACATTTGCGGCGTCTCGCCGCTGCACAGACCTGTACACATGCCGCAAAGTATGTTAGAATGAAAAAGATTACAAAACTGATTATTACAAGAAAGGGATTTATTATGCAGATGGTAGCAGAAGGGCTGGAGACGGTCTGGCAGTGGCTGTCAGACAATATTCTGGTGATTAACCTGATTTTATCCATTGTCATTGTGTTTTTTCAAAGACGAGATCCCAAGGCGGTATGGACCTGGCTTCTTGCTCTCTTTTTCATACCGGGCTTTGGTATTATACTTTACCTGCTGTTTGGCCAGGATTTTCGCAAAAGTAAAATGTTTCGGATAAAAAAGCTGGAAGATGAGATGGGATCTTCCATCCGCAGTCAAGAAGAGATTTTGCGCAACTTTAATCATGAAAATATGGACGACCCTCTGGTCCGGGATTACGGCGATCTGATTATGTATAATCTGAAGACGTCCGGGAGCGTTCTTACTGTACACAACGATGTGAAAATTTTCTCTGATGGAGAGGCCAAGTTTGAGGATCTGCGAAAAAGCCTGCGCCAGGCGAAAAAGTTTATTCACATTCAGTATTACATTATTAAAAATGATGAGTTATTTGATTCCATTGTGCCGATTCTCATAGATCGGGTGAGAAACGGAGTGGAAGTCAGAATCCTTTATGACGGCATGGGAGGCCGTTTTATGCCTAAAAAACGATGGGAAGAACTGGAACAGGCAGGCATCAAAATCGGAGTGTTCTTTCCGGCCCTTCTCGGACGGTTAAACCTGCGCGTTAATTACCGCAACCATCGCAAAATAGTGGTAATTGACGGAACAGTGGGATATGTAGGGGGATTTAATATTGGAAGAGAATACATTTCCAGAGATCCAAAGTTTGGTTATTGGCGGGATACTCACCTGAAAATTACAGGGGATGCGGTTATCAGCCTGCAGATCCGTTTTGCACTGGACTGGAACTATGCAACCCATGAAAATCTGTTCCAGATGCCGGCCTATTTTGACTCTCCTTACCGCAATGGACTGGTGAAGGCCATGGAAGAAGAGGGAAGGCGCCTGGTCGCAATCCAGATTGTGGCCAGCGGGCCGGATACAGCGGATCGGCAGATCCGAAATAATTATCTGGAACTGTTTCACAAGGCCAGAAAAAGTATTTACATTCACACCCCTTATTTTGTGCCGGATGATGCGGTTCAGACAGCGCTGCGTATCGCAGCCTGCTCCGGAGTGGATGTGCGGCTCATGATTCCCTGCAAGCCGGATCACCCGTTTGTATACTGGGCTACCTATTCTTATGCAGGTGATTTGGTCGAAGCGGGAGCCAGATGTTATGTATATGATAATGGGTTCCTTCACGCAAAAGGCGTAATGGTCGATGGCCGGGTCAGCAGTTACGGCACTGCCAATATGGATATCCGAAGTTTTGAATTAAACTTTGAAGTCAATGCTACAATTTATGACGAAACGATTACCGGACAGTTGGAAGAAGAATTTATGAATGATTTAAATCACTGCCGGGAAATTACGAAAGAAGTATACGAATCCCGTTCTCTGCTGATTCGGATCAAAGAGCAGGGAAGCCGTCTGCTTTCCCCGCTTCTGTAAAGAACACAGATGCCGGCGTCTTGTATGAAATCTCCTTTTTCTGCGCATATTATAGGCAGGAAGGGGAGATTTTATTTTGAAAAGATTTCCAGTGAATTTTTTTAAATGCGGGATTACCGGATGGTGTCTGGAAGTGATTTTTACTTCTGCAGAATCCATTATGGCAGGAGACTGGCGTCTCATGGGTCATACATCGCTTCTTATGTTTCCTATTTACGGAATGGGCGCTTTGCTGGGACCTATCGGACAAAAGGTGGATTTATGGATAGGAGATGGGAGCAGCGGCTTTAAGACTCCTTTAAATCCGGTGGACCATGTTGTCCGTCATGGGCTTTTATATATGGTTTTGATTTTTATCGCAGAATATGTATGCGGACTGTTTCTGCGGGGAAAGGGGATCTGTCCCTGGGATTATACAGGGAGGCATTCCAGTGTGAACGGATTAATCCGTCTGGATTTTGCCCCTTTATGGTTTTTGACAGGACTTCTTTTTGAACGGATAACGGCTCGCAAATAGTTTGGCCAAGGGTCTTCTTGCCCACTGTAAAATTTAGTAATGGACTTGTATTTGCTCCGGGGATTTTATATAATGGGAGAAACTGTTAGAGACTTCCGGAGGAACATTGACATGATACGTTTTTTATTAGTAGCAATTATCTTATTTTCGTTCTTGATTTTAAGCATTCCCATCCTGATTTATGAACATTTTCTGGGAAAAAAGAACCTGGATAAACGAAACCGGCAGAGTTTAAAGATTGTCCAGTTTATGTTCAGAATTATTCTAAAAGTAAGCGGGGTTTCCTATACCGCAGAAGGGCTGGAAAATATCCCAAAGGATACGGCAGTTCTTTATGTGGGAAATCACAGAAGTTATTTTGATATTCTGATTGGTTATGTGACAGTGCCCGGCCTTATGGGATTTATAGCCAAAAAAGAGATGGAGCGGTATTTTTCTTTGCGGGACTGGATGCGCAATGTAAACTGCCTCTTTTTAGACAGGGATAATATTAAAGAAGGATTAAAAACGATCTTAAAGGGGATTGAACAGGTGAAAAAGGGGATTTCCGTATGGATTTTCCCTGAGGGAACCCGTAATGGCAGTGCAGACCGAAAGGATCTTCTTCCTTTTAAAGAGGGAAGTCTGAAAATCGCAGAAAAAAGCGGCTGCCCGGTGATCCCGGTAGCGATGGTGGGAACTGCGGATATATTTGAAAAGCATATGCCTTTTATCCGCCCGTCCAAGGTAACAGTCCGGTACGGAACCCCCATTTATTTAAAAGAACTTCCCGCAGAGCAGAAAAAGTTTTCAGGGGCTTATGTCCGCGGTGTGATCATTGATATGCTAAAAGAGATGGAGCAGGAGTAAGATGCAGAATTTGGATTTACAGGAAATCAGAAACAGGCTGGATGAGGTAGATAAAGAACTGGTCAATCTGTTTGAAGAGAGAATGAAACTGTGCGAAGAGGTGGCAGAGTTTAAAATCAGGACAGGAAAACCGGTGTATGACAGAGAGCGGGAACAGCAAAAGCTGGAAAGCGTGGGGGCGCTGGCTCATGGCAGGTTTAACAGTCAGGCAGTGACAGAATTGTTTTCCCAGATTATGACCATCAGCCGGAGATACCAGTACCAGCTTTTGGCCCGGCATGGAAACGTTACTCCTTCTGGATTTGAGCCGGTAGAAAAGCTGGCAAAAGAAGGGGCGAAAGTGGTTTACCAGGGCGTGGAAGGGGCTTACAGCCATGAAGCTGCCATGACATATTTTGGAAAAGACGTTTTTTCTTATCATGTTCCTTCCTGGGAAGAAGCGATGGAAGAGGTGAGCAGAAAAAAAGCGGATTACGCAGTCCTTCCCATTGAAAACTCATCAGCCGGAGCCGTAAGCAGCATTTACGATCTGCTGGTAAAATATAATAATTACATAGTGGGAGAAGTATTTCTGGATATTAATCATGCACTGTTAGGACTGCCGGGCACAGCATTAGAAGAAGTTCGCACAGTTTATTCCCATCCTCAGGCATTGATGCAGTGCTCGGAATATTTAAATGCCAACAAAACCTGGCGTCAGGTCAGCGCAGCCAACACAGCATTGGCGGCAAAAAAAGTTCTGGAGGACGGGGACAAAAGCCAGGCGGCAGTGGCCAGTGAGAATGCAGGAAGGATTTACGGCCTTGTTCCATTGCAGAAAAGTATTAACCACAATAAGTCCAATACCACCAGGTTTATCGTAGTGGCCAGCCGACCGGTTTACCAGATGGGTTCCGGAAAAGTCAGTATTTGTTTTGAACTGCCGCACAAGAGCGGTACTTTGTACAACATGCTGGGTCATTTTATTTTTAATGATGTGAATATGGTGATGATTGAATCCAGACCGATTGTAGGGAGAAACTGGGAATACCGGTTTTTTGTGGATATTGAGGGCAGTTTAAGCGATGCGCCGGTTCAGAATGCGCTGATGGGAATTTCCCGGGAGGCGGCAGGTATGCGGATTTTAGGAAACTACTAAATGGGGGCAGAGGTATGAATACATGCGAATTTGTGCTGTACAGAGACATGGAGCATCAGGAGTTGTTTGATTCCATGGCAGGACTTTTAGACGGAAAAACAAATGTCCCGTTAGATGAATACGCCTGTGCCGGCCGTTTGCTGGAACTGGCTGCAAAATATGGATTTGAGGGGAATTTATGGCACTGTTTTCTGGCTTACTGTCTGGCATCCCACGAAAATGCCTACAGTATGGCCTGTGAAATCGTGGGACCGGTTCATGGCACCATCAATGCTTTGGCAGCCCACGATTTTTCAAAAATGAAAGAGCTGTTTGAAAAAGATATAAGGAGTCTGCCAGGGGAGATCTGGCAGGATTTGTCCCGGTTTAGCGCAGCAGAGCGTACGGGGAAGGTGTTTAACCCCAGGATTCGGGATCGGATTATCACACTGACAACGGATCTGGAAAAGGCGGAACATGCAGAAGCATTTCAGGCATTGGTTACCGGTTTTTATAAAGAATTCGGCGTAGGCCGGTTTGGTCTTCACAAGGCGTTTCGCATTAAAGAACTGGGAGAAACGCCGGAAGGAAGAAAGACCAGGATTGAGCCAATTACAGGCATTGACCATGTGTATTTAAAAGATTTAGTAGGCTATGAGAGCCAGAAGAAAAAGCTGACAGACAATACAGAAGCATTCATAGAGGGAAGAGAAGCCAACAATGTTTTGCTCTACGGAGATGCAGGGACCGGCAAGTCTTCCAGCGTAAAAGCCATTTTAAACCAGTATTACGATCAGGGACTCAGGATGATTGAGGTCTATAAGCACCAGTTTTTCTGCCTTTCTGATGTGCTGGAGGAGATTAAAGACAGAAATTACAAGTTTATTATCTACATGGATGATTTGTCCTTTGAGGACTTTGAGATAGAATACAAGTATTTAAAAGCAATTATTGAAGGCGGGCTGGGAAAAAAGCCGTCCAACGTGCTGATTTACGCCACATCAAACCGGCGCCATCTGATTCGGGAAAAATTCAGCGATAAGAAAGAGATTTTAGATGATCTCCATGGCAATGATACGGTTCAGGAAAAATTGTCTTTAGTTGCCAGATTTGGGGTGACAATTTACTTTGGAGCACCGGATAAGATGGAATTTCAGCAGATTGTCAAGACTCTGGCGGACCGGTGTGGAGTAGAGATTTCAGAAGAAGAACTGTATGCAGAGGCAAACAAGTGGGAATTGCACCATGGCGGTTTTTCCGGGAGGACGGCAGCCCAGTTTATCACGCATTTATCAGGGAAAAAGCCTGAAAAATAAGGAGGAGAATCCATGGCGGCTATACAGACATTTGCGGCGATTGATATAGGCTCTTTTGAGATGGAATTAAATATTTATGAAATTTCCGCCAAAACAGGAGTCCGTTCCATTGACCAGATCCGCCGGATGAGCACACTGGGGCGGGATGTTTACAAATATGGGAAAATCAGTTACGAATCCATTGATGAGATGTGCCGGGTGCTGGAAGATTTTTCCAGGATTATGAAAGGGTATAAAGTTCAGGATTATCGGGCTTATGCTACCAGTGCCCTTCGGGAAGCAGAAAATAATCAGATTATTCTGGATCATATTAAAGTGCGGACAGATTTGGATGTAAAAATCATCAGTAATTCCGAACAGCGATTTATCAGCTACAAAGCCATTGCAGTAAAAGATGCAGAGTTTAATAAGATTATCCAAAAGGGTACGGCTATTGTGGATATTGGATTCGGCAGTGTTCAGCTGACTCTGTTTGACAAGGATACGCTGGTGACAACACAGAATCTGGCTCTTGGCGGCCTGCGGGTACGGGAACTTTTGTCAGGAGTTGCCGCCAATATGGAATTGACGATGGAGTTAGTCACAGAGATTGTGGAAAACGAGTTATCTGCATTCCGGAAAATCCATTTAAAAGACAGGGAAATTAAAAACATTATCGGAATCGGGCGCAACACCAGATATTTGTTCCGGGACCAAAAACAGGGAAAAATGCCGGAGCGCCTGACTGTAAAAGAAGCGAAAATGTATTATCAGGAACTGCTTCATATGGGAATGGATGCAGTTGCGGACAGGCTGGGAGTGAACGGAGAGTTTGCAAAGTTTTTATTCCCCAGCGCCGCGATCTATAAATGTCTTTGCGAGATGACCGGGGCGGAGATGATCTGGATTCCGGGAAGCAGTATGTGCGACGGAATTGCTGCCGACTATGCAGAAAAGAACCGCCTTGTAAAATTTAATCACAATTTTGAACGGGATATTGTAATAGAATGCCGCAATCTGGCAAAGCGGTATAAGTGCAACAGCAGCCACAATCAGGCGCTGGAGGATTATGCCCTGAGAATATTTGATGCGACCGGCAAATACCATGGAATGGGGGAAAAGGAACGCCTGCTTTTGCAGATTTCCATCCTGCTTCACGCCTGCGGCAAATTTATCAGTATGAAGAATTCCAACGAGTGCGCATATAATATTATTATGTCTACGGAAATCATCGGGCTCAGCCATCTGGAGAGGGAGATTGTGGCAAATGTAGTGCGCTACAATATCCGGGATTTTGAATATGATAAAGTCCACCTGGAACTGGGGGCATTTCAGAGCGGACTCACAGACGGGGACGTAAAGAAAGTAACCGTTCTCATCGGAAAGCTTACCAGTATTTTACGGCTGGCAAACGCAATGGACAGAAGCCATAAGCAGAAACTGACCGGCTGTCGGATTACTCTGAAAGAGCGGAAACTGATGATCACAACCGATTACGAAGGAGATATTACTCTGGAACGGGTATCATTTGAGCAGAAGGCGGATTTCTTTGAGGAGATCTATGGAATCCGTCCGATTTTAAGGCAGAAAAGGAAAGGATAAGCATGGAAGCACAGGAAAAACGGGATTTTGTAAACCCTAAGAACTATGTAAATCGGGAATTAAGTTGGCTTCAGTTTAATTACCGGGTGCTTGGCGAGGCAAGGGATAAAACCCTGCCGCTGTTTGAACGTTTAAAGTTTTTAAGCATTACGTCTTCAAATCTGGATGAATTTTTTATGGTCCGCGTGGCTTCTTTAAAGGATCAGGTCCATGCCGGTTACATGAAGCCGGATATTGCGGGGATGACGCCAAGAGAGCAGCTGGAACCTATCAGTAAAAAGGCTCACGAACTGGTAAATCTTCAGTATTCCACCTACAACCGCTCCATCCTTTTGGCGCTGCGCCAAAATGGTTTAAATGTGGTAGATGGGTATGAGGATTTAAGTCCCAGGCAGGCAGAGTATGCGGACAAATATTTTAAGGAAAATGTATATCCGGTACTGACTCCTATGGCAGTGGATTCCTCCAGGCCATTTCCTTTGGTGCGCAATAAAACCCTGAATATCGCCGCCCTTCTGAAAAAGAAAAAGGGCAGCAGAGAATTGGAATTTGCTATGGTTCAGGTGCCGTCTGTTCTGCCAAGAATCGTAGAACTTCCGGTCACTGTAACAGAAGACGGCAGGGAACTTCACAATGTAATTTTGCTGGAAGAAATTATTGAGCGGAATATGCCGTCCCTGTTTCTCAATTACGACATTGTGGCAGCCCATCCGTTTCGGATTATGAGAAATGCAGATTTGACCATTGACGAGGAAGAGGCAGTGGATTTGCTGGAGGAAATTCAAAAACAGTTAAAACGCCGCCAGTGGGGAGAAGTGATCCGGCTGGAGATCGAGGAAAAGGTAGACAAACGCCTTTTAAAGATTCTGCGAAAAGAACTGGAGGTGGGCAGTGAAGATATTTACGAGATCAATGGCCCTCTGGACCTTACGTTCCTGATGAAGATGTATGGAATGTCCGGGTTTGATCATCTGAAAACTCCGGCTTACAGGCCCCAGCCAGTTCCGGAATTGATGAATGAAGACGACATTTTTACCAATATTCAGAAAGGGGATATTCTTCTTCACCATCCATATGAGACCTTTGATCCGGTGGTAGATTTTGTCCGCACTGCGGCAAAAGATCCAAGCGTCCTTGCTATTAAGCAGACATTGTACCGGGTCAGCGGTCATTCTCCGATTATTGCAGCTTTGGCGGAGGCGGCTGAAAATGGCAAGCAGGTGTCGGTTCTGGTGGAATTGAAGGCAAGATTTGACGAGGAAAACAACATTATCTGGGCTAAAAAGCTGGAAAAAGCAGGATGTCATGTAATTTACGGGCTGGTAGGATTAAAAACTCACAGCAAGATTACACTGGTAGTCCGCAGGGAGGAAGACGGAATCCGACGTTATGTTCATCTGGGAACCGGAAACTACAATGACTCTACGGCAAAATTATATACAGACTGCGGTCTGTTTACCTGCAATCCTCTTTATGGTGAAGATGCCACTGCTGTCTTTAATATGCTGTCCGGCTACTCAGAACCCCTTAGCTGGAACCGTCTGGCAGTAGCGCCTTTGTGGCTGAGAGACACGATGCTGCGCCGGATTCGCAGAGAAAAAGAAAATGCAGAAAATGGAAAAAAAGCCCATATTATTGCCAAGATGAATTCTTTATGCGATAAAGAGATTATTGGCGCTCTTTATGAGGCCAGCTGTGCAGGAGTGAAGATTGAACTGATTATCCGGGGGATTTGCTGCTTAAAAGCAGGAGTTCCCGGATTGAGCGAAAATATTTCTGTTCGTTCCATAGTGGGGAATTTTCTGGAACACAGCCGGATCTTTTACTTTGAAAATAACGGCTCGCCCAAGCTTTACATGGGAAGTGCGGACTGGATGCCGAGAAATTTAGACAAGCGGGTAGAGATTGTATTTCCAGTAGAGTCTGAAAATGTGCGGGCACAGGTGATGCATATTCTGGAACTCCAGTTGGCAGACAATGTAAAAGCCCATATCCTTCAGCCGGACGGCAGTTATGAGAAATCAGACCTTAGAGGAAAGCAGAAGGTCAATTCACAGAGCCAATTCTGCGAGGAAGCTGTCCGAAATGCCCAGATGGAACGGAAAAAGGCAGATCCCACAGAGAGAAGAACCTTTATTCCCATTGAAAGCCAGGAAGAAGACAACCAATAAAAGAATCAAAGAGGGTGTCGCAAAATACGGTAATCCTATTGGATATAGTGTTTTGCGACACCCTCTTTTGCTGAATTTAATCTTCCACCAAAAGTCCGCTGTGGTAGGAGTAGTTTCCCAATTCGTCCAGCAAAAATTCATAAAGTGCAGGACTGGGCAATTTTCCGCTGTTTAGAAGTTCATCAATTAAGTTGTAGATCACCCCGCATTTGGTTAAAGCCCTGTGGAACAGATCCGGAAATGAGGCATTGGAAGCCATCTGCTGATTCCAGGGGTTACACCAGGTTTCATGGTCGGAATTTAAACTTGTTCTGGGAGAAGCCACTCTGTCTGTGACAATCTTGGAAGAGGCGATAGGATGCTTTAAAAACAGGGACTCGACAAATTCGATACCAGCCTGTTTTTTGCCGGATTTATCTGCCAGAGTGCGGCAGCCAAAGCGCATGGCAAGAATCGAGCGCTGGACCATGCGGGGAGTGACGCGAAAATTATTTTTGTAGGTAATAGGATAATAGGTTTCATTAATGCATTCGGCCAGAAAACGGGAGATGAACTGGGTGTCAAATCCATTAAGGCAGATGGTAGCTGCCTGGTTAAACTGGGATGGAAGTTTATGTTTATATTTATATAAAAGAAGAGCGTCAATGTCGTTTTCCAGAAGAGCATGAAGGCCATGATGGTGAGAAGTAGGATTATTCACATCATAGCCAATTCGTCCATATACAAAAGGATGACAGGTATAGTCGCCGATATAGTGTCCCAGATAACCGCAGAAATAGGCCAATGCCCGTTCCCTCTGCTGTTTGGATTCAATTTTGGCGATATGATTCAGGCAGCAGCGGAAAAACTGATTGACGTGATGTTCGTGCATATAGGAACCTACATTCCGGTAATCTCTATGGCGCAGAATAGGAAGATTATAGAAAAACATATCCGGCCCCTGAAGTCCCAGCTGATAGAGCCAGCGGTATTTGGCAATAATAAATTTTAACTGACCAGAAGGCATATTGTTGTAAGCCTTCATTCCCAGGATATAGTGTGTGGTAAAGCCAGGCATAATCAAGACTCCTTTCCTTTTGACCCTGCATCCTATCTATATGTAACAGTTCATCCCTGTGTCTTTTTGTCCGTTTGCCGCGGACAAGAAGCATCGGGAATTT
>CAUWCT010000003.1:0-94263 GCA_963557065.1 uncultured Lachnospiraceae bacterium | reverse complement strand
CAAAGTAACTGTGGGAAGTATCAAAAGGATATTTTAAAGCCACTTGATGATTAAAGGTTTCAATGATCTTTTCGTATTCAGAGCCGATGTATCCCAGACCGGAATAAAGCTGGTCAAGGGAGAACTCATATTTTTCAAATAGTTTTGGGATCACCTCTATATATGTTTTTAATTTTGAACAGGGATGAACCACTCTTGCATAAACAAGAGCGGACATCATGTCAAAGACGTTGAACCGGAAACCGGTAGCAGTCTGCATAAGGTCGATATAATTTTTACACCTCAGGGAATCGCACAGATTTTTCAATGGGAAATATCCGAGAAGTTTTTCAGGCGACTCTTCTGATATTTTCCGGGCTTTTTCATCCTGTTTCTTTTTGTTGAGTTCCTGATTGAGTTTTTGGACTTCATCTTTATAAAAAGCAATTGGATCATCGATACCTTCTGCCTGTAACTGATGAACGTACCCAAGCGGTTTATAGGATCGGTGTGCCCCACCTTTTCGTTCTGGATCATAAAAGCTTTCATAGATTTGTAGATAAGTCCCTTTTTTATTGTTTGTTTTCTTTAAAAAATATGACATAAAATCACCCTTTTATAGTATAGCACTATAACACTATTAAAACAAGACGTAAAAAAGTTTTTTGCCAAATTTTTTTAATCAAAAAAAAGCCAGCATTTATGCTAGCTAATGAGAATCTGTATGAAAAAAAGTCCCAAATAATATAGTGCTAAATCCTAAAGACGGGACTGGCAGCCAATGTAACAGCTAACAAAGCAGCTACGATTTTCTTGTGTTTTTTCATTAACTTTTATTCCTCCGTTTCTTTTTCTTTTAATTATGAGAAAATAACGGGGAAAATTGGTAAAAGGAATCACGAATGGATGCAAAGAATCCGATTGACATATTCACTCCAATAAGGTAATATAATAGTAACAACAGGCAACGTTGAGTGTCTGTTAAGCGTTAACATAAGGTGTTGTGCCAGACAGCAGTGCCTTATTAGCTTTATAAGGGTTTGGTGTTTACCACAAACTGGCTAGGAGGAACACTCTGAAAAGAAAATGCTGGAGGCTCTGCGACTGCAGAGCCTTTCTTAATTTTGCAAAGGAGTAGGAATTCATACCAATGAGAAATGTAAACGATTGCATATCATCTTTTACCCCTCTCTTGTCAACGGAATACGAGATTTTTTTGGGAAGAAAGAGTGTTGCAGTTAAACTGATAATTACATTTGACAAAAAGGACTGTTTTCATTTGATGGGACTACAATATCTTGTAGACAGGCCGGAATTAAGTCGCGACAGGGAAAAGATTTTTGACGCAATCAAAAGTGGTGTTATTACCAGAGAACAAATAGAATCGTCTGATTTTTATCACAAAATACAGGACAGAGTTCACTTCTTGCCCTTGCTCGAACAGATGTTAGACAGCAATGACACTGTATTCAAATACAACAAGAAAACCAACATTTATTCCATGATAGAAGCGGATTATTTAATGAAGAATCATATAGAAGAACACAATCTGTTCTTATTTTTGTCAAATGCAGAGAGCGACCATTATTTTTGCCGTTCTTTCTTTCCGGAAGGAAAAACAGATTACACGAAAAAGCAAGCTTCATGGACTTTGCTGTATAAGAAAAAGAAGAATCTTATGAATGGAACGGAGAAAATTTTGTATGATAGATTAAAAACATAATTTTTAAAATAGATGATGGAATTTTCTCAAAAAAAGACTTCCCATGACCTTATTGTGGAAAGTCTTTTTATTTTAGGTTTATGACCAGAAAGCTTGATTTAATTATATAAAATTACAGGACTGTCAGGATAAATATACCATGTATTATTTGTTCCAGCAGTTAATAGTACATTAAAACTATGACCATCTACACTTCCCCATCCCATACGGTAACTACCGCCTGGAAGACCAAAAATCTCGTCACTCCTTCCAGTCGAAGCCATGACCCTGCGACCAGTAGAGTTTGATTCATAACCACAACTGTCATAAAATGCATTTAATTCGATGCCTTGAGAAGGGAAGTTATTAAATAATGTCTTTGCTGGTCCATAAAACGAGGCAAGCCATCTCGATTCTGGATCCGCTTCTACTCGTAATGTTACTCCATTGTAATCTACGGAGTATGTATTTAACCAGCCTTGGCTAATTTCTGTCATATTCGGAAGCTTATCCATACCATTTGCGCCGATCATTCCGAAAAGTTCCGGATTCACTACAATCTGCTCAATGCTTTTTCCATCTGTCACTACGCTGTCGGCAGTCTGAGTTGTTACACCACCAGTTACGACCGTTTCGTATCCTCCAAGATCCGGATTTACAGCCTTTGTCTGTACCACCCCGTCCTGCACCCAGGCACCGTCCGCATTTACCGTGTAGCCGTCCGGCGTGGTCGTATTTGTAATCAAGTAACCGTTCTGATCAAAATAGTAGCTCTCTGCAGTTCCGTCACCGTTTCCGTCAATCCACTTCCATTCGTCCGCTGGATAACTATTATCTGTTCGCTGCCACCACCATCCAGTTGCGTCCTGCTGCCAGTTTCCCATTGATGCAAATGCGGTCATACTCATTACCATGCTCATTGCTGCTGCCGCTGTCGCTACTAAAAGTCTCTTTTTCATAATCAAAATCTCCTTTTTCTGATATTTTTTTGTTTCTTTTCTTTTGAAGCTGATTACATTGTACCGCAGAAATTAAGTTCCTGCAAACCGAAAAACTTGCGGATAAGAAAAAATGGGTTATTTTCATGAAGTTTTTCATTCCAATTCTTTACATTCCAACATGGAGAGATTCATACGTAATAAGCATGACAGCATTCGCGGGGATCTTTACATTCCAATATGGAGAGATTCATACAGCGGCTTTACCACCATTCTGTGCATAAAACAGCTGAGGCGATGTTGTTTACATTATAATTATGCGTTTAATTTCCAGATTTCTAGTAAAAAGTCATAGCGCAAAAAAAGAAACCTCCCATTTCTGGAAGGTCTCTTCATCAAATCATTTGCAAATACTTTGATTTTTTATGTGGTTGTCTTATTGTCAGACTTCCACTGCTTTTCTAAGAATGTTCTGGCTGTTTACTTTCAGCAATCCACTGTTCCGCTACTGTTCGTGATACTCCAAAGCTTTCCATCACAGCGTCCGCATCTTTTAACCACCCTTTTTTTAACTGGATCAGGGCGATTTGTTTATGTGATTCGTTTGTGCGTTGTTCAAGATAATCATTTAACTCCTTACACATATAGTTAACTCCCTTCTCCGTTTTTGTCAGGTAATTCAATCTGGCTGTTATCGCCGGAAAATCACCTTGATCTGCATGTTTGTTAAGAAACATCTTCATCAGCTGCCCCAGCTTTGTTTTTGATTCTGCTGCCGCATTAACAACAATTTTATGAATTCCGCTGTTTGCCTGCGCTTCTGGATGCTCCCTGACAACTTCATCGATATGATTGATTATATCACCAAATCCAAAAATGTCAAATTGAGCGATATAAATCACATAGATGTCTGCAAGTTTTTCGAACCGTATTCCTTTTTCCGTAAATGATGTATCAATATTCGCTGCATTATAACGCATACGTTTTAAATGATCATCATTGTTACTGTTTTGAACTTCGATATTCATGTAAGTTCCGTGCTGATCTACGCATAAACAATCCAATCTGACAGATCTGGCACCGGCATTTCTAAGTTCATACTGAATGTCATTCTTTAATACATGAATTGGTCTTTCTAATATTGTTGAAAAAATTTCTTCACATACTGCCTTGTCTTCACACATTTTCGCAAAGAGGAAATCATCAATGATATTCAGTTTTTGAATGATTTCCAAGTTTTTGTTCGTTAAGCTCTGATCCTGTTTTGTATTTCGTTTTCCCATAATCCCTAACACCTCCTCTCCTGGGATCGGAGGCGCCTGAGGCTCCTCCGCTATTGTCGCAGAGGCATATGCCTCAGGTAAAATCAAACCATTCGATTTTTGATTGATGCTACTCGAATACCTGTGATTTTACAAGGGAATTATGGATAGGGATATGTATTGCAAAAAATGAATTTTACGTTCCAGCATGGAGAGATTCATACATTATTTTTACGGAGCAAAGCTCCTTCCCGCACCAACTTTACATTCCAATCTGGAGAGATTCATACAGCGGTTTTACCACCATTTTCTCATAAATACATTTGAGACGATGTTGCTTATATTATAATTATGCGTTGGATTTCCAGATTTCTGGTAAAAAGTCATAGTACACAAAAAGAAACCTCCCATTTCTGGAAGGTCTCTTCATCAAATCATTTGCAAATAGTTTGATTTTGCCATCATGTGGTTGTCTTGTTATCAGACTTCCACTGTTCATAACCAGACTTTTCTTCGTCGGAAAAGTCCAGTGCATTCATTGCTTCGGTTATAGACATATTGGTGTTTTTCATCAGCTTTTCAAGAGACTGATAGCGTCCTGTTGTTAAGCCTTGAGTAATACCTTGTTCCAGACCCTGTTCTAAGCCTTCTTGACGACCCTGAACAATGCCTTTTTCCATACCCTCTTTTTCAAAAGCGTCCAGCAGCGTACACATGGTCACTTCTCCTTTCCGGGACTCGTCGATCATGAGCTGCTTGAAATCCCCAAAACGCCGGTCACTGGCAAACGTCCTGAAAAATTCCATCAGCTCCTCGACATGATCCCATGTTCTGTCCTTATTATACATGGTTTCCTTCTCATTGCCAAGACGTACAGAGCGGAAATATTCCGCTACAATACGGAAATCACTTTGAAACTTGGCAATGGTCTCTTCTTCCAGGAATGATACCTGTACCAGATTGATCTTGTAATCAGGCACATACGGTTTTAATTCTTCCGGAAGATTCATCATTTCATGCAGTGTCGTTGGCCCTGTCCATGGTGTTGTCCCAAAGTACAGAACCAATGTTACCACTGGGCAAATCCTCTGGTCCGGCCAGAGTTCCTGCGCATATTGTGGCACATGTTTCTCGGCCTTATTCTGTGCTTTCATGTCACGGATGTATTTCTCATAAGATGCATAGTCATATCCCATGCTTCTTACCGGCATCACATAGTTTACTGCCGTCTGGTTTTCCAGTCCATAAAGCGCATATGTGACATGATTTCGTACATCCAGCTTGATCACATCCCGGTCTTTCTGGCCCCAGTTCCCCTCGGCAGCTTTGAACATGCTTGCTGTTGGGCCATCAGCCAGATTTTCCAGTTTTACCACTTCCTTGCCGCCATACACCAGAACATTGATGATGTCGGCAAAGACATCTGCGTAATCCTCCAGGATTTTTTCGGCCTTGTCCGGACTGCTCTGCTTGGATTTTTGATTATGTTTTTGTCGGTTGTTTCGTTTTCCCATAATCCCTGACACCTCCTCTCCTGGGATTGGAGGCGCCATGAGGCCCTCCGCTATTGTCGCAGAGGCATATGCCTCAGGTAAAATCAAACCATTCGGTTTTTGATTGATGCTACTCGAATGCCTGTGATTTTACAGGAGAATTATGGGTTTGGATATATATTGCAAAAAATGAATTTTACATTCCAACCTGGAGAGATTCATATCTGATGTTCTATTTAGCGAGCTTCCAGCCGGACTCGAACCTTTACATTCCAGTATGGAGAGATTCATACGCCGGATCGTGCAGAGCGTTTGTATTTTGCTACGCACTTTACATTCCAACATGGAGAGATTTATGCCAGTACTTTCCTGATCAGCGCTTCTTTACATGATTGTCGGCAAGAAAGCCGCGTAGCTTTAGATGCGCGGATGAATCGCTCTTATGTTACACATATACCAGTCCCTGATTGCGTCTCACAACTTGGACATTCCTGGCAGGAAAGTTTTTCTTATCGCACCCTACGGCTCTGAAGTATTGTCCTCCGCTTAACTGACCAGTCATGACGTGTGTCTTTCCCTGATATACAAAAGTGGTTCCTGGCAGCAAGCGATCTGGATTGTTATACCGCCTGCTACTCTTTTGCACTTGCAGTCTGGAGCGTATTTGGTCTGCCTGTTGACGACCATGTTGCTCTACCATTTTTTGATACCAATCTTCCAGGGAATCTGATTTCTGTTCCATCCGCTTCCGGCGGTTTGTGGCTACTTTTATTCCATCGAGCCGATAAACCCGTTCGGTCTGGGAGTTGATCCGCACCCTATCATGCCGCCGGAACTGCCGGATCTGAAAATGGGTTCCCGATACATCGATAATCTTAGGTTCCTGTCCTATTACTGCAATGCAGTAAGCATCGATGTCATGGTCCTTGTCGATATGGTTTTCGTCCCGGAACTGCTTCGTCTCCCATCCGGATACCAGACGGATATTTCCATTGAACTTCTTAGACAGAGTCTCTACGAGGTACGGAATGATCTGGTTCAGTACGGATAAAGCCCCATACTTTTTGTTCTGGCCTGCCTTGATGGCTTCCAGCTTCTCCGCAGCCTCCTGATTCGTATGTACCAGTGTATGACAGTGTTCACACAGGCCAGCCATATTTGCCAGGGTGTTGCTTCCGCCTTTTGACCTGGGAATCAGATGATGGTCATGTTCAATGACACGTTCGCCGCACAACAAGCATCTTCCGTCCTGAAGGTACTCCAGGGCTTCGCGAATGCTTTGATATCCATGCATTGGCCCGCACTGGTAATCCACTCCAGATTCCAGCCGGCCGCCTACTTCCAGTTCCATAAATGCAAACCGGTTGGTTTCCAGTGAAATTCCGCTGACTGGAAGGATCCGGCACACCTTTTCCACCAGGTTGAGATGTGTTCTTAACAGCTGCGTTGCCGTTGGCGTCAACCACCCCTCCTTACGGCGCCGGTTGTTGAAGCGGGACTCCGTATTGATGATGTCCTTCACCATGACTGGTTTCTCACAGCCGGGAAGCATCCGTTCCAGGATATTTCCCATCGTGGTTCCAAGTCTCCTGGCAAGCCGTTTCCTCGCAAGGCGTTCACCTCTTCGAGATGCCTGTCGGTGCTGCCGGCGTTTTTCCATGAGTTTTGGGATTTCCCTGTTTCTGGTTTCACACTGGGAGGAATACAGACATCTGCCTGTTTCATCGGCAGTTGCCATGCCGATGTTGGTCCTTCCAGGATCAATCCCCATGGTAATGTTCTGTATCTCCGTTGCTGAATCATACATCAGCTGAATGGTAAACGGCAGGGTGCATACTGCTTTTGCCTTGCCAGACTTTAACGCCCTGCGTACCCAGCCGTACCGTCTGGTTGGCATCAGCGGGTTTCCCTGCTGATCCAGTACATAAACATAGTTCATTGTGTCTCCTTTGCTGTAAGCCAGGGAACATGTCCCTGTTGTGTCGCCATAACCTGGGCGCAGCCACATCTCAGTGTCCGGGACTTGGCGTCATCCCGGAGTGATAGGGCGAACCTGCTGCGTCACGGTTCTGCTCAACTGCTCACCTGTAAAGTCCTTGGGCTTTTACAAGCCCATTCGCTTTAGCGGATGGGTAGTTGACAATTTCCGTACATACAGATATTACTTCCTCTTTTGGAATTTCCAAAAAGGTCATTTGAAATGCGTAACTCATGCTTTTTCGCCTCCAAGAACCAATGCTTTGAACTCTTTTTCATTGACAATCGGTACTCCAAGCTCCTTAGCTTTTTTGTTTTTCGATGAGTTACTGAACACATCGTTGTTGACCAAATATGATGTTTTCTTTGATACCGATCCGGATACTTTTCCTCCATTTTGTTCTACAAAGGCGATGAATTCATCACGGTTTTTAAATGTCTCCAAAGTTCCGGTAATCACGACTGTCTTTCCAGCCAGCACATCAGAAGTATTGTCTGATTGGATAAAATCCATCATATCTACCAGATTTGCCATATCCTCTGTAAAATGCCGGTTCTGCTTCCAGTCATAAATAGATGCCTGGATCACTTCTCCTACATCTTCGGCGCCGCGGAATACATCTTCTCCAAATTTTAGCTTTTCAAGAAATGCATCAAACGAGCCCCCACAGAAACGGATGATCTTTTTGGATACATCTCGCCCCACGTTCGGAATACTCATCGCATAGAGAAAACGCCAGGGTTCCACATGTTTGGAAGCTTCTATGGATTTCAAAATATTTTCAACAGATTTTTTACCAAAACCCTCCATTTGCTCCATCTCAGCTTTATGATCCTGAAGGCGGTAAATATCCGATAAACTGCGAAGCCAGCCTTTGTCGATATATTTCTTTAATGTCTCATCAGACAATCCAACAATATTCATTGCATCCCTGCATACAAATCGCTGAAAACGGCCCAGATGTTTTGCCGGACAGTCTTTGTTTGAACAATGCAGAGTTTTTACTTCTCTTCCGGATTTTGTACTGGTATGAATTTCCGTTTCTTCTCCACATGCTGGACAAATATTTGGTATCGTCATGGTCCCGCTTTTTGTCAGGTTCTCGGCAATCTGCGGAATGATCATATTCGCTTTATATACCGTTATTTTATCTCCTGTTCCAAGCTGTAGGCTTTCTGCATAGGAAACATTAAAGAGCGATGCTCTGCTGACACTGGTTCCGTCAATCTCAACTGGTTCAAATACGGCTACTGGGTTAATTAGTCCACTTCGGGACGCCTGCCATTCTATGCCAGTTAATGATGTTTCTATTGCTTCATCCTGCCATTTGAATGCCATGGAGCCTCTTGGAAATTTTCCAGTATTTCCCAGGCTCTCCGCGTACTGGCTGTCGTTGTAGGTTAGTACCAGTCCGTCACTTGGAAAAGGATTGGATGCTATTTTTTGTTTCATTTCCTCCACTACCTGAGCCAGATTAAGCGGTGTTACAAGCCGATGTCCGACTACCTGAAATCCCCATTCTTCCAGTTGTCTGAACTGCTGCATGACATGTTTTGGTTTTCCTTTCATATCTACACACTGGAAAACAAATAATTCGATGGTCCGCTCGTCTTCTCCGTTGATACGTCTGACGGTGCCAGTAGCCAAGTTTCTTGGGTTTTTATACCGGCTGGCATCTTCTCCCATCGTTTCGACAATACGGTTAAATTCTTCATAGGTCATGACTGCTTCGGCGCGCACAGTCAATTTTTCTTTGTATGGAATTTCTGCAGGCAATCCTACGAATTTTCTAGCATTATCGGTCACATCTTCTCCGACTATTCCATTTCCTCTTGTAACGGCCTGCACCAGATGACCATTGTTATAGGTAGCTACAATCGTCAAACCATCCATTTTCCAAGAAAGTACACCCACATTTTGTCCAAGCCATTCTACCAGCTCTGTAACGCTCTTTGTTTTATCCAGTGATAAAGCAGCTTTTTCATGCGTAACTTTTTTACGCATACCAGATACAACGGCGCCAACCGGAATTTCAATGTCCTGATCTGGAATCCCTTCCTTTTTCTGTAATTCTTTCAGCTGTTCTTCCAGAGCATCATACTCCCTGTCAGACATAATGGCCTCACCATCGTTATAATAGGCTTCCTTAGCAGCATTGATGTGGTCTATTAATTCCTTTATTTGAGTTGTCATTCCATTTCCTCCTCTTATTTCTCTATATAATACAAAAGAATTATGGGACTGGATCACCTTTTGTCAGCTTAAAAAATCAACAATATAATGCATTTTTTCATATCCGCAGAATTTACTTCTAGTTTTTCTTTGGATGTTTGGTATAATATCTATATCAATTCATATTTTTATGCAACTTGTTTACCAACCCATCCTATTGAAAAGAGGTGTTTGTAATGACGTTCTTGTTGCCAGAAATTGATATTAATAGCATTGCGATCCGTAAGAATATGATGGCAGCTACAACCTTAACTCCAAAGATGTTTTCTTTGCTTGATTCTCTTTTCCAATCTGATATTTTAAATAAGCATATCATTCGGCGTTTGGATGAGCTGAAAACGGATTGTAAAACATGCCTTTCACAATCCATGATAGAAGCAGGAAAACAATCCCGACTGCCATCTAATGTTTTTCATCGAGCGGCGCAATTTTATGCTTTAAAAGATGAAGCAATTTTAATGGCAAGTATCCAAGAAAAGATTCTTTTATGGCAGCTCTCCCTTGCAGAAGCTTATCAAGAATATCTTTATTGCTCTTCAAACAAAGTTCTTCCCATTGCCAATATTCGTAAAATTCCCAAAACTGATATACCAGATTTATCCTTTCAACAGATTCAAGAGGAACTTATTGATTATGCAGATGAATTGGATGCCTGGCTCGAAATTGAATTTTCTGATGAGTATGATGATTGCATTGAACAGCCCGAATTTGACATATTTGTTAAAATTGCAGCCGCATTCCGAGTATTAAGTGATCAGCTTTAACGAAAAACAGCAGGAACAATCTTTCCTGCTGTTTTCTTGTTAGCGCTCCAGCTTTTCTGCCAGGAGCGCTTTTTCTGTATGGATTCTCCACTCTTTCACTTCCAATGTTACAGGAAGCTCTGCGATTCTTAAAAAAACTTCAGGGTTTTCTGTGTATGCTGCGCCAATGATGATAGATAACAGGCGGATAATAGGCAGAGACAGCCGGATTAACTCTCCTTCCTGCAGTAGGTTTTCATCCGTCAATGTCCTCTTTCCATACCGTTCTGCAAGCTGTTCATCTGTCCGGATACAGTAGTAAGAACTGGAAACTGCATGGTAGACCTTTTCAAGATCATTGACGAAGTCAGATGGCGTGATTTCAGCCTTTATTACTTCTCTGATTTCCCTCTCTAGTTCTACCGAAAGCAATATATCTTGGAATATTCCACGCGGATCGCACAGATACATTTTTTCTCCAATTTTTTTGATAGAAACATCTGACAACGCACAAAGCACATCCGTTTTCATTGGAATGTACCGCATCGTATGCATATATGCTAAAATTCGGCAGGCTTCCTGACTTTGTTGCTTTTCTTTTAATTTCTGCAATGCTTTTTCTAAACGGAACATCGCCTGGTAGTGAATTCTCAACAATCCCATATTAGGAAATAGGTGTTCTTCCATATATTCTTCCAGATTGCGAATCATTTCCTTATATCCATATGGTTGAAAAATCCGGAAAAAATCCATAAGCTCCGGACAATTTCTTGGCTGCATCAGCGTTTCATTTTGAAATACTCCTTCTGGTGTCTGTCCGAATTTTACCAGCCTTAATACTTTCTTCGTTTTCTTCCATAAATCTTCTAACTCCCTGGTTCCGTCTTTTTCCATTCCAAGGATTACAAACAATCTGGAATCTTCCTGGAGAACCGCGTCATGATTGAGTTCTGCGTATGTACTACATTCCTTCTCTGTAAAGTCAAAACAAATCACTACCGTCTTTTTTTCTCCTATGATTCTCCATGTCCGATCTTCCCATTTAGACGAATCGATATATCCTCTATGTCGGTAACGAAGAAATTTTTCCTTCAGCTCTCTTTCTGATATCCCATCCAGGATTCGTGTGTCATCATCTGTCCAGATGACATGTAAATGTTTATAAAAATTGTATTCCTGCATCTTATTGCCCTCCGATGCTCAACACAAGTGGTATACATCTGTGTTTTTCAGTATATCAAACTGTTGGATGAAAGACAATGATTTTTGCGGATAAGAAAAATGAATTGTTTGCGGTTGGAAAGTATGCTAATTTGCAGAATGACAATTGTCATTGTTTCGTGCATGCAAAAACCGAATCCCCAGAAGGATTCGGCGCATTTTTCTAGTCTTCCAATGTCATGTCGTTTTGCATATCCCTTTCCTGCATCATATCCGTATTTAGTGGATAAAAGGAAAATACTGCAGCGTTATTTCCAATGGCTTCTATCATAGCATAATAATTCTCTTTTGCTTCTGCTTCTTCATCATAGGACGCCAAAACCACAGAAGAATTTCTATTGTTTAATTCCCTATATGCCCGCATGACAAAATACTGTCCACGAATAGCTGGATGCAGTTTTTTTAACCTGTCGGTTTCATCTACCAAGGAAATCTCTACAAAATCTTCTGTTTTGAATAGACTGGATCCGTTTTTATTTAAGATATACATCACCTTATTCCTCCTTCTGATTCTCATCTGCGGATACAGAAACCTCCGTTTCTCCCGGACCTATCGGCTCTGTGCTGGATTCGATTGGTGTGTTTGTATCCGCTTGGCTTTCGGGTAACACCATTCCTAGACCATACCCTGGACCATATGGTTTTGATATATCGTTTTCTTCTGATTTTTCTGTTCCCTGTATCTCCTCAGCTGCTTTGCTCTCTTCTGTTGTTGCTGCGTTTTCACTAGGTTGCATTGAAATCACATTCTCCTCTTCTGGTAATGAAGCAGTCATTTCTTCCTGTGTTTCGGTTGGCGTTTCAATCGGAACTGTTGGTGCAGGTGTTGGTTTTTGTATGGTTCTTACCGTATTTCTTCTGCTTTTTTTCTGGATCGCCGCCCCAATTCCTTTGACCTGACTGGATGGTTCGTATTCCTCTGTTCCATATAAAAATAAATGTAAATCGGATACACTGTCCGCTAAATTCGTCGGAAATACATAGGATGCACCATCCACCGTTTTTACAAACCGATTTTCCGGAAACCCGGTGGTTCCTGCGATGTGCAGCCTGGTTATATTTTTTGCTACCGCATATAAATCTTCTGGATCAATGGATGAAGCCACTTGTGGAAGTATTGTTACTATTAATTGGTTCAGTGTAGCAAAATCAGCTTCTGATGCCTGCTTCAGTACAAGGTTCAATACTTTCTGCTGACGTTCCGTTCGTTTGAAATCATCGTCCATCAGGCGAAGCCTGCAATATGCTACTGCCTGTACCCCATCCAAATGGTTCATTCCTGCATGTTTTAAGTGTACGGAAGGGATGCCGGTGGATTTTACAGTTTCGGTAATAAAGCTGTTTAAATACATAAACTCCCTGTCTGTGACGGATAAATCAATCCCTCCTAAAAGATTGATCGCTTCTGCTACACTCTTCCAATTCACTGCAATGTAATCATCAATACGCAGATCCAGATTTTCGTTTAACATCGCCACTGCCTGCTTTGGACCACCTGACGCATATGCAGCATTCGCTTTTTTATAGGATCTCTCTCCTGTTTTCAAACAGGTATCCCTATATACACTTGCTAGTTTGACTGCTCCAGTTTTGCCATCCATAGTAATCAACATGATCACATCTGAATTTCCGCGTTCCATATTATCGCTTTCCCTGGAATCCAATCCAAATGCTGCAACCGTCCAGCTATCTCTTAACTTCACAACGGTTTCCTCCGTTAAGTTTTCATTTGTCATTTCCTGGATTTCCTCTTTATGGATTGGTTGTACCATCTTTGCCGTTTGATTGACGGTGTTTTTTAAGTGTGCCATGCTGCAAATTGTAGCAGTTGAAAGAACGATGATTCCCGCTAAAATTACAAATACAACGATTCTTCTTTTTTGCTGGTTTGACATTTAACTTCTCTCCCCTCATACTTTTTTGTAAAAATATACCGCAGGGAACCCTCTGTGTCACGAAAAGAAACCCTGCGGATATGAAAAATGAGATTATTTTACAAAAATGTCAAAAACCAGGTTGTAAATCCATCTACAGCAAATACGAAGGAAGCCATGGCGCCCATTGCAGCAATTACGATTGCGGTATTTTTTGTTACTTCTGTATTGGACGGCGAGATCATTCCTAGTTTTTTCCATGTATGTTTCTTTTTATTTAATATCTTGATTCCTTTATTCACAAGTTTTTCCTCCTTATGCTGTCAGATGTTTTCCTGCCAGTAAAAATGAAGGCGCCTTCCTTGTCCTGACCGCAAGACTTGACTCCATCTTCTTCTTTTCTTCCAGTACAACATTCACGCAGATAAAACAGGATGTTCCTGCAATGGAAAGCATTCCAACATGGCTGATATTACACAATAGGTACATAAATAAAATGATGCCTGTCATGATTGTATTTCCTAATAAAGCAATTCTAGTGCTCAGGCTTCGAATATAATTTTCCGTTGGCTTTCCCGGACGGATTCCTGGTATGATAGCTCCAGATTTTTTTAAGTTTTCAGCAATTTCCGTTGCGTTAAAGCCAATTTCCAAATAGAAATAAGTAAATACTGTCGTCAGGAAGAAATATAAAACTGCGCCGGCAGAATACCATGGCGTTTCTACATCGAACCAAGCGGCTGTATTAAGTGCTGTTATGATATGTCCCATAATTCCTGTTTTCATAGAAGGTACAAACTGAGCAATCAGGATCGGCATACTCATAATGGAGCCAGCGAAGATTACTGGCATAACAGAGCATGTCATCAAAGGGATTGGAAATGTGCTTTTTGCAGTTCCTGTTAACTTTCTGGTTTGAACAACTGGGAGCTGCTTGGATGTTTCAGAGCATTTTACACACACCGCTACTACACCAACGATTACCAGAAGAAGCCCTGTAACTTTTGCAATTTGGGCTGCTGCCGGTCCATCCACAGTAAAGACTGTATAAATGCTCTGGAAATCGGATGGAAGGGAAGCAACAATATTGCTGAATAAAATCAAGGAAATCCCACTTCCCAGTTCCAGTTTATCTAAAAATTCTCCCAGAAATATGATAAAAATACCGCCCAAGGTCCAGATGACGGTCGCTCCAATGACGGTTGCTGGTGTATATGGTGTCAGAAGCCCCTGAGCCCCAAGACCGATCGCCATTCCCGCTGACTGTAACAACGCAAGTCCAACACCTGTATACTGAGTAATTCTTTTATACTGGTCCATTCCGGTTTTTCCATCTTTTCGCATTTCTTCCAGCCTTGGCGATACCACGCTCATGAGCTGGATCACGATGGAGGCTGTAATATAGGGGCTGACCGACAGTGCAAAAAACGACATCTGCAGCATGGAACCTCCAGTGATTGCATGTAAAAATCCCAATCCATCCACATCCAATAGAGCCTGGATATAATTCCTATTTACGAATGGCAATGGAATATTGGACCCTATTCTCACAATCGCCAGGCAGCCCAGGATGATGGAAATTTTTGTTAATAACCCCAGATTACTCAGCCTGGCCGTCATTGTTTTGTAACTGTAATGCATGTTGTTTCTCCTTTCTTGCTTCCTGCATTTTCTGCATGCGAAGCCTCAGTTCTTCTTTTTCTTCTTCGCTCATGATCCGTTCTACAATTGCTGAACGGAATGAAACCAGCCTTTTCTTAGTGCGATAGCATTTTCCGACAATTTCTCCATCCCTGGACTTTTCTACTCTTACCAACTGCCAGTCTGGACATTCTGGATTTTCTGCCAGTTTATCAAGGCGCGTCATGACAGTCGTATCTGAAGTATAAATGTCGGCAAATTGAGCATCTCTGTAAAAATTGATGGTTGTTTCCTGCTCACTTAACATGACAGACATATACTTTTCCTCCTTCGTGTTTTCTTAATTATGAAACAGAAGGGTGAAAAATTGGTTTTGTGAGGTTAACAGGTATATCTTTTTGCGTATTTTTGCCCGTACAATGTTAAGATATAAAAGTTCCTCCTCCTTATACGAAAACTACCCGACAATTTCTTGCCGAGTAGCTTCCTTCCAAAATACTATGTTGGCATATTAGCAACTTCGATGTAAACATATGGATCGCTTGGTCTGTTCTTTACTTTGAATACATCCTGATCTGCAAACTTACTGACCTGCAACCACTCTTTTTTTGTCATTGTTTTCGATTCTCCGTTTTTTGTGTAAACCTGGATCTTTTTGTGTCCGTTCAGAATTGAGAGTACATCGTAAAACTTCATTGCTTTTTCCTCCTGTTTGTACAAAAATGTGATATTATGATATTTTCTCGTTATTTCGATACCATGTGAGAGAAAACGGAATATCCGGAAGCGATATGGTTAACACTGTCGTGTATCCATCTCCATCCATTTGCATTTTCCATGTTGGAAATGCATCTTCTTCCTCAACCTTACTTACTCCCACCATCCAGCAGCCATTATGCAAAGAAGCTTTGGAATATTGACCAATCACCATAAGTCTTCCATGGCTGCCACAATCGATGACACACTGGATTGGCTTCATGGATGCACAGTTATCGACATCCTGTCCGGTTATGCCGTACTCGCCAAAAGTATCGTCGCTACATCCGAAAAATTTGAGTTCCTGCATTGTTTTCTCCTTTGTTTATTTTTGTTCTTGTATTCATTATAAACTAAATTTCTTCATGCTTGCAAAATGTGAAAGTTGCGGATAAGAAAAATACAACATTATTGCGCTGCGTTCATCATTGTTGCGCTCGGAGTTGCTATTTCCTATTCTTCCATCTTTTTTATCCCAACTTCCGCAGAATTCCCGTCTGACGGAGTCAGGCATAGGTAGTTCAAGTGATGAATATTTGGAATATTGATTTGCGTGACAATAAAAAACAGACCCATTTTGGATCTGTTTTTGTGCTGAAAAAATATCAAATTTATCGGATTCCAGTTCGACTGTTAAGGTAACCTTTTTGCCTGGGGTCCAGTTCTCGTGAACTACCCACGCACATTTCAAATGAAATGGCGGGGCTTCGTAAGACCAGAAGCGCCTTACAGGACAAGCACATGCCCTCTAGGCCCTGTTACGGGATTGCGTTTTTTAGGCTGCCGTATTCTGCGGCTGCTTTTTATAGGCTGTCTTATCTTTTCCACAGTCAAACAGCTCCATGTATTGGAGTTTTTGATCCCAATGCCGTTCGTGGTGATGCCTGCGATTACAGGAACGGTGTTTCCTGGGAGCCAGCTTCGCCACGTGGCGGCCCTGTGTTGTCCCATGACAAAGCTCCTCCCAAGTAATTACGCGTACGGAAGCGGTTAGGTAACCCCAGTCCGTAACACCCGAAAAGGCTTCCGGGTACTCCTTCCGGATGATGTTGCCGGCGCCGTTTAAGTCCGCATGGATCACCACACCGTCCTTTGTACGGTACTGGCCACGGCTGATCCGCCTTCCTGAGAAAACATGCTTCGTATCGTCATTTTCCTGGAAGGTTGGGATTACATCACCGTCTACCAGACTTGCTTTGGAAGTGTAGCTTTCCTCCCGGAGAATGACCGGGATTCCGGATGCTGCACAGACCTGCTTCAGGATACCGGCAAATGTCATGTACGGGATCTGAACAAAGTTCTGGTTATTTACTGTACCAAGGTTCATTCCCTGTTTCCAGTCCTGGTTGTGGCCGATGACAACTACATCTACTTTATTTTCCATGCAGTACCGCAGAACCCAGTATGCAAGCTTATAAAAGAAGTCACGGAACTTCCGTTCCCGCTTCTTCGAGATGGCATCCAGGCGTCTGGAATTCTTTACAGACCGAGTGGAATCCAGTCCCTTGGTAAGCTCGCTGATCAACCTCGCCCGTTTCTTGTTAAAATACCGGTTCTCGGATTTGATCCAGTTTCCGGCTGCAAGGAATGGGACTGCGGGGAAGTTCGTGATTCCTGCCAGGAAGTTGTCCACGCCAAAATCCAGCCCAAGGATCCGCTCCGGATGTTCCGGGATCTTCGGTTCCTGCGTTTCCGATGCATAGGTAACCAGCACTTCGAAGTCTCCGTTTACCGGCTTTACCTCCACCTTTACGATACCCGGACAATCCATATCCCTTCCAATACACAGCTTCAGACCTGTGCCAGGGAATGTAAGGAATTTCTTCCCTCCTGACACGGTCGGTTTGATGATCTGATTGGTGTAATGGACGGTTGCATACGGAGTCCGTTTATACTTTGGGGCTTTTGGCTCGCTCAGGTATTTCCCTGGAAATTTCCTATAGTCCTTTAAGGCTGCAAAGTAGCCCTTCCAGCTTTTGATTACCTTTCGGAGGATCTGCTGGTTGACCTGGGCCGGCAGTGCATAGTAATCCCGGTTTTCGGACCACTGCATCACTGCGTTCAGCTGCTCGTAAGAGAGCATCCAGTGGTCTGCATCCGGATCGTCCATATGGGTATCCAGGTTAAGTAGGTATCTCCGCACCAGCGCGGCAGCTTCCATGCTGTTTCCCCTGGCTACCAGTTTCCTGGCCCGATTGACAGCGCTGGCAAACTGCTCCTGCTTGTGTCCGTTGTACCGGGCAATGGCTATCATAGTGATGCGGATAACCTCGTTTTCGTTATCCGTCCGGTCTGTCAGCTCTTTCTTCAGTCCGGAACGGAGGTTCCGGATATAGAAATTCGCCGTATTCTGCAGATTCTTTGCCAGATGGGACTGGCGGGAACAATACGCATGGAGCACTTTCATTTTACCGCTTTTGCGGATTACAACCCTGCGTGTTTTCATGCCGGATACCTCCTTTCTACTTATCGTCCGAAAATATCAGCTGTGGATATTAACTGTAGTATTATTATAAATTATATCGGAACTATAGTCAACGAAATAGCGAACATATGTTTTTGTTCGTATTTTCAGGGAGATGCGTAGTAAATTCCCTGACAAGATCGGGAAATATCTTTATGGGAAGGATACTCCGTTCTGGAGCGAAAATTACTTCGTTGCAACGACAGGGACAGTCTCTATGGAAACTGTCAAGGGATACATCGAAAGCCAGAAGACAGAGGAGTATCAAAAAAGAGCCTACCGGAAACGGCAGTTTAAAAAACTATGACGCATTCATCCCACGGGCGTTCTGGGAACGGCCGGGGTTTTTTGCTTGGAATTCCATAAAGAAAAACTCCCGTCCAAATGAGGACGGGAGCCAGTATTAACCGAGCTGATTTTTAATATATCGTTCAAAATTCTTGACGGCACCCTTGCAGTTTCCGTTGATAATTTTGTCCAAACGTTTCAGTGCCAGCTCTTCGCCAACATCCTGATTGAACACATCGTCCGGATGGCAGATCATTTTGGCGACCGGTTTATCTACGCAATAAAAGCGTTTTTTGCTGAGCAGCCAGTCAATATCAACCCATGGGTACTTTTCTGCGATTGCTTTGATTCCATCCAGTTTGTGTCCCTGCTGAAACGCAACAACAGTACCATTCTGTTTTTCATCCGGTTCTCTTATAACGGTTGTCGTCAGATTTTTGAATTCCTCTTTGGTCCGTTCCATGCAACGTGTGATGTACTCATCGAATTCATCATCATCCATGTTCCTTATTCCATTAAGAAATTCCTGCTCATCTGCAAAAGTTGCCTGATTGACTTCTCCCCGCAGTGATTGCAGATAACACTCAAAACTTTCTTCATTCATTGCACGAATTGTTTCCAACTCGTCAATGGTTTCTTCAACGCGATTCATAATTTCCTGAGTCTGTCTTGTTTTTTTCATGATAAAACCTTGCAGGAGACTCGGTCATTCAATGGCTGAGAGGAATGCAGCGTCAGCCGCACCCTGATTCACTCTCCTGCTCTCCTTTCCTGGCGGTTATCCAGCCGCCACCGTATTTGATGATTATTACTTTGCTTACTGATACCGATTTCCCATTCTCCAGGATCACACGGGTTCCATTACAATGGATTCCTTTGGCTATATGACGTTTCCCTTCAAAACTAAGAATCGTCCCTGGCTGGATCTCATAATGCCTGGTCCGGATTACACGCTTTCCTGCAGAAACCTTCCTTTTCCGGCAGCGGTGCAGGTTCTCTCCGGAGAGATTCTGGTTCCGTTTTGACCTTCCGGAAAACAGTTCCTGTCCACTAGCTTTTTTGCCTGTCCTGCTGTCGATGTATTTTGCATCGTAGAACTTCTCCAGGCGCCGGTTGTTCCTGCGGCGCTTCTGCAGGCATACCGTCTTGACCCTGTGCTTTGGATGGAAGTTTCCGATGGCATACGCATCGTTTGCATGGGATTTTTCCATATGCAGTTTCTGACGGATCAGTTTTGTCCTGACTCCATAGGTAATGCGGAACTTCACATCCACTCTGGATGCCTTTAACATGTTCCACATTTTCCATCGTACCGCCGTCATAAACGCTGCTCCCTTAAATGGCTTTAACTTAGGTTTTGCATCATAGAGGATACCGCCTGGTTTATGATTCTTTGGCGTATGGCATGTTTCGCAGGCTGTTGCCAGGTTGCTCATCCGATCCGTATGGTCTCCCCTTCGGAATCCCAAATGATGGACATGGAGCTTTGCATGTTCCTTGATACCTCGTCCGCAGAAGCAGCACTGATATCCGTCCCGCAAAAATACTGCCTGGCGCAGGGTTTCTGTCCGGTATCTTGGGCCTTGCTGATAATCGGTTCCTTTTGGCGCCGGCTTCCCAGATTCGATTGCCTGTAAAAGCTGGGTATCAAAAGAACCCATCTCAAAGGTTGCCTGTGTAATAGGGATCACTTCGGCATACTGCTCAAACAGACGTATCTGCTGGTTCATGCGGTTTCGGACACTGGGAGGAAACCAACCTTCTTTTTTGGAAGCCCTGCGGTTCTCAAACCTGGGTTTCCGGTACCGCAGCCGGTTTCTTCGCTGCCTGCGGTATTTCCTCCGTGCATCATGCCGTTCGGTTTCGTTAGCGAGAAGATCCCGCTGTTCGCTCACATATTCGTGCTTCTGTGATTTGATTGAGATCCCCACATGGATGGCTCCTGTGTCGGAATCGTATGCAATCGGCTGTGTTACCCCATCGTTCCGGTCTAAAAGCCGGATTGTGAAGACGGGACTGTATCTTTCTTTGACTGCACGGCCGCTTGCAAGAAGCTTCCGTGCTTTGTAGTTTGATGTCGGCATCAGACGGATGCCGGTATTTGACAATACGGCAACCATACTGCTGCCTCCTTCTTATTGATGGCTTATGCCTTCCCGTTACGGATGAAACTGAACGGGCATCTCCTACTGCCAGGCAAAATGTCTGGGTTCGGGTGGTTCCCATCGCCAAGGTTAGCCGGGGTTATAAGCACCGTACACACTTCTCCTACCCTCAGAGATGTTTAATGCACGGCCGCAGAGCAGGGGACGTGGGAAGAATCCCCTGGTGCCTGTATCTTCCCGGACAACGTAGCTGCCTCGCCGGTTTCCCGTACCGGACAGCTGAGGCTAATCAACCGCCTGCCGAAGCAGACAACCGAGAATAATCGAACAAGCAAGATCTTGCTTTTGCATGCTCGGTTATTCAATGGCCGAGTAGTTGACGAATTAAAATTTCCTTTCTGTTTTTGATATTGATATTTTACGGTTTCTGCATGCGCTTTGCAAATGTACAAACCTTGCGGATATGAAAAATAGAGTTTTTACAAAAAAAATATATTGGGATATGCTCCAGATTGTTTGTTTGGAGTGTTACATCCCCGGTTTGATCCATAACGTACACATCCATAACGCCAACATATGTACAGGATAAAATCCATAAAAGAGGTATTTATTTACATTTCGCCCACGCTTACCATTGTACTGGCGCAGAATGGATACCAAACACACACACGGAATGACTGCCATAACCACTCCAATCATCGGATCCTGAAACAGTTTGACAGATGCATCTGTAATCAGTATCACTCCTCCAGCTTGTTGAATGACGGGTTTCGCGCACATCATCAGATACAAAAGCAGTATTCCGGCCCATCCATAGTCTGTTTTCAAAATCCATGCTGCTATGGCTGCTGCCAGTGCATATGGCCATATTGATCGGTTCCATTTCTGTGCCGCTGCAAGAGCTGTTAAAAAGAGTGCAAAAGTCCAGAACACATTCTGCGCCTGTAAAGAAAAGAGGACTTCCTCCCCCATTAGATCAAAAGGAACTTCCGAAATAATCGCAAACAGCCACATCCGCATTGCGTATTTTCCTAAACTATGTGTATGCACAATCCCTTCCGTAATCAGAAAACAAAATAGCGGGAATGCAACACGCCCAAAGAGCCTGCATATATAATAGGCAATCAGCCCTTCGGCACTGCCATCTACCTTTATAAATTCAGAAACAACAGAAACTCCAATATGGTCAATTAACATAAAAAACAGCGCCACTGTCTTGATTTGAGTATTCGTTAATCCCTTTTCTTTCTCCATATCTTCTCCTCTTCCTTTTTTAAGAATTATGTGAAAAAACGCAAAAAATTAGTTTTAAAAGAAAAAACTGCCGCGCATCTACACGACAGTTTAAATGGATGTCTAATTTTTTAACGCATACCCGCGTAAATTGGTTCCTGATCGATCAACTCTCCAATTTCCAAAGAAAATGGATCTGCATTATTTGGTAGTAAATTCTGAGCTTCTTCTGATGCTTTCTCCGCAGCTTCATCCATGGAATCAGCAGCTACCGTTATTTCTCCCTTACCTTGATAGCTGTACTGAAAAGTATATTCATTTTTTTCATCTGTTTTCTCCTTTTCTTACATAGTTTTTCTTCGCACTCCAGACAATCCAAATACAAAACTGAACTGCCTGTAACGGGACAAATTTTAGCCATTTTGTACTACCTCTAAGTTGTAATCGAAACTACTTTAACAATGATGCCGGCATCTTTTGCGATGTCGATCATGTTTTTGGTACCACGACTTTTTCCGTCCCAAAATGCCAAAAGTGCTCCCTGCTCCTCTTTTGCGTAATTGAGCATCTGGCGGTTTCGTACAGGACCAGCTTGTTTTCCATATACTTTCCAGTCAGCGGGGAAGCGCATCAATTTGAATCCGCATTCTTTCGCAAAGCGTTCTCCAAGAAGATCTGTGCCTCTGGCACCACCGGAAACAATGGTCACTGTACAGCCTTTGCTCTGCTCTTTTAGCTCTTGGACAAAAGACGCTGCTTCTGATTTAGCGATATCGTAGCAATTAAAGTCTCTGGTACCCGCAATAATAAGTCTAATTTCTGACATTATTTTTAACACCATCCTTCTGTATATCCTGTTTCATGCGCTCAGTTACTCTGCAAATATGCCTGACCGCCATTAAAATCCTTCCAAGCTTATTGGAACCCTGATTTTTACACCGATCACAGGTACAGCTTCCCCAAATATTATCGTGCCACTGGTTTCCTTCAATTAATACCGCATTTCCAGTTTCCAACAGCTTTTTAGCAAGTTCTGGATTCTGCTGAAATTTTGCCTGAACAATGTCAAACATCTCTGATTCTTTTACCAGTTCCCAATCTTCACGCCATTCTACCCGTCTTCCAAGCCGCTTTGCTTCAGATGGGCCAAGACAGGAAAACTCCTTCTGTCTCTTCGGATCCTTTTGCGCCTGAAATGCTGCTTCGGCATTTAAAAATTGTACTCCCTTGTAATAAAAAGGCACCGGATAGAAATTACTGAGAAAATAAAAAGAGTGTTTGAATTCTGAAATTACATGGTCGCAGTAAATGACATGATCGCATGTACGATCCATTAAGTATTCCTTGTACTCCTGTGCATTCAACAAACATCCCATGTATTCCATATCTTGATATTCTGTTTCCAGGAATTCCTCGAAACATGCCCATAACTCCCCGTCAAATCCAGCTTCTTCTACATAGAAAAACGCTCTGCTCGGCGTGCAGGTTCTCTTTTCGTCTGCATCTTTCCAATACTTTGTCATACAGTCTACGAGGTCATCCAGGCTTTTTCCATGACGACATATCCAGTCTAACTTATATTTCTGATATGCTTTTTCTTTGATATCCATGTGAAATCCTCCTGTGTCTTTTATTTTTTCGCTTTAATTATGGATACGGATGCGAAATTCCAAAAAAAAGAAAACCGGAAGCACGTCCGGTTTTCTAAAAAAGGATCTGTCGATTCTTACAAAATTACAGCGCACCAAGCTGATCTGCTAATGTCTTGAATGTATCATAATATTCCTGGATCGCATCGTAAATCACAAGTACATCATCGATATTTCCAATGGTTTCCTCCATACAGTCATAGCAGTCTGATACATTCGTGGATTTCTGCAGCGCCATCATCACCTGGTCCATCAGGGAATCTGGTACACCAACTCCCATAAGCTCATTTCTAAGCTCTTCGTACTTCTGGCCATCCAATCCTTCCATGGACTGTATTGTATGATTCTGGTCTTCCTGAACATATGCTGTGTCTGTTTCCGGAACTTCCTGGTCGTACAGCATCGGTGCATCCTGATCTTCCATCAATTCGCCATTGATTTCACCTTCAAATTCGTTTTCTTCCACTGATTCCATTTCCGGCGTAATCAGTGGTTCATCTGCGAATCCCATCTCATCTGTATGTGGCTCTTCCATTTTCGGCAATGAGTCCATTGGTTCGGGCATTATCGGCTTAGCTGGTTTGGTTGAGGTAACTGTCTCTTTCTCTGGTTTTTCCGTTTTCTTTACCGTGCGCTTTCCGGCGCTTTTTTTGGTATTTTTTTTGTAAATTTCCAGCGCCTCTTTTAAAGAAGTGGCTACATACAGCGTATACCGATCGCGCTGGATTTCCTTTTTCTGCAACATCCCTGCCTCATCTTCTCCTAAAACCAGAACGCCATCTGCTTTTTTCCATAAAAGATCGCTGATCATCATACCGATATCCAGGGATGGTTCGCCAATAGTCATAGCTTCCATGTAATCTTCCTTTAACTTGGCTTCATTTAACAGGATGTGGTCCTGAACAGACATCGTATCGCTCTGGTTATAAATCACACAGAGGGGAATGCCTGCCAGCTTCTTAAATTCTCCTTTTTCCTCCAGTAGTTTCTGCATTGTCAACGCAATATACATGTTCTTTCTCCTTTTCTTTCTCGTTAATACCTTTTTACGGTTCGGTTTAATTATGGAAGGGGATCGTACAAAAAAGCAACGGGCGTAAAAATGATCCACTATCCATGCTTTCGACAAAAAAAGAGAGGAAAAACCTCTCTTTTTGGAATCTGCCAAAGATTACTGATAACATTCGCTATATAGCTGTGCAACATCCTGTCGCACCAATATAGATAAGTGGCGGCGGTGTGGAAGTCTTGCGATGTCTATCGTCATCTTTCCTTCTTTCATCAAATCCACATACATCCTGCCATTTTTCTTTGTAGCTCGGATAACACCGCATTCAAAAAACTGCTTCGCTTTTGTGATTCCCAGTAATTCAGCTACGGAATCAATGGTATGGGTTGATCCTCCTGTGCGCCCCAGAACGCTTACCTGTGCTGGATATACCATATCCTTATCCTCTGCCATTTCCTGTAAAAAATACTTTGCAGGTACGATGACCTGTTTCGTTGTTCTTTCTTCTTTCTGATTCTGCATAATTTTCCTCCGTTTTTAAGATTTCTAAGCGGGAATTCTCGGTCATTCAATGGCCGAGATGAAAGCGTCATTCTGCCCTGATAGGGGTTTGCCGCATTTTATATATACCGCCCAGTTGTTACAGTGTGTGATCAGCTTGGTCTGTGAGATCGGTACCATTTTATAGCCCTTTCCCGGCATGGTGATGTATTCGCCTTCCTGGTTTTTCACATACACGCTGCTGTTCCCACTGAATCCACTGACCCATCCCATTTGGTCTAATACCTTTACCTTGTCGTTCAGATAACGGCCGCCAGCCACACAGGTATTTTTTCTGTTCCGGGCTGCCAGACGATTCGGTTCCTTACGTCCCTTCCTTGGATTTGCTTCATGGAGGGAACGCTTCTGTTTCCTTAGCTGTCTGTAGTATGTCGTTTCCTCTGTGTTATCAACGGTATTCATTCCATGAGCTGCGATTGCCACAGCATCATTGCCATGTGTTTTCTCCAGCTTCAGGATCTTTCTGTCAGCTGCTGTGATGTTTCCGTAAGTAAATTCTGCATCTGGGAATTCCTCTCTCAGCCGTTTCCGTATGATATTCATGAATGTCGCATCACGATATCCCCGCGAGAACTTTTTCCCCTCAATCATCCAGCCATACAAAACTCCTCCTGGTTTATGAGCTGCCTCTGTGTGGCACTTATCGCAGACGGAAGCCAGGCGGGACGGATTGTCAGTTGCTCCCTTGCTCCGGAAATCAATATGATGCATTTTCAGTTTTACTGTGGTCCCATCCTTACGGACAGCACCTGCCTTTTTCCCGCAGCATTGACACTGATAATTGTCTCTGGCAAAGATATAGGCTTTGAGGTTTTCAAATTCATACATTGTCCCCTGCTGATACATTTCTCCCCGAATGCTTGGATCCATCATGTGCTGGATATCAAACCGCCCAACTTCGATCCGAACTATCGTTTTGGGCGGCAGTGCCTGTTGGTATCGCCGGATCAACAGGACATGCTGGTCCAGCTTTGACCGGATGGACGGCGGAAGCCATCCTTCTTCTCTGGAAGAAGCAAAGGTATTTACCTGTTTCTTCCAATGTGTCGGATGTTTCCGGTAAGTAACCGGTTTTTCCACGTATACCCGTTTCGTATGCGGCTTGTATTTCGGATGGCAGTAACGTGTTTTCCGGAACCTTCTTCCTCTCCTGTATTCCCTGCGGGTTTCCATGAGTGTCCGCTTTTCCATTGTGGAACGGAGTTTATACTCTGACTTATCCAGTACCCGCTTACATTCCGGCAAGATCAGAGAAGTCCCAATATGCTGCGAACCGGTATCTACTCCGCATTTCAGATGTTCACTGGCACATCCGGTCTTATACTTCAGACGGATTGTAAAGGGCTGCCTGTATTCAATCAGAGCCTTTCCTTCTTTTAGCAGGAGTCTGGCTTTCCTTGGAGTTGTAGGCGCCAGTCCCAAGCCATTCCTGCCGATAACATATACCTTCATAAATTCCTTTCTGCGGGGACGAAACCGCCCCGCACACCTTTCAGTGTGATTGGTCCTCGCCAATGTCCGGGAGCTTACTGCACCGGGTCGTTGGACCTCTTTGTCCCATACGTT
This sequence comes from uncultured Lachnospiraceae bacterium, assembly GCA_963557065.1. Lineage (GTDB taxonomy): Bacteria > Bacillota > Clostridia > Lachnospirales > Lachnospiraceae > UMGS1370. The sequence goes on along the minus strand of CAUWCT010000003.1, from coordinate 67,569 downwards.
GCCCGAACCCATACCCGTTGGACCAATCGCGGGGTAGGGTATTCACTCCTAAGACGTAGTGCTAATGGGGCGCCTGCATACGAAATGCGGCTCCGTTGCACTGAGGCTAGTCAACTTGTCTTACGACAACCACTGATCCCTAACATGACTTCTCATGCTCGGTCATTCAATGGCCGAGTAGTTGACGCAGCAAGCTCCGCTGCAAGTGTTCCAATCTGTTCCCAGGCTCCAAAATGATTATCTTCGCCAGCCCAGTCTTTTTCATGTTTCATGCGACGGTACAGGGTGTGGTAGGTCCATTCATCCTGCCAAAAGCGTACATCCGAAATACTGACATATACATATTTTCCAGTCAGCGGATTTTTGAGAACAGCACTGAATTCATAATGATTTTTGCGAAATGCTATAACTTCCAAACCAACAGCTTTTGCCTGCTTTTTAAGATCTGCACGCATTTCGCGCTGAAACTGATTATAATCCTCACCCGTCACCCCTCCGGAGCTGAAACGGTATCCCATCCATTTTTTTAATGTTTTATTCATGACTCCTCCTACTCTTGTGATGTCTTATTTGTTTTTCGTTTTAATTATGGAGTTGGATGCTGTGAGGTTATATCGGCGCAGATACGGTTTTAATATCCAGCTTTTTCATCCAGACATTAAAGATTTCAGAATCAAACAAAGCGGTTGTACAATCTTCCATGGACTCCACAATTGGGACATCCGTACGAATTGTTGCTAAATTTTTAGAGAGTATCGCAATGTCTCTCTGCTCCTTCAGTGCTTTTAATGGGCTGCGACTGATCCCAAGTTTTTCTTTCCAGAATCCAGTCAGCTCTTTATCTTCTTTGGTAGAAGTAGACGCATCAATAGCCTGATAAAGAGATTCCATTCCTTGATATTCCATCAGAAGTGGCGCCGCTGCACTGGATACTCCTTTTACTCCTGGAATATTATCGGAAACATCACCTTCAATTCCTTTTAAATCTGGTATTAAATGTGGTACTACTCCTTTTTCTCCATATACTGTTTCCTCCGTAAATTCCATGATGTTTTTTAAGGATTTTGGTAATTCGACACCATCGATTCCAAAACATTGTCCATATGCCCTCCGAAATGCTTCTGCCTTTTCTCCATCAGAAGTAATCCAGCACCTGACATCATATGTATCATCAACCAGCTGCAGATAATCACGATCTTTGGTTAAAAGACGGATACGAGCTTTCTGTTTGCTTTTCTCCGTCAATGTGCCTGCCAGATCATCTGCTTCATACTGATCATGGATCAATACTCTGATGCCTGATTCTTGTAAAATCTGTTCCATTAAGACAAATTGCTCCTTGAGCGGCGCCGGTGTTTCTTTTCGCTGCCCTTTATATTCTGGATACAACTCTCTTCGGAATGTATTTCTGGTTTGATCAAAGACCACCGCTATGTATTCCGGTTTTAAATCGCTCATTATCTGTACGAGCATTTTGGACATACCATAAATTCCATTGGTATATGTGCCATCCTCTGCATGCATCAATTTACTATACAGAGGTTTTCGTTCCTCTTCTGTTTTCTTTGTTTTGATCTCAAACGGTAACAACGCATAATAATTGGTCGATAAAAGCGATGAACCGTCGATGATCAAGAATAATGGTCTGTTTTGCATTTTCTTTCCTTCCTTTAAAAACAGGAGCTGCTACCAACTCCCGTTGTGAGATTTCGATATAACAATTATGCGGATACAAATGTGCTCATTTTAATCTTCGATGCCAAAGATTCCACCATGCTGTGCATGTCTATGGATATCCTCCAAAGTGTCAGCTGCACCTTCTGTATCATCTGGATACAGACAATAAATTACTTTGTTTCCTTCCAAAAATATTTTCTCTGCTGTTTCTGGATCCAGTGGTGTCATACCATCCCAGAGATATCCGTATGCATGCATTTCCTCCACAGTTATTTCGGTTGTACTATCTGCCATTCTTTTCTCTCCTTTTTGTCTACGCGTCGTATGACCGGAACGCCAATTTTCTCGTTAATCGATCGTACGACTTCCATCTGTTCTTTCTTAATTTCTTTGAGTTTTCGGTCGTATTCATACACCTTTTTCATTTCCTGTGCTAATTCATAAAGATTTCGCTCCTTGTAAATTTTCACACAGGTCTCATATTCATTTTCTTCATCACAATGATAACATTCATGATCAGCACATTGTTCACATGGATGATCCGGCAGTTCTTTTTGCAGTAATTCTAGGTCCCCTTCTTCCAATTCATATTTCGTTATAATTCTCATTGATATTCTCCTTTGTTATTTTTAACGCAAATATTCCAGCTCCCACTCTTCACGGAAACCTTCTCCGTCTACGCTGCATCCTACAGAAGTTTCCGGATTATTTTCTACCGGCCAGCCATTATCAACTGCATTGATTGCAGTCTGATAGGCCTCTTTCAGCGTTTTTGCTTCTGATTCTGGTACCCACAAAGAAGAATAGGCAGTCTGGCGAATATGAATCAGGTGTCCTTTTTCTCCATGAGCCAGATTTTCTGCTTGCTGAAATGCTCTGGAAACTACCTGGAATGTGGAGCGGATCAGCAACGCATCAGACTGAATTTTAAATCGTCCTTCATACCCCATGTCCTTCAACACATCCGGTAAACATTTCTTCGCCTTTTCAGATAGCTGTGTTAATGAGTAAGTGTTCCATTTTTCCATAATTTCGCAATCTCCTTTTCTCATATACCTTGATCTGTTTCTATTTAATTATGGAAGCGGAAGAATACAAAAGAGCCTCTGTTTCCAGAGACTCTTGAAAGAAAAATGAATCATATTACTGCAAAAGTGCGCTATCGATTAACTGAAATGTCCCTCGATGGATATACATAAGCTTTCCATCGATGGATAACCTTGTGGTTTTCGGAAGGTCTTCTGACACTTCCCAGTTGACTTCCTTGTCGGAAAACGCATAAATTGGGGAACCGGTCTGTGATTTTACGACCACAATCATAGGCTTTCCAAATGCATTTTTGTACTGATTTATAGTTCCTGCAATAATCGTCGCATCGCTGAAGCTTTCCGAATTTGAGTTGACCTGTATGGGCTCTTCGTTAAAAATTACTTCCGGCTTCAGACCGTCTTCATAAAAAATGCAGGTGTCTCCGCATGTGATCATTTCATGCCCGTCGATCGTGATTGTCATGACTGAAGACATGCTTTCCGTGTACCCCTATCCTCCACTTGAAGAATATACCGGTTCTTCTACAATATTTGGAGTCATATTAATGTTTTCTCCATGCGTCTGCATGGTTAAAGTACCAAAATTATCGAACGTGTCGATAGTGTAGGTATTTCCTGTGATACTGCCTTTTAATTCTGAAATTCCTGCTTTTAAAGAAGCGCATCCAGATAAAAACGTCATGATACAAAACAGTATCCCACATATTTTGTAAATTTTCTTCATTCTTTTGTCTCCTTACAGCGTAATTATAATGCCGTCATCCTGTCCGCATTCCATGACCCAGAATCCATACTCTTTTCCAACTCTTCCATGGAAATTTCTCCCATGATTTCGCTGTATTTTTTCTGTATCATTTCTTTTGCTTCTTCTTCTGTATCTCCGTATCCGGCCCATGCATAGGATTCGCTAATCATAACAACTACATATTTTGCCTCGTTGCACTTTTTTTTGCTTTCCTTTCTTATAAACATATGATTACAGGTCCCAATTGACAGAACGTAAAATCTGGCTGTATTCACTCTGTACAAGTTCTACAAATACACAGATTGCATTCTCTCTTTGACAATACAAAACCATGTCTACCTCATATTCTAATTCGTACATGGATCCTGTCATCGAATATAGCAATCTTTCTCCTCTTCGTGGCAGATAATCCAGTTGTCCTAAGGCGGTACGACTATTTTTATTGATTAGCCAGATCGCTTTACTTTCTTTGTGATGCATGTTACTCTTCCTCCTCAAAAACATCTGTTTCAGAAATGAGTTGTTCGTTAAAATTCACTTCCAAAATATCCTTTGATGCGTCATCTGGTTTGTATAAACCGTACTTATTTAAGATGGTTTCCGGAAGATAAGCGTTGAGATCTCCCCAGTTAAAATTATTACAGTTCCCTTCGTATACCTTTCTTCCATCTTCTGTCTGACAGAATTCCATTACTGCGTCTGTGATAGCCTGTCTTACGGCTGCTACGTCTTTCAGGACATATCAGCAAGGATCCTCGGTCATTAAATGGCCGAGAGAAATTGCTGCAGTCTTTTGCATTGTATACTGATATCCAGAATTGTTCTGTACTAATTTACAGAACTCCTGTTTAACTGTTACCAGCTTATTATCAATGGTGCGAATATCGAAATATCCGTTTTTTCTCACCATGACTCGTCCAATAAATCTGCCTTCGTATTTAAAAGGTTTCTTATCCCTGTGCGGTACTTCGGCGCATACGATATCCCCGGTCTGGAATCCATAGACGGTCTTGCTCCGGTCATACCATTTCGTGACAATGATCCCGCATTTGTTGATCTTACTTCTGAGCCTGGAACCTCTACCCGTTGCTTTTGCATTGAGGTAATACCCATGCGTCCGGTCGATGTAACCTGTTTCCGGTACTGTCCCAACACAGAGGGCATCGTAATGATGATCTTTTGGATAACCGAGCATTGTACGGTTATATTTTGTTTTTCCACCACTGGAACATTCGACATTACCGAAGATCCGGAATAATCCTTTCTCCACATACCGTCTGGTTGAATTAACCCATGCGGCATAGCGGAGTTCTTTGACAGGCGCTTTGCCTGCCATGATGTTTTCCACCATCTCGATACGGACCTGATCCAGCTCTTTTTGACAGCCGGATTTTCTGGATACGCGGTCTTTTAATGCCTGAAGCCATTCATCCAGCTTCCGGTTACCCTTATCCTGGTTACAGCTCTTGCACGCCAAGGTGGCATTTTTCATACTGTCGGAACCACCCCTTGATTTCGGAATCTTATGTTCCCATTCAAGGATCGGGGCATTGGATTTCCCGCCACAATACTGGCAGGTATGCCCGTAGGTTTCCATCAGGTACTCCCGTACTTCGTATCCGTACAGGGTACCATGCTGGTACTCCACTCCCTCAATATCCGGATTCTCCATCAGCTGTGTATCAAAGCGTACGACTTCAAAGCAGCATTCTGTGATGTTGATCCATCTCCTCAGGCGATTTACCCATGCCAGGATGTTGTCACCCACGCTTTTGACGCTTGGCGGAAGCCAGCCATTCTTACGGCTGCTATCGTATGAGGTATGGTTCTTCCCAGTACACCCGTTCCCCATTTGGGACGCCGGTACCAGGTCTCCCGCTGCCTGCGGTTCCTTCTGACAGATGCCCTTGTTTCCAGGTTTGCCTTGATCTGTCCTCCCCGGTGTTCGATCTGCATGGCATACATCATTTCGTTTGTATCAATCCGGACGATGGCAATCCCTGTATGGATGGAGCCAGGATCGATCTTGATCCGATATTCCGGCAGATCCGGAATATCTCCTGCATCCACATCTTTCATGATGATGACGGTCGGAAATATCCGATACAGGACAGCACGTCTCTCTTCCATGACGATCCGGCATCTGCGTTCGGTCATAAATTCGAGCGGCCGTTTGTGTCTGTCTAATACGATTACCATAGTTGCTCCTTATTAATTGGCAGTTACGCCCTTGTTTTGTATCTGCACTTCTGCGAATGCGTCTCCTCGCGAGTTCCTCCGCTTAAAAACGGATACCGTACTGGCTTTATTCCCGGTTTGCCTCATTAACGGTACCCGCATGGCTTATCTACTGGAGAAGCATAGACTGCCATGATCACGGCAAAACTTCTGGCACGCAGCTTTCGCTGCGGCGGCCAGCCGCTACTCAACCACGAAAGAATGGCTTCGCGCAAGGATTCGGCTCCGAAGAACCTGCTTCCTCATGTTCGGCCATTCAATGACCGAGTTGGTTGACTCCATTTTCTACGTTCACTTACCGGTAGTTGGCTTAAAACCCTATTTCTTTCCAGTATTTTCCTCTCTCTTTCCGGAGTTATTGTTTTTGCTTCCTCCCGTAAATACTTTAAGTTTAAAATCCCATTGGAATGAGCGATTGGTTCTTTTTTCATATTGCTCCTCCTCTAAATAAACGGACACCGATACCAGTCCACGCCATATTTTTCCCGCATCTGTTCCAGCATGGTTTTATGCATCACACTACCTGTTTCCAAAAGGTCCAGATAACGGAATACTAGCGTAGAAAACGTCTGTTTTAATGTCCGATGCATTTGTTGTAACGTATCATGATCCGTAAAACAGTTTCTTCTGGCACCATAAATCACAGACTTTGCAATGACTGAAAAATCATCTTCCTTCTCAAGCTCTTCCTGAATGTAATGACTATCGAGCAGTTCATTGCCAATCTTAGCTGAGATCTCATCTCGACCGTCATAACTTTTCTGCATATAATCATTTGCCCTTGCTTCTACCCATAAAGCGGCTACGTGAAGAAAGCGAGCACTCGCCATATCATCCTGATCAATTTCCTTTGCAATTTCTTCACATGGAAAAAACACATTGTTACATTCATCAGAAATAGTTTTCGCCAATGTTTTTACGATTTCTGGATCAGAAACATCCATTTTTAACATTTCGCAAATCTTACTCATGTTTTTCTTCCTTTCTCTTATTTCTTTTGTACGTTTCAAGACAATTATGGAATTGGATGAGAATAAATTCTGTTCATGCTGCGAGATAAAAGCGATACATCATTTTTGTTGGTTTATCATAAATTTTTGTAAAAATACATTTTTTCTTATCCGCAAGTTTCTTCTCAAAAAAAAACAGGAACTGCACAATCAATGCAGCTCCTGCTTTCACTCAAAAATTATGTACCGAGAATGTACTGGAAGCTTTAGTTAAACGGTAATCCTTCATCATCGCCGTAGTTAAAACCATCCATATATGTGTCGTCGGTATTTCCGTATCCATCCATGCTTGCGCCGCCAGCATTATATCCATTCTGGTCAGCTCCCGCATATCCCTGATTATTTCCGCCGGCGTTTGCGTTTTTGCTATCCGCAAATTCCTGATCTTCAACAATCACTTCTGTTGTATAGACTTTCTGCCCATCTTTATTGATATAGCTGCCTGTCTGAATACGCCCGCTTACCAGAACTCTCATCCCCTGATGAAAATACTTTTCCGCAAACTCACCAGCGCCTCGAAATGCTACGCAGTTGATGAAATCAGCATTCTGTTCATTCTGATTGTTTTTGCGTCCTCTTCGATCTACTGCAAGCGTATATCTTGCAATTGCCATCGGATTTTCCCCTTGAGAATAACGAATCTCCGGATCTCTTGTCAGCCTACCCATTAAAATTACTTTGTTCATAGTGTTCTCCTTTACCCATCATTTTTTTGAGTGATTTTCAACTCAAATTACTTTATTGTTTCGGGTTAATTATGGAATTGGATTCTTTTTTATAAGAAAAAAATAAAAGTTGGTTCTGAACAAAGAGCCAACTCTTATTTTTTCGTCTGACATGGATGGTTTAAGTATTTTCCCAATGTATACGTGTATGAAACAATGTACTAAGCGTATCTATTTTGATATTCTCAAGCATTTCGAAGAACATTCGATAACCTTCCTGTTTATACGCAATAACCGGATCCGTTTGACCATAAGCCATCAAACCGATTCCCTCTTTGAGTTTTTCCATATTGTCCAAATGCGTCATCCATTTATTGTCAATGGTTTTTAATAAGATGATCCGCATGAGTTGTTCCATTGATTCTTTTCCGCCCAAGGCTTTTTGAAGGAAGTCATATCGGTCTTTTATTTGCGCATATAATTCCTGATAAAGAGTCTTTTTTTTCATATGCTTCAGTTTTTCATCTGTTAAACCAGATGGCATCTCAGGAATAATTGGCAACATTTTTTCTCGAAGTGTTTCCACTCTCCACTCTTTTCTATTATGATCCATCTGTTCCACCGCTAAGCGCAACCATTCATCCATATAAGATAGTACGATCGTTTCCATTTCTGTTCCGTTTAAAATCGCTTGCCTATCCTCATAAATGATTTCCCGCTGTTCATTATTCACCCTGTCATATTTCAGCAACTGTTCTCTCATCCCAAAATAATTGCCCTCTATCTTTTTCTGGGCGTTCGCAATTGCTTTGGTAAGAAGAGAATGGTGAATCTTCTCTCCTTCTTCCACTCCCATCTGTCGGAATAGTTCCATAAACTTTTCTGTTCCAAACATCCTGAGTAAATTATCTTCCAAAGAAAGGAAGAATTTAGACTCTCCAGGATCTCCCTGCCTTCCAGAACGTCCGATTAACTGATTATCGATACGTCTGGATTCATGGCGCTCCGTACCAATCACTAAAAGACCACCAGACATTCGGGCCTCCATATCCAGTTTAATATCAGTACCTCTTCCTGCCATATTGGTTGCGATAGTAACCTGTCCATGCTTTCCAGCATTTGCGACGATTTCTGCTTCCATAGCATGATGTTTTGCGTTCAGTACTTGGTGCTTAATCCCTGCTTGTTTAAGCATAGAACTTAGCAGTTCCGAGGTTTCTACATTCGTCGTTCCTACTAGCACAGGTTGTCCTGTTGCATGAGCACGTTCTACTTCGTGTATGACCGCAGCAAACTTTTCCCCTTTGGTTTTATAGACGGCATCTTCATGATCGATACGAATCACTGGACGATTTGTTGGAATACTGACAACATCCATGCCATAAATATTTCGAAATTCTTTTTTCTCTGTCATTGCAGTGCCAGTCATTCCTGATTTCCGCTTGAATTTATTAAAAAAGCTTTGAAAAGTGATTGTCGCTAAGGTACGACTTTCCTGTTTGACTGCTACGCGTTCTTTCGCTTCAATGGCCTGATGGAGTCCATCCGAATATCTTCTTCCATGCATGATACGTCCTGTAAACTCATCTACGATTAATATCTCTCCATCCTGTACCACATAATCCCTGTCTTTTTTCATCAATTCGTTTGCTTTCAATGCTAGAATCACATTATGCTGCAAAGCAATGTTATCAGGAGAGGATAAATCTTCAATATGAAAGAACCGTTCCACTTTCTCTATTCCTGCTTCGGTCAACATAATTGTTTTCTCTTTTTCATCCACAACAAAATCGCCGGATTCTTCCCTGATTTCTCCCGCTAATACATCGACTGTTGATAACTTCTTATATATGCCGCGTTCCATCATATTGGCCAGGATATCACAAATCTCATAAATCTTTGTGGATTTTCCATCCTGCCCGGAAATAATAAGAGGTGTTCGGGCTTCATCAATCAATACCGAATCAGCTTCATCGATAATTGCATACGTTAATCCACGTAGTACCTCCTGTTCTTTCCCAGTAGCCATATTATCACGTAGATAATCAAATCCTAACTCATTATTTGTAACATATGTGATATCACATGCATAAGCAGCTTTTCGTTCTGCCTGCGTCATATCGTGTAAAACGCATCCTACAGACAAACCAAGAAACTGATGGATTTTTCCGATTTCTTCTGCATCTCTTTTAGCCAGGTAATCATTTACTGTTACTACATATACCCCCTGACCGGAAAGTGCGTTTAAATATGCTGGCGCTGCACATACTAATGTTTTTCCTTCACCTGTTTTCATTTCCGCAACTTTTCCATAATGTAATGCAATCCCTCCCATCAACTGCACGGGGAACTGTCTCATACCAAGCACTCTCCAGGAAGCTTCTCGTACTGTTGCAAAAGCTTCTGGCAATAGCTTTTCCAGTTTTTCTCCATTTGCTAAGCGTTTTTTGAACATTTCTGTTTGTGCTTTTAATTCTTCATCAGTCAGAGATTTTATCTGATTTTCTAATTGCTCAATTTTCAATAATAGTGGCTTCATCTTTTTTAATTCTTTTGACTTTTTTGTTTGTAACATATTTTTTCCTCTTTATTGCTTGAAATGATTATTGGTTTTCTCTTAGAATTATGGTAGCTATAAAGTCATTATTGGTTTTAAGTCATTATTGTTATTTTTTTGAACTATCCGCACCTGACTAATGTCAGGCAGTTTTTTTTGCAGTAATTAGGATAAAATATGATTTCTTACGAAATTATTAATTTTCTATTTTTTATCAAAAATCCAAAAATATTTCTCTTTCTTTTGTTTTTACAGCACTTTTCACTTAAATCCCGCTCATATCTTTTTTTTATTTTTCGGAAAACGTTCGGAAATCCCATATTTTTTCTAACCCAAAAAAAATCAAGACCTCCAAACAATACGTCTGAAAGCCTTGATTTTATTACGTTTTTTAAACTTTTTGCTATGTCCTGCTTTTTAGTTTTCTACGTTTACGATTTCTCTCTTATTATAAGAACCGCAAGCCTTGCAAACTCTGTGAGGCATCATTAAAGCGCCGCACTTGCTGCACTTAACTAAGTTTGGAGCGCTCATCTTCCAGTTTGCTCTACGGCTGTCTCTTCTAGCTTTAGAAGATTTATTCTTTGGGCAGATAGACATGGTTTACACCTCCTTAAACTGTTTAAAAATATCCTGGATCACTGCCATTCTGGGGTCCGGAGACTGTTTTTCGCAATCACAGGTCCCTTTGTTGAGATTCATGCCGCATGTATTGCAAATTCCTTTGCAGTCCTCTTTGCAGAGAACTTTCATAGGCAAATTCAACAGCAGCTCATTGAGAACCAGTTGGTCCACATCCAGATTGTAACCGCTTATATAGGGTTGTTCATCCAACGCTTCTACCCGTTCCTCTTCAGTCTGACTTAAATCCAGTTCCTGATCAATCTCTAGCTTAAAGGGCACTGTTACCGGCTCCAGACATCTGGAACAGGGCATGGACAGACTCAGTCTGATGCTCCCTTCCATATGCATCTTTCGCTCCCCTTCATTGATAATCGTCAATGAAATCGGCCCTTTTTCCACAATCTCACACACGCCATCCGGGGTGGAGCACTGTGTCATCTCAAGATCCGGGGTATAGGTCTTCATCTTTCCTTGGCAGGAAAACAACTCTGATAAGTTAATCAGCATATTAAACTCCTAATACGCACCTCTGCTATTATACAGATACACTGCTAGTTTGTCAACAAATTTTTGAAAGAACTGTTACCAATTAACAATTCAGTCATCCTTTACACCAATGCCAGAGTTTCTCTTGCGATTGCCAGTTCTTCGTTGGTCGGAATTAACAGCACTTTTACCCTGGATGCCGGAGTAGAAATCACTCTCTCCTCTCCCCGTACATTGTTGGCTTCTTCGTCAATCTCAACGCCTAAATAGCCTAAATACTGGCAAATGTCATTTCTGGTCTTTACGTCGTTCTCTCCTACGCCTGCAGTAAAGGCAATGGCGTCTACGCCATTCATAGCTGCAGTGTAAGCGCCGATATATTTTGCAACCCGGTACTTAAATGCGTCTAATGCAACTTCAGCCAGGTGATTTCCTTCTGCCGCTGCCTTTCCTACATCGCGGAAGTCACTGGAAATACCGCCGCTCATACCTAAGATACCGGACTTCTTGTTGAAGATATTTAATACTTCATTGATGTCCTTTCCCTCATGATTGCAGATATACTGGGCAACAGCCGGATCAATATCACCGCTTCTGGTTCCCATGATCAGACCCTCTAATGGGGTAAGGCCCATACTGGTATCTACACACTTGCCGCCGATGGAAGCAGATACGCTGGCGCCGTTTCCTAAGTGGCATACGATAACCTTTGCATGTTCCGGGTCCAGACCGCCAAACTTAATTGCCTCTGCAGATACAAATTTGTGGCTGGTACCATGGAAACCATATCTGCGCAGGCCGTATTTTTCCTGATATTCATGAGGAATCGCATACGTATATGCTTTTTCAGGCATAGCCATACCAAATGCTGTATCAAATACTGCTACATTGGGTTTGCCTGGCATTGCCGCTTCGCATGCCTCAATACCGATTAAGTTGGCTGGATTGTGCAGAGGTCCTAAGTCGAAGCAGTCGCGGATTACCTTTTTAACATCTTCATTTACTACGATAGAATCGCTGTAAACGGTACCGCCATGAAGAACCCGGTGGCCGATTGCGGAAATCTCATCTGTACTGGTGATGACACCATGATCCTTGTCCATTAATGCGTCCAGAACCAACTGAACTGCTACCTTATGATCAGGCATGGGACTTTCCAGTACGTACTCATCTTTGCCTGCTGCCTTATGAGTCAGTTTGGAACCGTCAATGCTGATCCTCTCGCATAAACCTTTTGCCAGTACGCTCTCGTTTTCCATATTGATTAACTGGTATTTTAAGGAAGAACTTCCGCAGTTAATAACTAAGATTTTCATTGTATATTCTCCTTTAAGATAGATGTAGTCTGATTACTTTACGATTTCGCCGTATACTTCTCTGCCGCAGCCTGCTGCATTGGACTCATCAGTGTCAATGTGCATAGCCAGAGCAAATTTGGGGCTTACACGAACCACTACATCACCAAATACCAGGCTTCTGCCATCGGTATCAATCTTAACGGAAACAATCTCTTTATCCTTTACGCCCAATTTTTCTGCGTCTTCAGGAGTTGCGTGAATGTGGCGCTTTGCAGCGATAACGCCTTCGCTAATCTCTACTTCGCCGCATGGACCTACTAATTTGCATGGAGCGCTGCCTGCAACGTCTCCGGACTCTCTGACAGGAGCTGCCACGCCGATAGAACGTGCGTCAGATAAAGAAAGCTCTACCTGATCGGCATTTCTGACCGGTCCTAAGATAGAAACTCTCTCTAAGGATTTTTTAGGGCCTACTACGGTTACTCTCTCTTCACAGGCAAACTGGCCTGGCTGAGATAAATCTTTCTTATGGGTCAGTTCGTGACCCTTTCCAAACAGAATCTCCAAAGTCTCCTGAGTTACATGTACGTGACGTGCGGATGTTTCAACAATAAATTTCATAATCCTGTCTTCTCCTTATTTTTTGTATAAATTTAATCAACAGCATAGTTGTGTGATTCTATCTTCTATTCTAGGAGATTTGTCATTATTTTTCAAGTACCAGTACGCCATACTTTGCATTTTTTGCAAAACATCCCCTAAATTTTTTCAAATCGATCCACGTCTGTTACAAAAATCGTTGCGCCGCCGATCTCTACATTCATGGGCATAGTCCCATAATTGACCATGGAAGTCCCTGACATATAGGGAACATTCACTGTGATTTTCTGACGTTTTCCACATTCCTTTTTAATAATATCAATCACCTGATCCACCTGATTGTCTTCTGTACCGATTAACAACGTGGTATTTCCCTTTTTCAGAAATCCTCCTGTTGTAGAAAGTCTGGTAATGCTAAAATGATTTTGCGTCAGCTCATTTACCACATCATCTTCATTATCATTTCTTACAATCGCGTATACTAATTTCATATTGACTCCTCCTGACATAAAATGATGGTTCTAGTATATGCCATTTAGAAGAAAACCACAAGTAAAAAACACATTCAGGCAGACTTGAAATTTTCTCTGAAGTCGAATATGATGATACTGCCAACTATTTTTATGAAAGGATATTCCCATGAACGTTACCGGAATTATTGCAGAGTATAATCCCTTCCACACCGGCCACGCATATCACATAAGAGAAGCAAGAATGCAGACCGGGGCAGACTTTATTATCGTTTCTATGAGCGGCGATTTTGTCCAGCGGGGCGGACCTGCTCTTTTTGATAAATACACCCGTACCCGTATGGCTCTTTCAGGAGGTGCGGACCTGGTTTTGGAACTTCCCGCCGCCTTTTCCTGCAGTTCGGCAGAAGATTTTGCCGCCTGCGGCACTGCCCTTCTTGATCGGCTTGGCGTTGTCAACTGTCTCTGTTTTGGCAGTGAGCATGGACATACAGAGGATTTTATGGATGGCGCATCCTTTCTTTTGCAGGAAGACAGAGAATATTCTCTTTGGCTTCAAGAAGAATTAAAGAGGGGCGCCACCTTTCCGGCAGCCAGACAGACTGCCTTAAAAAAGGTATATGGAGAAAACTCGCCTGCCGCTTTATCTTCTCTTGTGTCTTCTCCCAATAATATTTTAGGACTGGAATACTGCAAGGCGGTTCTCAGGCAGAATGCCGCCCTGCGGCCTCTGACCATTTCGAGAAAAGGAGACGGCTATCACGATGCCATTTCCCATACAGAGTTTGCTTCTGCCACCGGTATCCGGGCCGCGCTTTTTAAAGAATTTCCCTATGGACTCCCGGCTGGATGCGATACCGCTTCCTTTAGCGCCCTGACTTTTCTGCCGGATTCGGTAAAGGAACTGTTCTGCCTTTCAAAACCCTTATGGCCGGAAGACTTTTCTTCCCTGCTAAACGGAAAAATCCTGGATATGGCCCAGCAGAAAGATCGGGGTGTTTACCGCTTTGGCCAGATTTCTGACATCTCTACGGACATGGCTCTGCGGCTTTCCCGCCTGTCTTTGAATATCACTGGATGGGAGGGACGTATCCGACAGCTAAAAACCAGACAGTATACCTACACCCGCATAAACCGCGGACTGACCAGACTTTTGCTCAACATCACAGAAGAACAAACCGCCTGCTGGAAAGCGCAGGGATACGCCCCCTATGCCAGAGTCCTGGGATTTAAAAAACAGGCAGTCCCTCTTCTTTCCGCCATCAAAAAAAGCAGCCGGATTCCTCTGATTACGAAACCCTCTGCTGCTTTTTCTGTTTTATCCGGCCCGGCTTTAGATGAATTCCAAAAAGATCTGTATGCCAGCCATTTATATCAAAGTGCATTCTGTCAGCGGTATCCGTCTGCCCGGTCCCAAACCCCCGGAGACGAATCTGCCGGCCTCAAAAATGAGTTTAACCGGAAGCTGATGGTCTTAGAGTAAGGGGGCTGCCAGGCGCAGCAGGCAGTCCAATCCCCTTACTGCTGCGTACCGTTCTCCCTCATACTCCTTTGTCACTTCTCTGGATGCCTGGAATGTCTGATGAAAATCCTTCACCATGTCCTTCACTGCCGGGCAGTCATAGAGAAGCACTCCATTTTCAAAATGGTGGTATAAACTCCGATAGTCCAGATTAATGGTTCCTACCACGCCGTATTCTCCGTCTGCCGTCATCTGCTTGGAGTGAATGAATCCGGGAGTGTATTCATAGATCCGCACACCCCCTTTGACCAGTCCTGCATAGTAAGAGCGGGTTACCCGATATACCAGTTTCTTATCCGGTATCCCTGGGGTAACAATCCGCACATCCACGCCTCTTTCTGCTGCCATCGTCAGTTCCCTGCGCATTTCATCGCTGATAATCAGATACGGAGTCGTGATATATAAAAACCGCTTTGCCCCTTTTATCAGATTCAGGTATACATTTTCTCCTACCTGCCGATCATCTAAAGGACTGTCGGCATAAGGCTGCACAAATCCGCTTTCGCAAATCCTGCCTTTGTCCTTTACAAAATACGGTTCTCCTGACGGGTCTTTTGCGCTGTTTCCAAATCCGTTCCACATCTCCAGAAACATGGTGAGAAGACTGTCCACCCCATCTCCTTCCAGGCGGATTCCGGTATCTTTCCAGTTTCCGTAAGGATGGGTCAGATTAAAGTATTCATCCGCCAGATTATATCCGCCGGTAAACCCAACCTTTCCATCAATAATGGTAATCTTTCTGTGATCCCGGTTGTTCATAAAAATCTTCAGCACCGGAAATACCGGATTGAACACCCTGCACTGGATATTTTTTTCTTTCATCCGCTTAATAAAATCCAGATTCAGAAATCCTACGCTTCCTACATCATCATACAAAATCCGAACTTCTACGCCCTGGGCCGCCTTTTTTTCCAAAACCTTCAGAATCCTGCCAAAGGACTGGCCTTCTTCAATGGCATGATACTCCATAAAAATATAGGTTTCTGCCTTTTCCAGTTCTAAAAGCTGATCCTCAATCCCTTTTTCCGCAAAATCATAAAATTTCACCTGGGTATTTTGAAAAACCGGATAGCCCTCCTGTCCGGAAAGATAGCGAAACTGATTCGCCGCATACAGATCCGTCTCTTCCAACGCATTCATAACCTTTGTATCCTGTTTTAAAAATCCCATCCAGCGTTTATGTTCTGCTCCAAACCGCTCTCTGTCCCGTTTTGTGGCTCCCCTTCTCCCAAACAGGAAAAATACACAGATTCCAAATACCGGAAATACCAAAATCAAAATAATCCATGGCATTTTAAACGCTGCATTTTCATTTCCGCTGTTAATCCGCAGGGCTAAAATCAAAGCCAGCAGGCCGGTTATTGCTGCAATTACAGTGGAATACCGGTTAAGCCGGATAGCTACCAGGACAATCCAGTAAACCTGGAGTGCAAACAAAAGTCCTGCAAAAAAGACCCTTGTAATGCTGTTTCTTACATTTGTTTTTTCTTCTGCTCTCATAGTCTGACCCACTTACACCTCCGGTTCCATCAGTTCCCGATACAAGGCAGGACTCACGTGAAGGAACTCCAAAATCTCTTTTATCTCTGTCTGATTCTTTTTTTGTGTCCCCTGGTACACTGCCCGTATTAAAATATTTTTCGGGGTGTGTTCCATGTCAATAAATTCCAGAAGCTGGGTCCGATACCCTTTGTTTTCTAAAATCTCTGCCCGCAAAGCATCTGTATACAAAGCAGCCATCCGCTCTTTAATAATGCCATAATGGAATACCGGTTCAAGGAGACGGTTCTTTATCTGCTTATTTAATTCATGCTGGCAGCAGGGAACGGAAAGAATCACTTTGGCGCCCCAGCGCACCGCCTTTGCCAGCGCATAATCCGTCGCTGTATCACAGGCATGAAGAGTCACTACCATGTCTACCTGGCTGACCCCCTCATAACCGGCAATGTCCCCATGGCAGAACTTCAGCGTGTCATAGCCATATTTTCTGCTTAACCGGTTGCAGCGATCGATGACATCCTGTTTTAAATCCAGTCCGATAATCCGAATGGGATATCCCATCTGCACGTTCAAATAGTAATACATGGCAAAGGTAAGGTAGGACTTTCCACAGCCAAAATCAATGATAACACTTTCTCTGGACTTATCAAGCCTTGGAAGAACGTCCTCGATAAACTCTAAAAAACGGTTGATCTGACGGAATTTATCGTACCTGGCCTGGACAACTTTTCCCTCTGTAGTCATGACTCCCAAATCTACCAGAAAGGGCACCGGTTCCCCCTCCTTTAATACATACCGCTTAGTCCGATTATGAGACAGGGAAAAAAGTTTTTCCTGTCTGGAAGGAGCCGCCATCTTGGGAGACAGGATAGTTTCTGCCCCCTGCCGTTTTTTTGTCTTTACGGTCATCTTTCCTTTTTTGCTGACAAGGACCTGAAGGGTTCCCAGACTGGAGGTTCCTTCCATCTGTTTAAACTGACTGGCAAGCTGGCATCCGATATACTCCTTTGCCTGCCCGATTTCCAGGTTTTTATGAAAAGCCTGCTTTCCCAAAAATTCCTCTGCCTGAAATTTTAAATCTCCCTGAATGACCACAGGACGAATCTGAATTTTAAAAACCTGCTCCCTGTCTCTGGGATTGCTCAACACCAGTTTTTCCAGATTTTCATTTAAAAACTGGTCCAGTGCCTTTGAAAGCTGTTCCTCCATATTAATTTTCCCCTTCCACCCAGGCGCTTCTGAGAAGATCCGGACGCTTTTCTAAATGGGCATAGTCATTAAACCGCTCCAGGCTAAACCGTCTCTCTTTCTCATCCCAGGAAAGTTCTGTAATGCTGCAGTTTTCCAAAGTTTTTCCCAGAATCCGCCATTTGGCCAGATTTAATCCCAGATAGTATGCAGCCATACAGCGAATCACTCCTCCATGAGTAACCACTGCCACCTGTTCGTACCCGCTTTTTACTATTTCCTCAAAAACCGGAAGGGCCCGGCGCACCACATCAGCGGCGCACTCTCCCCCAGGATAGGCAAGATCCTCTTCCATCTTTGCCATTTGAATCTTAAAATCCTGAAAGGCGACATCAATCTCCGCATCCGACATTCCTTCCATATCCCCAAAAGAGATTTCCCGAAGTTCCGGACAGACGATGTGTTCTGCATTCCAGTAGAGATTGGCAGCCTGGGCAGTCTGTACTGCCCGAATCAAATCGCTGGAATATACTGCCTGAATTTTTTCCGGAAACAGGCGTTCTCCCACCAGGGCCGCCTGGCAGAATCCCTCTTTAGACAACTCCACGTTGACATTGCAGAGTCTGCTGCTCTGACGTCCATGGCGAATCAAATATATCTTCATTCAAGTTACCCCTAGTTTTTAAAGCTGTGAATAGGCGCCGGAATCCGTCCTCCTCTGGTAACAAATTTTTCGCAGGAATATAGATTCACCGGCATAACAGGAGCATATCCCAGCAAACCGCCGAATTCCACTGTATCCCCAACTGTCTTTCCAATCACCGGAATAATACGGACTGCCGTTGTTTTCTGATTAATCATCCCGATAGCGGCCTCATCTGCGATAATTCCTGCAATGGTAGTGGCAGGGGTATCGCCGGGAATGGCAATCATGTCCAGTCCCACAGAGCAGACACAGGTCATGGCTTCCAGCTTTTCAAGGGTAAGGGCGCCAGCGGACACTGCATCAATCATACCCTGGTCCTCGCTGACCGGAATAAATGCACCGGAAAGTCCGCCTACATAGGAGGACGCCATAATTCCGCCTTTTTTTACCTGATCGTTTAACATGGCAAGAGCTGCGGTTGTACCGGGTGCTCCTACCCGCTCTAAGCCCATCTCTTCCAGAATCTCTGCCACGCTGTCCCCAATGGCAGGAGTAGGCGCCAGTGACAAATCAATAATGCCAAAAGGCACCTGAAGCCGGCTGGATGCCTCCTGCGCCACAAGCTGTCCTACGCGGGTAATTTTAAAGGCAATCTTTTTAATGGTCTCGCACAGCACTTCAAAGTTTTCCCCTCTGGCCTTTTCCAGCGCAGTTTTTACAACGCCCGGGCCGCTGACCCCCACATTGATAATCGCATCCGCCTCTGTCACTCCATGGAACGCGCCTGCCATAAAGGGATTGTCATCCGGTGCATTGCAAAATACCACCAGTTTGGCGCATCCTAATGAATCCCGATCTTTTGTCGCTTCTGCCGTCTCCTTTACAATCTGCCCCATTAACTGTATGGCATCCATGTCCAGTCCGGTCTTGGTGGAACCCACATTTACAGAACTGCACACCCGTTCCGTTTCTGCCAGCGCCTGAGGGATAGACAGCATCAGATTGCGGTCTGCAGTTGTCATTCCTTTATTGACTAATGCCGAATAGCCGCCGATAAAATTGACTCCTACCTCTTTGGCTGCCTGGTCCAGAGTCTTTGCAATAGTGACAAAATCTTCTGCACTTTTACAGGAGGAAGCGCCTACCAGAGCAATGGGAGTCACTGAAATCCGTTTATTGACAATGGGAATCCCAAAATCTCTGGAAATCGCCTCTCCTGTAGAAACCAGATCTCTTGCCAGAGTGGTGATTTTCTTATAAATTTTTTGATTGACAGTGTCCAAATCGCTGTCTGCACAGTCCAACAGGCTGATTCCCATAGTAATGGTACGAACATCCAGATTTTCCTGCTCTATCATTTTATTGGTTTCATTTACTTCATAGCTGTTAATCATCGGTCTTCCACCTTTCGACTTATTTAGATTCTGTGCATCTTTGTGAAAATTTCTTCTCTCTGGCACTTAATGGTAACGCCCATCTCTTCTCCCACTGCATCCAGCCCTGCTGCCACATTTTCAAAAGAGGCTGTTGCATTCTGCATATCCACAATCATCATCATGTTGAAAAACTCCTGAACAATGGTCTGAGATATGTCCAGAATATTTACATGATTCTCTGCCAGATACGCACATACCTTTGCAATAATCCCTACTGTGTCTTTTCCTACTACGGTAATAATTACTCTGTTCATGTTGTTCTCCTTGTTTATATTTTTTGTAACAGTTCAGCCTTGCGAAGATTCAGGCAGAACTGGTTTTTAAATGCAGATTATCTCTGACATCTGGTTTCTTCCTGCCACGCTGATGGAAAAATCCACTGCTCTGTAAGGAGTCTCCCCTTCTGTGATCTCTAAACGAACCGTCTCATAAGCCAGTTCTTCATAATTATTTTCCTTGCTCAAATGCCCAAGGAAAATGTGTTTTAACCCGTCATGGAGGATCTGGCACAGCAAACGGCCTGCGTTTTCATTGGATAAATGTCCATGATCCCCTAAAATCCGTTTCTTTAAATAGTAGGGATACGGTCCGGTTTCCAGCATCCTGACATCATGGTTGGACTCTAAAAGAAGGGCGTCCAGATTCTGAAGATTGTCAATAATATACTGGTCATAGTGTCCCATATCTGTAGCGACTGCTACTGACTTTTTGTCGTTTTGAATCCGGTATGCCACCGGATTGGCCGCATCATGGTCTACCCGGAAGGGATGGATCTTCAGATCTTTCATTTCAAAATCCGTATCCGGCAGAATCGGTGTCAAAAGGTCGGTGTCAAAATTTCCCAGAGCAGAACAGTTCTCAATCTCTTTCAGAGTTTCCCTTGTCCCATAAATCGGTTTCTGGTACTTTCTTGCCAGCACTCCCAGACCTCGGATATGGTCGGAGTGTTCATGGGTGACAAAAATCCCGTCCAGTTCGCTGCCCTTAATTCCAATCTCATTTAATCCCTGTTCAATCCGTTTGGCGCTGATCCCTGCATCAATTAATATATGGCTGTTTTCCGTTCCTGCATAAATACAGTTTCCGCTGCTTCCGCTTGCAATACTCACAAATCTCATGTTTTTTATACATTCCTTTTTATTGTCCGGCACACAGAATCGTCTCTATCTGCCTTTTGGTATCTTCAAATGAGCCATTGTTGTCAATCACTTTGTCACAGATAGCCCGAAATTCCTTTTCGCTTTTCTGCCTGGAAATAATTTCCAGGCATTTCTTTCTGGAATACCCCCGGCTTTCCATCAGACGTCTGATCCTTATCTCTTTTGAAACAAAAATATACCAGATTTCTCCATACTCCTTTTTTTGCTCTTTGCCCATAAGGGCGGATTCTACAATCACCAGTTCTTCCCCGGCTGATTCTGTCATATCTTTTATGGCAGCCCAGGTCAGGGGATGGATAATCCGGTTCATGGTCTTTAAAGCATTGGTGTCAGAAAAAATCAGATCTGACAATTTCTTTCGATCCACGCTTCCATCCTGTTTTAAAAAGTCTGTTCCCAATGCTTTTGTCACCTGCTGATACCCGGAATGTCCCGGCTCCATCAGGCTGTGAGCAACCTCATCCGCTAAAATCACCTTTGCCCGAAACTCCTGTTCCAACAATTCCAGGATGCGGCTTTTTCCGGAACCGACTCCGCCGGTAATCCCAATGATTCGTTTCATTTTCTGCCCCCTTTTATGTATCCGGTAAATTGCCGGACGCCGGACCATTTTGCCTGTCCGGCGTCTTTTATATCTGTTTACCGCTCTTCTACCGGTATATATGGTACATTTTCTCCCACATATTTCGTTGCCGGACGCATAATTTTCCCATCATAAAGTTTATTCTCGATATTGTGGGCTATCCAGCCTACCAGACGGCTGGTCACAAACAGAGGCGTATAGAGTTCCCTTGGGATTCTCAGCATATCATAAGCAAATCCGCTGTAGTAATCTACATTGGTGGGAATGACTCTGTGCTTGTCCTCCATAATCACCTCTTTTACGCATTCCTCAAACAGGCGGTAGAAATAAAATTCCTTCATCTTTCCCTGTTCTTTTGCCACTTCCTCGCAAAATCCCCTTAAAAGTTCTGCTCTTGGATCGGAAATGGTATAAACTGCATGGCCAAATCCATAAACCAGACCACTCTTATCGTAAAGTTCTTTGCCTGTAATTTTTCGGATAACCGATTTGACCGCTGTTTTGTCTGTAGTATAGCCGAGCAATGCAATAACTTCATCCATCATCTCAGATACTTTTAAGTTGGCTCCGCCATGACGGGGACCTTTTAAGGAGCCGATGGAACCGCAAATCGTGGAATAAATATCTGTATTTGTTGAGGAAATCACCACATTGGTAAAAGTGGAATTATTCCCGCCGCCATGATCCGCATGAAGCATTAAAAGCACATCCAGCAAATTGGCCTCCTGCCTGGTAAACACCTTGTCCTCCCGAAGCATATAAAGGAAATTCTCCGCAATGGAATATTCCTTTTTAGGGTAGTGAAGCACCAGGCTTTTCCGGTTAAAGTAATGCTCTTTGCTCATATATTCATAGCATATAATAGAGGGCATCTTGGCAATCAGGTTTACACCTTTTATCAGAGTCTTATACTCGTCAATGTCATCCGGTTCCTCATCATAATTGTAGAGAGCCAACACCGCATGCTGAATCTTGTTCATCAGATTTTTGGCCGGAGTCCTTAAAATATTGGTCTCCAGAAATTCGTAGGGAAGCTCATACATCTCTTTTACCACTTCACAGAAGCGGTTTAACTCTTCCTTTTTAGGAAGGTAGCCAAACAGCAAAAGGAAACACACTTCCTCATAGCCATGGGCCGGCCGCTTATTGGCTACCAAATCCCGGATGCTGTATCCTCTGTAATACAAATCTCCCGGCGCATCCGTCTTTTTGCCATTTTCCTGGGTATAGCCGACTACATCTGAAATTTTGGTAAGGCCGATGCACACACCGGTGCCGTCTTCATTGCGAAGACCTTTTTTAACATTGTACTCTGTAAAAAGCTGATTGGGAATATCCGTATAATTCTGGGATTTTCCAAAAAACTGCGCAAGATAATTGTTTTTCACACGAATCCCTCCTTTTTTGTCTTAATCACCCAGTATATTGCGGATGGTCTTGGGCTTTCGGTAATTCCAGGTGGAAATTTTAATGCCGCTTCGCCTGCTGGCCGCATGAACAACCTGTCCGTTTCCAATATACATTGCTACGTGATTTACTTTTCCTTTGCTGTCTGTGTAGAAAATCAGGTCTGCCGGCCGCATCTCATCGGAACTTACCGCCTTTCCCATCTGTGCCTGTGAGCCGGAATAATGAGGAAGGGAAACTCCAAATTTTTCATATACCTTCATGGTAAATCCGGAACAGTCTACTCCGTTGGTCAGACTGGTACCGCCCCATACATAGGGATTTCCCACAAACTGAAGGGCATAGTTGACGATCTGGTTGCGCAAAGATGCTGACGCATTGGCTGCTTCCTCCAATGGGGAGAACTTAATCGCCTCGTTGAGGGCGTAACGCACTTCTACATTGTTGTCTCTGGTGGACACATACGCCTTGTCCACACTTCCCTCTTCATCGCCGGCATCCAGCTCGATCTCTACCCAGCCGTCCAACTGATTTAAAACCGGATACCGCTCTTCCTTAGAAATCTGCGTCCAGATAGACGCATCCGTAGAAGGCTCTGTCCGGACATTTAACATATCTGTGTTAACAATCGCCATCAGCGTCGCAGTTCCGGTGGCGATGTCCTTTGCCTCCTGTCCTGTTGCCGTATACTGAGGATCGGATGAAATATATCCGGTAATCTTGCCTGACTTGATTTTATACCATCCCTCAATAGAATCATCCAGAATCTCGCCGGCCGCCTTACTGGTCATCTTACCGATAATCTTGCCGTCCGGACTTGGCTCTTCCCGGACATTCAGATAGGTATCCACTTTGGAAATTACCAGATTGTTGTATTGATTAATGGCCATTGCCTGAAGATCCAGTTTCTGGGCCTCATTTAGCATATACTGAACCTGGACATAGTCCGATGAGATATACCCTTCCGGAATTTTGACCCATCCATCCAGCTCTTCTTCCACCACATACCGCTCATCTTTAATAGCAGCTCCTATTGCATTGGCCGGATCAATCACCGGTTCCTGACGAATATTGACGCTGTCACCGGTAATCAGGGCCATTTTTTTAACCAGTCCCAGCGCTTTTTCTCTGGCCTCTTCTCCGGTCAGCACATACGCATTGCTGATATAACCAGTCAATCCTCCGGAAGTAATCTGATACCAGTCTCCTTCTGAAGATACAATCTCACAGGCGCTGTCTCCTTCCAGTTTGCCGATAATCTTACCGTCTGCCCCCGGAGTCTCCCGGATATTTAAATATCCGGATACCTGAACAATTCCCAGATTCTTATAAGAGTCTACTACTTTCTCTGCCTCAGCCAGCCGTTCGTTTTCTGCGGCTTCTTCCGGTGAAAGAACGATCTCTTCAGCAGAACTTTCCGGCTCTGCCATCTGTTCTTCCTGAATGGCTTCCTGATTGTCTAAAGAAGCCGGCTCCTTCTTTTTCATGAAAAAAATACCGGCTCCAATAAGGAGTCCAATAACGGCTGCTGCAATCAACCCCATAATTATATAGGAAACATTAAATCTTCGATTGCGCCGCCGTCTTGCCCTATTGAGCCGGCTGATATAATCTTTATTATCCAGCATATTCTCATTCCTTTTCTCTTTATCAATCGGTGGTTACTAAACTGATGCTAGCATCAGTGTACAGGGGGCAATACGGTCAGAAACGTCCAGATAGCGTGTCTGCTATGTTACTTTCAATCGGTGTACGTCCAGTACACCTCATTCAAGTGCCTTGCAGACGCACTATCTGACCTGTTTCTGACTCTTTCGACCTCAAGTGGAGAGAATTTCCCCATTTTTAAGGCAGACGAGTGAAGCGTACTGGATGTACGCTGATTGAGGATAACGCAAAAAATGGGGAAATTACCCCACTTTGAGGCGTGTTGCCCCTGTAAACTGATGCTAAGTATACCACAGAGAAATCGAAATGAAAATACCTTTTTTGTTATCCATTTGTTACCGGAAGCTGTACGGTAAAAGTTGTGCCGTAATCCAGACGGGATTTGACGTCAATGGTTCCGTTGTAATAGGTGACAATGTGTTTGACAATAGAAAGGCCCAGACCGGTTCCGCCGGCCCGCTTGCTCCTTCCCTTTTCTACCCGGTAAAACCGCTCAAAAATCCTGGGAAGGGATTCTTTTGGGATGCCGAACCCATTGTCTTTCACCTGGATAACAGCCATCTTTTTTTCCTTATCTTCTTTTATAACAATCCAGACCTGTCCGCCCTGACGATTGTATTTAACCGCATTGCCAATGAGATTGCCGATGAGTTCCCGCATCTGCTTTTCATCTGCCCACAGGCAAACCCGGTCGCAGTCCTGATGGACATAAACCTGATTTCCGGCCATAACCGGCTGAAGCCCTTCCACTGTTTCCCTTGCAACAGATGCCAGATCCACATTGGAATAATGCAGCACTGCCCTATGGGATTCCAGCCTGGAAATCATCAAAATATCATTAATAAGGCTGCTCATATTGGCTGCCTCTTTCCGGATGCGCCGGACAAAATCCTGACGCATGGCCTCATCCTGCACAATTCCATTTTCCAGCAGTTCGGCATACCCCTGGATAGAGGTAATAGGAGTCTTAAGTTCATGGGAGGCGTTGCTGAAAAATTCTTCCCGAATCTCCCGCTGCTGATTTAACTGTTTTAAATAATTCCGCACATTGTTGCTCATGGTCTCTGTGGTTTTTCCAATGATATTGATTTCCGGGTATTCACAGGGTTCAAAATGAAACTCTTCCCCGTTTCCTTTCAGCTTTTCCATTTCGCCGGCAATCTCCCGCAGCGGCCTGGTAACAGAAGAAACAAAATGCTCAGTAGTCAGAAAGGACGCAATCACTGCTGCTGCAAAGCTGAGCCAGGCAGCCGGAAGCAGCATGGGCAGAAATTCTTTCAGACCGGAATAAGGGGAAGACAGGCGCAGAACCACATCCCCATGCTCAGAATAATACGCCGTATAAATCATATACTGCTTCATCGTCGCAGAACGCCTTTCGGCAAAACCGGCGCCTTTTTTTAAAGCGGACTGAATCTCCGGCCTGTCCAGATGATTTTCCATATCCGTCTCTTTCTGGTCTTCTGTGTCAAACAAAACCTTTCCATCTTTTGCAACAATGGTAATCCGGCTGTCATTCTGTTCAAAAACCTGATTCATTTTCGCAAGCTGGGTTTCCAAGTCTCTGGAATAATCCAGGAAACTGTCAATGGTTTCCAGCTCATAGAGCATATTTTCAGTGAATTTTTTCTGCAGTACAGTGCTGCATGCTATATAGAAAATAGCGCTGTTTAGCAAAAGAGCCAGCACCAGAACTTTTATGAACTTTCTTAAAATGGTCTTTTGCATGACTGTCTCACTTATCCCTCTTTCGGCTCTACCAGACGGTATCCGACTCCTCTCACAGTGGTCACATAGGAGGCCCCTTCTTCTCCCAATTTCTGACGAAGGGTTCTCACATGCATGTCCAGAGTCCTGGTTTCTCCTGCATACTCATACCCCCAGACGTGATCCAGCAATTCCTCTCTGGTGACCACCCTGGTCCGGTTCATGCACAGATACCATAACAGTTCAAATTCTTTTAAAGTCAGTTTCACCAGATGGCCGTCAAAATACACTTCTCTTACAGCGCGCTTAATCAACAGTTTTCCAATCTCCGCCTGATCGTTGTCCTGTTTAAGACTGCGGCGCAGAAGTCCTCTGATGCGGGCTGCCAGTTCCAGAACACCGAATGGTTTCACCATGTAATCATCTGCACCGCTGTCCAGCCCTGTTACCTTATCCATTTCCCGCTCTTTGGCTGTCAATAAAATAACCGGAATATGCGCCAGTTCTTCCTTTTTGCGGATTTTCCGGATAGCGGATACCCCGTCCATACCCGGGAGCATCCAGTCAAAGATTGCCAGATCCGGCGGAAGTTCCTCTATCCGTTTTAAGCCCTCTTCTGCTGTCTCAAAACATTCTGCCCCGTAGCCGAATCCTTCCAGGGCCACTTTTAACAGGTTGCGGATATTTTCATCATCTTCTATGACATAGATCCGTTCCACGCCGCTTCCTCCTTCACATAACCGGCAATATTGACTGCATGGTCGGAGATTCTCTCCAGATTGCTTACTGCATCTAAGAATACAATACCGTTTTCAAAATTACACTGCATATCGGAAAGACGTTTCATGTGGTTTTCTCTTAAATCCTCTTCCTGGCTGTCCACTTCTTCCTCTTTGCGAAGAGCCTGACGAACCAGGGTCATATCATGGTTCTTTCTTGCGCCGATTGCGCAGTTTACGGATTCGGTTACTGTCTCAATCAACGTTTCCATTTCTCTCGCAGCTTCATCTGAAAAGACCAGTTCACTCTTTTTCTTTTCCTCTGCCAGTTCTGCCAGATTCTCGCAGTGATCGCCAATGCGCTCAATATCATTGATGCTGTAGAACAGGTTTTTGACCACCAGATGCTGTTCTTCGTTTAAGGAACCATTGCTGATACCCACCAGATATCCGGCCAGCAGCTTCTGCATCCGGTTAATCATCACTTCGTTTTCAAATACTGCTTTGATACTCTCATCTTCCCCGGTTAACAGCGCCTTTCCAGCCAGAGTCAGATTTCTGACAGCCAGTTCTCCCATGGAAATTACCTCGTTTTGAACCTGCTCGATTGCCAGAGATGGGGTTTCCAGCAAACGGTTGTCCAGATGGCGGGACATCTGATCGTCCGGAGCTGTCTGTGTGCTGGAACTTTTCTTCTCGCCAAGCATCAGACCGGACAGTTTTACCAGCGCCCCTGCAAATGGGAACAGAATGATCGTGTTGGTTACATTAAATACTGTATGGAAAATGGAAATCTCCACACTGCTGATCGGAGACGCAGCCAAATCCGGATTAAATGCAAATACTGCTGTCATAAGGATTCCGAAAATAATAGCTCCCACTACATTAAAAGAAAGATGGATGGCTGCCGCTCTTTTTGCAGTGCGGTGAGCGCCCAAGCTTGACAAAATTGCAGTGATACAGGTACCAATGTTCTGTCCCAGAGTGATAAAGATTGCAGACTGCCAGTTTACCACGCCGTTCAAAGCCAGAGTCTGCAAAATACCAACAGATGCAGAAGAACTCTGGATAATCGCCGTAACCAAAGCGCCTGCCAAAATGCCCAGCAGAGGATTTTTCCCTAAAACAGCAAAAATATTGGCAAATACCGGTGAATCCCGATATGGTTCAATGGAAGACGACATGAAGCTGAGTCCGATAAATAAAAGACCAAAGCCAATCAGAATCTCTCCTGCCTCTTTTTTCTTGGAATCCTTTGCAAACATGATGACTGCAGCGCCGATGCCCACCAATACCGGTGCGAAAAACTCCGGTTTCAGCATCTCACCCCACTCGCTCATGGATACAATCCAGCTGGTTACAGTAGTTCCGATGTTGGCTCCCATAATTACGCCAACTGCCTGCGTCAGATTCATCAGACCTGCATTTACAAATCCTACAATCATAACCGTAGTTGCAGAAGAACTCTGGATAATCGCCGTAATGCCGGCGCCCAGCAGCACTCCCATTAACCGGTTAGAGGTCAGAACCCCCAACAGTTTCTGCATTCTGTGACCTGCTGACTTCTGCAGGCCGTCCGCCATCTGATTCATTCCGTACAGGAACATACCCAGACCGCCAATGAACTGAAATAGCACTCCAATCGCTTCGATGCTCATACTTTCCTCCGTTTTTTCCCATGTATTGTGGCAAAGCGTAGACGTTCTCTGCCACTATACATTTACTCTACCAAAGTTTTGTAAAGTCTTTTCGTGTCTTATGTAAAATCTGTGTAAAATATCCTGTCGTCCTGTTGTTTTATAATAAACAATTCCAGCCCCTTTTATTCTTCTAATGCCTGCCGGATATCCTCAATAATATCCTCTGCATTTTCAATACCAACGCTTAAACGGATTAAGGACGGATCCACTCCCGCCTCTATTAACTGCTCATCATTTAACTGTCTGTGGGTATGGCTGGCCGGATGAAGCACGCAGGTTCTGGCATCCGCCACATGGGTGACAATGGCCGCCAGCTTTAACTTATCCATAAATACCTGGGCGCCCTGTCTTCCACTCTTTAATCCAAAGGAAATGACGCCACAGGAGCCGTTGGGAAGGTATTTTTCTGCCAGTTCATGGTACTTGTCCCCCTCTAATCCCGGATAGTTTACCCATGCCACGTCTTCTCTGCTCTGTAAATAGGAAGCGATCTTACGTGCATTCTCGCAGTGACGGGGAACCCGAAGATGAAGAGTTTCTAATCCTACATTCAGTAAAAACGCGTTCTGGGGAGACTGAATCGATCCCAAATCTCTCATAATCTGGGCAGTTGCCTTTGTGATGTACGCCTTCTTTCCAAAACGTTCTGTATAAATAACCCCATGATAAGAATCGTCTGGCGTAGTAAGTCCCGGGAATTTTTCTGCATGAGCATTCCAGTCAAAATTTCCGCTGTCCACAATACAGCCGCCTACACACATAGCGTGTCCGTCCATGTACTTGGTGGTAGAATGCGTTACAATATCAGCTCCCCACTCAAATGGCCGGCAGTTAATAGGCGTTGCAAAGGTATTGTCCACAATGAGAGGAACCCCATGCTTATGAGCAAGTCTGGCAAACTTCTCAATATCTAACACAACCAGCGCCGGATTGGCAATAGTTTCTCCAAATACAGCCCTGGTATTCGGACGGAATGCCTGTTCCAGTTCCTCTTCCGGTGCGTCCGGATCTACCAGAGTCACCTCGATTCCCATTTTCTTCATGGTTACCGTAAACAGATTGGACGTTCCTCCGTAAATAGTTGCTGCACTGATTACATGATCGCCGGCCGAGCAGATATTAAACACTGCGTAAAAGTTTGCCGCCTGCCCGGAAGAAGTCAGCATGGCTGCCACACCGCCCTCCAACTGACAGATTTTTTCTGCTACCGCATCATTGGTCGGATTGGCCAGACGGGTATAAAAATAACCGTCTTCTTCCAAATCAAACAAACGGCCCATCTGCTCACTGCTTTCATATTTAAAAGTAGTGCTCTGATAAATAGGAAGCACTCTTGACTCTCCATTTTTAGGGTTCCATCCGCCCTGAATGCAAATCGTATCTAAGGACTGTTTCTTCTCCATCGCTTTCTCCTCCTGATTGTCTCTTTTTATGCTGCCAAACCATCCGGAATCGCTGCCAAAGGCAGTTTCCCGGTACCTGTGTTTGCCGCATTCAGCAACAGTGTACCACAAAAATCCCATATTGAAAATACTAAAAACTTAGGCTATAATCATTTCAGGTAACAGTTCAGCCATGCGAAGATTCAGGCAGGAAAAAGTGTTGAAAGCTTGTTTTCATAAGGGTTTTCCTGTCTGAATCTTCATAGGGCGTACGCCAGACGCTTCTTGTCCGCTACAGGCGGGCAAGAAGATACATGGCTGAACTGTTACTATTTCAGTTTTATAATAAGCAAGGAGGATCTTATGGCACCATCGAACGTTTATTTTACAAACATGAGAACAACTTTAAACGAAAATCTGCTCCAAAAGCTGGAACGTCTGGTCAAAAAAGCCGGAATGCTGGACCAGATTGATTTTCACAACAAGTTTACAGCAATCAAAATCCATTTTGGAGAACCGGGAAACCTGGCTTATCTTCGTCCCAACTACTCCAAAGTGCTGGTAGATTTAATCAAATCCCAGGGCGGACGGGCCTTTTTGACAGACTGCAATACCTTATATGTGGGATTCCGCAAAAATGCCCTGGATCATCTGGATGCAGCTTATGGAAATGGATACAATCCATTTACGACCGGATGTCACGTGATCATCGCCGACGGTTTAAAAGGAACTGACGAAACCCTGGTGCCTGTTGAGGGTCAGTACGTCAAAGAAGCCAAAATCGGCCGCGCCTTAATGGATGCGGATATTGTTATTTCTTTAACTCATTTTAAAGGCCATGAGTCCACAGGATTTGGCGGCGCATTAAAGAACATCGGCATGGGCGGCGGTTCCAGAGCCGGAAAAATGGAGATGCACAGCGCCGGAAAACCCCATGTAGAGCAGGATGTGTGTATCGGCTGCGGCATGTGCAAAAAGAACTGCGCTCACAGCGCCATTACCATCGAAAACCGAAAAGCTTCTATTGATCACAACAAATGTGTTGGCTGCGGACGCTGTATCGGTGCCTGTCCCACTGACGCCGTTTCTCCGGACTATGATGAAGCAAATGATATCTTAAACTGCAAGATTGCCGAGTATTCTCTGGCCGTTTTAAAAGATCGTCCAAACTTCCATATCAGCCTGGTCGTTGACGTTTCTCCTAACTGCGACTGCCATTCTGAAAACGATGTGCCTATCGTTCCAAATATCGGCATGTTTGCTTCTTTCGACCCGGTAGCTCTGGATATGGCCTGCGCGGACGCGGTTAACCGCCAGCCGGTTATGGCAGGAAGTATCCTGGCAGAACAGGAGCACTGCCATCACGATCACTTTACTGATACCCATCCGGAAACCAACTGGGAAAGTTGCATCAACCATGCAGTAAAACTGGGACTGGGAAGCAAAGAATACAATTTAATTGAGATTTAAACCACGCCGGCCGCCCTGTCCTGCAAAACCGCAGGAGGGCGGCCAAGAAGATGCATGGCTGAACTGTTACTTTTCCTGACACTATTTTTCACATTTTCAGTTGAATTTCCCACCATTTCCATGTATGATAGAAAGGACTATTTTTTAGAAAGAGGATTTTTTATTTATGGTTGATTCTATTGTACAGTGGTTCACATCCAATCTATCCGGACTGATGGCAGAAGAGGTAATTATCTTTATTATTTCCATGGTTCCGATTCTGGAACTGAGAGGCGGCCTTCTGGCAGCATCGCCGGCACTTTTAAATGTTCCCATTCTCACCGCCATTCCTTTATGTATCCTGGGAAACATTCTCCCCATCCCGTTTATCCTGCTGTTAATCAACAAGGTGTTGGAATGGATGGAAAAAGTCTCCCTGTTCCGCCCTGTAGCCCTGTGGCTGAAAAACAAGGCTATGAGCAGAAAGGATCAGATTGAAAAATATGAGTTCTGGGGACTGGTGCTGTTTGTGGGAATCCCTCTTCCAGGCACCGGCGCATGGACCGGCGCCCTCATCGCTTCCCTTCTCCACATGAAAATCCGCAAATCCTTCCCTGCCATCTGCCTGGGCATTTTAATCGCTACTGTGATTATGTCCGTTTTGTCCTATGGCGTGTTAGGCGTACTGTTTGGATAAAATTACGGCTCTTCAAACATCGTTTCTTCTGACGAACCTTGTTTCAGGGGCGTTTCCAGCCAAAGTGTGTCTGTGGCCGGAGACGCTTCTTCTTTTTTGATTTTTGCTCCGCATTTACTGCAAAAGGCCGCTTCCTTTTCTGCCTTTGCGCCGCAGAAAGGACAAGTGATGGTTTCTTCCGAAGGACCCAGTTTTTCTTCCAGCTTTTCAATCCGCACCAGCAGGATCTCAATGCCGCGAATCAGCTCTTCTTCCGGATGGTTTTCTTTTTCTGCCCGTTTTCCCTTAGAAGTTTCAAAATACCATTTTCCAAGAGCTGCATACAGTTCTTTCAGACGGCCTTTTTCCGTTCCAATCTGAGCGCGGAGCTGGACGTTTTCGGTTACTTCCCTGGCCTTTTTTGCCGCTTCCTCTCCTGTAACCGCAATGGTTCTTCCTACTTTTTCAAATAACGCATCCATGTTCATCATCTTGTCCTCCTTGTGAAAGCTTTACTTTAATACCGGAAACAAAAACGGATCGCCGATTTTATCCAGATATTCTCTCAGGCGCTTACGGAAATGAAGGATTTGTTCGTCCTGACAGTCAGGAGCAATCTCTTTCGGACTCATTTCGTAATAATCCGCTTTGCAGTCATAGAGCCACTCATGGGGTGCTTCCCCTGGCTCGTATCCATTATAGCACACATAGGTGTATCCGTCTGCCTTAATTCCTCTCCATCCGTAGGCTTTATGGGTCAGGCCTCTTTTAGAAAACTCTGCAACCATATCGGCGCCGCCTGGATAAGAACACAAAAACATATCCTGAGGCGCTTCTGGATCCGGCGCATAAACAGTATGGGGCTGTGCCGGATGGTTCAGAATCCAGTTTCCATGGCTGTAGCCTTCACAGGTGTCCGGAACCGGAGCGCCTAAAAGCTCCAAAAGCGTCGGCATATGATCAGGGCTTGCAAACATATCCCTGCACTCTCCTGGTACCAGACGGTCTTTCTGACGGATCATCAGCGGAATGTGGATGGACTCCTCATACCAGATGTTCTTGCTCATCTTGCTGTGAGATCCCATCATCTCTCCATGATCGGCAGACAGTACCACGATGGTGTTTTCTTCCAGGCCATTTTCCCGCAGGTACTCGTAAATACGTCCAAACTGGAGGTCCAGACCGTAAACGGCTGCAAAATACTGGCGGGCCTTGGTTTCCATTTCCGGAGTCCGCATCTCTTTTGGCACGTTTGGACGCCAGCACACATCTGCGTCTTTAAATTTCTCGTAATATTCATCCGGAACCAGCTCGTAAGGAAGGTGAGGCGGATTCCAGGACACAAACAGAGCGAATGGATTTTCATCGTCTTTGTGGTGTTCCATATATTCTAAGGCTTTATCCGTCTCAAATTCCGGAGACCACTTGCCTGGTTTTATCTGCTCTGACGTGTCCTGCCAGTAATGGGGGTCCAGATGCTTGTCGCAGGCGCCATAAGACAGCCAGTAATCAAATCCCTGTCTTCTCTCTCCCGGCGGAGTAAAGGCATCCCAGTCTTTGGCTCCAGACTCTGGATGGGAAGTAAAGTTCTGCTCGGAAGCATCCAGGTGCCATTTTCCGATATAACCGGTAGAATAGCCCTCTTCCTTCAGCACATTGGCAATGCAGGTTTCCTGGGGCTTTAACATAATTTTTTCTTCCAGACCGATTTTGCAGTTGGTCCACAATCCAATGGACAGCGGATACTTCCCGGTCATTAAAGAACCTCTGTGGGGGGTGCACAATGGAAAGGTGCTGTACGTGTTGGAAAAGCATACACTTTCTTCACAAAACCGATCCATCCAGGGGGTAACCACCGGATCTTCTTTCTTATAGCCCACTGCATGGGCTCTCCACTGATCCGCAAATACATACAGTAAATTAGGTCGTTTCTTTGACATTTCCTATCTCCTTTACACTAAAAGCGGACCCAGCCAGAAAAGCGGGTCCGCCAATTTTTATACTTAGCCTTTAATACCACTGGCTGCTACGCCTTCTACGAAGAACTTCTGGCAGCTTAAGAATACAATGACTACCGGAATCAGGGAGCATACAGATGCTGCCATAATCCAGGCATAATCTGCACCGTACTGAGAAATAAACATTCTGATACCAAGCTGAACGGTCTTTAATTCCTTGGTCTTTAAGTAAATCAACGGACCCATAAAGTCGTTCCATACGTTGGTAAAGGTGAAGATGGTTAAGGTTGCCATTGCCGGCTTACCTAACGGGAATACAATGCGGCGGAAAATGCCGTATTCATTCAGACCGTCGATACGGGCAGCCTCGCACAGTTCATCCGGAATGCTGATATAGAACTGACGAATCAGGAATACGCCGAATGCGGAGAATGCCTGCATTAAAATCAGTCCCAGATGGGTATCGTTTAATCCCATCTTAGATACCAGGATAAACTGGGGAACCATGTATACCTGCCACGGTACTGCAATTGTGGTAACATACATTAAGAAGATTAAATCTCTTCCTTTAAATTTACATTTGGTAAAGCCATATGCTGCAAAACAGCTGGTACAAAGCTGAATCAGAGTGGTGCAGATGGTCAGCTTTGCAGTATTCTTAAAGAAGGTTAACAGCGGAATCTTATTCCAGATAACCTTGTAGTTTTCCCAGTGCATGGACTCCGGCCACCATGTCATTGGAATGGAGAATACGTCCTTGTTAAGCTTTAAGGAAGAAATCACCATCCAGTAAAATGGAACCAGCATAAACAGGGATAAGGCAATTAATACGGCATATAACAAAACTTTGATTGCTTTTTGTTTCTTTTCCATCTCAATTCCTCCCCCTTACATATCTTTGGACCACTTCTTTTCACCGCTGAACTGGATTAAAGTAATTACCAGAACAACTGCGAACAGAATAATAGCCGCTGCACTTGCTGGACCGAATTCCCAGCCGGTAAATGCCTTTTCATAAATATAGTTTACCAGTGTCTTGGTTGCGTTTCCAGGACCACCGCCGGTCATAACGTATACCAGGTCAAATACCTTAAAGCACTGAATGGTAAGCATAATCAGTACGAAGAAGGTGGTTGGGGTCAGCATCGGAATGGTAATGTACCACAATCTCTGCCAGCCGTTGGCGCCATCGATCTGGGCTGCTTCATAAAGGGAACTGGAAATCCCCTGTAAAGCTGCCAGATAAACAATCATGTAATATCCCATGTACTTCCAGATACTAACGATGGAAACTGCTACCATAGCCCAGTCTCTGCTGACTACCCACTTAGGCGGATTGTCCACGCCGATAAACTTTAGCATTTCATTTACCGGACCAAATTCAGGCTGGAACAGCATATTCCATACAGCTCCCACTGCCACGATGGAGGCAATATATGGGAAGTAAAATGCGGTACGGAACACTGCCACGCCCTTAATCTTGCTGTTTAATAATACTGCTAAAAGCAGAGACAGAATTAATGTTGGCAGAACCGTCATAAGTGCATACTGAACTGTATGAACAAAAGAACTGCGGAACACTCTGTCTCCGAAAATCTCTGCAAAGTTGGCCAACCCCACAAACTCCATTGGTGCCTGAGAGCCGTCCCACTTCATTACGCTTAATACAAAAGAAAAGATTACCGGAATAAACACAAAGATGCAGTACCCGATTAAGTTCGGAATAATAAAGGAATATCCTACTACATTATTCCGAATTGCGCGTTTCTGACGGGATGTCAGGCCGCCGGCCTTTTTCTCACTCATAGCTTACCTCCTTATTATAATCAGTAGTTTGAACCCTTTTCCGGCATTTTCACCGGTCTGCTGCGTAAAAAAAGCGCGCCTTCAGGCTTTTACTGTCGGCGCGCTCTCGTAGTTTCTAATTACCAGCCTTTGATTTCTGCGACACGAGTATTGAGCTCTTCAATACCTTCATCAACCGTATATTCACCAATCATAATCATATCATGTACTTCGTTTAATACTGTTCTTACTTCCTCGATCTGCGGGTCTAATGGACGATCGAATACGTAATGAGTATAGCTTAATGCTTCCTTGTTGCTCTCACCCTCTGGGAAGAATTCATTAGATGCGATAGTGTTAATGGATTCTTCTGTCTGAATACCAGTAAATACACCGCTCTCTGCCAGAATGTTAGCAGCTTCCGGTGAAGAAGCAAACTTTACAAAATCCCAGGCTGCATCCGGAGTATCGGTAAATGCGCTGACTGCAACCGGAGTCAGAGCGCCTACTGTATATCCGCTCTCGGTATCTGCAGAATGAGGAATTCTTGCAACGCCCCAGTTAAAGTCGGTCTCGCCTTGCTGTCTGGACTGTTCCATGGTTGCGATAAACCAGGTACCCATTGGCATCATTGCGCACTGCTGATTCTTAAATACGGAAGAATAATGGATGTTGGCAGTCTTTAAAGTTGCATAATCCTGCATATATCCGCCTTCCTGAAGAGCTAATGTATCTTCATACCAAGGCTTTAAGAAGCTGTAATCTTTCTCAACTACTGTATGGGTGCCATCCTGTACTGCCCAGTTGGTAACCAGTGCCTGCCAGGTATGGTCATGAGTACCGTATACCTTGGAACTGCCCTCGCCGGAGGTCATCTTGGCTGCCAGGTCATAATATTCTTCCCAAGTCATATCATTAGACGGATACTCAACGCCTGCTGCATCAAATAAATCTTTGTTGTAGTACAGTACGTACCAGTCGTTTCTGTAAGGCATACCGTAGGTAACGCCGTTGTACTGAAGCTGCTCGAATGCGCCGTTGTAAACAGAAGTATCTACGCTGTCATTTTTAAGAAAATCATCTAATGGCATTAACTGGTTCTTGTCAGCCATCTGAAGCATGGAACCCATATCTTTTACAAAGATAACGTCTGGGTCTGGCTGAGCTGCGGATAAGCTGATTCCTAAAGAGTTGTTGTACTCATCTGCAGAAGTATCAATCACCTTGATCTCAACGTTTGGATTCTGTTCCATGTACGCATCTACAATTGCAGAGAACTGCGGTGAAGAATCATAGTCCCATGTGGTAATGGATAAGGTAATCTTCTCTCCGGAAGCTGCCTCGGTTTCTCCTTCTGCTTTTGTGTCTGCAGGCGCTTCGGTCGCTGCTGCATCGCCTGCAGGTGCTGCTGTGGTTGCTGCTGTATCATTGCCGCCGCATGCTGCCAGGCTTACTACCATAGTGGAAGCCATAGCTGCTGCCGCTACTTTTTTGAGTCTCATAATAGAACTCCTCCCTTGATTTGATGGCTTTATTTTAGCAAAAACCTGCACAGAAAGCCATTTTTTTATTTTAGATTTCTATTACTTTTTCCGAAAATACTTGTACTTTTTTTAGATTCTTGTATTTTTTTAAAGTTTTACTACCCAATCCTGTAATTTTTATATATAATGTTTTTGAGGATTTAGAGAGCACATCATGCAAAACAATCCGTATCAAAGGGGTCAAGGAGTCATTCATGAAACAAAAGCAGAATTTTATCCCAAAAACGTTTCAGCGGAAAATCATTTTCTATAATCTGCTGATCGTTATTGCCATTGCCAGTGCCATCAGTTATTACAACTTTCACTCTTATAAACAGGATGTAATCGCCAATGAGACCCGCAATTCCCAAAATACCATGCATCTTTTGTCCAGCCGTCTGGAACTGGCTTACCGGGAGATGCTTAACCTTTTGCTCAACTGCTCGGAGCGCCAGTCCCAGTTTTTTTCCGGCAGTTCCATCTCTTCCAGCGCCAATATGGAACTGTCCGCCTCCAAAGTATTAAAAGATTACTGCGCTATCTCCGGTTACAGCGAATATATTTACCGGATTTCCTTATATAAAAAGGATCAGTATTTTCTTCAGGCAGGAAGTTATCCCGGCTCCTACCAGGACTATGAACGCATTGTGTCCTCTCCCTGGTTTGAGGAAAAGCTGACCCAGGATAAATATCAGTATTATATAAAATTAGAAGAAAACCCATTTCCTCTGGGGGAAACTGCAGTTCCGTTTTTAATCCCTCTTGTAAGGCCCATAGGCTATCGTCCCAGTCAGGCCATGACTGACGGCTGGGTCTTTTTGGCCATTAGTCCCAAACTGTATTCAGACACGCTAAAGAGTATGGAGAGCGGCCATTATGTATATGCCGCTGCCCCTGACGGCACGCTTCTTGCATCACTGACAGACAGTTCTTTTTCAGTTGGCGAATTTATCCCGCTCATTCAGGACGCCTCTGGCCCTTCCGGGACATTTCCCATTTCACTGGGCCATGAGAAAGGGATTCTCACCTATGAAAAAGATGCTGTAAGCGGACTGATGCTGTTTGAGATACTGCCTTATTCAGAAATCCCCATTGACCGCCAGGTAATCTTAAAGACCATTGCCATGATTTTCTTTTACTGCATTGCCATTGGTCTCGTTTTATCTTTCCTTATTTCCAGGCAGCTTGGCCGCCCCATAAAACGGCTTGTCGCCCATTTAAACCTGGTAGCTCAGGGCCATTTTTCCCCAGACCCCTCCATCGAAAGCAGGGATGAAATCGGAACCATTGGCCACCAGATCAATCAGATGTCCAGCCAGATAAGCGCCCTGATGGAAACCCGGATTCAGGGGGAAAAAGAGAAAAAGGATCTGGAGATTAAAATGCTTCAGGCTCAGATCAATCCCCATTTTCTCTATAATACTCTGGACTCCATCCGCTGGATTGCCACCATGCAGAAAAACAGCGGCATTGTCCAGATGGTTACTTCCCTGTCCGCTCTCCTGCGCAACATGGCAAAGGGATTTAATGAAAAAGTTACCTTACAGCAGGAATTAGACTTTTTGAATGATTATGTCATTATTGAAAAAGTTCGGTATCTGGAACTGTTTGATCTTCAAATCGAAGTCACTGATCCGAATTTATATCAGGCGGAAATCATCAAATTAACCCTGCAGCCTTTGGTGGAAAATGCCATTTTCAATGGGATTGAACCTTCCGGACGGACTGGTCTCATCAAAATACGGGCCTGGTCAGAAGAATCTGTTTTATATGTAAGTGTTACGGACAACGGCATTGGAATGCCAAAAGAACAGTGTCAGAAGATCTTAACAGATACTTCCCGGATAACCAAAAGCACTATGAGCGGTATCGGACTTCCCAATGTAGACCGGCGTTTCAAACTGGTTTACGGAGAAGATTACGGCCTTACCATTGAAAGCGAGCCGGATTCTTATACCCGTATTACCATTTCCCTTCCGCTTGAAATCCGGCAGCCTTAACCTGTTGGCCCTGTTAGCAGGCAATTTACAATTCAGAAACATATAGGAGCGTTTGAGTATGTACCGTATCATATTAGTTGATGATGAACCCTTAATCTTAGCCGGCATTGCTTCTCTTATCCGATGGGAAGACTATGACTGCACCATCATTGGGAAATCCACGATTCCTACCGAGGCCCGGCAGATGATCCTGGAGATGAAGCCGGATATTGTCATTACTGATATCCGTATGCCGGTTTTAAACGGATTGGAGTTAGTGGAATCATGCAAAAATGGGGGGGGCGTTTTCTCTTTCATTGTGCTGACCAATCTGGAAGAATTCAACCTTGCCAAAAAAGCCATGTCTCTGGGCGCAGTCGATTATCTGGTAAAACTAAACTTAAAGCCGGAAGAATTGGCAGAAACTTTGCAGCGTGCCAAAAAGAACTGCGATCTGATAGCCAAAAGCCACCGTATCGCTGAATCCATTCCTTTTGGTGTTTCCGCCCTGGACCAGGTGCGGCACTATTTAAGCCAGACTTTGCTGGCTAAAAATTCATCAGAACCTCTTCCCGCGTCTTTTGCCGGTTGGGACCATCCCTTTCTGCTCCTGTTTTCCTTATGTCCCAACCACATCCGGTTCCACGCAGACGAAGACGCGTATGATTTCCGTTCTGTAACCGGTCAGTTGTTTGACATTATGGGGAAAATTTCAGATCGGTATTTTACTCACTCCCTTTACTTTGAATATGACGGAAAAAACACCTATCTCTTAGCAGCCTCTTTAAAAGAATCCGATGATTTTCAGGTCATTTTAACAGAATTTTGCAGCCGGGCTGCCACTGCCTTCACTACTTATTTTGAACTGCATGCAGTCTATGGCGCCAGCGCTTTAAAGTCTTCTCTGGAAGAAATGCCAGAAGCTTTGTCCGAAGCTTTAACTTCACTGGAATACTATTACTACAACGCTTCCAGTCCTCTGGTCTTTTATACCGGACAGACCTTTCACCAGAGCGCTGCCAGACATTTTAATATCAATATTTTTAAAAAGGATCTGTCGGCTTCCATCCAGCAAAATGACAGCAGCCGTTTAAAAGAAGTGTTTTCCCAGATTTTAGATCTGTTTTCCACCTGCAAGCCGGGAAAGGAACAGGCTACCAGCGCCTGCATCAATATCTACACCTATCTCTATTCCTTTTTCGAGATTGATCAGGAAGATTTTCAGGAAATCTTTCCTTATACCATTAACATTGCTGAGCAGTTAGGAAATTTTAACAGTTTATCCGATATCCTGACCTGGCTGGAAAGCTTTTGCGACAAACTGTGCACCCTGCTGTCCGAACGCCGGGGCACCCGTTCCGATGCTCTGGTCGAGCAGGCAAGGACTTATATTCATTCCCACTACTCTGAAAAGCTGGCTCTTACAGATGTGGCAGAACATTTAAACATCAGTTCCGGCCATTTAAGCAATACCTTTAAAAAATTTACCGGAGTCACTATTTCGGATTATATTGCCACTGTAAAGATTGAACACGCCAAAGAATTAATCGACACCCACAAATACCTGATGTATGAAATCTCCGATATGCTGGGATTTGAAAATCCCTACTATTTCAGCAAGGTCTTTAAAAAAATCACAGGAATTTCTCCCAGAGAATATGAAAATATGAAAAAGAGTTTTTAGACAAAATTGCGATTGCAAAAATAAATCCCGCAGGAATTTTAGGATGCTTCCTGCGGGATTCGGGTTGTTCTATTTTATTATATATTTTGTCCCTCTGCCTTTCCCCTCCACGATTACAATCTCTTTTTGTTATGACTCTTCTTCCATCCGTTTTGCTTCTTCTGCCAGATCCCTTTCTACCATATCCGGCACCATTCCTTCTGGGAAGAATCCTTTAAACACATATTGATTCTGTTTTCCTAAATTTATGGTTATGTATGCTGCAATGTCTTCCTCTCTTTGTAAAAAACCATTCATATTATAATAGTCTTCCAAAACAACCGGATCTAAAATCTGTCGGATCTGCTCTTTCTCCTGATAGGCAACGCTGCATCCCTGCCAGTTTTTCTCTTCTTCTTTGTATCCAACATCCCCCTGGTTTAAGGTTTTTTCTACCGTCACGCTTATCACGTTCAGATGTTCCCAGAGCTTTTCCGGCTCTATCCCTGCTTCTGTTAGCAGATTCAGGGTTCTGGTAAAGGAGGGATAAATGGGGTAATATCCTGTCGAAGTGTTATACCACCGGATGTGGCGGTCTTTTTTCGATTCCGCATACTGCCTGAAATTTTCTTCTTCCTGATTTAAGAACCGCAGTTCGCCAATGGGAGCTTCCTGTTTTCTGGTATCCAGGCTCAGTTCCTTTAAATCCTGCTGGTAGGCTTCTAAAATGCGGCCTGTCAGTGCCGGATCCGTTATCTCGTCTTCTTCTAATTGCTCCCCACTGGATGTTACCTTATACTGAAGGTTTACGATGTCTTCCGGCAAAAATCCAAGAACCGGATATTTTCCCTGCTGGTACGCTTCATCCAGAAAGACTGCGTTGGCCGCTTCCCAGACTTCGGACAATGGGAACCGATACTCTCTCCACACCTTTTTTCCATTGGTCAGCGTATACTGGATGGTCACATATCCCCAGTCTTCCTTTTCTTCTTCCATTGCATAATACTGTTCTCTGGATGTTTTCTCCATCAGCGTATATTCAATGCCTTTTTTTGCAATTTCCAGAACTGGTTCCACATTGGTAATCTTCATATGATCAAACACATAATCCAATGCCCTGATCTCCGTCAGTTCCGGATCCTGTCCCTCTTCTCCATCTTTGATTTCAAAATAAGTAACCCATCCGTCTCTTCCAAATTCGATTGCTGCTTCGGCTATGGTTTCTTTCTCCGGCAAATACGCATCATAACCAATCCAGTCGTTTTTAAAACAGAACAATACAGCCAGACCGCCCATCATACATACTGCCAGTTGAATTTTGTGACCAAACAGCCTGCGGAAATCAAAGTGGTAAATAATCTCAATGATACAGTGGCACAAGATGGCTCCTGCTGCAATTCCAAATACCGCCCATCCAGTGCTGGACTGTAACAGCCAGAAAAACAGTCCTCCCGACAAAGCGGAAAGCAGGGTCAGCAAAATCCGGATTACCGGCTTACTTACCGGAAACGCCATTGCTTTTCCAGCCGTCTCTGAAGGGCGCTTTTTATACAGTAACACACATAAAACGATGAGAATGACCACTGCCAGTCCGCTGGCGGCAATCAGTCCTTCCCATGTAAGAGTTTCCTCGTACTGCCAGCTTTCCGGCCTTCTGACCGCTAAGATATAGCTGGCAATGGGGGACAGTCTCATCAGTTTATCCATCATCGTTTCCGAAAAATCAAGGTACGTAGTAAACCAGGTCTGAAAATATCCCTGAATGATAAACGCCAGCCATGGGAAAAAAAGGAAGAATACGCCGCTTCCCAAAAGGCCCACGATGAGATTGCCGGTCATAATCATAGCCAGTGATACGGTACTATAAATCAGAAGGAAATACAGCATATGGAGAAGCCATCCCGTTCCTGCCATTTTCGCCAGTCCTGCCGCCGGGACTCCATAGGAAGCTGCTATAACCAGCGCGATTCCCAGGCACAGGGCATAGGCTGCTGCCGGAATCAGAATTCCAACCGAAAAGGTAACGGTAAACAGCACTCCCCGTTTTACTGGAATACTGTGGTAAAAGTCTACTTTTCTCTTATTGTGAAGGTAGGCAAAGCTGGAGGCGCCGCATACCACTGCCGCCCCGATAATCACCATTACAATAATCGGATTCTCATAAGGCGAAAGAACCTGCTTAGCTGCTTCCATAAGAGCCTGATGCTCTGGTTTTGCTATCTGGGACCCATACTGGAACGCCTGTGCATACTCTTCCTTTACATTGCTTAACTGGAGGGCCAGGACTATGGGATATGTAAAGAAAAATACTAAAAATGACAATGCTGCCAGCCAGATTCTTCTTTTACCATCCTCTTTTGCCAGTTTAAAGAATAAGTTTCTTGATGTCATAACCTGCCACCTCCGTTTCACTGATAAAGATTTCTTCTAAGGACAAAGGAATCAGTTCAAAAAATACCGGCTCATAAGACGTCATTCGTTCTTCTACTTTCTGCCGGTTTCCTCTCACTGTTAAAGTCACAAGGCTGCCTCGCTTTTCCTGTTTGACAATCTCCATCTCCTGTATCTCTTCCGGCTCCATGCCGGGTTTTAGAACGCACTGAATCTTGTGAATATTCAGCTTCATATCATCCAGATCCTTTGACAAAAGAATGCCGCCTTTGTGAAGCAGTCCCACATGATCACAGATGTCTTCCAACTCTCTGAGATTGTGAGATGCAATAATGGGAGTCAGACCGCGCTCTTCTATATCTCCTGCAAAAATGCTTTTAACCGTCTGGCGCATCACCGGATCCAGACCGTCAAAGGTTTCATCACAAAACAGATAATCCGTATTGGCGCAGATGCCGCAGATAACCGAAACCTGCTTCTTCATTCCCTTGGAAAACGTATTGATCTTGCGCTTCTCATCCAGTTCAAAGTTTGACATCAGCTTGTGAAATCTGTCCTTGTCAAAATGGTCATATACCAGACTATAATAATCCCTCATTTCTGCCGGAGTGGAATTGCTGAAAAAATACTGTTCATCTGAAATATAGAAAAATCTCTTTTTTGCCTTAATATTTTCAAAAACCTCTTCTCCGTCTATGGAAATACTTCCTTCATCCGGTTTTAAAATTCCGCTGGCCATGCGCAAAAACGTGCTTTTCCCTGCTCCATTGGTTCCAATCAGTCCAAACACATTTCCGTCCCGTATCACAGCATTGATGTGATCCACTGCTGCAATATCGTCAAAGCGCTTTGTCACATTTACCGCTTCAATCATATTCCTTCCCTCCTGTCTGCTTCATTCCTTCTTTTGCTGCTTCTAGAATCTCCTGTTCAGAAAGTCCCAGACGCACTGCCTCCGATGCTGCCTCAGTCACTTTTTTTCTGGCCTCCTTTTGCCTGAACGCTCTCATCTTCGAGGTGTCTGTTACAAAACTGCCTTTCCCCTTTACAGAATAAATATATCCCTGCCGCTCTAACTCCGCATAGGCCCTCTGAATGGTATTGGGATTGATCGACAGGGCTACTGCCATGCTGCGCACAGAAGGAAGCTGGCTGTTTTCTTCTAATACTCCCAACATCATCATGGAAGCCAGTTTCTCCGTCACCTGCTCATAAATAGGACGGCGATCTTTATAATCCAGCTCTATCAGCATCTATAACCTCCTCTCCGGTTCTGGATGGGACTTGCCTTTTCCCCATCCGTACCAACCGTATTATTTATATTAATACAGTATCACACTTTTTTCCTTCTGTAAAGCAAAAAATCCTTACGGAATTTTTACAGTCAAACTATTGACAAATCAAGGTATTTCAAATAAAATATCGGCTGATATAGCAATAAATAAGA
The DNA here is from genome assembly GCA_963557065.1 of uncultured Lachnospiraceae bacterium. Classification (GTDB taxonomy): domain Bacteria; phylum Bacillota; class Clostridia; order Lachnospirales; family Lachnospiraceae; genus UMGS1370. Next base: position 22,661 of record CAUWCT010000003.1, on the reverse strand, counting down.
AAGGAAGCTACATTCATATGGGTTACAAAAGAACGAACACACAGGACAGCAGCGTCAGAATGAGCGTAGGAAAAAAGCTGCTGTTTGGCATCACTGTGCCGATTATTGCCATCCTTCTGATTTTGGCTCTGGTTGTAACTACCCAAGTAGTAAGCACCATCTTTGCTCTGCGCAACCGGGATATCAACAATCAGATCTCTTCCGTTTCAAACATGATTCCTACCTATTTTGAAACTTTTTTTGACAGTGAAAAGTATATTATGGATCGGAGTTCTGTAAAACAGTTGTTTAATGAAATGGAACGATTTCCTGCTACCTACCGGTTCAACACCTCAACTGCTTATCAAAATGCCATGGAGGACCTGCAGTATACTTCTGAAGTCGGAGGTGATGCTGTACAGGCAGCCTGGATTGCAGGCGTAAAAAATAATCAGGTTCTTCAGTCCAACGGCTACACCACAGACGAATCCTATCAGGTCACAGAGCGCATCTGGTATCAGATGCTGCTGCAAAAACCAGGCAAAAGTATTTTAACACCTGCATATGAGGATGTCAGTACCGGAGAAATGGTTGTCACTGCGGCCACTCCTTATTACAATGAAGCCGGAGAAATGATCGGCGCAATTGGCATTGATATTTCTTTAAATGAGCTGTTCAAATACTTCAGCGCCATTTCCATTGGAGAAACCGGCTATCTGACCGTCTTTGATTCCTCTGGAAATCTGGTATACCATCCGGATACCTCTCTGCTTCTGACGAATATAGCAGATATGCCCTATTCCGAGAATATGGTGAACGCTCTAAACAGTCATCTTCCCAGCGAAGTAGATCGCTACCGCTACGGCAATGATACCTATTATGGCGGGACTTTCTATATCGAAGACTTCGGCTGGTCTGTGCTGGCAAGTATGCCGATCAAAGAATATATGCATGAAATCAACATTATTTTTTGCACTTTAATGATTGGATTTCTTCTGTGCATTGGTGCCTGTGCTCTGCTTTGCCTCTTCCGCGCAAAATCCATTGTAAAACCACTGCAGTTTATCGGAACCGTTGCGAAAGAGTTTGCAAGAGGAAATCTGAACTCTGATATTCAGAGAAATACTAATGACGAAATCGGTGATTTGGAAGAAGTTTTTGCCCAGACGCAAGTATATTTAAAGGAAATCATCTCTGATATTGACCATGTTGTAAGAGAACTGTCTGATAAAAACCTTACAGCCACTACTTCTGCTGCATATTTAGGTGATTTTGTACAGATTGAAAATTCTCTCCATACTATTTCCGATGCAATGAATGATGCGATGTCTCAGATCAGTATCGCTGCTTCTCAGGTAGATTCCGGCGCCAGTCAGGTAGCCAGCGGCTCTCAGGCCCTGGCCCAGGGTGCAGCTGAGCAGGCTGAATCTGTAGAAAAACTTACTTCCTATGCCCAGGAAATTTCTGCTAACATTGCCCATAATGCAAAGCAGGCAAAAGCGGCAAACAGTCAGACCGGCAATACCAAAGAGCGTTTAGATCAAAGCAGCATGAAAATGAAGGAACTTGTAAATGCTATGGAGGAAATCCGCCAAACTTCGGATCAGATTCGCGGCATTATCAAAACCATTGATGATATTGCATTTCAAACCAATATTCTGGCTCTGAATGCTGCCGTAGAAGCTGCCAGAGCCGGCACTGCCGGAAAAGGCTTTGCTGTTGTAGCAGACGAGGTTCGCAATCTGGCCAGCAAATCTGCAGAGGCCTCCAAAACTACCCAGGAACTGATTCAAAATTCTATCCTGGCTGTGGAGCATGGAAGCGCTTTGGCTGCCGATACTGCCAAAGTATTAGAAGAGACCGCAGAATATGCCAATGAGGTCATTTCCTCTGTCTCCCAAATCGCTGCTACTTCCGCCGAACAGGCAGAATCCATTGCGCAGATGACCGAAGGTCTGGACCAGATTTCCAGTGTGGTCCAGATGAATTCCGCCACTGCTCAGGAAAGCGCTGCCGCCAGCGAAGAACTGTCCGGTCAGGCAGATATGATGAAGCATCTGATGGAATCCTTCCAGATGAAGAAAAGATAATTTGTTACATAAAAAACAGAGTGCATGAATTTTTCCTGTGCACTCTGTTTTCATTTCTGACGAAAAATTTTATTTTACCTGTCCCAGGATAGAAGTCCCAATGGTTCCCTTTGGCATTGCAATTCCAAAATTCTCTGCAATAGAAGCGCCTACTGTCCCAAAGGAATCCGTCTCTTCCAACCTTCCAGAGCCTTCTAACCCTTTCGCATAAATCAGAAGAGGAACCTGCTCTCTGGTGTGATCCGTCCCTTTATAAGTCGGATCGTTTCCATGATCGGCTGTAATCATCAGCAAATCATCTTCCTTAAGAAATTCCAACACCTCTCCCAGTTTTTCATCAAACCGCTCGGTCTCCTTCGCATATCCATACGGATTTCTCCGATGCCCCCATAAGGCGTCAAAGTCTACCAGATTGACAAAACATAGTCCTTCAAAGTCTTTGTTGGCAACCAGGTCTTTTGTCTGTTCCATACCATGGACCGAGCTGTCTGAATGATAAGCTTCTGTAATTCCTTCTCCATTGAAAATGTCGCTGATTTTTCCTATGGAAATGACAGACAGACCCTGTTCTTTTAATGCATCCAGGACTGTTTTTCCAGTGGGGCTTAACGCATAATCCCGACGGTTGCTGGTGCGTTTCAATTCGCCCCGTTTTTTCCCTACATAAGGTCTGGCAATGACACGGCCTACCCGCCACTCATCTTTTAACGTAAGTTCCCTGGCAATTTCACAGCAGCGGTACAACTCATCCAGCCCGAACGTTTCTTCGTTTCCGCAAATCTGCAGAACCGAGTCTGCAGATGTATACACAATCATGTGACCCGTTGCAATTTCTTCTTCTGCCAGTTCCTCTAAAATCTCCGTTCCGCTGGAGCTTTTATTTCCGATAATGGTACGTCCGGTACGCCGTTCCAGCTCTGCAATCAGATCCGGCGGAAATCCGGTTTCTGTAAAGGTCACAAACGGTCTGGTCGTTTTGATTCCCATCAGTTCCCAGTGTCCCGTCATAGTGTCCTTCCCTTTACTGGCTTCATTTAATACGGTGTAATAGCCCATAGGATTTTCTGCCGGCTTCACTCCTTTTAGCGGATGAAGATTTGCCAGCCCCAGCTTCTGAAGATTGGGAATCTTCCAGTTTTCTACGGATTTGGCGATATGGCCCATAGTATCCGCGCCCTGATCCCCATACTCCTCTGCATCTTTTGCATTTCCTGCCCCAAAGGAATCCATGACAATCAAAAATACACGTTTAAATTTTCTCATCGCCTGTTCCTCCCATTATCTAACCGTCTGCTCCATATCAATTGCTTTTACAGGGCATACAATCTGGCAAAGTCCGCAGCCTGTGCATTTTTCTATATGAACAAATGCTTTCTTTTTCTCTTTCTCCAGTGAAATAGCCTGTTTTCCGCCATCCTGGCAGGAGGTTACGCATCTGCCGCAGCCAATACACGTCTCTTCCTTTACCTTTGCTGCCAGCTGCTGCTTTAATGATAAATTTCTGGCGGCCGGCGCCATATGCTCCAGGGAATAACCTCTGAAATCATCCAGGGACTGATAGCCTTTTTCTTCCATAAATTTCTGGAGATAGGTCATCATTGGCCTGATGATCCCATACCCCTGATACATAACTGCCGTTGCGCTCTGTAAGGTATCTGCTCCTAACAGCAGGTATTCCAAAGCATCCTGGCCATTGCAGATCCCTCCGACTGCAGAAATATCAAATTTTTGTTCCTTTGCTGCTTTCGCCATTTTGTAAATACAATGCTGTGCCATTGGCTTAATAAATGCTCCGGACAATCCCATCGGTGCGCTTTGTCCCATAATATCCGGCATATGTACCATTGTGTCAGCATTGACAGGTCCGATACCATGGATAGAATTAATACCAGTAACCCCGTCGGCTCCTGCTTCTGCTGCATACTGCGCCATCTTTCCCACATCACTTACGTGAATGGATAATTTTGCAATAACCGGAATCTGAATTTCTTCTTTTACCCAGCGGATTACCTGCTGCATCAGTTCTTTCTCCTGGCAGATCATGACGCCAGCTTCACTGTCAATACAGGAAAGGCACAATTCCAGAGCATCTGCTCCCGCATCTTCTGCTTTTCTGGCAAGGCTTTTCCATTCGCTTTCCAGATATTGGGCCTTTACGCTGATAATCAGCATCTTTTCCGGATACTTCTTCTTTACCTGGGCAAAATCTGCAAATGCAGCATCTACGGTTTTATCCATAACAAAGTCAATGTTTCCCATTCCGGTAACGCCCTTTGCACCAGCTGTAGAAACTGGCAGCATTCTGGGAGACAGACTTACATTCAGCTCATCCTGCAAATAAGAAATGCTTTTTGTCACTGCTCCAGCCCATCCCAGTTCAAACGCCCTGCCAATCATTTCTCCTGTCGCGCTGACAGGAGAAGAAGCCAGAAAAAATGGGTTTTCACAGCGGAATCCACAATAATTTGTTTCCATATTTAATGCCATATTGCTTTCCTCCGTCTTAATTTACGCTTCCAACAGCCTTCCCCAGCCATGGAAGGTCAGGTTTTCCAGACCAGCTAACCGGAGTCCTTCCCTGACTGCTGCTATTACAGAATCAAATACAACAGCTCCTGTCCGCCGTTCAATTTCTTCGGCCCTCCATGCTGCGGCCAGATTGGTGCATACCACAGCAATCCCTTCTCCAGCCGTTCCATGGGTATCACAGCACAGCTGTTCCAGCTGTTCCTGCGTCACACTTCCGATTTCTGTATTTTCTGTAATTCCAAGTCCCGTCACATCTGCTGGAGCAAATCCCAGCTTTTTATATTCCCGAATGATTGCATCATTCATTTCCTGTATATAAGGGGTTACCAGATGAATACGGCTTATCCCGAAATCCCGATAGCTTTGGACCATGCCTAAAGAAGCGGTTCCCATGGGAATTCCTGTTTCTTTTTCAATCTCCTGGCACATTTTCTGGTCTCTATCAATTCCCAGCCAGCTTCCAGCTGTACCGTTCCAGATAATCGCATCTACTTTTGCCTGGGCCAGCTGGTTTGCTGCCTGAAGCATGGTCTGAATCTCAAATTGTTTATCTGAATCCTTTTCCATTGATACGCGGACTACCGGTAGTCTGGAATAATGAACTGTTACCACGTCTTCCATTCCTGCAAATATACGGCTGCAGATTGGTTCTACTACTGTATTAGAAGAAGGAACAATCATTCCGATTCGTTTTGGAAAGGAAGCACCTGTTATGATCTTTTCTGCGCTCATGGCTTCTACGCCTCCATCCGGTAATCAACGCCTGTTTTTTCTTTTACCAGCTTCAAAATTCTGGCAGTCGCATGGTTGGCATCTTCTATAATCTGATTTAAATCGCCAGCTAAGAAAATGCCATTTTCAATCAATACCTTTCCATTGACAATGGTCGTATCTGCCAGATGATTGTTTCCGCAGTACAAAAGCGCTCCTCTTGGATCCGTAAGGGCTCCTGCGTAACCTGGCTGCATCATGGAAAACAGGACAATATCTGCTGCCATGCCCTCTTTCAGCATTCCGATGTCTTCTCTGTTCAGACACTTTGCACCATTTACTGTTGCCATTTCAAAGACTTCTTTTGCATTGATCCAGCGTTCCGGACCATACCCTGGATGGCCGCCTTCAATACGATGTACATACAACATGGCTCTCAATTCGCCCAACATATCTCCGCTGTCATTGCTGGCTCCTCCGTCTACACCGATGCTGACCGGAATTCCCCGATCCCTTGCCTCTAAAGCCGGAGCCACAGGATATCCAAGACGCATATGGCAGGATGGAGACTGGGTAACAGACGCTTTATTTCTTGCAACAATATCCAGTTCTTCTGCATTATGACGGCTGATATGGGCAAACGATACATTTTTATCCATCCAGCCGATTTCTTCTAACCACTGGTGCGGACGCTTTCCATACAGTTCCCCGCATTTTTTGATCTCATCTGGTCTTGGATGGAGATGGGTATGCAAAAGTCCCTGATATTTATCCGCCATTGCTTTTAATTCCCGCATAAACTCCGGATTCTCAAATACAACGGTTGTTGGACCCAATCCTACGCGGCTCATGGAAAATGGGCTGTTATCATGGTACTTCTGGAATGTCTTTTCACAGACGTCCATAATATCATCATAGGATTCTACCAGTTCGCCAGCGTCAATTCCCAAACGTTCTTTCATCTCAGCCGGAAGATTTCCTTCCATGACCGGCATACAACCGCGGAATCCATGGAAACGCAGCCCCATTTCTTTTACTGCCTCAAACTCTGCATCCATCAGGCTGTGCCTTCCATGAGGGAAGAAATACATAAAGTCCATAGAAGTGGTACAGCCGGTCATAAGAAGCTCTGCACAGGCCAGGCGGGCTGCCGCCCTCACATCCTCTTCCTCCATATTTTCCCAGGCCCCGTAAGAATACAACAGCCACCCAAGCAAATTTCCCTTCTGCATAATGGGAATATTTCTGGTAATGTTCTGATAGAAATGATGATGGGTATTGACAAATCCAGGAAGTGCTAACTTCCCTGCTCCATCTATTACTTTTACCCCTTCTTCCGGCACATCCAGATTGGATCCAATCTTTTTGATCACGTTTCCTTCTATATAAATATCTGCATATTCTAAAAACGTATCCTGCTCATCCATGCAGTAGAGATACCGGATATTTTTAATCAGTAATCGCTCCATCCGTTACCTCCCAAGCTTCTTGTCTTCTTCAATTAAAATCCGCAGTCCTTCAATCGCTGTCTCCATGGCTGCCTGTAAATTTACCTTTTTATAAGCCATAATTCCGGACGCTCTGCAGTTACGGATAGAAGAAACAACGAAAATTGCAGCTGCTTCCATTTCTGAACACATTACATTGGAACGCTCCCATGCCTCCCAACGCTGCTTGACATACTCGCTGTTAGGCATAGTTTCCGGTTCAATTTCTGCATAAAATGCATCTTTGGAATGGGTAATACCTTCCGCAAAATTATAACCCAGTTTTTTGGCTGCTCTTGCCAGAGCATCTACTACATGGCGGTCTGCTACTGCCGGATATGCTAACGGCACATAAGAAATCGTGGTTCCCTCATCCCGCACTGCCGCTGTATTAATCACTCCGTTTAAAGACATATCCTGGGATTTCGGACATACGCGTCCGGAAGTTCCCACCCGGATAAACGTATCTGCACCGCAGCGGATTAATTCTTCCACTACAATGGCGGTAGATGGACTTCCCATACCAGTAGAAGTTACGGAAACTTTTTCTCCGTTTAAGGTTCCGGTCCACGTTTTGCACTCTCTGTTATGGGCCACTAATTTGGCGTCATCAAACATAGAAGCAATTACATCGGTACGGAACGGGTCGCCGGGAAGCAGGACGTAACGTCCTACATCCCCTTCTTTACAATGAATATGATATTGTTTTCCATCTTCTGTTAAAAACGGCATAATCTTTCCTCCTGTCAAAATCAATACTTGTTATCTTGCTCCCTTGTCATAAGGAACTCCAGATGCCTTTGGCGCCTGGGAACCCTTCGTATTTAAAGTCAGAACAATCAGGGTTGCCAGATATGGGATCATCTTATATACGCTGCTTGGGATTCCCAGATCTGCCAGTACCGGAATTCCTGAGTAAGCAGAGGAAATGGTCTTCATAAATCCGAAAAACAGCGCTGCAAGCATGATCTTTCCTGGCTTCCACTGTCCAAAAATCAGCACTGCCAATGCTAAAAATCCGTAACCGGATACAGAAGCATTAAAGCTGGTAGAAGTTGGAATTACATAGACTAATCCGCCGATTCCAGCTAACGCACCGGAAATCAGTACACCCATATAACGCATTTTATAAACACTGATACCTACAGATGCCGCTGCCTGAGGATGCTCGCCGCAGGCTCTGAGCCGAAGGCCAAATCTTGTTTTATAAAGCACAATGCAGGAAATGATTAAAATGATGATTCCCAGATAAGTCGTCAGGTACGCATTCTGGAAAAACAGTCCGCCAATAATGGGAATATCTCCTAATACCGGAACTTTTTCGATTCGGAACTGATTTTCAAATGGAATCTGCTGTACGTTCCGGATTACTCTTGCTACAAAAATAGCGAATGCCGGTGCAAACATATTAATTGCAGTACCGCTGATACTCTGATTTGCCTTCATATTTACAGATGCATAAGCGTGTACCAGGGAAATGACCATACCAGTTACCATGGAAATGATCAAGGCGATTAAAAGAACCGGCTGTCCCGGAAGGACTCCCTGAAAGAGGTTGATAAACAGGATTCCGGTAAAACCTCCTAATACCATGATTCCTTCCAATGCAATGTTAATAACGCCGCTTCGTTCGCAGAACATCCCTCCCAGTGCAACGATCAGCAGCGGGATTGAAAACAGCATCATTTGTTGAACTAAAAAATATACCAGACTCATGTTCCTTCTCCTCTCACGCTGATTTTTCTGCTTTATCTGCTTTCTTTCTGCCAAAGAACTTATTGATGATTCCGCGGAATACTAAAGCAAACGCACTAAAATAGATAATTACTGAAATAATAATATCAATTACTTCTGGTACAAAGTTGTACAGCTGCATCTGATCGCCGCCGACCTTTAAGTATGCAATAAAAATACCAGAGAAAATAATACCAATCGGATTATTCATAGCCAAAAGCGCAACCGGAATTCCGTTAAATCCTTCTGCTGCCAGAGTATCGACTACCTGAATTCCGTTTCCGGAACCTGCCAGATATAAAAGACCTCCGCCAAGGCCAGCCAGCGCACCTGTAATCGCCATAGAAGAAATCACGTTTTTCTTCTCGTTCATGCCAGCATAACGACCAGCCTCGCTGTTAAAACCGCAGGCTTTTAGCTCATACCCAAATACGGTTTTCTGAAGAATGACCCAAATCACAATACCTGCCAGAATCGCAATCAGAATACCTGCATTTGCACTGGACGGACGATTATTATGACGGAAAATCAGATCCAGTCCCATTTTCGGAAGAATGGCATCTGCATCAACCGGAAGAGACTGGCTCTGCAGCGGATCATAGATAAATCCGCTAACCAGAGCGTTTACTGTATACATTCCAATGTAGTTCATCATAATACAGCCAATTACTACATTTACATTTCTGGTTGCTTTCAAAATACCTGGAACCATTCCCCACAAAGCGCCGGCCAGAATCGCTGCTAACAAGGCAACAATCCAGTGAAGGGCTCCTGGAAGAAATGTAAAGCGGACGCCGACAAAAACAGCTGCAAAGGCGCCGACTATAAACTGTCCAGCTGCACCGATGTTAAAAAGTCCTGTCTTGCTGGCAAATCCAACTGACAATCCTGTCATAATTAACGGAGTTGCATAGTAAAGGACCTGTCCCACATTTTTCATATTGGACACACCGCCCAAAAGAATGGCTATAAAACCCTGGGAGGCCTGAGATGGGTTACTGGCTACTAAAATGATTAATCCGACGAGCATTCCCAAAAGGATTGCCATAACTGACGCCAGAAAACTGGATACGCCGGATGGAAGAGATTTTCTTTTCACGTTTTATGCCCTCCTTTTGGAACCTGCCATATAAAGACCAAGTTCCTGTACGGTTACGTCTTCCGGTCTTAAATCGGCAACGATTTCGCCTTCGTACATCACTAAAATCCGATCGCTGATGCTCATAACTTCATCCAGCTCTAAGGATACCAGAAGCACTCCTTTTCCAGCTTTCTTCTGGGCTACCAGCTGATTGTGGATGTATTCAATGGCTCCTACATCCAGACCTCTGGTAGGCTGAACCGCGATCAGTAAATCCGGATTGCGGTCAATTTCTCTCGCAATAATAATCTTCTGCTGATTTCCTCCGGACATACTTCTGGCAATGGTCTTGCCGCCCTGTCCGCAGCGGATGTCAAACGAGTCAATGAGACCGTCTGCATATTGATAGATCTCCCGCTCTCTTAAAAATCCATGATTCTGGAATTTCTTTTCAAAATAACTTTGAAGCACCGTATTGTATGCCAAATCATAGTCCAGAACCAATCCATGTTTGTGACGGTCTTCCGGAATATGACCCAGTCCATGAGTATTTCTCTGTCGGATACTCATATGGGTAAAATCCTGATCCTTTAAATGAATCTGTCCGCTTTCAATGGGGGATAATCCAGTCAGTGCATAAACCAGCTCGCTCTGTCCATTCCCGTCAATTCCGGCGATACATACGATTTCGCCTTCCTTTACATCAAATGACACATGGTTAACAGAAAGTTTACCGCTAAAGTGGTTCTTTACACTTAAATCTTCTACAGACAGTACGCATTTCCCAGGATTGTATGTTCCCTTATCAATCTGGAGATTTACTTTTCTGCCTACCATCATTTCAGACATTTCTTCCTTACTGGTAGATGCCACATCAATAGTTCCCACATATCTGCCTTTTCTCAGGACTGTACAGCGGTTTGCCGCCTCTTTGATCTCATTTAACTTATGGGTAATAAACAGAATGGATTTTCCCTCTGCTGCCAGGTTTTTCATAACCTTGATTAACTCGTCAATTTCCTGGGGAGTCAAAACTGCCGTCGGCTCATCAAAAATCAGGATTTCATTGTCCCGGTACAGCATTTTTAAAATCTCCACTCTCTGCTGCATTCCTACTGTAATATCAGAAATCAGCGCGTCCGGATCTATTTTTAATCCATACTTTTCTGATAAGTCCATTACTTTTTTACGAGCTTCATCCATTTTAAGGAGACCCTTCTGGGTGCTTTCCACACCCAGAATTACGTTCTCCAATACGGTAAAGTTGTGAACCAGTTTAAAATGCTGGTGTACCATACCAATTCCCAGTCTATTTGCATCATTTGGATTTTTAATGTGTACCACCTCTCCGTTCTTCCGGATTTCTCCGGCCTCTGGCTGATACATTCCAAAAAGGACGCTCATCAACGTAGATTTTCCCGCTCCATTTTCTCCCAGCAGAGCATGAATCTCACCGCGCTTTAGCTGGAGTGTTACATTATCATTTGCAACAATTCCTGGAAACTCTTTCCGAATCCCCAACATTTCAATTACGTATTCCATATTTTTTCTCCCAGCATTCCGCTAACTGAATTCCTTTATTTTACTTCTACTACCTTTACGGTACCGTCAGAAATCTGGTCTAATGTATAAGAAGTTCCTTTTTCATCCACATCGCGAAGCGGCTTGAAGGTTCCGTCTGCCAGTTTCTTATACAGTTCATCATACTGAGCCTGGTCGAACTTCTCAAATCTGGAAGTTTCCATCGGAAGCTCTATGCCTTCGTTTGAAGCATCCATTACGATGTTTTCGCCGCCTGGGAAACTGTCAGTATAGAATTTATCCAGCATCTGATATACGGTTCCGCTTAAAGATTTCATAGCAGAAGTTACAACGGTTTCAGACTCTTCTGCCCAGTCAATGTCAACGCCAATGGATTTTCCGGAAGAAGCATCAGCTGCTGCCATTACGGACTGTCCGACGCCGGAGCCGCACGCAAAAATAATTTCTGTACCATTCTGATACCAGGTCGCTGCCAGGGTCTGGGTCTCAGGAGTTGCATCAAACGTACCCGTGTAGTAGTAATTGATTTCCACATCTGTTACTCCCAGCTCTTTTGCAGCTGCTTCTGCGCCCTGAATGTATCCATATCCATAACGTACTACTGCAGGAGTTGCAACGCCGCCCATAAAGCCCAGTTTCTTGTAGCCTTCTACGACTGCTGCATAGCCTGCTAAAAATCCGGCCTGCTCTTCTGCGTACTGGATTCCAACGGTGTTTGCGTTGGTTTTCGATTCGCCATTCTGGGTTGGAACTCCGTCTAATAAAACAAATTTTGTATCTGGCCATGTATCCTGCGCAATGTACATTGCTTCGGTAAACCGGAATCCTGGTGCTACAATAATTTTTGCTCCGCCTTCGATTGCCAGTTCCATAGCGGATAAATAAGCATCGGTCGTCTTTTCTACTGGCTTATAATATTTATAAGAAATTCCTTTTTCTTCACCGTACTGCTTTACGCCCTCGTAGGTTCCCTGATTAAATCCTTTATCGTCAATGGTTCCGCCATCTGCTATCATGGCAATTTCCGCTCCGGCAGATGAATCTTTGCCTCCTTCTGCCTGGGTGGATTCTGCTGTATTTCCGCCTGAAGAACATCCTGCTGCAGTAACTACCATGAATGCTGCCAATAATGCCGCTCCGATTTGTTTCATTGTTTTTTTCATGATCCTTCTCCTTTTTCTCCTGGTCCTTTAATCGTTCCTTTTTTGTTTTAGTAAACTCCGCTATTACTTTCCCCGTCTTCCAGAATGCGGATTGCAGAACTGGTTCCGATTCTCTCGCAGCCTTCTTCTAAGAACATTTCCAAGTCTTCTCTGGTTCTGACACCGCCTGCTGCCTTCATCTTTACGTCCTTATCTTTTGGCAGGTTTTCCTTAAATAAGCGAATATCTTCAATCTTTGCACCTGCAGTTCCAAATCCTGTAGATGTCTTGATGTAATCTGCACCGCCGTCTGCTACGCATTTGCAAAGACGCACTTTTTCTTCTTCGGTCAGATAACAGGTTTCGATAATAACCTTTAAAATTTTATCGCCAGCGGTCTCTTTTAATGCAGCAATTTCTTCTGTCACGCGGTCAAACTCCCCATTTTTTACATCGCCTAAGTTTACCACCATATCCACTTCTCCAGCGCCTTCTGCGATTGCCTGGGCAACTTCTGCTTTTTTTACTTCAGTGGTGTTATATCCAAGAGGGAATCCGATTACCGTACAAATATTCAGCTTTTCTCCAAATGTCTCGTGAACTCTCTTGATATAAGATGGCGGGATGCAGACAGATGCCATATTGTGTTCCAGCGCTTCCTCACATAATTTTTTAATTTCTTCCCAGGAAGAAACTGCCTTTAATAATGTGTGGTCAATGTGTTTGTAAATGATACTTTTTTCCATGATGAATACCTCTTCTTTTTTCTTACTGTTGATTGACTGGTTCTTTTGTTTTCGAAAACATTTTGAAAAAAGTGCTTTACCGGTATACACTTTTTTCACAACTGCAACTTCCCTTTGTTCATAAAAAACAAAAAAGCCAACCGAAACGGCTGGCTTTTGGGCTCATCAACGTTAATGTATTGCTTATTTGATTTAACCGTATTGTAGCATTTGATATATAAGATGTCAATCTTTTTATTATATTTCCTTCTTTTTTGTGCATTTTGCAAATTTCATTTCTTTGTGGATTTCCATCAGCCATTGTTCTTCTCCTATATTTTATCATCATTTTCCATTTTTCAGCATTTTGACGGAAACACTTTTTTTGTGCAATATGTATAATTTCTAAGAACGTTGGATACCAAAAAAACAGGAACCCCGTTTGGAGTTCCTGTCTTTATGAAATCATCTGTAGGAATCAGATATTCAATTAGTTGTTGCCGTACAGAGTAACCAGCTTCTGCAGATACTCGTATCTTTCCTTAGCAAATTCTTCGTTCTTAGCGAACAGATCTTCTGCTCTTGCAGGATTCTTTAAGCCTAAGGACAGGTAACGAACCTCTCCCTTTAAGAAGTCCTGATATCCTTCCATCTTCGGAGCCTTGCTGTCTAAGGAGAACTTGTTCTCTGCAGCAGGGTTGAAGCGGAACAGATGCCAGTAGCCGCACTCAACAGCCAACTTCTCTTCGGTCTGAGCCTTGCTCATGCCCTTCTTGATACCATGGTTGATACATGGAGCGTAAGCAATGATTAAGGATGGTCCTGGATAAGCCTCTGCTTCTGCAATTGCCTTTACAGTCTGTGCATAGTCAGCACCCATGGAAATCTGTGCTACATATACATAGCCATAGCTCATTGCGATAGAAGCTAAGTCTTTCTTCTTAACATCCTTACCGCCTGCAGCAAACTGTGCTACAGCGCCAACAGGGGTAGCCTTGGAAGACTGTCCGCCGGTATTGGAGTAAACCTCAGTATCGTATACCATGATGTTGATGTCTTTGCCGGAAGCAAGTACATGGTCAACGCCGCCGAAACCGATGTCGTATGCCCATCCGTCACCACCAAAGATCCACTGGGACTTCTTAGCCAGGAAGTCTTTGCTATTTACGATTTCCTTGCAGGTTGGGCACTCACAGCCGGTTAATGCTGCAACTAATTTGTCTGTTGCAGTACCGTTGGTAGCGCCGCAGGTAAAGGTATCTAAGTATTCCTTGCAGGCTGCCTTTACTTCGTCAGAAGCTTCAGCGCTTGCCATTACAGACTCAACCTTTGCCTTTAAGCCGTCTCTGATAGCGTTCTGAGCCAGAAGCATACCATAACCGAACTCTGCGTTATCCTCGAATAAGGAGTTAGACCATGCAGGTCCCTGTCCCTTTGCATTTACTGTGTAAGGAGTAGATGGTGAGGAGTTGCCCCAGATAGAGGAACATCCAGTTGCGTTTGCAATGTACATTCTGTCACCGAATAACTGGGTGATTAATTTTGCATAAGGAGTTTCGCCACATCCTGCACAAGCGCCGGAGAACTCAAGTAATGGCTGCTTAAACTGGCTGCCCTTAACAGTGGTCTCTTTGAACTTGGCAAGAACCTCTTCCTTAATTGGCAGGGACTGTCCATATGCGAAGATTGGCTGCTCTGGCAGACTCTTCTCTAATGGTTCCATGGTCAGAGCCTTGTTGCCCTTCATACCAGGACATACGTTTGCACAAGAACCGCATCCGGTACAGTCCAGAGTAGAAACTGTGATTGCAAACTTCATGCCAGGCATACCAGTCATATCTTTCATCTTCATGCCAGCCGGTGCATTGGCAGCTTCCTCAGCAGTCATAGCAACTGGACGGATTACTGCGTGCGGGCAGACATAAGAACAGAAGTTACACTGGATACAGTTGTCTGGATTCCAAACTGGTACGTTTACTGCAATACCGCGCTTCTCGTAAGCTGCAGAACCAGATGGTGTGCTGCCGTCTGCATAGTCAACGAATGCAGATACTGGTAAGGAGTTGCCTTCCTGAGCAGAAACCTTGGTCTGAATGTTGTTAACGAAGTCGATAACGTCTTTTCTGTCTCCAGTTGCAGTTGCAAAGTCAAGCCCCTCGTCTTCGCAATTCTTCCAGCTCTCTGGAACCTCTACCTTTACAACGCCCTTAGCGCCTGCATCAATAGCTGCCCAGTTCTTCTTAACAACGTCCTCGCCCTTACGGCCGTAGGTCTTCTGTGCAGCATCCTTCATCAGCTGGTTTGCCTTGTCAGCCGGAATAATGCCGGTTAACTCGAAGAATGCGGACTGTAAAATAGTATTGATACGGGTCGGGCCCATGCCGGTCTCGATACCGATCTTAACACCGTCGATGGTGTAGAAGTTAATGTTGTGGTCTGCGATAAACTTCTTTACCTGGCCTGGTAAGTGCTTCTCTAAGCCTTCCATATCCCAAGCGCAGTTCAGTAAGAAGGTGCCGCCGTCTACTAATTCCTGAACCATGTTGTACTTGCGCACGTATGCCGGATTATGACATGCTACAAAGTTGGCCTTGCGAATCAGATAAGTAGACTTAATCGGAGAATGTCCGAAACGTAAGTGGGACATGGTAACGCCGCCGGACTTCTTGGAGTCGTAATCAAAGTATGCCTGTGCATACATATCTGTGTTGTCGCCAATGATCTTGATGGAGTTTTTGTTAGCTCCTACAGTACCGTCTGCGCCCAGACCCCAGAACTTACAGTTGGTAGTTCCCTCTGGAGTAGTAACTAAAGGAGCGCCAATCTCTAAGGATAAGTTGGTTACGTCATCCACGATACCGATGGTGAATTTCTTCTTGGAATCATTGTCATAAACTGCAACGATCTGTGCCGGAGTGGTATCCTTGGAACCTAAACCGTAACGTCCAGTAAATACTGGAACTGCATCGAACTTGGTGTTCTTTAATGCAGCAACAACATCTAAGTATAATGGCTCACCTAAAGCACCTGGCTCTTTGGTTCTGTCTAATACAGTAATCTTCTTAACAGTATCCGGGATTGCATCTACTAACGCATCTGCGCAGAATGGTCTGTACAGACGTACTTTTACAAGACCTACTTTTCTGCCCTGAGCTGCCAGGTAATCAATGGTCTCTTCAATGGTTTCATTTACAGAACCCATTGCGATAATAACCTGCTCTGCATCCTCAGCGCCATAGTAGTTGAACAGCTTATAGTTGGTACCGATCTTTTCGTTAACCTTGTCCATGTACTCCTGAACGATTGCCGGAAGAGCATCGTAGTATGGGTTACAAGCTTCTCTTGCCTGGAAGAAGATATCCGGGTTCTGAGCGGAACCTCTCTCGCAAGGATGATTTGGATTTAATGCGTGCTTGCGGAATGCGTCGATTGCATCCATATCAGCCATATCTTTTAAATCCTCGTAATCCCAGGTCTCAATCTTCTGAATCTCATGGGAGGTGCGGAAACCGTCGAAGAAGTTGATAAATGGAACTTTGCCCTTAATAGCTGCCAGATGAGCAACTGGAGTTAAGTCCATAACTTCCTGAACGCTGGACTCGCACAACATAGCGCAGCCGGTCTGACGGCATGCGTATACGTCAGAGTGATCGCCGAAAATGGACAGAGCGTGGCTTGCAATTGCACGTGCGGATACGTTGAATACGCCTGGAAGCTGCTCGCCTGCGATCTTGTAAAGGTTCGGGATCATTAACAATAAGCCCTGGGAAGCGGTGTAGGTAGTGGTTAATGCACCTGCTGCTAGAGAGCCATGCACAGCACCTGCGGCACCTGCTTCAGACTGCATCTCGGTTACCTGTACGGTACGTCCGAAGATATTCAGTCTTCCGTCAGTCGCCCATTCGTCTGTATGTTCTGCCATAACAGATGAAGGGGTAATCGGATAGATAGCGGCAACGTCCGTAAACGCATAAGAAGCGTGAGAAGCGGCCTGATTACCATCCATGGTTTTCATTTTTCTTGCCATTTTACTTTTCCTCCTACAAATGTGAGTTGGTGTTAGTTTGTCTCTTTTTGGCTGCAAACATCCAAAAAAGAGACTGACCTGTTTACTATTATATCAATTTTTATACAAATTGCAAACGGTTATTCGGAATGTATACAAAAAAAAGCAGAGAAATGTCGCTCTGCTTTTCTCTGCTTTTGTACTGCAATGATTCGTTTATACTCCAGGTCCGGCTGGGCCTGCCGGAGCCGTTCCGGTATCAGAGGTTCCGGGCCCCTGAGGAACAGTAGGTGCCGGATTTCCTCCCGGCTCTCCCCCTTCTCCAGGCGCCGGAAGCCCCGCTCCCGGTCCTTCCGGCTCGGCTGAAGGCGCACTGGTTTCCTGACCCGGCCCTGCCGGAGCAGTGGTTTCCGTTGAGGGGGCTGTTGTCTCTCCCCCACTTGGCTCTCCGACAGACGGAAGGGTCTCTCCCGGCAAAGTTGTGCCTTCTGGAAGACTCTGTTCTGGCGTTGGAAGCCATACTCCGGATGTGTTTCTCTTTACTACCGGCGCATGTCCTTTATAAGTGGATGTGTGATCTACATCATCACTGACTTTCTCTCCATTCTTTGTCACAATCAGACGTACCTCCCACTGGCTTCCGGAACTGCCTGCGCTGTCCACAACCTCTGTACCAGGCTGTACCGTCTGATCCTCCACATAAGTAGGAGCAGGAGGATTGGTATCCTTAATTTTGGTAGATTTTAAATCATACTCTATTCCTTCTTCCAAAACCGGAATTCCATAAATAGAGATGGTGCATGTCTGATCACTGTAAGAAGCCCGGATACCGATTCCTGCATCTGAATTATTGACAAATGCATAGTCCGGACCGCCCCAGCTTACAGTTGCGTCCATTCCAGGCGTAACATAAGAAGGTTCAAATGTATGGGAGCGGCGCACTGTTGTCTTTAAACCGCTGCGGACAACTACGTTATAAAGGGTGGTGGATACCTGGCAGACGCCGCCGCCAATCTCCTGAACCACTTCTCCGTTGCTGTAAGCGGCTGCAGACTGATATCCCTTGGCAGCAGTACGCTCTCCTACTCTTTCATTGAAAGAAAAAGTCTCTCCCGGAGCCAGCACAAGACCGTCAATGGCTTCGCAGGCAAGACGGACATTGGTATTTCTCTTGCTGTTATTTGTAGTCTTTGTCGTATATTTTCCAATGATTTTGTACTTTTCTTTTGCTGCTGCTTCTGTAATCTCCGGCGCAACCGGAGTCATCTGGGCAGTAATCTTAGCATCAAAATCCTCGCTTGAAACAGCCTTCTGAATCTGGGAAACTAAAGCCTCCTGATCGAGTTTCTGTCCTGTCTCTTCACCTGCAAATACAAACTTTCCGCTCTCTTTGTCAAAGCTGCTGATAGATGCATTTTTGGCTGGTTTGTCCCACTTAGATGCAAGAGCGCTTACCTGCTTTGTAATGGCCTCTTCTAATCCTGTGGTATCCAGTGTATAATTTTCCTTTGGCTCGCCATGATAAATCTCCTGTAAAAGTTCATCTACTTTCGGCTCTATCAGGTTAGGAATCTCAACAGTTTCCCCTTCCCAGGCAACTTTCATATCCCATGGATAAGCCTCCAGAATCTTCTCTCTGGCTGCTTCTCTGGACAGTCCTGTAATGACAATATCTCCTACCATCACTTCTTTTTGAAGTTCAGTCTCAGGTGGTGCTGTTGTGGAAGTCTCTTCTGCTTTGGAATCAGAATTTCCCTTAAAAAGAAAGACTCCTATCGCAATGGCAACAATAAGCGCTGCTCCTGCAATGGCGATCCATAGATAATTGGGAGATGGTTTTTTTCTCCGTTTGGAGTTTTTATTGTGGGAAACCGGCGGCTTCCTGTCATAACTGCTTCGTCCCCCGCCGCTTCCTCCTCTGCCTCTCGAACTATAATAGCCGTCCGTCCGGTTGCTTCTCTGACCGGATGAGGCTCCTCTCGCCCTGCTGCCTGCCGGACTTAACTGCCGTCCAGAGGATGCAGTTCTGGCTGTAGTTCTTCCCTGCGAGCCGGCAGCCCGGCTTCTGCGATTTAATTCATCCATATATTCACCTATTTCTTAAATATAACATTATGCTGTATGATACAGAATGTAGTATACCATATTCTGTGTAAAATGGAATGACGAAATTATTAAATTTTTTATCATAAATATTATTTTTTCGTCAGAATTTACTTATTTCGGAAAACATGTTACTATTGTGTTACTATTCTATTACCAGATATTTCAAGGAGGTTCTTACCATGTCCTATATTGATCTTCATGTTCATTCTAATGCCTCAGACGGCACCCTTTCACCGGCCGAAGTTGCTGAGCAGGCGCATAGAGCCGGTCTGTCAGCCATTGCCCTGACTGACCATGATACAGTTGCCGGCGTTCCTGCTGCGGTTTTGAGAGGCAGGGAACTTGGCGTCCGGGTAATTCCCGGTGTAGAGCTGTCCTGCGTCTATGAAGGGAAAGAGATTCATATATTGGGACTCTTTATCAACTGCCAGGATCCCTCTTTTGCAAATGAACTAAAGGAACTTTTATCTGTTCGCTTGTGGCGCAATAAGGAAATGCTTCGCCGTTTTCAGGCAGACGGTTTTCACATAACCAGAGAAGATTTAACTGCCGGCAATCCCGACACGGTTATCACCAGAGCGCATTTTGCCAGAGCGCTTGTGGAAAACGGTTATGCCTCATCCATGAAAGATGCCTTTTCCTCTTATCTGCAGTACGGCAGCAAATACTGCCTGAAAAAAGAACTGATTACGCCGGAACATGCCATGAAAGTACTGACAGACAACCATGCCTTCCCGGCCCTGGCCCACCCGGTCCAGTATCGGCTTGGATGGGAAGAAACGGACAAACTGGTCGGTTTTCTTTCCCGGCTTGGACTTATGGGACTTGAAGTCTATCATTCTTCCCAAACACCGGAACAAAGCCGGAGACTTCGCAAAATAGCCCGCAAATACCATCTTCTTCCTACGGGAGGATCGGATTTCCATGGCGCTAATAAACCGGATATTTCCATAGGAACCGGACGGGGCGGACTTTGTTTGTCCCATCTTTTACTGGAAGATATTGAAAAGCGGCTGACAAATCCGCCTATTCCTTCTTTTTCCCGCTCAGACGCTGATTAACGATACCGCGGAATAGCGTGTAACATACAGAGGATAAGGGAATGAATATCAGCATTCCCAGAACGCCCATAGCGCTGCCGCCTATGGTTACTGCCACCAGCACCCACATAGAAGGAAGTCCGACCGAGTTTCCTACCACATGGGGGTAGATCAGATTTCCTTCTATCTGCTGGAGGATAAAAAACACTGCGGTAAAGATCAGCGCGTCAATGGGACTTACCATCAGCATGAGAAAAATCCCCACTGCGCAGCCGATAAACGCGCCAAATACCGGAATCAGCGCTGTAAAGGCAATCAGGACTCCGATAAGGAGCGCATATGGGAGATGCAGAATAAGCAAAGTGATAAAAAACATGCTTCCCAGAATCACCGCTTCCACACACTGTCCTGCCAGAAAGCTGCTGAAGGTCCGCTCTGTCAGGGCAGCCACTTCTATTGTCCGTCTTTCCCACTTTTCCGGAAGAAATGCCTTTAAAACCTTTTTTGCCTGAGCAGATAATGTCTCTTTTTGAAGCAGAATATAAATCGCAAATACCATGCCGATTCCCATTGAGGTAACACCGCTTGCAATATTGGCAGCTGCCGAGAATGTGGTGGACAGTACAGAACCGGCGCCGTTTTTCAAAAACTCGATCATTTCCTGCATCATTTCCTGCCAGTCGATCTCAATGGTATTGATCCACGCAATAATCTGGGGATTGTCTGCAAACAACTTTTCCAGCCATAGCTGCATGCCCTCAAAAAATGCCGGAACGCTGCTTTTCAGAGAATAAATCGTCCTCCACATCTGAGGAATTACTACTACAATGACAGTGAGAAGAATCACCGCTACTAAAGCTATTGAAACAGCTAAAGCCGCAGGCCGTTTCCATCTTCCTGCCCTTTTGGGGAACAATTTTTCAATGTTGCGCATGGGAACATTGAGAATAAAGGCAATGGCTCCGCCCAGCAAAAACGGAAACGCCATGCTGATCACTGCTCCAAACAGCCTAAACAGCCTTTGGTAATTTGCCCCTGCTATCAGCACTGCCACTGTAAAGATGATAAGTCCCTGCAGTTTTTTAATGGTTTCTTTATTTAAGTCCATTCATTTCCTCCAAAATCACCTGTTCAATCTCTTCTCTTGCGGCAAAAAACGTACCCTGCGCCATCTGACTGCCGCCTCCGCCCCTGCCGTTTAACCGGGCATTTAAAGCACCTGCAAGAACTTTAGCGTCTTTTAGCCTGCCAGCCAGAGCATACTGATACCTGCCCTCTTTTTCTGAACAGGCTAATACAACGCCCCCCTTTTTTTCCTGACAGAACAGATTAGCCAGTTCTCTTAGCTGTACCGGGGAAAGTCCTTTTTTCCAAAGCATTGTCAAACCATCGCTCTCTGGATATCCTAAGGCCCATGCCTCAAATAGCTGGCGGTAAAGGGAGACATTTAAATAGGCGGCTGCCTGAAGTTCTTCTTTCTGTTTTTCAACTGCCAACGCCACCTCTCCCGGCTTTGCGGACAGCAGACTGGAAATCCTGGCAATCTGTTTTTGTTTCTTCCCGAAATCAAAAAGGGCCTGTCTGCCGCATACAATCGTCATGCGGACCCCTCCCTTGTAATTCATAAGGTTGGTAATTTTAATCAGGCCAATCTCCCCGGTTCTCTCCACATGGGTTCCGCAGCAGGCACAGATATCCGCACCCGCAATCTCCACAATCCGGACCTGTCCGGTCAGTTCTTTTTTGCTCCGGTAAGGAATGGTCTTTAACTCTTCTTCACTGGGATAACTGACGGTTACCGGCCGGTTGTCAAAAACAACCTCATTGGCCAGAAGTTCCATCTCTTCTGCCTCTTCCATCGTCATAGTTCCGTCAAAGTCAATGGTCACTTCCTCTGCTCCCATATGAAATCCCACATTGTTATATCCAAACCGTTCATGAATCAGTCCGGACAAAATATGTTCCCCGGTGTGCTGCTGCATATAGGAAAACCGCCTGTCCCAGTCAATGATTCCCTCTGCCAGGGTACCTGCTTCAATGGGACGTTCCAGAATATGGACAATCTCTCCTCCTATTTCCTGGACATCCAGTACCGGAATCCCTCCCAGAGTTCCCGTATCTGCCGGCTGTCCGCCTCCTTCCGGATAAAAACCAGTCTGGCTGAGAATCGTCTCATATCCGCGTTTTCCCTGCTGGCAGGATAGAACCGTACACATAAAGGATTTCACATAAGGCGTTTCATAATACAGCTTCTGCATCATTTTTACTGTAACCTCTTTTCCAAAATAATACCGCCATTATCGTAACGGTTCAGCCATACATCTTCTTGCCCGCCGCAAGCGCGCAAGAAGCATCTGGCGTCCGCCCTATAAAGCTTCAGGCAGAAAAACTCTTATGAAAGCAAGCTTTCAAGGCTTTTTTCTGCCTGAAGCTTTGCATGGCTGAACCAATGTCATTTAGTTAATTTTATATCCATATGGTTAGATTCC
>CAUWCT010000002.1:0-95015 GCA_963557065.1 uncultured Lachnospiraceae bacterium | reverse complement strand
AAATTAACTAAATGACATTGGTTCAGCCATGCGAAGATTCAGGCAGAAAAAAGCGTTGAAAACTTATTTTCATAAGAGTTTTTCTGTCTGAATCTTTATAGGGCGGACGCCAGACGCTTCTTGTCCGCTACAGGCGGGCAAGAAGATGCATGGCTGAACTGTTACATTTTTCTAACATCTGGAAGAATGCACAAAACCTTCTAGTTTATTAATTTTGATTCCACATATACTACGGATGTAGCAAAAAACAAACCGCCGTCACCACATAAGAAACGGCGGAAATCGAATCAAAGGAGGGTTTTATATGTCTACAAACAATTCTTCTAACAAAACCAATGTACCTGAAGCAAGAGAGGCAATGGACAGATTCAAAATGGAAGTTGCAAGCGAGCTGGGAGTACCGTTAACCAACGGATACAACGGCAACTTAACCTCTGCACAGAACGGTTCTGTAGGCGGATATATGGTTAAGAAGATGATTGAGGCTCAGGAGCGCCAGATGGCAGGCAAATAAAAGGGCGAATCAGGACTCTTTCAAAAACCGGGGGCTGGGGCACTAAGAGATTAGTGTCCCGGTCCCTGTTACGATTTCATAGATAAAAACATAAAAATCTTATAAAATCTCTTGTTTATCTCAAATAATCATATTATACTGTTACATGTCAGCGTCTGTACACGCGAAGAAAGGACTGGCACATATATGAGAGTAATTGCAGGCAGCGCCAGGCGGCTGCCGTTAAAAACCATAGAGGGACTGGATACCAGACCTACCACAGACCGGATCAAGGAAACTTTATTTAATATGCTGCAGCCAAAACTTCTGGACTGTTCGTTTCTGGATTTATTTGCAGGAAGCGGAGCCATCGGCATCGAGGCGTTAAGCCGGGGAGCAGGAGAAGCGGTCTTTGTAGAGCAGAATCCCAAAGCCTGCGGCTGCATTCGGGACAACTTACATACTACCCGCCTGGAAGAAAAAGCCAGCCTATTGCAGTCCGAAGTAATGTCTGCTTTAAAGCAGCTGGAAAAACGAAATCGGCCTTTTGATCTGATTTTTATGGACCCGCCTTACCAGATGGATCTTGAGAGACAGGTTCTCCTTTATTTAAAGGATTCTTCCCTGGCGGACGGCAATACCCTGATAGTGACGGAAGCGGCTCTCGATACGGATTTTTCCTGGCTTTTAAAGGCCGGATACCGGATTTTAAAAAATAAAGAATATAAGACCAATAAACATGTATTTATAGAAAAAGACATCTCTTAATATCCGTAACAGTTCAGCCATGCGAAGATTCAGGCAGAAAAACGCGTCGAAAGCTTGTTTTCATAAGAGTTTTTCTGTCTGAATCTTCATAGGGCGGACGCCAGACGCTTCTTGTCCGCTGCAAGCGGGCAAGAAGATGCATGGCTGAACTGTTACTAATATCCGGATACAAAAGAGACACAGTGAAAGGAAGATAGACGAGGATGACAGTAGCAGTATATCCAGGCAGTTTTGATCCGGTGACATTGGGCCATTATGATATTATTGAGCGGACCTCCAAGATCATGGACCGGGTAATCATAGGAGTTTTGCAGAATAAGTCCAAAACCCCATTGTTTTCCGCTAAAGAACGTGTTAATATGTTAAAAGAAGTGACAAAGGGGCTGGACAACGTAGAAGTGCGCAGTTTTGACGGTCTGCTCATTGATTTTGCCAGAGACTGCGGCGCTACAGTAGTGGTTCGGGGACTTAGGGCTGTTACGGATTTTGAATATGAGCTTCAGCTGGCCCAGACCAACCGGGTGATTGCACCGGAGATAGATACCCTGTTTTTAAATACCAATTTAAAATATTCCTATTTGAGTTCCAGTGTCGTAAAGGAAATTGCAGAGTTTGGAGGAGATATAGGCATGTTCCTTCATCCTCAGATCGCAGAGAAAGTAAAGGCAAAATTTGCCCAGGCAGAGCCTGCTAAAAAGGGTTAAGGAGAATCGTTAATATGGTAAGCAGAATCGAACAGTTGATTAATGAGATAGAGGAGTTTATTGACAGCTGCAAACGTCAGCCCCTTTCAAACACCAATATTATTGTAAATAAAGAAGAATTAGAAGAACTTCTGGTGGAACTGCGCCTTCGGGTTCCGGACGAGATTAAGCAGTATCAGAAGATTATCAGCAATCAGGATGCGATTTTAAATCAGGCACGCACTCAGGCAGACGCGATGCTTCAGGAGGCCAATGCCCAGACCAATGAACTGGTTAATGAGCATGAGATCATGCAAAAGGCATACTCTCATGCCAACGAAGTGGTAGAGCAGGCCAATGCTCAGGCTCAGGCCATTGTAGACAATGCAGTAAATGATGCCAATAACATCCGCCAGGGTGCAATTCAGTATACGGATGATATGCTGCGCAGCCTGCAGACGATTATCACCCATTCCATGGAAGGGGCAAAGGGACGTTTTGATGCGTTTATGTCCTCTATGCAGTCCAGTTATGATGTTGTTTCTTCCAACCGCAACGAACTGGCAGGCGGCATTGCAGCGCCGGCAGAAGAGGAGAGTCAGCCGGAAGACAGTCAGAATGCAGAGGCTTAAAAGGAACCTGGGATTTTACATAACAATGCCATTATTATACAGGAAAGGATTCCATGGAGAAGTTTCCACAGTACATAATGCCGGATAGACAGTCCGGCATTTTTTTCATGGAGAACACTTTTTGTCTGAAAAATACCGGAAATTCCTCCAAATGCCGCGGATGCGGTAATCAGAAGGATGGCTGTATTTCCTGTCATGGAATCGGCGATAACGGAAATTCCGGTGGTAATTTCCAAAGCCCCTAAAAGAGTGCACCGCAGATAAGGACTGAAAAAAAGAAGTTTGGAGGCATAGAGAGCTGCAATGGAAAACAGCATAATATATCCGCCGATTTTTACCATGGTTTCTGCGCAGGACAAGAACGCCGTGTCCAGAGAAAAGGAAGAGGCAGGATGGGCAGGCGCACCGGGGAATGTGCTGTCAGAACATTCCGGTTTGTATTGATGCCTTGCAAGAAACCCAATGGGAAGAATGGGGAGATATAAGGCCGCTAAAAGTTTCCAGGAAGCCGTTTTTGCGGAAAGCCCAAAGACAGTGCTGATTTGACTCATCACATATCCTAAAAGAAACATGGGACTGGGGTGATTGCTTACTGCAAGCAGATAGCGGGCCTCTGCCTGTGAGATCAGTCCTCTTTGCAAAAATTCCCCGCAGGTTTTGGCGCCCATGGGATACCCACACAAAATTCCGGTTAAAAACACATAGCCGCCCTGACGGGATACATGGAGAATGTGGGATAAAAAAGGGCCGAAGGGTTTCATCAGGATGGGGACTGCCCCAAGTCCTACTATGGCTTGAGAGCAGAGCATGAACGGCATAAGCGTTGGCAGCACCACCATTCCCCATAAAACAAGGCCGTTTTTGGCTCCGGTAAAGGCCCAGTCCGGTTTTGCAAGGAGAAGCGCCAGAAGCAGGATCGGGATTGATTTTTTCATATGCACCTGAATACAATGGATTTATATACGTATATGAAAGAATGAGGCTGGGATATGCTGGTTTTAATTCTGATTTTGATGCTGGCTGCATTTCAGGTTACCCTCTCCGATTATCTGGTCAATAATCCGGACTATTATCAGTTGGACGGATCGGCCTGGGAAACTGACAAATTTCGTCAGATGGCGTTGGGAGAACTGGTAATACAGGAACCGGTCCTGGATGCTGAAACCATTGCGGCCCTGATGGTAGAAAAAGACTATGATTTAACGGATTTAAAAGAACCAGACCCTAAGGGAGAGGCCATTGCGGCTAAGAAGCCGGCGGCATTTCAAAAACTGATTCATGCCTATCAGACAGTGTTTTCGGATTTGAAATACTTTCCCATCCCCGAAGTAACAGAGGATGGGATAACGGATGTCTGCTATGAAAATGGATGGATGGACCCAAGAAGCTATGGGGGAGACAGAGGCCATGAGGGCTGTGACATTATGGGAGAGGAGTATCCTTCCGGTTTTTATCCGGTTATCAGCATGAGCGATGGCGTTATAGAAAAATGCGGATGGCTGGAGCAAGGGGGATGGCGTCTGGGAATCAGGACACCCGGCGGCCTCTATGTCTATTACGCCCATCTTTATGGATATGCAAAAGAGTGGAAGGAGGGAGATATTGTATCCGCAGGTACGCTGCTGGGGTTTATGGGAGATACGGGATACTCGAAAATAGAAGGGACTACCGGGAATTTTCCGGTACATCTTCACATCGGATTGTATTTAAAAACAGACAACTATGAAGAATTGTCTGTAAACCCCTATTGGATTCTCCGTTATCTGGAACAATACAGGCTGAACTGTTTCGGGAAAACTGGGAATATTGCGCATATCATTTTCAAAAAGGATATGGTATAATGAGCCTTGCAGAGCCCTGCGTGTACGCAAAGGGCTCTATAAGGCGAAAGACTCACGGAGACGGTAGTCGACGTGGTATAATAACTCCAAAATCCAGCTGTGCTGCGCACATCTGTCGCTGCCTTTGGCAGCTAAACGACTTTGGTAAAATAAAGTATTTTCAAAAGAGGGTATATGGAAAAACAAATCAGACTGCCAGAAGAATACCTGCAGCATATGAAGTCTCTTCTGGGAGAAGAAGAGTATCTCAACTATATTAAAAGTTTTGACAGTAAACGGTATCAGGGACTTCGGGCCAACGGCATTAAAATAACGCCGAAACGCCTGCAGGAACTGGCGCCATGGGAACTGGAAAAAATCCCCTGGATTCCCAACGGATTTTACTATGGCGAAGATGTAAAGCCGGCCAAAGATCCCTATTATTATGCCGGTTTATATTATCTCCAGGAGCCAAGCGCCATGACGCCTGCGTCTACCCTTCCCATTGATCCCGGTGACAAAGTGCTGGATCTGTGTGCTGCGCCGGGAGGAAAGAGTACGGAACTGGGCGCAAAGCTAAAGGGACAGGGAATCCTGCTTTCCAATGATATCAGCAATTCCAGGGCAAAAGCGTTGTTAAAAAATCTGGAACTTGCCGGGATTTCCAATTTCTGCGTGACCAGCGAAACGCCGGAACATTTATCGAATTGTTTTCCGGAATTTTTTGATAAAATCCTGGTGGACGCTCCCTGCTCCGGCGAGGGGATGTTCCGCAAGGAACAGGATATGGTAAAAGACTGGATGGAAAAAGGTCCCAGTCACTATGCAAAGATTCAAAAGCAGATTGTAAAAGAAGCGGTAAAGATGTTAAAGCCAGGGGGATATCTGATGTATTCTACCTGCACATTTTCCCTGAATGAAGATGAGGGAATCATCAAATACATTCTGGAAGAGTTTCCGGATATGAGCCTTTTGTCCCTTCCGACATTTGAAGGGGCCAGCAGAGGCATTGGCCTTACCGGATGTCTCAGGCTGTTTCCTCACAAGCTGAAAGGAGAAGGGCATTTTATTGCCTTGCTGCACAGACAAAAGCCTCTGCCGTCCTCCAGTCTGTTAGAAGAATATTATGCCGGTAAAAATGGCAAAGTCGGCAAAGAGGAGCCGGAAATAAGCCATACAGCCCAGGCGAAAGAAAAATTTCCTCAGGTAATGGAATTTTTATCTCATTGCAAGCCTGATCCGGAAAACTCTGAGGCAAAGCACTGGGATCCTGCCAGGCTCTTAGAAAAAAACAATCAGATTTACTATCTGCCGGAGGGATTTATAAGAGATACCGGACTGCGTTTTTTAAGAACCGGGCTGTTTCTTGGAGAACTGAAAAAAGACCGGTTTGAACCGTCTCAGGCATTTGCCATGGCTTTAAAGTGGGGACAGTATGAAAATGAACTCTCGTTTTCCAGAGAAGATGATCGGGTGCTTCGCTATTTAAAAGGAGAGACGATTTCTCTCACTGAGAAGGAGAGCAGTGCATTGTCCTCCGGGTGGTGTCTGGTATGTGTGGATCAGTTTCCTCTTGGCTGGGCAAAGCTTACCGGTCAAAACCTGAAAAATAAATATTATGCCGGATGGCGGTGGATGTAATGGGAAAAGAGATAAAATCCCTTATGCGGCTGGATAAGTTTTTAGGGGAGATGGGAAAAGGAACCAGAAGCCAGATAAAAGAAATGGCAAGAAAAGGCCGGATTTGTGTAAACGGACAGACAGAAAAAAAGTCGGATCGAAAAGTAGATCCGGCTGTGGATGAGATTGTGTTGGACGGCTGCCCGGTTTCTTACTGTGCCTTTGAGTATTACATGTTAAATAAACCCCAGGGAGTGGTTTCTGCCACAGAGGACAATCGGTATCAGACCGTTATTGATTTGATTAGCGGAGCAGTACGGGCAGATCTGTTCCCGGTGGGGCGTCTGGATATTGACACAGAAGGGCTGTTGCTCATCACCAATGACGGGGAGTTGGCTCACCGCCTTCTTTCGCCGAAGCATCACGTAGATAAGACCTATTATGCCCATGTGGCCGGAAGGATTCCGGAGGACATCAGGGAGCGGTTTCAAAAGGGAATCCTGTTAGAAGACGGCGTTCGATGTATGCCAGCCAGACTGGAAATCCTTTCAGAACTTCTGGAAGACGAAAAATGTGGGGTAAGACTCACCATCCAGGAGGGAAAATTTCATCAGGTAAAGCGGATGTTTGAGGCTGTAAACTGCCAGGTGGTCTATCTAAAACGAATTTCCATGGGGCCGCTTCTTCTGGACGAGAGCCTGCATCCGGGAGAATACCGGCCGCTTACAGATGAAGAGATTGCAGTATTGAAAAACAGGGGAGATTGGATTGAAAAAACAGATAAAAGCAGCGATTTTTGACTTAGACGGAACCCTGGTGGATTCCATGTGGATGTGGAAAGCCATTGACATAGAATATCTGAGCCGTTACGGACATAAATGCCCCCAAAGTCTTCAGCGGGCTATCGAAGGCATGAGTTTTACAGAGACGGCAGTGTATTTTAAAGAACACTTTGCTATTCCGGAATCTTTGGAAGCAATCAAGGCTGCGTGGATTTCCATGGCCATGGACAAATATTGTAAAGAAGTTCCGTTAAAGCCAGGAGCGGGCAGACTTTTAAAAGCCTTAAAAGAGCATGGCATAAAGATGGGGATTGCCACCAGCAACGGCAGAGAACTTGTAGATGCCGTATTAAACGCTCTTGGGATTGCCGGATATTTTGATGCAGTCACAGTAGGGTGTGAGGTAAAGGCTGGAAAACCGGCGCCGGACATTTATCTGGAGACGGCTAAAAGACTGGATGTAAAACCGGAAGATTGTGTGGTGTTTGAGGACATTCCCGCAGGAATTTTGGCCGGCAAACGGGCAGGAATGACGGTTTTTGCAGTAAATGACGAATTTTCTAAAGACTTAAAACAGGAAAAAGAAGAACTGGCAGATTATTTTATTGAAGATTTTCTCCGGCTATTTTATAAAAACGGGGACGAATTATCCGAGGTGTTTCAATGATTCATGATTTTTTGCCTATCAGCCGGAAAGACATGGAAAAAAGAGGCTGGGAACAGTGTGATTTTGTATATATTACAGGGGATGCCTATGTGGATCACCCTTCTTTTGGCACAGCCATTATCAGCCGCGTGCTGGAGGCAAAAGGCTACAAGGTGGGGATTATTTCCCAGCCGGACTGGAAGGACGATACAAGCATTGCCGTTTTGGGAGAACCCCGCCTCGGCTTTCTGGTTTCTTCCGGCAATATGGATTCCATGGTCAATCACTACAGCGTATCCAAAAAACGGAGAAAAACGGATGCTTATACGCCAGGCGGGGTAATGGGACGGCGGCCGGACTATGCAGCAGTGGTTTACTCCAATTTAATCCGCAGGACGTTTCCAAAAATCCCTATTATTATCGGAGGAATCGAGGGAAGTCTGCGCCGTCTGGCACACTATGATTACTGGTCCAATAAATTAAAGCATTCTATTCTCATAGATTCCCAGGCAGATCTCATCTCTTACGGGATGGGGGAACATTCCATTGTGGAAATTGCAGATGCCCTGGATTCCGGAATCCATATTAAGGACATTACGTTTATAAACGGTACTGTGTATAAGACAAATTCTTTAGAATCCGTATATGACGCCGAGATTCTGCCCTCTTTTGATGCGATCAAAAAAGATAAACGTCTCTACGCCCAGAGTTTTTATACCCAGTATTTAAATACGGATTTTGTTACGGCAAAACGCCTGGTGGAGCCTTACCGGGACAACCTGTTTGTGGTTCAGAATCCCCCTGCCCGTCCTCTTACTATGGAAGAAATGGATGATGTGTACAGTCTTCCTTATATGAGGCGCAGTCATCCCTCTTATGAAAAAGATGGGGGCGTTCCGGCTTTTTCAGAAGTAAAATTCAGCCTTATCAGCAACCGGGGCTGCTTTGGCTCCTGCAGTTTTTGTGCCCTGACCTTCCATCAGGGGCGGGTGATCCAGGCCAGAAGTCATGAATCTCTGGTTGAAGAAGCCAGGTTTCTGACAGAAGAGGCGGATTTTAAAGGATATATCCATGATGTAGGGGGCCCAACTGCCAATTTCCGCTATCCGGCCTGCGACAAACAGTTAACCCATGGGGCCTGCAAAAACCGTCAGTGCCTTTTTCCCACTCCCTGCAAAAATTTAAAGGCGGATCATGGGGACTACATCGAACTTTTAAGAAAACTGCGCTCCATTCCAAAGGTAAAAAAAGTCTTTATCCGCTCCGGTATCCGGTTTGATTATGTACTGGCAGATCCGGGAAAAAAGTTTTTAAAAGAATTGTGCCAGTACCATGTCAGCGGACAGTTAAAAGTTGCGCCGGAGCATGTGGCGGATGAAGTGCTGACCAAAATGGGAAAACCGGAAAACAAGGTGTACCGTCAGTTCTGTGAAGAATACAAAAAAACCAACGAAAAACTGGGATTAAAGCAGTATCTGGTGCCTTATTTGATGTCTTCCCATCCCGGTTCCACCATGAAGGCCGCAGTGGAACTGGCGGAATATCTGCGGGATCTGGGATATATGCCGGAGCAGGTTCAGGATTTTTATCCCACTCCGTCTACGATTTCCACCTGTATGTATTATACCGGACTGGACCCAAGGACTATGAAACCGGTCTATGTGCCTGTAAATCCCCATGAAAAGGCCATGCAGAGAGCACTGATCCAGTACCGGCGGCCGGAAAACCGTTCTCTGGTGGAAGAAGCTCTTCGGACAGCGAAACGGACAGATTTAATCGGATACGGGCCAAAGTGCCTGATCCGCCCAAGAGGGCCGGAATCTGGACAAACCAGACAATCCGGACAGGCAAAGCCGTCTAAAAATCTTTCAGAAAGCCGTTTGGGAAATCGGACAAAACCTAAGAAAACCATACGCAATGTTCACAAAAAATCCCGGTAACAAAGTCAGGAGGAAGGGTTCCTATGAAAATAAACTGGAGAAAGACTGACAGACCAGATGAATTAATTACCAGATGCAGAAACGAGGTGCCTTATCTTTCCTTTCCTGCTCTGGAAGAATCCGGCATGGTAAAACATGGATTTTCTACTCGTTATGGGGGAGTCAGTACCGGATGTTATGAATCCATGAATCTCTCTTTTTCAAGAGGGGATGATAAGAATCTGGTGCAGGAAAATTATTGCCGCATGGCTAAGGCTTTGCAGGTAGATGTTAAAAAAATGGTGACTTCCTGGCAGTCCCATACCACCAATGTCCGCAATGTGACAGAAGAGGATTGGGGAAAGGGAATCTGGAGAGAGCGGGATTATCGGGATGTAGACGGCCTGATTACCAATATCCCGGGGATTACACTGGTGACCTTTTATGCAGACTGCGTGCCTTTGTATCTGTTAGACCCGGTTCACAGGGCCATTGGCTTGTCTCACTCCGGCTGGAGAGGAACGGTTAATCGCATGGGTGAAAAGACTCTGGATGCTATGTCTGCTGCTTTTGGAACCAGGGCAGAAGAGGTGATTGCCTGTATTGGGCCAAGTATCTGCAAAGCCTGCTTTGAAGTGGGGGAAGAGGTAGTGGACGCATTCTGTCAGAACTTTTCTTCCCAATACTGGAACAGTCTGTTTTCTCCCGGCAGAAAGCCAGGGAAATACCAGCTGGATTTGTGGAAAGCCAATGAGATCGTCTTTATGGAAGCAGGTGTTCTGCCAGTCAATGTCCACACCACCAATATTTGTACCATGTGTAATCCCAAACATCTATATTCTCATCGGGTTATGGGCAATGAACGAGGCAATCTGGCTGCATTCCTGTGCTTAAATGATGAAACGCTTTAAATAAACATAAAAGCAAAGCCGCTGCAAAACAGATGTCAGAACATCTATTTGACAGCGGCCTTTTTATTTGCCGGTGTGCTGTCCCGTTCGTTTTCAGTGAGGCGGATTTTTAACAGTCTCTTGCGGCCTGATATTTATGAAGAAGTGTCTGAATCTTTTCTGTAGGAGACAAAGAGGCGCTGATAGACACATCATGATTCAGGGAATTGACGATGGCAGCCATATATTTGCTCATATCAGCCTCAATGTACCATGGACGGGTCAAAAGTTCTGCCGGACGGTAGTTTAAATTGGTGGTGATAACATAGTCGATATATCCCCGGTTATAGAACTCGTCAAATTTATCCAGACCGCTGGTAAAAAGACCAAAAGTGCAGCAAACAACTACCTTTTTAGCTTTGCGCTCTTTCAGTTCTCTGGCGGTATCCAGCATACTTTCTCCGGAAGAGATCATATCGTCAATAATTAATACAGTCTTTCCCTCTACAGAACTGCCTAAAAACTCATGGGCTACAATCGGATTGCGTCCATCTACCACTCTGGAATAATCTCTACGCTTATAGAACATACCCATATCTACACTTAAGTTATTGGCCAGATAAACGGCGCGGTTCATAGCGCCTTCGTCCGGACTGATTACCATCAGATGATCCTTGTCAATCTGTAAGGTATGGTCGTGGGAAAACAGGGCCTTTACAAACTGGTAAGTCGGCATAAAATTGTCAAAGCCCTTCAGGGGAATGGCGTTCTGCACTCTTGGGTCGTGGGCATCAAAGGTAATGATGTTGGATACGCCCATATTGATTAATTCAACCAGAGCCATGGCACAGTCTAAAGATTCTCTCTTGGAACGCTTATGCTGGCGGCCTTCATATAAGAATGGCATGATGACATTAACCCTGTGGGCAGTTGCGCCGCAGGCGCCTACCAGTCTTTTTAAATCCTGAAAGTGATCATCCGGGGACATATGGTTGGTATAACCATTTACTGTATAGGTTAAGCTGTAATTGGTGATATCCGCCATGGCAAAAATATCAGTGCCCCGGACCGATTCATTTAAAACTGCCTTTGCTTCACCAGTTCCAAAGCGGGGACAGGAGCATTTTAACAGGTAAGATTCTGCATCATAGCCGCGGTAATTTAAATCCTCTTTGCGGCGGAGCAGTTCCTCGGTGTCATTCTTTCGGAATGTAACAATGTGATCGTTTACCTTTTGAGCCAAATCCCGGCAGCTATCCAAAGCCGCCAGTTTTAAGGGACCTACAGGCAGGGAATTTTGAAAAACAAAAGAATGTTTCATGATTATCCTCCGTAAAAGTTGTGGGGTTATTTTTTACACTATTCTTATACCATTTTCCGGGGAGCAGCGTCAATAGGAGAGGGGAATTTTTGTGGGATAACTTGCCAAAGGGAGTCTGGTCCTGTATACTAGAGGAAACAGAGAGGAAGGCAAACTACTATGAGTAAATTATATAGAGGGCATCAGATTGCCAGCGTCGATCCCGGCTCCATTGCGGAAGAACTGGAATTAGAAGCCGGAGACTGCCTGCTGACTATAAACGGGCAGGAAATCGAAGATATTTTTGATTATCAATACTATGTAAACAGCGACCAGATGACCATGGTAATCCGCAAGGCAGACGGCGAAGAGTGGGAACTGGACATTGAAAATAACTATGAGGACCTGGGCATTAATTTTGAAAACAGTTTAATGAGCGATTACAAGTCCTGTACCAACAAGTGCATCTTCTGTTTTATCGATCAGATGCCTCCAGGAATGAGAGATACCCTGTATTTTAAGGACGACGATTCCAGACTGTCCTTTCTGCAGGGCAATTATGTGACCCTGACAAATATGAAAGAAAAAGACATTGACCGGATCATCCGGTTTAAACTGTCCCCTATCAATATCTCGGTTCACACCACCAATCCAGAACTTCGCTGCCAGATGCTTCACAACCGGTTTGCAGGAGAATCATTAAAACTCATTGACAAGCTGTATGAAGCCAGGACGCCGATGAACGGCCAGATCGTATTGTGCAGAGGAATCAACGATGGAAAAGAACTGGACCGCACCATTTTTGATCTGACCCGGTATCTTCCTTATATGGAAAGCGTTTCGGTAGTGCCGGTCGGACTTTCAAAGTTTCGGGACGGCCTCCATCCGTTAAAACCGTTTACAAAAAAAGACGCAGAAGAGACCATTGATTTAATCGAGTCCTGGCAGAAAAAGATTTACAAAGAACATGGCGTTCATTTTATCCACGCCAGCGACGAGTTTTATATCCTGGCAGAACGACCTTTGCCGGAAGAAGAACGCTATGACGGTTATCCTCAGCTGGAAAATGGCGTAGGGATGCTGCGGCTTCTGGCTTCTGAGGTAAGAGAGGCGTTAGAGGAAAAGAAGGGACAGGAAGACAAAGACTCCATAAAAGGAGATATTTCCATTGCAACCGGCCGCCTGGCCTATCCGTATTTAAAAACGTATACCGACTGGATTATGGACGAGTATCCGGAACGCAAGATCCATTTATACGCCATCCGGAACGACTTTTTCGGGGAGCAGATTACCGTAGCCGGACTGATTACCGGACAGGACATCCTGGCTCAGTTAAAAGACAAAGAGTTGGGAGAATATCTGCTGCTTCCAGCCTGTATGTTCCGCAGCGGCGAGGAAGTGTTCTTAGACGACGTAACCAGGACAGAGGTACAAAACGCTTTACAAGTTCCGGTACGTATAGTAAAATCAAGCGGACATGACCTGGTAGAAACCATTCTTCATCCAGAGGAAGAAGACGGCCTGCCGGTCTATGAGGGCTATGAGCCGGAACGAATTTTTGAACACCGTCCCGGGGATCATATGGAAATTGGTCCGGACGGCATTGTGTTTGAGGTAGAATAAGGAGGAACTATGAGTAAACCAGTAGTCGCAATCGTAGGGCGTCCCAATGTGGGCAAATCTACGTTGTTTAATGTATTGGCAGGAGAAGCAATTTCCATAGTGAAAGATACGCCAGGAGTAACCAGAGACCGGATTTATGCAGACTGTAACTGGCTGGATCGGAACTTTACCCTGATTGATACCGGCGGTATTGAGCCGGACAGCAAGGATATTATCCTGTCCCAGATGAGAGAGCAGGCAGAGATTGCCATTGAGACGGCAGACGTCATTATCTTTATTGTAGACGTACGCCAGGGCCTGCAGGATTCTGATTCCAAGGTGGCAGATTTGCTGCGCAAGTCCAGGAAGCCGGTTGTACTGGCCGTCAATAAAGTAGACAGCATCCAGAAGTTTGGCAATGACGTATATGAGTTTTACAATCTGGGAATCGGAGATCCGGTTCCGGTATCTGCGGCATCCAGACTGGGAATCGGCGACTTGTTAGACGAGGTTGCCAGACATTTCCCGGAGTCCCAGGGAGAAGAAGAGGAAGATGAGCGTCCCCGCATCGCAGTGGTTGGAAAACCAAATGTTGGAAAATCTTCCCTGATTAATAAGCTGCTAGGAGAAAACAGGGTAATTGTTTCCAATATTGCAGGCACGACCAGAGACGCCATTGATACCGAGATTACCCATAACGGAACCGATTACGTATTTATTGATACGGCAGGTCTCCGCCGCAAAAATAAGATTAAAGAGGATCTGGAGCGGTACAGTATTATCCGTACCGTTACTGCGGTAGAGCGGGCCGATGTGGTGGTTGTGGTCATTGACGCTACAGAAGGCGTGACCGAGCAGGACGCTAAAATTGCCGGAATTGCCCACGACAGAGGAAAAGGCATTATTGTGGCAGTCAACAAATGGGATGCCATCGAAAAGAATGACAAGACCATTTACGAGTATACCAGAAAGATAAAGGAAGTATTGTCCTTTATGCCGTATGCAGAATATTTATTTATCTCTGCAGAAACCGGACAGCGCTTAAACAAGCTGTTTGACTTAATCGACATGGTAAGGGAAAATCAGACGTTGCGAATCGCTACCGGCGTATTAAACGAGATTATGACGGAAGCCGTAGCCATGCAGCAGCCGCCGTCTGATAAAGGCAAGCGGTTAAAGCTTTACTATATGACCCAGGTAGCAGTAAAACCGCCGACATTTGTTATTTTTGTCAACGATAAAGAACTGATGCATTTCTCCTATACCAGGTATCTGGAAAACAAAATCAGGGAAGCATTCGGCTTCCGCGGTACGGCCCTGCGTTTCTTAATCAGGGAGCGGAAAGCAAAGGAGCAGTAAAGATGGAACGAATTTTATGTCTGGCAGTCGGGTATGTATTTGGGCTTATTCAGACCGGATATTTTTATGGGAAGATTCATGGAGTGGATATCCGTAAGCATGGAAGCGGGAACTCCGGAACCACCAATGCGCTGCGGGTTCTAGGGCCAAAGGCAGGGCTTATCGTATTTGCAGGAGACTTTTTAAAAACTTTTGTGCCCTGCGTCCTGGCAGGAATGCTTCTTGGCGACGGAGCGCTGTACAGCCATGTGTTAGTTCTCTATACTGGCCTTGGCGTTACCCTGGGGCACAATTATCCATTTTATTTAGGATTTAAGGGAGGCAAGGGAATCGCTGCCATGGCTGGTATTTTAATGGCCAGCGACTGGCGGATTACGTTAATCTGCGCGGCAGTCTTTATCGGTACAGTTGCCATTACCCGTTACGTATCGTTAGGCTCCCTTCTGGTATCCGCCATTTTTCTGGCTATGACGGCTTATTTTACATTTGCCGGAAGTTATGGGACGGCTGCGCTTTGCGATACGTCTGGAATGACTTCCATGAACACACAGTATATCCAGTGGGAATGTGTGGCAGTCGCGTTTGCCATTGCCGCTATGGCTTTCTGGCGCCATCGCGCCAATATTAAGCGTCTGCTTCATGGAACAGAAAATAAGCTTGGGGCAAAAAAATCTTAAAAGTCAGAGAAGGAGAATGAAACATGGCAGCGATTGGCGTAATTGGATCCGGGACCTGGGGGACAGCCCTGGCTGTTTTACTGGTTCAGAATAACAACCAGGTTGCATTGTGGTCTGCGTTTGCAGAAGAAGCAGATAAAATCAGAACAGAAAAAAAGCACCCAAATCTTCCGGAAGCCGTCATTCCGGAAGAATTAGAGATTACTGCGGATTTACAGGCAGCAATGGAAGGAAAAGAGATTCTGGTTCTGGCGGTTCCGTCTATTTTTGTCCGCCAGACGGCTGCAAAGATGGCGCTGTTTTGCAGACAGGGGCAGATTATTGTAAATGTGGCAAAGGGTATTGAAGAACAAAGCTTAAAACCGCTTTCGGAGGTCATTGAAGAAGAACTTCCCATGGCAGACGTGGCGGTTCTTTCCGGTCCCAGCCATGCAGAAGAGGTCAGCCGTCTCCTTCCCACCACCTGCGTGGCCGGAGCCCATAAAAGAGAGACTGCAGAGAAGATACAGACGGTTTTTATGAGTCAGGCGTTCCGGGTTTATACCAGTCCGGACATGATTGGCATTGAAGTAGGAGCAGCGCTTAAGAATGTTATCGCCCTGGCTGCCGGCATGGCAGACGGGCTGGGGTATGGAGACAATACAAAAGCAGCTCTGATTACCAGGGGAATTGCAGAAATCGGACGTCTTGGGGCAGCCATGGGCGGAAAGCCCCAGACGTTTGCAGGACTTTCCGGCATCGGGGATTTGATCGTAACCTGCGCCAGTATGCACAGCCGCAACCGCAGGGCCGGAATCCTCATTGGAAAAGGCTATTCTATGGAAGAGGCCATGAAAGAAGTAAAAATGGTGGTAGAAGGTGTGTACTCTGCCAAAGCGGCTTTGGCTTTGTCAAAAAAGTACCAGGTGCCGATGCCAATCGTCGAGCAGGTCAACCAGATTTTATTTGAAGGAAAACCGGCAAAGGAAGCAGTGGCGGATTTAATGCTGCGGGATCGCCAGATTGAGAGCAGAGATCTGGACTGGGAAGGCTGACGAGTTTTGATACAATAACCTTCCGGAATAAGACCTATAAATAACGCTTATAATACGCCTGTTTTTTCAGTGAAAATGAGAAAACAGGCGTTTCAAATGGTTGACAATAACCGGTTTCCTCACTATAATTTAGAAAAGCTTTCAAGAAACGGCTTTTTGGCGAAGGTAAAGGGAAAATCCAGTTGCCGGAAGCCGTTTTCCCTGGTCAGGAATGTACGTATATGACGGACAATGTCCGCGTATGCGCGGATATTTCAGACAAAACCAGGGGAAAGAAGAGGAGGAATTATTATGAAAAAGAGAGTTTTAAGTTTGGTTTTGGCAGGAGCCATGGCAGTATCTTTAACAGCCTGCGGCGGTTCCGATGGAAGCAAGGCTGCAGATGCGAAAAAGACAGAGGCAGCAGAGGCAGGAAAAGACGGAAGCGGGGCGGCAGACGGTACAGTATGGAAGATAGGTTCTATGGGACCGCTTACCGGCCCAAATGCGATTTATGGAAATGCAGTGGTAAACGGCGCTCAGGTTGCAGTGGATGAAATCAATGCAGCAGGCGGCATTAACGGTTACCAGATTGAATACAAGGGAGAAGACGATGAAAGCGATGCAGAAAAGTCTATCAACGCGTACAACAGTTTAAAGGACTGGGGCATGCAGATTTTAGTGGGAGCGACCACATCCAATTCCTGTATTGCCGTTGCAGCAGAATCTGCACAGGACAATATGTTCCAGATTACGCCTTCCGGTTCTGCAGTAGAGTGTGCGGAAAATCCTAACGTATTTCGTGTCTGCTTCTCCGATCCGGATCAGGGCGTTGCTTCTGCAAAGTATATCGGCGAGCACAAGCTGGCAACAAAGGTTGCGGTAATCTATGACAGTTCGGACGTGTATTCCAGCGGCATCTATTCAAAGTTTGCAGCAGAGGCTGCCAATCAGGGATTAGAGATTGTAGCAGAAGAAGCGTTTACCGCAGATACCAATAAAGATTTTACCACTCAGTTACAGAAGGCAAAAGATGCAGGCGCTGAGTTAGTATTCCTTCCATTCTACTATACGGAAGCTGCTCTGGTATTAAACCAGGCAAATACAATGGGATGGGATCCAATTTTCTTCGGATGTGATGGCATGGACGGCATTTTAGGTGTGAAGAATTTTGACACCAGCCTGGCAGAGGGCCTGATGCTTCTGACTCCGTTTGCAGCAGATGCAACCGATGACTTAACCGTTAATTTCGTTACGACTTACAAAGAGAAGTATGGCGATACCCCAATCCAGTTTGCAGCAGACGCATACGATGCAGTATATGCAGTAAAGGCAGCGCTGGAGGACGCAGGGGCAACTCCGGATATGAGCATTTCTGATATTTGCGAAGCAATGAAAGCTTCCATGGTTAAGGTTTCCGTAGACGGTCTGACCGGAGCAGGCATGACCTGGAATGCAGACGGAGAACCTTCCAAAGCGCCAAAGGCGGTAAAGATTGAAAACGGCGCTTACGTTTCTATGGAATAATTGGTTTTCAAATAAAGTTTTTCTATCACATGACAGGGAGCGGCTGCACAGTGGAAGCAAAGTTTGGATTTCCCAGGCAGCAGCCCCCTTTCCGTTGCCAAGCATTGGGAAAAGCTGCCAGTGGCAGGTTTTTTCGGTATTACAAAACAAGAGGTGTCACAAAATGAGTTTTTTGTCTTATCTAATCAGCGGAATCAGCCTGGGAAGCGTGTATGCGATTATCGCCCTGGGCTACACAATGGTTTACGGCATCGCAAAGATGCTGAATTTCGCTCACGGCGATATTATCATGGTCGGCGGATATATGGTGTTTATCGTAGTGAGCACAATGGGTCTGCCTCCGGCAGCAGGAATTCTTACTGCAGTGGTGGTATGTACCTTATTAGGTGTGGCAGTTGAGAGGATAGCGTACAAACCTCTCCGCGGCGCCTCTCCGTTAGCAGTCCTGATTACGGCAATCGGCGTCAGCTACCTGCTTCAGAACCTGGCTCTGCTTTTGTGGGGAGCTGACACCAAGGCGTTTACTTCTGTAGTGAGTATGGAACCTTTGCGTCTGGCAGACGGTCAGCTTATGATTACAGGAGAAACCATTGTAACCATCGCGACCTGTATCGTGGTTATGGTTTCCTTAACACTGTTTATCAATAAGACGAAGACCGGCCAGGCCATGCTTGCCGTATCGGAAGACAAAGGCGCGGCAACTTTAATGGGAATCAATGTAAACCGTACCATTTCCATTACCTTTGCCATTGGTTCCGCCCTGGCAGCAGTAGCAGGCGTGCTGCTGTGTTCCGCTTATCCGTCTTTAACTCCTTATACCGGCGCCATGCCGGGTATTAAGGCCTTTGTAGCTGCCGTATTCGGCGGAATTGGTTCCATTCCGGGAGCCATGATTGGCGGAATTTTACTGGGAGTGATTGAAAACCTTTCCAAAGCTTATATTTCTTCCCAGCTTTCCGACGCCATAGTATTCTCTGTTCTGATTATTGTCCTTCTGGTGCGTCCAACCGGCATTATGGGCAAAAAAGTCAGTGAGAAAGTCTGATGATGGAGGAAACTGGTATGAAATTGGGAAAAGACAGGAAACGTTTTTTAAAGAGTGACTTTGTAACCTATGGAATGGTAGTTCTGGCGTATGTTCTGGTGGAAATCGCATTAAAAACCGGTCATATGTCAAGCTTGATGGAGGGCCTTCTGGTACCGCTATGCACCTACTCGATTCTGGCAGTTTCCCTAAATCTGGTAGTGGGAATTTCCGGCGAATTAAGCCTGGGCCATGCAGGATTTATGTGTGTAGGTGCATTTTCCGGCGCGCTGTTTTCCAAGATTTTTAAGGGAAGCCTGGACCCGACTGTCAGTCTGGTAATCGCCATTTTCATCGGCGCAGCTGTGGCCGCCGTATTCGGCATTCTCATCGGAATTCCGGTTCTCCGTCTGCGGGGCGACTATCTGGCTATTGTAACCCTGGCTTTTGGAGAAATTATTAAAAATATTATCAACGCGATCTATCTGGGTGTGGATTCTTCCGGACTCCATTTTTCCATGAAAAGCGAAGTAGCGTTAAACTTAGACGCAGAAGGTACGGTTCTGATTAAAGGCGCACAGGGAATTACGGGAACGCCTCTGGCTTCCACCTTTACCATTGGCGTGATTTTGCTGCTGATTACCCTGGTAATCTCCATTAACCTGATTCATTCCCGTACAGGACGGGCGATTATGGCCATCCGCGATAACCGGATTGCGGCAGAGTCCATTGGTCTTAACATTACCAAATACAAACTGCTGGCATTTACCGTCTCTGCGGCGCTGGCAGGAGTAGCTGGCGTTTTATATGCCCACAACCTGACTACGCTGGCAGCCCTTCCCAAAAATTTCGGTTACAACCAGTCTATTATGATTCTGGTATTTGTCGTATTGGGCGGAATCGGAAACGTAAGAGGGTCTGTCATTGCGGCGGTTGTTCTGACCCTTCTTCCGGAACTTCTAAGAGGACTGAACAATTACCGTATGCTGATTTACGCCATTGTGCTGATTGCAATCATGCTGTTTAACTCCAGCCCCAAATCTATTGAATTTCGGGAAAGGGCGGCACAGGCATTCCGGAAAAAGACAGTAAAAAAGGAGGCGGCATAACATGGCATCACCAATGCTGGAAGTAAAAAGCTTGAGTATCTCCTTTGGAGGAT
Source organism: uncultured Lachnospiraceae bacterium (assembly GCA_963557065.1). Classification (GTDB taxonomy): domain Bacteria; phylum Bacillota; class Clostridia; order Lachnospirales; family Lachnospiraceae; genus UMGS1370. The sequence goes on along the minus strand of CAUWCT010000002.1, from coordinate 75,098 downwards.
TAAAAGCAGTAGACGGATTTGATATTACCATTGAAAAGGGCCAGCTTTACGGTCTCATCGGCCCCAACGGCGCAGGAAAGACCACCGTATTTAACCTTCTGACCGGCGTGTACAAACCAGATACCGGAAGCATTGTTCTGGACGGAAAAAACATTACCGGCAAAAAGACGATTGAAATCAATCAGAGCGGCATTGCCCGCACGTTCCAGAACATCCGCCTGTTTAAGGATCTGACCGTTTTAGACAATGTAAAAGCAGGCCTTCACAACCATCATCCATACTCTGCCTTAACCGGTATTTTACGCCTGCCTAAGTATTACAAGGTGGAAAAAGAGATGAATGAAAAAGCCATGGAGCTTTTAAAGGTATTTGATTTGGAACAGGAAGCGGAGTATAAGGCGTCCAACCTGCCCTATGGCAAACAGAGAAAACTGGAGATTGCCAGAGCTCTTGCAACAGATCCAAAGCTTCTTTTACTGGATGAGCCGGCGGCCGGCATGAATCCCAACGAGACGGCAGAACTGATGGAAACCATCCGGTTTGTACGGGAAAAATTTGACATGACGATTCTGCTTATTGAGCATGATATGAAGCTGGTATCCGGCATCTGCGAAAAGCTGACCGTATTGAATTTCGGCCAGGTGCTTGCAAGCGGAGATACCTCTGCAGTATTAAACGATCCACAGGTTATCAAAGCATACCTGGGCGAATAAGGAGGAAAAAACTATGGCAATGCTGGAAGTCAGGGATTTGGAAGTGTATTACGGCGTGATCCAGGCTATTAAAGGGATTTCCTTCGATGTAAACCAGGGAGAGATTATCGCTTTAATCGGCGCAAACGGAGCGGGAAAAACTACGATTCTCCACACCGTAACCGGCCTGATTCCTTCCAAGGCAGGACACATTACCTATGAAGGAACAGATATTACCAAAATGGCAGGGCATAAGCTGGTTCCTATGGGAATTGCCCATGTGCCGGAAGGACGCAGGGTGTTTGCCCAGCTGTCCGTATTACAGAATTTAAAACTGGGCGCTTTTACCAGAAAGGATAAAGCCGAGTTTGAAGATACCTTAAAAATGATTTACCAGAGATTTCCCAGACTGGAAGAACGGAAAAACCAGATGGCGGGAACCCTTTCCGGCGGCGAGCAGCAGATGCTTGCTATGGGACGGGCGCTGATGAGCCATCCAAGACTTGTGGTAATGGATGAGCCGTCTATGGGACTTTCCCCCATCTATGTCAATGAGATTTTCGATATTATCCAGAAAATCAACGCGGACGGGGTAACGGTCCTTCTGGTAGAGCAGAATGCAAAAAAGGCGTTGTCCATTGCGGACAGAGCCTATGTATTAGAGACCGGAAACATCGTATTAGGCGGGGACGCCAGACAGCTTATGAACGATGAACGGGTAAAGAAGGCGTACTTAAGTGAGTAAGGATACCCCTCATAAATAACAAATATACATAGGAAAATACCCTCCTGCATATACTGTATCAGCACAGCAAGGGGGTATTTTTATGGACAATTTTCATGTATACAAAGATATTGAAGCCAGAACCAAAGGAGATATCTATATTGGAGTGGTAGGGCCGGTGCGGACGGGGAAGTCCACATTTATTAAGCGGTTTATGGAACTCCTTGTCATCCCTGGAATGGAAGATGAAAATCAGAAAAATCTAAGCCGTGACGAACTTCCCCAGAGCGCGGCAGGAAAGACCATTATGACAACAGAGCCTAAGTTTATCCCGAAAGAAGCGGCAAAGATCCAGTTGGGAGAAGGGCTTGAGGCAAAAGTGCGTCTTATTGACTGTGTGGGGTTTATGGTGGACGGAGCTGCCGGACATATTGAAAATGACACAGAGCGGATGGTAAAAACCCCCTGGTACGATTACGAAATCCCATTTACAAAAGCAGCGGAAATTGGAACCAGAAAGGTGATTACGGATCATTCTACCATTGGAATTGTAGTGACGACAGACGGCTCCTTTGGAGATATTAAGCGCCCCGGTTACATAGCTGGTGAGAAGACAGCAGTAGAGGAATTGAAGGCAATCGGAAAACCATTTATTATGCTGTTAAATTGTGAACGCCCCTATTCCGAAGAAAGCATAAAACTTTCCAGAGACTTGGAAAAAGAATACCAGATTTCGGTCATGCCGGTTAACTGTGAGCAGTTAAAAAAAGAGGATGTTACCCATATTTTAGAAAAGGTGCTGAAGGAATTTCCAGTAACGGAAATGGATTTTTATATTCCCAAATGGCTGGAGCTTCTGCCGTCCTCCCACTGGCTGAAAGAAGCCATTATTCAAAAAGCCAGAGAGATGATTCAAAAGACCGGATATATGAAAGAAGTAGCCAAACAGAAGCAGCCGCTGGAATCCGAAGAGGGACCGATAGGATTTTTAAATCTCCGCCAGATGAATATGGCAGATGGCTCTGTGGCTGTGGATATGCAGGTAGATGATAGTTTCTATTATCAAACCTTAAGCGATTATGTGGGACTGCCCATAGCCGGAGAGTATGAACTGATGCAGACTTTAAGCAGTCTGGCTCATATGCAGAAGGAATATCAGAAAGTAGAAAATGCCATGAATCAGGTGCGGATGAAAGGATATGGGGTCGTTACCCCGGAACGGGAAGAGATCGTCCTGGATGAGCCACAGGTCATTCGTCATGGAAACAAGTATGGAGTGAAAATGAAAGCCCAGGCTCCGTCTGTAAATCTGATCAAAGCCCATATTGAAACAGAAATTGCGCCCATTGTAGGAAGTGAACAGCAGGCAAGAGACTTGATTGATTACATAAAGAAAAACAGCCAGGATGGGGATGACGGCATTTGGGAGACCAATATTTTCGGAAAGTCCGTAGAGCAGATTGTAGAAGACGGAATCCAGGCTAAAATTTCCCAGCTGACCGAAGACTGCCAGATGAAACTTCAGGATACTCTGCAGAAAATAATCAATGACAGCAATGGAGGTATGATTTGCATTATCATTTAATTTGTGGTATAATGTAAACACTTGAGAGGGTGTGTTTGTTAAGGACGTGATACAGACAGGGGGTTCGCTGAGTATACAGGGGATTTCCTGTCTGTGTTTGTTACAAGATATCCGGGAGCGCTGCCCAGGGCAGATGTTTCCGTTTAAAATTGCTGACAGGAGGGGTGTTTTATGAAGCTTATGTTTATCGGAGCAGATCATGAGGTAACTGGAAGCTGCCATTACCTGGAGGTAGGGCAAAAGAAAATCCTGATTGACTGCGGTATGGAGCAGGGGGTAAATGTCTACGAAAATGCAGAACTGCCTGTAAGCTGTTCAGAAATTGACTATGTACTCCTTACCCATGCCCACATTGATCATGCAGGCCATCTTCCTCTGATTTATGCAAAAGGATTTCGGGGTTCGGTTGTTACTACAGATGCCACAGCGGATCTGTGCGACATTATGCTAAAAGATTCCGCACATATTCAGGAGATGGAAGCAGAGTGGAAAAACCGGAAGGCCAGACGTGCTGGTCAGGCAGAAGTTCCGCCGGTTTATACCATGGAGGATGCCCAGGGGGTTTTAAAGCTGTTTAAGCCCTGCCGTTATGGAGAAAAAATAGAATTTTGCGATGAATTTTCTGTCCGTTTCATTGACGCAGGCCATCTGCTTGGCTCGGCTTCCATTGAAGTGTGGGCAAGAGAAAACGGAGTGGAAAAGAAGCTGGTATTTTCCGGCGATATCGGCAACAAGAATAAACCTCTGATTCGGGACCCCCAGTATATTAAGGATGCGGATTATGTTTTAATGGAATGTACCTATGGAGATCGGTATCATAAACGGGGAACGGATCACATTCAGGAATTGGCTGACGTGATTCAAAGCACTCTGGATGCAGGCGGCAATGTGGTGATTCCGGCCTTTGCAGTAGGAAGAACCCAGGAACTTCTGTATTTTATCCGGAGTATTAAGGCGCAGGGTCTGGTAAAGGGGCATGACAATTTTGAAGTCTATGTAGACAGCCCCATGGCCGTAGAGGCTACTCAGGTATTTAAGGAAAATGAGTTGGAGTGCTATGATGACGAGACCAAGGAATTAGTCCGTCAGGGAATCAATCCCATTGGATTTAAGGGACTGAAACTGTCCATTACCAGTGAGGATTCCAAAAACATTAATTTTGATACGAAACCAAAGGTTATCATTTCTGCGGCCGGAATGTGTGATGCAGGTCGGATCCGTCACCATTTAAAACACAATCTGTGGCGGCCGGAAAGTACCATTGTGTTTGCAGGATATCAGGCAGAAGGCACTTTGGGGCGGACGCTGGTAGAAGGTGGAAAAACGGTTAAACTGTTTGGCGAGACCATTGACGTAGAAGCCAGGATTGTCAATGTAGAGGGGTTAAGCGGTCATGCAGACCGGAACGGACTCTTAGAGTGGATCGGGGCCTTTGAAAAGAAGCCGGAACGGGTTTTTATGGTTCATGGGGAAGATACGGTGTGCACCAGCTTTGCCATGACCCTGAATCAGGAATACGGCCTTACCGCAGAAGCGCCGTTTTCCGGATCAGTCTTTGATTTGGCAGCCAATCAGTGGATTACCGAGACATCCGGTGTTCCGATTAGTAAAGCCAAAGCTGCCCAGAGGAAGGCTATCGGTGTTTATGGAAGGCTGGTTGCTGCAGGAGAGAGGCTTCTTCAGGTTATCCGTCACAATGAGGGCGGAGCCAATAAGGATCTGGCCAAATTTGCGGATCAGATTCATGCTTTATGCGATAAATGGGACAGATAGGAGACAGAATGTATGACAAAGGTACAAATTTATACGGATGGTTCTGCCAGAGGAAATCCGGACGGGCCGGGAGGATACGGAGTTGTCCTTCATTTTACGGATTCTTCCGGAACGCTTCATGAAAAGACCATGTCCGCAGGATTTGTAAAAACAACCAACAACCGGATGGAACTTCTTGCTGCCATTGTGGGACTGGAGGTGTTAAATCGTCCCTGCCAGGTGGATCTGTATTCAGATTCCAAGTATTTAATTGACGCATTTAATCAGAAATGGATTGACAACTGGGTGGCTCACAACTGGATACGGGGCAAATCCGGCCCGGTTAAAAATATTGATCTGTGGAAACGTCTTTTAAAAGCCAAAGAACCTCACCAGGTCCGGTTTATCTGGGTAAAAGGTCATGCAGGCCACCCGGAAAATGAGCGGTGTGATAAGATGGCGGTAGCAGCTGCACTGGGAGACAATCTTTTAACCGATCCTGGAGTGGAATAAAAATATTACGTAAACCTTACAATATATTACGCTTTTTGGTAGTCTATTCCTTTTCGGAAGAAATTGTGTTATCTTAACAACAGTAAGATTAGAAGCCCAAGAAACAGCAAAGGAAAGGGACTGGAATGGCAAAAAGCAGCTTTAAAAGACTGGCTCTGGTGGCCGGCATTCTGATTGTCGGAACCTCGATTACCGCCTATACCGATCATTATATAACAAAACAGGAGAGAATGTACGCAATAGAAGATACTGCCCGGCCACTGTCTTTTACAGAGACAACAGGAGAGCCTGAGAGCGGGGGATTTTCCGAGCCCAGGCTGCGAAGTGCCGACGTACAGAACTCTTTGTACGCAGCTAAAGAAGCACAGGAGTCTAATCTTACACATCCCATAGAGTCTTCTGTTTTCTCAGAAACGTCGGATTCGGTTTCTGAGACAGAAACGATTGTGGAACAGAAAATTTTGTCAGATGAAGCTGACGCCGGGGCAGCAAAGCAGCCTGCCCTGGCCAGTGCAAATATGATTCAGACAGAAGAAGCACCATCTGTTTATGAGGAAAATAAAAAACGTCTGGAGGAACTGGATGACCAGATTCAGCAGATGCGGGACAGCCAGGTAGAATCGACGGCCTATTCCATTAAATCTCTGGCAGAGACAGAGAGAAAGCTGTGGGAGACAGAGTTAAACAATGTGTACAGTCTGATTATGGAATGCTTAAATACAGACGAACAGCAGGCGCTGGCAAAAGACCAGCGTAAGTGGATGAATGACAGAGACGCTCAGGCGGAAAAGGCAGCGCCTAAAAGCAGCGGAGGTTCCATTGAAAGTGCAGAGTATACAGCTTCCTTAGCCGCATCCACCCGACAGCGGGCCTATGAACTGCTGGACAGCTATCAGAATTATCTAAAATAAGCCTTTTTGAGAATCCCGTTTTCGGGGTTCTTTTTCAATAGTTTTTCTTTTCTCTACTTGATAAATGATTTTTCCTATGTTAGGATATAAAGAATGGATAGGCTGCAAAAGCAGCTTCACAAGGAGGTTATTGCAAATGGGATTTGTGAGCAGTTTCATTGGATATTCAGTAAAAGCAGCCATATTTGCCGCTGTCGCATGGGCAGGCATTGTATTGGGCAAAAAATTCAGGGATAAAAAGGATTCGCAAAAGACGAACCAATAAGTTTGGAGGACTAGAAACGTGCAGAAGTATGGTGTAAACGAATTAAGGAGAATGTTCCTGGAGTTTTTTGAGAGCAAGGGACATCTGGCTATGAAGAGCTTCTCCCTGGTTCCGCATAATGACAACAGTTTATTGCTGATTAACTCCGGTATGGCTCCATTAAAGCCTTATTTTACCGGTCAGGAGATTCCACCGAGAACCAGAGTGTGTACCTGTCAGAAGTGTATCCGTACCGGCGATATTGAAAATATTGGAAAAACAGCAAGACATGGCACATTTTTTGAGATGCTGGGCAATTTTTCTTTTGGCGATTATTTTAAGCATGAGGCAATCGCCTGGTCCTGGGAATTTTTGACTCAGGTAGTCGGCCTGGATCCAGACCGGTTATATCCGTCGATTTATGTAGATGATGATGAGGCATTTGAGATCTGGAATAAAGAGATCGGAATCCCGGCAGAACGGATTTTCCGCTTTGGAAAAGAGGACAACTTCTGGGAGCATGGCTCCGGTCCCTGCGGTCCCTGTTCCGAAATCTATTATGACAGAGGCGAAAAATACGGCTGCGGCAAACCGGATTGTACCGTTGGCTGCGAATGCGACCGGTATATTGAGGTATGGAATAACGTATTTACCCAGTTTGATAATGACGGTCATGGCAATTACAGCGATCTGGCACAGAAAAACATTGATACCGGTATGGGCTTGGAGCGTCTGGCAGTTGTAGTCCAGGACGTTGATTCTTTATTTACTGTGGATACGAATAAGGCTTTGTTAGACAGGGTATGCGAGTTGGCTCATGCAGAGTACCAGAAGGATCACGAGACGGACGTATCCCTTCGTATTGTTACCGATCATATCAAATCCTGTACCTTTATGATTTCTGACGGAATTATGCCGTCCAATGAGGGAAGGGGCTATGTACTCCGCCGTCTTCTGCGCCGCGCTGCCCGCCATGGCAGAAAGCTTGGCATTGAAGGCAAGTTCCTGGCAGATTTGAGCAGCACAGTTATCAGCCTGTCCAAGGACGGCTATCCGGAGCTGGAAGAAAAGAAGGCTATGATTTTCAAAGTCCTTTCTGAAGAAGAGGAGAAATTCAATAAAACCATCGACCAGGGTCTTGCCATTTTAGCAGAGATGGAAGAAAAGATGAGCGCAGAAGGCACCAGGGTACTTTCCGGAGCAGATGCGTTTAAATTGTACGATACCTATGGATTTCCTGTAGACTTAACCAAGGAAATCTTAGAAGAAAAAGGCATGGAAGTAGACGAAGAAGGATTTGCCGCTTCTATGAAGGAACAGAAAGAAAAGGCCAGAAAAGCCAGAAAAACGACAAATTATATGGGAGCAGACGTTACCGTATACCAGTCCATTGACGCTGCCATTACTACAAAATTTGTGGGCTACGATCGTCTGGTACATGACTCTAAGATTACGGTGCTGACCACAGAGGACGAGATTGTAGAAGCCCTGACAGACGGCCAGAGAGGTACTGTTTTAGTAGAAGAGACTCCATTTTACGGCACCATGGGCGGTCAGCAGGGCGACGTGGGTACCATTGTCAGCGCAGGCGGCGAATTTAAGGTAGAAGATACCATTCATTTGCAGGGCGGCAAGGTAGGCCACGTAGGTGTTATGGTAAAAGGAATGCTGCAGACCGGCGAGACTGTTACCTTAAAGGTATGCGAAAAGATGCGCCGTTTGACAGAAAAGAATCACAGCGCTACTCATTTGCTTCACAAGGCGTTACGTACTGTTTTAGGTACCCATGTAGAGCAGGCAGGTTCCCTGGTTTCTGCAGATCGTCTCCGTTTTGACTTTACCCATTTCTCTGCCATGACTGCAGAAGAAATTGCAAAAGTCGAGGCCATTGTAAATGAAGAAATCCAGCACTCCTTACCGGTTGTGACCAAGGAGATGTCTTTAGAGGATGCAAAAAAGACAGGCGCTATGGCGCTGTTTGGAGAAAAATACGGAGAAGTAGTCCGCGTAGTCAAAATGGGCGATTTCTCTACAGAACTTTGCGGCGGTACTCATGTTTCTGATACTGGCTCTATTCAGGCATTTAAGATTTTATCAGAGGCAGGTATTGCAGCAGGAGTGCGCCGAATTGAAGCGCTGACTTCAGATGGTCTGATGAATTACTATAAAGAAACTGAGGAAGAACTCCATCAAGCAGCAAAGACAGCAAAGACGACTCCGGCTTCCTTAAATGCCAGGATAGAGGCCATGTTAGAAGAGATCAAGGCCCTTCATTCTGAAAATGAAAAGTTAAAGAGTAAACTGGCAAATGAAGCCATGGGCGACGTTATGGATCAGATTCAGGAAATTAAGGGTGTAAAGCTTCTGACTGTCAAGGTTGCAGACGTAGACATGAACGGCCTGAGAAACTTAGGTGATCAGTTAAAAGAAAAGCTGGGAGAAGGCGTTGTTGTGATTGCATCTGTAACAGACGGCAAAGTAAACTTAATGGCATCTGTAACAGACGGAGCACAGAAGATGGGCGCTCATGCAGGAAACCTAATCAAAGCCATTGCCGGACTGGTTGGCGGCGGCGGCGGCGGACGCCCCAATATGGCTCAGGCAGGCGGAAAAAATCCTGCCGGAGTGGAGGATGCGTTAAAAGAAGCTGCAAAAGTTGTCGGAGAACAGATAAAATCATAAAATCTTCTTGACGTATGGTAAATTTATGATATAATCAATTCAGTGTGAAAAATACCCATACAGTTGTATTACGCACAATTACACAACTGGAGGGAGGTTAGGTGTGAGGCTATGTCAAACGTAATTGTTAAAGATAACGAGAGCTTAGACAGCGCTTTACGCAGATTCAAGAGAAACTGCGCAAAGGCTGGCATTCAGCAGGAAATTCGTAAAAGAGAGCATTACGAGAAACCAAGCGTAAGACGTAAGAAAAAGTCTGAAGCTGCAAGAAAGCGTAAGTATAACTAATGCTTATTCTAAAGTCCCAGTTTACAACTGGGACTTTTTCTTTGCCTGAAAGCATATACTAAGAGAGAAATCACATATGCGGAAGTGGAAGATGTTTGCACAATCCAAAGAATTGCTGGTTACATCTTTAAAATTCCCTGAAGATGTAGTGATGGGAGAGATGATGCTTTCTTTTGCAGGCCGCAGGGCGCTGCTGGTGGAAAATTATCGGACCATTGTCCTTTATACCGATGAACTGATTAAACTTCAGGGAAAAACCTGCAGACTGCTGGTGTCAGGAAGCAGGCTTTCTATCCAATATTATACCAGGGAAGAGATGAAAATAACCGGACAGATTAAATCGGTGCAATTTGAATAGAAGGATGGTGGAGTCATGTATTTAAAAATCCTTCACAGCTTAAAAGGAGTGGTGCGGGTTCGGCTTTCCGGGCATTCGCCGGAGCGTTTTTTCAACCTGTGCAGCGCCGGAAATATTGAGATATGGGATTTAAAGTACGAGAACGGAGTCTGCTGCTTTTCCATGACCCTGCCGGACTTTTTTAAAATTCGGGCTTATGCCGGAAAAGCAAAGGTACGGCTTGTGATAACAGAGAAAAGGGGACTTCCTTTTTTTATGCAGAGAAATCAGAAGAGGGCCTGGTATGGAATTGGGCTTTTCTGCTTTTTCATTCTTTTGTATACACTGTCTCTTTTTATATGGGATATTACTTTTTTAGGCAATTACCATTATACAGAGGATACGTTGACAGATTTTTTAAGTGACAGGGGGATTGCCTGCGGAATCCGAAAGGGAGCAGTCAGCTGCGAAGAACTGGAAGCGTCTATCCGTTCTGCTTTTCCGGAGATTACATGGGTGTCTGCAAGAATTTCCGGCACCAGGCTGATGATTCAGGTAAAAGAAAACGAAGTTTTATCTCAGATTCCGGTAAAAAATGAAACGGCCTGTGACATTGTGGCAGATTATGATGGAGTTATTACCTACATGATTGTCCGTTCCGGCATTCCCCAGACAGCTGTAGGGGATGAGGTGAAAAAGGGACAGATTCTGGTGCGGGGGGCGGTTCCCATTACAGATGACAATGGTGAGACGATTGGGGAAAATCCGGTCTGTGCAGATGCGGATATTCGGGCAAAGACCAATTACCAGTACCAGAAAACATTTCCCATCCTTCATAAGGTGTTATCAGATACAGGAACTGTGAAAAAAGGACTGATGGTAAAAATCGGAGATTTTTCTGCAAAACTTATGGTTCCGGCTAAAAAAGATACCCTGTGGAGAACCACTGTGTTAGAGCATCAGGCAAAGCTGTTTGGGGATTTTTACCTGCCCGTCTGGTGGGGGACCATAACATCCAGAGAGATTAGCGTTTATGAGCGGACTTATACAGAAAAAGAGATGGAAGAAAAAGGAACCGAGATTCATAAGAATTTTTTACATAATTTAAGTGAAAAAGGGGTACACATTATTGAAAATAATGTTAAAATACTAGAAGATGGATCTTTGTGCCATGTAAAGGGAAGCGCAGCAGGCGATGGACCCATTGGGTATCTGAAACCGGCGGACTTTCCCATGGAGAATGAGCCGGATCAGACACCTGCCTTAGAAGACAGGAGAAAAAAGGAGTAAAGAGACGTTCATGAGTATAACAGACACAATGATTGATATTCCCACAGAACATGAGAAAAACGTTTGCGGACAGTTTGACGCGTACCTGAAAAAAATAGAAAAGACTCTTCATGTCACCATGGTGGCAAGAGACGGGGCCATTAAGATCATTGGTCCGGAGGAAGCCATCGGCCGGGCAAAGGCTGTATTTCACGATCTGATTGAACTCTCAAAGAGGGGAAATACCATAACAGAGCAAAATGTAGATTATGCTCTGGCTTTGTCTTTTACAGAGGGCAGCAGCAAGATTCTGGAAATCGACCAGGATATCATCTGCCGCACCATTGCAGGGCGTCCGGTAAAACCAAAGACTGTAGGGCAAAAGCAGTATGTGGATCAGATTCGGAAGAAAATGATTGTATTTGGAATCGGGCCTGCCGGCACTGGAAAGACCTATCTGGCGATGGCGATGGCGATTCAGGCATTTAAAAATGGAGAAGTGGGAAGAATTATTCTGACACGCCCGGCCATTGAGGCAGGTGAAAAGCTGGGATTTCTGCCTGGGGATCTCCAGAGTAAGATTGACCCGTATCTTCGGCCTCTTTACGATGCCCTGTATCAGATTATGGGGGCGGAAACCTATCTGCACAATGCGGAAAAAGGGCTGATTGAGGTGGCGCCTCTTGCATACATGAGAGGACGTACCTTAGACAATGCCTATATCATTCTGGATGAAGCTCAGAATACCACTCCGGCCCAGATGAAAATGTTTTTAACCCGTATCGGTTTTGGCTCCAAAGTAATCATTACCGGCGACCAGACCCAGAAAGATCTGCCCGCAGGTACGGTGTCTGGTCTGGATACAGCCATCAAAGTGCTGAAAAAGATAGATGATATTGGATTCTGCTATTTAAGCAGTCAGGATGTGGTCCGCCATCCGCTGGTTCAGAAGATTGTTCAGGCATATGATGAGTATGAGACGAAAAATAAGCCGACCCAAAAGCCTGGCGTAAAGGTGACATACAGGAGGAAGCCATGACCATTACGATAGAGTACGAAACAGAGAAACAACTGGGAATCGATTATGAGAGGATTATCCGGGAGATTATCGAAGAAGCCCTGGAGTACGAGGGATGCCCTTACGAGGCGGAAATCAGCGTTCTGATAACCGATAATGAGGAGATCCGGTCCATTAACCGGGAATACCGTCAGATTGACCGCCCCACAGATGTGCTGTCCTTTCCCATGCTGGAATACGAAACACCTTCTGATTTTTCAAAGACAGAAGAGGAATTTTGCGACTGTTTTAATCCGGAAAGCGGGGAATTGATGCTGGGGGATATTATTTTATCCGCAGATAAGATTGAAGAACAGGCAGAGACTTACGGACATTCAAAAGAACGGGAATTGGCATTTTTAGTTGCCCACAGTATGCTTCATTTGTTTGGATACGATCATATGGAGGAAGAGGAGCGGCTGATTATGGAACAGAAACAGGAGGAAATTTTGCAGAAAAAGGGGTACAAAAGATAGATGAAAAAACGGGGCAAGGTATGGAAATGGGGGCTGGCAACACTGACTGTCACAGTATTGGGGCTTACTGCCTGTTCTGCTAAAAAGGCAGATGCACCGACAGCAATTTCTGAGACGTCCGGACAGTCTTTTGAAAGAGAAACTTCTAAGCCGGAAATCGAAATACATCAGGAAACAAAAGAAGCCCAGCCGGAAGAACCGGATTATTACAGACCGGAAGAACGGACAGAGGAAAACGGGAAAATCCGCAGTTATCTGACCGGAGAGATGGTGGATGCAGGGCAGGGCAACAGACGGCCTTTGGCTGTCATGATGAGCAATGATAAACAATCCCTTCCTCAGTACGGGATCAATCGGGCCGGAGTGGTTTACGAAGCTCCCGTAGAAGGAGGCATGAACCGGTACATGGCCTTGATTGAAGATTTTGACGATTTGGATCGGATCGGCTCTGTCAGAAGCTGCCGCACGTATTATACCTATTTTGCCAGAGAATTTGAGGCGATCTATGCTCATTTCGGCCAGAGCACCTTTGCAAAACCTTATCTTGGAACTGTAGTGGCAAACATTAACGGGATTGAAGGGATGGGAGGCCAGGCATTTTACCGGACAAAGGATAAGCGATCGCCCCACAATGCTTATACCAGCGGCCAAAAGATTTTGGAGACTGCCGGGAAGCTGGGATATACCTGGGAGTACCCTCAAAATTATCAGGGGCATTACCGGTTTGCAAAAGGCCCTGTTACCTTAAATGAACGTCCTGGCGTTATGGAAGCTGCAGTGGTTGATCCGGGATATGAGATGAACCAGGCCATATTTGTCTATAATGAAGAAGACGGGCTGTATCACAGGTATCAGTACGGAGAGGTCCATTCCGGGGATGAAGGTCCCATTGCAGTAAAAAATATTTTGATTCAGTGGTGTGAATGGGGGCATTACGCATCGACTGACTACCTGGATATCAATGTACATACAGGTTCCGGAGGATATTATATTACAAGCGGACACGTGATTCCCATTACCTGGGAAAAAGAGGGGGAGTATGGAGTGACCCGCTATTATGATCAGAACCATCAGGAGATTACATTAAATCCGGGAAAAACCTGGGTCTGTATTATTGCGACCAAAGACGCGGACCAGGCAGTAAAAATTGAAGGATAAAAGAAAGAGACTCTTACATTATGCACACTAGAAACAATTTTGTGATACAGGGGAGTATTTTGGCCATTGCCGGCATTGTGGTACGTTTAATCGGCATGTTGTACCGGATTCCCTTAATTGATATTATCGGGAAAGAGGGAAACGGTTATTATACCTCTGCGTTCAGCGTGTATTCCATTTTGCTGATTGTATCTTCCTACAGCCTTCCCACAGCGGTTTCCAAAATGGTAGCCAGCCGGATTGCAGTAGGTCAGTATCGAAACAGCCAGAAGATATTAAAAGCTTCTCTGCTTTATGCGACTGTAGCAGGCGCGCTTGCAAGCGGAGTTTTATGGTTTGGCGCAGATGGATTTTCCAGGCTGCTGGGAATGCCTTTTTGCCGGTATGCCTTAAAATCCCTGGCCCCTACGGTATGGGTTATGGCCTATCTGGGAGTGCTCAGAGGATATTTTCAGGGTCATGGAACCATGGTGCCTACAGCAGTTTCCCAGCTGTTTGAGCAGATAGTCAATGCCATTGTCAGCATTGGAGCTGCCAGTATACTGGTTAAAAAAGGGATGGCAGCGGATCTGGTTTATGGGGAAACGGAGTATGCAGCTTCCTTTGGTGCGGCAGGGGGAACTTTGGGAACCGGAGCCGGTGCAGTGGTTGCCCTTATATTTTTCCTGTTTCTTTTGTTTGCTTACCGTCCCCTTATGAAACGGCAGCGAAGAAAGGACAAAAGCAAAAGAGAGGATTCTTATGGCCGGATAGCGGCTGTTTTAACGATTACAATTCTTCCCATTGTGTTAAGCAGCACTATTTACAACATCAGTTCAGTGTTGGATAATTATCTGTTTGCATCCGGACTTCGGATGCTGGGGCAGGAAGATCAGATGGCAGAATTGTGGGGAGTATTTGGAGAATATCACCTGTTGTTTAATATTCCGGTTGCTCTGGCAAATGCCCTGTCTTCTTCTCTGATTCCCACATTAGCCAATGCAGCCGCAATACGGGATCGGAAGATGGTGATTCAGAGGACCAGAACCGCAATCCGCTTTTCCATGATTATTGCCATCCCGGCAGCAGTGGGACTGGCAGTGTTAGCAGAGCCTATCTGCAACCTGTTGTTTGCCGGACATGACAATGCTCTGTTAATTAAACTGATGGTAGCCGGATCGGCGGCGGTAGTATTTTTCTCTCTGTCTACCATGACCAATGCCATTTTGCAGGGGACCAATCATATGAGCGCGCCTCTGCTTCATTCGGCCGTTGCCCTGATTCCTCACATTTTATCGCTCCTTTTGTTTCAGCGGGGAATGGGGCTTGGCATATACAGCGTCGTGTATTCCAATGTGCTGTTCGCTTTTGTAGTCTGTGTGCTGAATAATCTGGCAATCCGCAGATATCTCCGCTATCGCCAGGAGTACAGAAAAACATTTCTGGTACCGCTTCTGTGCTCCGGGGCGATGGGAGCTGCTGCATTTGGCGTGTACACCGGAATCCACAGCCTTCTTCCGGAATCTATGGCAGCGGGCCGCTTTGGGCTGATGATCGCTCTTTTTCCGGCTATTGCTGCCGCCATGGCGATTTACGGAATTCTGCTGCTGCGATTTGGAGGATTCAGCAATAAAGAGTTAAAAGAGATGCCTATGGGGACCAGAATTCTGGGCCTGGCAAGAAAATTTCATATCCGGTAGAAAAACAGGGATAGTTTGACAGGATAAGCAGATACTAACCATGGAAAGGAGGATTTCCATGAAAAAGTTTGTATACTGCTTATCTTTATTTTTAGGGGTAAGTCTTGTTTGCCTGGGAGCGGCATTTTGGATAGAAACATCAGGTTCTGAAAAAAGAGAGAGTATGACACAGACAGCAGAAAAAGAGACCACGCCCCCGGATCGGATTGTGATCAATCAGACAGAGGTGGAGCACATCTCTACAGCAGAGGACCCGCCTTACTGCCTGGTATCAGAAGATGGATTTCTGCTGGTATTTCGGAAAAATCAGACAGAAGTATGTCTGTATACCCATATTCCTATTACAGATTTTCCAAGGGAAGAGCAGGATAAGCTTCGGGAGGGAATCTGGTTTGCCACTATGATGGAAATTTACAGTTATTTAGAATCCTATACCAGTTAGGATGTTTTTCTCTGTGGCAAATCTGGTTTAACTGTGTTATACTGATTACCGAATAGTAGCAGGAGAGGTTTTAAGAGTGAAAAAAAGGATTTTGATTATTGGAGGCGGGGCTTCCGGCATGGCAGCCGCCATCTGGGCGGCCAGATCCGGAGCGGACGTCACGATTTTAGAGCATACAGACAGAGTGGGAAAAAAGATTTTATCTACCGGAAACGGAAGGTGCAATCTGACAAACCGGTTTCAGGAAGCCGCATGCTACCATTCGGAACAGCCGGATTTTCCCATTCGGGTGTTAGATCATTTCAGGGTTGGAGATACCATCCGCTGGTTTTCCCATATGGGGCTGGAGGTAAAGGAGCGGCAAGGGTATTATTATCCTGTTTCCGATCAGGCCTCTGCCGTTTTAGACGTGCTGCGGATGAGCCTGAAGGAATATCAGGTAAAGGTTTTGTGCGGGTTTTCTCCGTTGTCTATAAAAAAAGCCGGAAATACCTGGCAGGTGGCAGGACTTAAAAAACCGGATGATGGGAATGGAGAGGCAAAAAAGATACAGATTGAGGGAGATGCCCTGATTTTGGCTACAGGAGGAAAGGCGGCTCCCAATACCGGCTCCGATGGTTCCGGCTACGAACTGGCACAAAAGCTTGGACACAGGATTATCCGCCCCCTTCCGGCCCTGGTGCAGCTTCGCTGCCAGGGAACTTATTATAAGCAGTTGTCCGGCATCCGGACAGATGCAGAACTGACGTTGTATGCAGACAAACAGGAACTGACCAGAGAGAGGGGAGAACTGCAGCTTACAGATTACGGTTTAAGCGGAATCCCGGTATTTCAGATTAGCCGGTATGCGTCCAAATCGCTGGAAGAAAAAAAGAACGTTACCGTCTATATAGACTTTTTTCCGGATATAACGGCGTTGGAACTGAAAAAGATGCTGGAAGAACGGGCCCGCAGGTTTCCGGATCGGACGTGTGAAGAGTTTCTTACCGGCCTGCTGAACAAAAAACTGGCAGTTGTGCTTTTAAAACTTTCCGGCATTAAACTGTCCGATCCCTGCAGAAGATTGACCAGAGGCCACCTGGAGGCTCTGACCCGGCAGATCAAATGCTATCAGGCTTTGGTGCAGAGCGTCAATCCTTTTTCCAATGCCCAGGTATGCTGCGGAGGAGTAGATACCAGGGAAGTAAGTCCGGATACCATGGAGTCCTGTCTTCAAAAGGATCTGTATTTTGCGGGAGAATTGCTGGATGTAGACGGTATCTGCGGCGGATATAATTTACAGTGGGCCTGGTCCAGCGGATACCTGGCCGGGGTCTCAGCCGCAGGCATAAGAACTGTTAAGAAAAAAGAAGCAGAAAGAAAGGGGAGACGCAGATGATTCGCCTTTCCCAGGTAAAACTTCCCATCAGCCACAGCCGGGAAGAACTGAAACAAAAAGCAGAAAAAGCTTTAAAAATATCCCCTGGCCAGATAAAAGGAATGGAGATTGTAAAGCAGTCCATAGATGCCAGAAAACGGGATCAGGTTACATATAGTTATGTTCTGGATATTCAGGCAGATCAGGAAGAGAAAATTGTAAAGCGCGCCAAAAACCGCAATGCAGTGATAAAAAAAGAGACATCTTACCGCTTTCCTTCCTGCGGGGACAAGTCTCTTTCTGCACCGCCTGTTATTATTGGCACAGGCCCGGCAGGACTGTTCTGCGGCCTGATGCTTGCAAGAGCCGGTTATCGGCCTATCCTGTTAGAGCGGGGCGGTTCGGTAGAGGAGCGGAAAGAAAAAGTGGACGCCTTTTGGAAAGAAAATAAACTGGATCCCCAGTGCAACGTCCAGTTTGGGGAGGGAGGAGCCGGCACCTTTTCTGACGGCAAATTAAATACCCTGATAAAGGACGTATCCGGCAGAAATAGGGAAGTTCTTCGGATTTTTACAGAGTTTGGGGCAGATCCGTCCATCTGCTATGTCAATAAACCCCATATTGGAACAGATGTGTTAAGTGAGATTGTCAGCCGCATTCGGAAGGAAATTATCCGGCTGGGAGGCCAGGTGCGGTTTCACGCCTGTGTTACGGATTTTCTGATAGAGAAAAAGCCGGATGGGAAAAGAGCCATCACAGGCGTTTTGGTCAACCATACAGAAAAAATAGAAAGCAGCGCAGTGGTATTAGCCATTGGCCACAGCGCCAGGGATACCTTTCAGGCGCTTTATGAACGGCAGGTTCCCATGGAACCCAAAGCCTTTGCAGTGGGGCTTCGGATTCAGCACCCTCAGGAAATGATTGACGAGTCCCAGTATGGAAGAGAGGCGGCAAAGATTTTAGGGGCGGCCAGTTATAAATTGACCCATCAGGCACAAAATGGAAGAGGCGTTTATACCTTCTGCATGTGTCCGGGGGGTTATGTGGTCAATGCCTCATCAGAAGAGGGGCGTCTTGCAGTCAACGGCATGAGCAATCATGCCAGAGACGGGGAAAATGCCAACAGCGCAGTGATTGTCACTGTTACCCCAGAGGATTTTCCGGGAAATGATGAGAGCCCTCTGGCAGGAGTCGAGTTTCAGAGAAGGCTGGAGGAACAGGCGTTTCAACTGGGACAGGGTCTTATTCCCATTCAGCTTTATGGAGACTTTAAAAAAGGCCGGGAGTCGGCAGGATTTGGCAGTGTGAATCCCCAGTTTTGCGGAAATGTCCGGTTTGCCAACCTGCAAACGCTTCTTCCGGAGGATGTGACCTCGGCTATGATAGAAGGAATTGACCGGTTTGGACAGATTATAAAAGGATTTGACCGCCCGGACGGGATTCTGGCGGGAATTGAAAGCCGGACGTCTTCTCCCATACGAATTCCCAGAAATGAAGAGGCGGAAAGTTCTGTTGAGGGATTGTATCCCTGCGGAGAGGGAGCCGGGTATGCGGGCGGTATTACTTCTGCTGCCATGGATGGAATCCGCACAGCAGAATGTCTGGCAAAACGGTTCCGCCCATTTTAAAATTTGACAAAGCCTTTTGGTAAGGAGCAGATATGAGTACAGACATTCGTTTGACATTAAAAGAGAAAAAGAGAATTATCATTAAAATCGGGTCCTCTTCCCTGACTCATGGGGAGACGGGAGACTTAAATCTGGTAAAAATTGAAAAGCTGGTGCGGATTATCAGCGATTTGATGGGACAGGGAAAAGATGTGATTCTGGTTTCCTCCGGCGCCATTGCCGCAGGACGCCAGGCACTGGGACACAGAAAGAAACCGGCTTTGCTGGCAGAGAAACAGGCGTATGCGGCAGTTGGACAGGCCAGACTTATGATGGTATATCAAAAATTGTTTTCTGAGTACAACCAGACAGCGGCCCAGGTACTTTTGACTAAAAATACCATGGTCAATGATGCGTCCCGTTTTAATGCCCAGAATACCTTTGAGGAACTTTTAAAACTTCGGGCCATTCCCATTGTAAATGAGAATGACACTGTATCCACATCGGAGATCCCCTTAGTAGATAATTTTGGAGACAATGACCGCCTGTCTGCCATTGTGGCGGCATTAACCGGAGCCGACCTTCTGATTCTTCTTTCTGATATTGACGGGCTCTATTCCGATGATCCAAGGAGCAATCCGGATGCAAGGCTGATTCCCTTTGTACCGGAGATTACAGAGGAACTGCTGGCTATGGGAAAACCAACTTCCGGAAGTGATGTGGGAACCGGTGGTATGGCTGCCAAACTGGCTGCAGCCCGCATTGCCACAGACAGCGGATGCGATATGGTCATTGCCAATGGGGAAGACGTTTCGGCAGTATTGGATATTACAGAAGGAAAAGAAAGGGGAACGCTGTTTTTGGCTCACCCCAATAAAGACTTTGATTTAATGACCTACATTCACTACGAATGTTAAAAGTTACCATAAATATTTTATGTATGCTTTCTGGAGGATAGATGATGAATCAGGAAAAAATAGATCGGATTAATACACTTTACCATAAATCCCAGGCAGTGGGCCTGACAGAGGAAGAAAAGGAAGAGCAGGCGGCTCTTAGAAAAGAATATATTGAAACAGTGAGAAAAAACTTAAGGGGAACATTAAACAATATTTCCATTAAAGAGCAGGATGGTTCCATTACGGATCTGGGAAAAAAGTATGGAAACAAAACCTGAGATCCGAAAACAGATAAAGGATGTCCGGAGTCACATATTGCCGGAAGAAAAGGATCTTTGGGATGACAGGCTTCAGGTCAGACTGTTTGCAGAACAGGAGATGGAGCATCCTGTGTGCGTGTTTTGTTATATCAGTACCGGGAAAGAAGCCGGAACCAGACGGATCATAGAAACATTGTGGCAGCGTGGCATTCAGACAGCAGTTCCCAAAGTGAGTGGGAGTGAGATGGACTTTTTTTTCATCCAAGACTGGGAGGAAACCAGTCCGGGAACAATGGGAATTTTAGAACCGTCCCTTAAAAAGATGGGAAGTGAAAGACTAAAACGGGCAGTTGTCCAAGATGGATCGGTCTTTCTCATTCCCGGACTTGCCTTTGACAAACAGGGGGACAGGCTGGGATACGGCGGCGGATATTACGATAAGTTTTTTAACCGGATTCAAAATATTACGTGTACTAAAATCGGAATCGGCTATGAGTTTCAGATTGTGAAAACCATTCCCAGAGAGCGCCATGACTGTTTGTTAGATAAGATCGTTACACCGACACAAACCATTGTCTGCAGGAGGAATAAAAAATGACATTAATTGAAATGGGAAAACAGGCGAAGGCAGCGGCAGCAGTGTTAAACACATTGAGCAGCGCCAGAAAAAACGAAGGGCTTTTGGCAGCAGCAGACGCGCTTTTAAACCGTACCCGGCAGATTGAGGCAGCCAATGAAATGGATATGGCTCTTGCCAGAGAACGTCACATGAGCCAGGGGCTTTTAGACCGTCTGGCCTTAAATCCGGCCAGAATCCAGGCAATGGCAGAGGGATTAAGGCAGGTGGCCGCATTAGAAGATCCGGTAGGGGAAGTAGTGTCCATGAAGACCAGGCCCAATGGTCTGATAATTGGCAAAAAACAGGTTCCATTGGGGGTAGTGGCCATGATCTATGAGGCCAGACCCAATGTTACGGCTGATGCCTTCGGACTGTGCTTCAAATCCGGAAATGCAGTGATTTTAAAAGGGGGAAGCGATGCCCTCCATTCCAACCAGGCCATTTCAGAGGCTTTGAGAGAAGGGCTTTCTTCCTGCGGCCTTCCAAAAGATGCCGTTCAGTTGATTTTGGATACCAGCAGGGAAACGGCCAGAGAACTGATGCACTTAAATGATTATGTGGACGTCTTAATTCCCAGAGGTGGAGCAGGGCTTATCAAAACCGTTGTGGAAAACAGTACAGTCCCTGTTATTGAAACGGGAACCGGCAACTGTCATATCTTTGTAGATGCCACTGCAGACTTTGATATGGCCCTGGACATTATTGAAAATGCCAAGACCCAGCGGATTGGAGTCTGCAATGCCTGTGAATCCCTGGTAGTCCACAAAGAGATTGCGCCGGCATTTCTTCCTCTTTTGAAGAAACGGCTGGATTCTTTCCAGGTGGAAATCAGAGGGGATGCGCAGGCCTGCGAGCTGGCAGAGGGGCTGACACCGGCCACAGAAGAGGATTGGGGCGCTGAGTATCTGGATTACATTGTATCGTTAAAAGTAGTTGATTCCATAGAGGATGCCATCCGGCATATTAACCGGTACAATACCGGCCATTCGGAGAGTATTATAACTTCCGATTATGCCAATGCGCAAAAGTTTTTAAATGAGATCGATGCGGCGGCGGTTTATGTGAATGCATCCACCCGTTTTACAGACGGGGCCGAATTTGGCTTTGGAGCCGAAATCGGCATCAGTACCCAGAAACTTCATGCCAGAGGTCCCATGGGGTTAAAAGAACTGACCACTGCCAAATATATTATTTACGGAAATGGGCAGATAAGGGAATAGATTGACATTCCAGAGTGAGAAATACAAAGGAGGAATTTGCTTATGGGAAGAGGAGGCGGCCGCTCAGGAGGGCATTCAGGAGGGTCTGGAGGATTTAGCAGAGGGGGAAGCCGCGGCTTTTCCAGCCATCGTTCATCAGGAGGGCATCGGGGAGGCGGTTCTTATCGACCTTCCAGAACGTCAGGACCATTCAGATCTCCCAGGCCGGGGAGAAGAGTGGTAAGGCCGATGGGTCCGGTCTTTATCCCTATGACAACCATATACCGGGATTCAGGACGGAGACACTCAGGCAGTCCCATGGATTTACAACAGAGCGGTGGAACTCCTGCGCCAAATGCCGGAGGAATGCCTGGGTGGTTTAAATGGCTGTCAGGATTTGCCTGTGTCGTTATTTTCATGATGCTGCTTTTTGCCGGATACACCATGGCAACGGCAAAAGACAGTCCTGTCAGAGAAAAATTAGGACCAGACGCCTGTATTGCTTCTGAGCGGCTGATCCAGGACGAGCTGGGATGGATTCAGGACAAACGCCAGGTTGAACAGGCAATGGATTATTTTTATGAAAAAACCGGTGTACAGCCCTATTTGCTGATTACAGATACTCTCGATGGAATGGGAGGCGATATTACGGACGGGCAGGCAGAGGCCGCTATGGAGAACCTGTATGAGTCTTTGTACGAAGATGAAGGACATATGATTTTTACCTTTATGGAATATGCCAGTTCTCGGTACATTACCTGGATCTATACAGGAATTGCTGCGGACAGCGTCATAGATGAAGATGCCAGAGAAATTTTTCTAAATAACGCAGATCGGTATTATACAGATTCTTCTTTATCAGATGAAGGATTTTTTGCAAAAGTATTTCGGGCTTCTGCAGATACGATTATGAAAGACAGCAAAAAACAGATGGCCATTGCACGGATGTGCGTCATTGCAAGCGTTTTGATGGCGGTTAGTCTTGCGGGAGGCTTCCTTGCATTTAAAGTGGCCGCAGAACGGAGAAAGGAGACCGAGGAGCTGAAGGAAATTTTGAAAACGCCGATTGGCAGCGTAACCTCTCCGGAAGAGGAGGAGCTGTTAAGAAAATATGGGACATCACCAAAGGAGGATAATTAAATGGCAGGAATTTTTGAGCGAATTGCAACCATCACAAAGGCAAATGTAAACGAACTGCTGGATCGGTTTGAGGACCCGGAAAAATTAGTGGATCAGACCATTGCAGATGCAAAGGTAGAACTGGCCAAAACAAAAAAGGAGTCTCTTTCTGTTTTAGCCAACGAAAAGCTGGTAAAAGGGCAGATGGAAGAAGCAGCTTCCAAAGCGGATGAGTGGCATGGCATTGCTGCAAAGGCATTGAAAGCCGGAAATGAAGAGGATGCCAGAAAAGCGCTTCAGATGGAAACGAAATATCGCTCTGAGGCGGAAACAGGCAAAGCAACGTATCTGGCAGCTAAAGCTTCAGCTGATAAAATCCGTGAAAAACTGGGGGAGATGGAAGAGGAAATTGCAGATATGGAGCAGAAAGCCGCTCAAATTAAGGCAAAAGCGGTAACAGCGAAAGCAATCCAGGCCACTGAAAAGATTTCTTCAAAGGGAATCAACAGAGGCGCATTTGACGCCTTTGACAGGATGGAAGAAAAGGCGAATAAGCGTCTGGCAGAGGCGGAAGCTTTGGAGGATTTAAATCAGGACTCTGCTGGTGAAGAGGAAGAAGATTTAATGAAGAAATATTCTGGAAGCGGGAACGCAGATACAGATGATGCTCTGGCAAGATTAAAGGCGGAGTTGGGGATGTAAAAATTGATGAGCCAAATGAAGTCACCTATGCAGCAATGGGGATGCAGAAAAAGATGAGGATCTGTACGGGCCGTTCGAGAGACTTTGATGAAGAGACCTTCCAGAAATGGGAGGTTTCCTTTTTGCATAAATGTAATTTGTGGGTAACATAGCAATATTTTGAATTTGCTATTATATTTATGAAATTACATTTTGGGTCGATAATTAATATAGGATTGTTGAAATCAAATAAAAAAAATAAACTGATAGGAAAAGTAAATGAGAAAAATACAAAAAAATCAACTTATGGAATTCTTACATACCCTTTGCAGAGCATGCCAGGAATTATCAAATGTACCCATAGGGGCAAACTATATAAACTTTTGTGCAGATATCCAGGATTTTGTTTCAGGAATTTTTGATTTTATTCAAAGAATTGAAAATAGAGACACAAAGACGGAAAGCCTTCTGGTTTCTTTTT
Source organism: uncultured Lachnospiraceae bacterium (assembly GCA_963557065.1). Taxonomy (GTDB): domain Bacteria; phylum Bacillota; class Clostridia; order Lachnospirales; family Lachnospiraceae; genus UMGS1370. The sequence continues at coordinate 51,067 of CAUWCT010000002.1, read as the reverse complement.
ACGAGACATTATTTTTGGTCAGCCAGGAACCGGAAAAGGCAGATACTCTGATGGGGTTGGCGGAAGAACTCATAGACTGTGCAGAAAAAGAATTAAAGGCAGACACGATAGAAGCAGCTTTTTTCTGTTACAAGGCAAGTATGAGTGACAGCCTGGAAAGTATTTATCTGGCAGCAAAAGCAGATCCGAATTGTGATGCATATTTTATTCCTATTCCATACTTTGACAGAAATAAGGATGGAAGTTTAGGTGCGGTTCATTACGAAGCAGAGGGATTTTATTCAGAACAGTATGAACTTACAGACTGGCGTTTATATAAAACAGAAGAACGCCATCCAGATGTAATTTTTATCATGAATCCATATGATGAAAATAACCTGATTACAACAGTCCATCCCGATTACTATGCCAGAAAACTGAAAGATCACACTCCACTTTTGATCTATGTTCCGTATTTTGTTCATAGCGAGATTATTTCTCCACATATGGCAGTTACTGCTGGTGTTTTGTTTTCACATAGAACAATTGTACAGTCTGAGAATATAAGAAATCAGTATATAGACAGCATTTGCAAGCATTTTCCCAATGTTATTAGAGCAGATTGGGAAAAAAGGATTGTAGCTTTAGGATCGCCCAAGACAGATCGTGTTTTATCAGTAAAGAAGGAAAACTTTTCTGTTTTGGATGAATGGAAAAGTCTGCTTGCCAATGCACAGGGAAAGCGGATTATTCTTTACAATCTGTCATTGGAAACAGCCCTTGCATATTCACAAGGAGAAAATAGGGGAGTCTATTTAAAAAAATTACAAAGTGTCCTGCAATTTTTTAGAGAGAAAAAAGAGTTTCTTCTCTGGTGGAGACCACATCCTTTGATGGCGGAAACATTTTTCTGGCTGGGTAAAGATATTTTTGAGAAGTATCAGCAACTGGTAAAAGATTATCAGGCAGCAGGTTATGGAATTTTTGATGAGACTCCGGATATAGACAGGGCCATTGCTTTTTCGGATGCATGCTACGGAGATGAAAGTTCTTTGAACTTATTGATGCAGTTTGCAGGAAAACCAATTCTTGTTCAAAATATGCGAAATGCTGGCAATGAACCAAAGATTTCAGGAGGCAGAGAACATGTTTTGCAGTCCATGAAAGAGTTTGTAAAACGGGATCATTATAACAGCTATGTTCTCTATGAAGTAATGGACCCATCCAAGGGAGGATTCAGCCTGACAGATTTCTTAGATTATTTAGAGGTAGTGGAAAGTTTTAAAGCAGAACAGTCTAGTAAGTACAGAGCACGCTATATAAATGCAGATGGTTCGGCAGGACAGAAAATATATGACTATGTGAGAACGATCTCAGAGGAGGATTCAAATGAATAAGGCAAAAAGATTTCGTCAGTTGTTAAATGGTGATGAGCACTTTTTTTTGATGGAGGCCCATGATGGACTGTCTTCAAAAATTGTGGAGGAAACTGGTTTCCCGGCAATCTGGGCCAGCGGACTTTCAATTACGGCTTCTTTAGGTGTCAGAGATAACAACGAGATCTCTTACAGTCAGCTTTTGGATGTACTGGAGTATATGAATGACGCAACAGATCTTCCAATTTTGGTAGATGGTGATACTGGTTATGGGAATTTTAATAATGCCTGCCGTCTGCTGCAGAAATTAGAGCAACTGGGAATAGCAGCAGTTTGCATTGAAGATAAAAAATTTCCCAAGACGAATTCGTTTTTAGAGACAAAATTAGATGCCCTGGCAGATCCAATGGAATTTGCCGGAAAAATCCGCGCTATGAAGGAATCTCAGAAAAATCCGGATTTTTGTGTAGTGGCAAGACTGGAGTCTTTGATTGTAGGAGCAGGAATAGAGGATGCCATAAAGCGGGCCAATTTATACCTGGATGCAGGCGCAGATGCTCTTTTAGTTCATTCCAAACGTCCTACATCCAAAGAAATTGATGATTTTCTTGCAGCATTTAAACGAGAAGTTCCTATTTTCCTGGTTCCCACGAAATATTATACAGTTCCAGTAGCACATCTAACAAAGGATAAACGTGTCAAAGGAATTATCTGGGCCAATCACAATATCCGCGCCTGTGTTACTGCTATGCAGAAAATAAGTAAAACTATCTATGACAATGCTTCTATTGCAGATGTGGAGGGAACCATAGCTTCCGTTGCAGAGATTTTCCGTTTGCAGAAAAATGAGGAATATCTGGAAAAGGAGAAAAAATATCTGCCGTCTTATTCCAATCTGAAAGCAGTAATACTGGCAGCGGGAGGACCGGGATCTCTGGATTTTGATCGGCCAAAGGCTCTTTTAAAAATGAACGGGAAAAGCATTTTAGAGCATCAGTTAGAGGCAGTCAGATCCGTAGGTGTATCTGATATTTTAATTGTAAGGGGCTATAAAAAGGAAGAACTATGTGTTCCGGGCGTAACCATGATAGATAATGACAAATGGGCTAGTACGGATGTAGCTCATTCTCTTTCGCTGGCAGCAGCAACAATGGATCGGCCTTATCTGGCTCTGTACAGTGATGTGTTTTTTAAACGTTATCTGCTGAGAGCGATGTTGGATTATTCCGAAGAAAGTCCTTCTTCTGATGTGATTTTAGTATGTGTAAAAGAAGATTATATTAATGCTGGATATTATTTGCGATTAAACAAAAAACCGGATGTATTTGGAGATGACAAAGAACTGGTTATCTCAGAAGTCTGTCCGGGAAGAGGTGGAAAAGACGATGAGACAGCTGTTTATTTCAGCGGTTTGATGATGATCAATCATTACCAGAAGGCTAACGAAATTTTAGAGGAAGAGGAAGCAGAACGTCTTTCCACAGCAGATTTCATGCGCAGAGCATTAAAAGAAGGACTTAAAATTTCTGTTATTATGTCTTCCGCAGAAGCAATTGTGGACATAAACTCTTTAAACGATCTGATGAAAGCGGGGGAACTGGTATGATTGACACCAAACAGTTTGTAGACGAACTTCTCCTAAGGGGGATTGAGAAAATTGCAGGAGTACCATGCTCATTTTTAACCCCTTTAATTAATGAAGCGGAAAACAGAGGGATTTATGAACCTTTTGTCAATGAGGGCGATGCCATGGCTTATGCGGCCGGCTCTCTTTTGGCAGGTCACAGATGTGCTGTTGTGATGCAGAATTCCGGATTATCCAATGCATTATCGCCCCTTACATCCTTAAACGAATTGTTTGGTTTGGGAACGTTGCTGATTATTGGAAACAGAGGCAGGGATGATGAACCTCAGCACAGAATTATGGCAGGATGTGTAGAACCGTTTTTAGACGCAATTGGAATCAGCCATATAATGGCAGAAGAAGAGGAGGCTGTTGATAGGGCTTTTGAGCAGCTTTCCGGAAAAAGCTGTGCCCTTCTTGTAAATACAAGAACTACCTTTTCGCCGGTCCCTTTAAAAAGAGACAGTGAAGAGTATGATAAATTTCCGCTTCGCTATGATATGCTGAAAGAAGTTTTTAAAGCATCCGGTCAGTCTGTAGTAGTTACTACAACAGGATTTACCAGCAGAGAGATGTTCTGTGCCGGGGACCGGCCTGAAAATTTCTATATGGTAGGGTCCATGGGATGTCTCTCTTCCCTGTCCCTTGGACTGGCAGAAAATGTGAAAGACAGGACTGTGATTGCAGTTGACGGGGACAGTGCCTGCCTTATGAGACTGGGTGGATTATATACACTGACACAGAAGAAACCGGATAATCTGTTCTATCTTGTCCTTGATAATGAAAGCAACGAATCCACTGGGGGGCAACGAAATAGCCTTGGAGACAGCAGACTTTTAGATGTTATGGAGAGTCTGTATCCAACACAGCAGGTCTATTCTCCGGAGGGACTTTTTGAAAAAATTCAGGATTTTCAGAAAAATCCGGTTTATACCCAGGTTTATGCCAGAATTCGGACTGGAACCATGAAAAATCTCCCAAGACCGGACCGACAACTTATTTTTAATCAGACTCACAGATTTCAGGGGGCTATTTTATGAAAATAGCAGTTTTATCGGATATACATGGAAATCTTCCTGCTCTTTTAGCAGTTTTAGAAGATTGTACCAGGCAGCATGCAGATCGGTTCTGGCTGCTGGGAGATTATGTGGACTATGGAGTTTCTTCCAGAGAGACTGTAAAAGTATTGGAACAGCTGGAACCAGAATATGCGATTGCGGGCAACCATGATGCATGTTTATATTTGCCTTCTGTTAGAAGCAGTCAGACTCCCCATGGAAAACAGGCTTTTTCTTATACAAAAGCATTAGTTGAAAAAAATCCAGATGAGTTTTTGTGGCTGAAACATATTGCAGAATATCCGATGATATATCTGGAAAAACAAAAAACCATGCTGGTGCATGGAACAGTCTCGGACCCTTACTGGGGAAAATTTCTTCCGGAAGTCCATGCAGATGAGATTTTTTTCGATATGGAAAAGAGAGATATCCGTCTTCTTCTTGCCGGACATTCTCATAAAAGTTTTCTGCTTGCTAAAAATGGCAGAAGAATTATAAACCCAGGCAGTGTAGGACAGCCGCGGGATGGTTTTCCAGAAGCATCCTATGCTATTTTAGATGGGGAATCAGTTATATTTCGACGGGTAAAGTATGATATTGATCAGGCAGCTTTGGCAATCAAAGAAGCTGGGCTGCCTGAATATTTGTGGCGGCGTTTATATCAGGGAATATAAAATTAATAAGGAGGCATTAAAATGCGTGTTTTGATAACAGGAGTAGCAGGTCTTACAGGCTCTTATCTGGTTCGCCAGTGTTTAGAGCAGGGCGATACTGTAGTAGGAGTAGACAATTTTTTCCGGGGAACAAAGGAAAATATTGAAGATATAATGGGACATGAGCGTTTTACTTTTTATGAATGTGATTTTCGCGATTATATAAAACAGGAATCAGATACAGCTTTTGACGGAATCTATCATCTGGCAGCCATTGTTCCCACCAGATATTTTTATGAAGAACCTTGCCTGACTTATGAAGTGAACTGCCAGGGCGCTTATGAGATTTTTTTATGGGCATTGAAGCATAAGATTCCCCGTTTTATTAATGCATCCAGTTCTGAAATCTATGGACATGCTGAAGATTTTCCTACAAAAGAGACCACAAAATCGATATATGATTCTGTTGAGGATTCTACAAGATGGTCTTATGCTCATGGAAAGATCATGACAGAGTATTTGTTTAACCATCATAAAGATGAGATTAAAGTCTGCCATATCCGCTACGCCAATGTGTATGGGCCTTATGATATTGATGATAACCATGTTATTCCTTATATTTTAAATTGTATTGTTCAGGATAAGCCCTGTCATTTAAATGTGAATGCCGGAACTATTGCCCGGTCGTTTCTATATATGGGAGATGGCGCTGTCGCTACCCGTCTGGCCATGCTGCATATGGAAAGCGGGTTGAGTTATAATGTGGGGAATCCTGAAGAAGTAACGATTCTGGAACTGTATGAGACAGCAGTTGAGGCAGCAAAAGAACTGGGCATATCTTATCATCACACTCCCATATTTGACATCTCCAGAGCAGGAGACCCTACAAGAAGAGTTCTTGATATTTCCAGGGCAGGCGAACATTTGGGTTATGCCCCCAAGGTTATGCTTCAGGAGGGCATCAGGAGGACGCTGAAATGGATTATCAAACAGCAGCCATAATTCTTTGTGCAGGACTTGGAAGCAGACTTGGTCTTGCAGAAAAACAAAATAAGTGTGCAGTTCCAATCCGGGAAACATCGGCTGTCCAATATGGAGTATCCGCTCTTTTAGACGCAGGGGCTGATGAAGTAGTAGCAGTCACAGGGTATGCCAGTGAATCTGTGAGAACGGCGCTTTCAGAATTTATAAAAAGTGGACGAGTTCATCTTGTCTATAATTCTTGTTATGATAAACATGGATGCAACTATTCTCTGGCCTGCGGAATGGAATCTGCTGTTACAAAAAATGCCAGCAGGGTGATAATTGCTGAAGGAGATTCTCTGCTTTACAGAGAGTCTATTCAGCAGCTTTTTTGTGTGAATGGCCCAGCGGCTTCTCTGGTGAGAGAAAAATCCTATGTAGACAGTAAGAGAAGCGTAATTGCCGTAGGCTGTAAAAAGAAAATTGTGCGTTACGAGTATGACACACTCCATCATGGAGATATTCAGATTGACAGCAACGAAGAGATTTTGGGAGAGAGTATGCAGCTTTGGAGTTTTTCGGGTTCGATATTAGAGAAACTGAAAAAAGAACTCTGTACGTATAAAATTGCTGCAGATAAAAGTTCAGAGCCTATGCTGCATTCTGGTGTCTATTCCATTAACCGGATAAATCCAGAACTGGAACCGGTTTTCTCAAAATGGCCGGACCAGTGGATTAACCTTAATACTCAGGAAGATTTAAGAAAGGCAGGATTAGCAGAATGGATCAGAAAGTAATGATTATTGGATATGGAAGTACAGGAAAATATGTATTGGATATGTTGACAAGACTCCCTGAACTTTCTGGCTGCGAGTTTGTTGTTGTTTCCAGAACAAGCGAGGAAGAAGCAGAGAAGCGAATTAACCTTACCTTGGTTTCTGCTGGAATTTTTGGGAATTATCCCAAAGTCCGCTACCGTTCCTGTGATATAAATCAGGTAGAAAATTTAAGTGCTCTGATTAGCGAGGAAGCCCCAAATGTTATTGCCTATACAGGACGGTATATGAAAGGCTTTAAATATGGAGAATTTTCTTATCCCAACCAGATTGGTTATGGAGTTTGGACTCCTCTTGCAGTGGTTTTGGTGGAAAAGCTGATGAGAGCAGTAAAGAGGTCAGGGGTTTCGGTCCCTGTGATTAATACAAGCTACGGAGATGCAGTGTCTCCTCTGTTAGCTGCCCATGGATTGGCGCCATATACCAGCGCTGGAAATTTAAACCACCTGATTCCAAGAATTGCAAGAGCCTACGAAAAATTAAGCGGCCATCCGGCCAGTCAGTGTGATATTACATTTGTTGGTTCTCATTATGCAAATACCTATATTTCAAAAGAAGGATCGGCAAAGGGCTCTCCCTGCCTTCTTCACATTGAGGGAAATAATAGTATCAAAGCGGAAGAGATCTGGAAGCTTTGTGCAGTTCCTACGGCTTCAGGTCCGGAAAGAAATATTATGATTGCTTCGGATGTGGTAATGTTGATTCGTCTTATACTGGATAGAAGTGGGAAAAAGCAGAAGATCCATGCTCCTGGACCTTTTGGAAAAATTGGCGGCTATCCATTGATTTTTGCCAATGGTCAGATGGAAATTGATGAAACTCATTTTTCTGCAGAAGAGATGGAGCAGGTAAATGAAGGCAGCCTTCGCTGTGATGGAATAGACAAACTGGATCAAAATGGAATTCATTTTACAGATGAAGTCATTACAAAAATGAAATCTGTTTTTGGAATTGATTATCCAAAGACCCTTGCTTTAGAAGACTGTGAGAAGTTTTCGCAAAAACTGGCAGAAACGTTGGGAAACAGATAATAGAAAAGGTTTCTGCTTTTATAGTTGATAGTAAGAAAGGAAGGACAATATGGCAAAACAGCCTTCAGGGGCAATAGCTCTGACTCCAAAACAGTTTAGAAAACTTCAGCTCGTAGAACTGGATATTCTGCTGGAATTGGACAGAATCTGCCGAAAACATCAGATTGATTATTTTTTATGCGGAGGAACTCTTTTAGGGGCAGTGCGTCATGGAGGCTTTATTCCCTGGGATGATGATGTGGATGTAGGCTTTTTCCGCGAAGATTATGAAAAATTCTGTACGATATTTGCCAGGGAGGCAGACAGTTCCAAATATTTTCTTCAGACATGGAAATCGGATCCCCATTATTTGTGGAATTATGGAAAAATCAGGAGACTTGGTACTGAATATATCCGATCCGGACAGGAACGGATGAAATATCAAACAGGGATTTCTATTGATGTTTTTCCTTATGATTATCTGCCTATAGATAAAGATTTGAGTAAAGAAATCCTTCATCAGGTTAAAAAGGTTCCAATAAAAAATCATATGTTTCGTTATGTGCTTCCAGAAAAGTTCTGGCATTCCAGAGCTATGAGGCCATTGGTAAGACAGGCAAGACTGTGTACATTCTGTCGAAAAGCAACTTACTCAAAGGTAGGTAGATATCAGGCGAATACTTTTCCTTTGCGAATGGGATACTGGTTGCTTTCTATGCTTCCTGGAAGAAAAATGGCTGCATTGCTGGAAAAAACCGCAAGAAGATATAATGATACAGAAAAATATGGTGGATTAGGTATCAGGCAGTTTGCTTATGCTTCAGATTGGAAAGTGCCAAGCCTTGGATGGAATCCTGAAAAATTGTCTCAAAGAACAGAGATTCTGTTTGAGGGATTTCCTTTTCAGACTATCAAGGATACGGATTGGTATCTTTCCTATGAGTATGGAACGCAGTATATGAAAATGCCTCCCAGAGAACTTCGCTATGCAGTTGCTCCTGCTTCAAAGATTGACTTTGGCAATGTATTTCAGGAGATGGATTGGTGTACAGAAAAATTCTTTGTTACAAAGGAGGCCTTAGATGAGTGATGTAAAGTCTATAGAACCATTAGCTGGAAAAGAACTTCGTATCCTTCAGTTAACGGAGTTGGAACTGCTCATCGAATTTGACCGTATTTGCAGAAAAAATGGTATTCGATATACCATGATAGGAGGAACTCTTTTAGGAGCAGTAAGGCATAAGGGATTTGTTCCCTGGGATGATGATGCTGACGTTGCGCTTCTTCGCTCCGATTATGATGCATTTGTTAAGGCTTTGGAAAGAGATTTGGATAAAGAACGTTTTTACTTTCAGGATCGGGAACTAACAGAAAGTTACAGATGGGGATATGGAAAACTGAGGAGAAAGGGGACATCGTTTGTCCGTCCAAATACGGAACATCTTCCTTATGAGCAGGGAGTATACATTGATGTTATGCCAGTTGATTATATCCCTGACAACAGAACAGGGCAGTGGATCTGTAATCTGCTTTGTTTTCTCTTCCGAAAAGCGTATTGGTCTGAGGTGGGAAAACGGACAGAACCCAACTATGTATACCGCTTTTTCTATAAAATTCTGTCATTTATACCTCTATCTACGCTAAACAGAGGGTTCAAAAAATTCACTGCATATTTGAACCGTAAGCCTACAAAGTATTTGAGGTGTCTGGCTGTTCCGGTAGTGACTTCTCAGGGAAACAGCGGATATTGGAGATACCGTTCTGAATGGCTGGAACATTTGGAAGACTACGAATTTGAGGGATATTCATTAGCTGGATTTGCAGATAGTAAGTTTCCTTTAAGGCGGATGTATGGGGACTATCTAAAACCAGTAAAATTTCCTCCGGTAAGTTTATCTGGTTGTGAACTTCTTCCCATTTCTGAGATTCAGGTGGATGAAAAATTGAAGGAGGACTGCAGAACATGAGTTCAAAAATGCGTTACCGAAAACATCCTCGCCTGACTGAAAAACCATTGATTTTGTATCCAGCGGGAGAATACGGGCGCAGAATGCTGAAGGAACTTAGAGCGCTTGAAATAGAACCCTACGCATTTTGTGATGGAAATCCTGACAAAATCGGGAGTAAAGTAGGTGGACTTCCAGTAAAATCATTAGATAGTTTATTGAATGAATATGGGACAGAAGGGGCGTTCTATTTAATCAATTCTGCATATAATTATCCTCAAATAGAAGCAAAACTGTTGCTCTTTGGTATACCAGAGAGCAATATTCTGTCGCCGGATTTTTATGCCTATTGTGACACCGGAATAATACCTAGACCTCTCAAACTTTGCGAAGAAGAGCGGATACAAATGAAAGAATGCCTTTTGGATCTGCTCTGCTTTTTTCATAGAGTTTGTGTTCAATATGGGATTCCGTATTATATTACCTCCGGAACACTTTTAGGAGCAGTTCGTCATAAAGGTTTTATTCCTTGGGACGATGATATCGATATAGCTATGTTTCGGAAAGATTATAACCGTTTTTATCGAGTCGTAAAAAAAGAGCTTGGAGATACTTATGCCATTCAGGAATTACCATCAAGAAAGAATCTGGGATTAAGGGATAGCGTTTGCCATCTCTTTGGAAATAGTCAGAAGACAATGATTATGATTGATACATTCCCTATTGATTTTGTCTGCGCATATCCCAATAAGTTTAATAAGCTTCAGGAACGTATGTCGATTTCCTGCTTTCATTTGGCTGAAAAATTCAGGTGGTATGATAAGAGGGGGGCTTCCAAATGGATTGGAAGATTTTTCCGTTCTCTTGGAATTGGATTTGAGCAGTTGTGCAATCCGTTTGTATCGAAGTGGCTTCACTATTTTATCTGGGATACTCCCAACCTTTTTTTAGAACGGGTATATGATAAAAAGCTGGTTGGAAAAAGAACGCTGCTGACTTTTGAAGGATGCCATTTTTATGCTCCGGAACATTATGACGCAATGCTGCGGCAAATGTTTGGCGAGCATTATATGGAACTTCCACCAGAGGAAAAAAGAATATACCCACATATACTTACAGAATTAAAATTCCCAGAGAGGAGAATGGAACATGAATAAGCAAAAGATTTTGATACATGGTGCAGATGTGCGGGGAATGAAACTGGTCCGGCGCATTGATCATATTTTTCAAATAGAGGGATTTATCGAAAGAGACAGCAGAATGCAAAAGTCAGTAGAAAAGACATTTCCCTGTTATAGCGATATCAGTGAATATCCAGGAGATATAGACATGATATTTTCTACAGTGGAGGATTTTAACGGACTGCTAAGAGAATATGTCAACAAGGGTATACCATTTGAAAAAGTATTAGATTTTAGACATGTACATCAATATGAAAAACATATTTTGCACCAATGTCTTGCCAATGAAATTCAGAGAAAAGCCATCCCGGGAGCGATTGCTGAACTAGGGGTGGACTTTGGAGATACTGCAAAATATCTCAATTTATATTATCCAGAGAGAACCTTGTATTTATTTGACACTTTTCAGGGCTTTGACACAAGGGATAGAGATGTTTCACAAGCTAAGACAAAAGAACTTTTGGATTTTTATAATATCCGTTCCAATGCAGAAGAAGTCCTGTCCCGGATGTTTTATCCGGAATGCTGTGTCATAAAAGAGGGATACTTCCCGGAGTCTCTTGACGGATTGGAAGATCGGTTTGCATTTGTACATATTGACTGTGATTTGTATAAACCAATTACAGCAGGTTTGGAGTATTTTTATCCGAGATTAAATAAAGGCGGTTATATTTGTGTTCATGATTATTATAGCCTGTCATTTCCAAAGGCTATGGATGCGGTAAGAGATTTTGCAGAAAAGCAGGGACTTTCTTTTGTAACAGATTTCTTTTCAGAAACGGCTGTATTTTGTAAAGAATAGAGGAGAATTGCATGAAACGGACATATATTCATTTTCTGGTAGTAACAGTGGGGCAGGCATGTAATCTTTCCTGCAAAGACTGTGGTAATTTTGCACCTTTTGCACCAAAGCATACGTTGCGTTATGCTGTCAGTGAAATTTTAGAAAAGCTTAAAACGATTACAAAATATGCAGATATCCGTCTGCTTCAAATTCAGGGCGGAGAACCATTCCTGTATTCAGATCTAAGGGATATTTTGGAATTTGTAAAAGAATGCAAAGCAGTGAAGAAATGTCTGATTGCAACAAATGGTACAATTATACCAGGGGGGGGGTACGAGCTGGCAGTGCCTTCAAGATGAAAAATTTATCGTACGCATTAGCAATTACCCGGTAGCAGCAGATAAAAGTCAAGGCGTTCAGGCCTGGTTAAAAGAGCAAAATATTCAATCAGAACTTTACCATTTTGCATCAAAAGATGACAAATGGTACGATCTTGGAAAGGAAAAGAATCTCCATGCATCCGAAAATGTAGAACAGGAAAATGCTGAGAAACGTTTTCAAAAATGCCTGTTTCGGAATTGTCTGACTTTAGAAAATGGAGTTTTGGGAAGATGTTCCCGCAGTATAATAGCAGAACAGGTCCAGGGATTTTCAGCCAAAGCGGGAGATTATCTTCCAGTTACGGATACATTGGATTTTTCAGAAAAACTAGAAAAGTATATTCATACTCCCAGTCATATGGAAGCCTGTTGCCATTGTAAAGGTACAGATGGAGATAATCTGATTGAGGTGGCGCTCCAGTTAAAATAAACAACAAATGCAAGGAGATTTGCCATGGAAGAACTTAATTCTGATATTAAAAGAATAATTGAAAGTCAGTTGAACTGCGGACAGAAAAATTTTATAATATTTCCATTCGGTGAGGTGGGGATGCAGGTTAAATATATTTTGAATCATGCCTATGGAATACAGGAAAAAATGATCATTGATAATCATCTCAGTGCTTATAATCCAAACATAAAACCTATAGAGTTTCTGGAAAAAATAGATTGCAGTCAGTATTGTGTGATATTGGCATCTACAAGTTCTTCTATTTATGTAACACTAAAGAATTTACTGGAAAAATATTTTGATGAATCCCAGATTTTAGAATTAAAACGCAATCAGGCGGGCCGAATTGAACGGTTTGAGGCAACTACTGTGGAAGGTGAAAAAACAGAAACAGTAGTAGGAAAATATAGTTATGGACCGTTGATTCCCCATGGATATAGTGAATTAATTGAATCCATTGGAAACTTCTGTAGCTTTGCAGTTGGCAGTGCGGTTGTTCCCAATCATTCCATGGATTATATTACAACCCATATGATTGTGTTTTCATGTAGTTCTAATATGGAAAGACCACAAATATGCAGATATGAGCAAATGGGAGGAAGGCAGTTTTTACCTGGAATTCATCCTAAAGGGGTTGTTCCAAAATCTTCAAGAAGCAGAATTGGTCATGATGTATGGCTTGGCCGGAATGTAATTGTATGTAATGGAGCTAATATTGGAAATGGTGTGATTGCGGCAGCAGGAGCTGTAATTACAAAAGATGTTCCGGATTATGCGATAGTAGGGGGGGTGCCTGCAAGGATCATCCGATACTGGTATAATCCGGAGCAGATAGCAGCTCTAAACCGAATAGCCTGGTGGGATTGGACAGATGAAGAGATTCGGGAACGATATGAGGATCTTTATTTGCCAGCAGATGACTTTATAAAAAAATACGATACTGATTTAGAAAAATAGGAGGATTTTCTATGGTAATTGGCTATACTTCCGGTGTATTTGATTTGTTTCACATTGGTCATTTAAATCTTTTAAAAAATGCCAAAGGGATGTGTGATAAGTTAATTGTAGGAGTCACAACGGATGATTTAAGTTTGTATAAAGGGAAAAAACCTTTAATTCCATTTGAAGACCGAATGGAAATTGTGCGGTCTGTTCGTTATGTAGACGCAGTAGTTCCTCAGGAAACCATGGACAAAGTAGCTCAATGCAAAAAACTAAAAGCCTCCATTCTTTTTGTAGGAGATGACTGGTACAATACTCCAAAATGGAATGAGATTGAGAGAGCCCTGGAGGAGATTGGCATCAAAGTTGTCTATTTTCCATATACAAAAGGAGTTTCCAGTACCATCATTGCTGATACATTAATGAAAACGCGGGGATGGAAAATGGAGGATCAAAATGGTTGATTTGACATATGCAATGAGTAGCTTTCTGCAGTTTCGTACTATCTATGACAAAAATATTTCATTCAGTGAAAAACTGGGGATTCCCAGACGGATGAACTTGGAATTTCCAGAGGGAAGAGAACCGATTGAAACAGCAGAACAGCTTTATAAACATGTAAAAAATTTTATGGAAGAGAAAACAGCAAAAGGGAGAGCGGCTCTTGCATTAAGTGGCGGTATTGACAGTGCTGTCTGTGCTAAATTTATGCCTAGAGGATCGGTTGCTTATACATTTCAGTGTGTGGTTCCAGGCAGACAGGTAGTGGATGAAGTGCCAAAGGCCAGACAATTTTGTGAAATTAATGGTTTGGAACATCGGGTAGTTCCCATTTATTGGGAAGATTATGAAAATCTCTCAACAGAACTGTTTCATTTCACTCATTCTCCATTTCACTCTATTGACATCCAGATTTACAAGGCAGCTGTCCAGGCTAAAAAGGATGGTTTTGATACTCTGATTTTTGGTCAGGGAGCAGATATGGTATTTGGCGGACTGGACAAACTATTAGCAAGAGACTGGACTATAGGAGAATTTATTGAACGGTATTCACATGTTATGCCCTATAAAGTTTTGAAAAATTCAGTGTTGATAACAGAACCGTTTGAAAAATTTGAAGAAAACGGATATATAAATGTCCATGATTTTCTGGACGATCATCTGTTCTGGGAGGATATCCATTCTTATGATAATTCCTGTCAGGCGGCTGGAGTTTCGTTTGAGGGTGCTTACCTTGGAATGATTCATAAACCTCTGGATTTAGAAAGGGTTCGCAGCGGAGACAGCAAATATCTGGTGCGGGAAGTGTTTAAAAAATTGTATCCAGGAGTAAAAATGGCAGTAAAGACGCCAATGCCACGCCCTATGGATGAGTGGATGGAGAACTGGAACGGTCCAGTCAGGCCGGAGTTTTGGAAAAATTGTCACAAATCCATGACAGGAGATCAAAAATATTATATCTGGATTTTGGAAAAGTTTTTGGAGGAAATGCAATTATGAGCCGCGTAGCCATTGAACCTTGTGAAGGATATGAGCCGCTCCAGTTAGAGAAAGCACTTACTCATATGATGGAATCTCTGGGCTATGATTTCTCAGATTTTATTAAGCCGGGAATGACAGTCTTTATTAAACCTAATTGGGTGGCATCCCGTTGGCGGGAGTCTGCGCCTCATAGGGATACTTTATATAGCGTTATCACACACCCTGCTGTCATCGAGGCTGTAGCAGATAGGGTTTCCCAGGCTCTTCATGGAAAAGGAAGGATAATTATTGGAGATAATCCTTCAATTGATGCGGATTTTGGAGAACTGCTGGAAACTACAGAGATAGGAAAATTAGCCGAAAAATATGATATTCCCTGCGAAATTTTGGATTTAAGACCTCTTGTCTGCAAGGACTTGAAAGACTATGGGAAAAAAGACAAAATGGTAAGGCAGACAGGAGATCCAAGAGGAGAAATTACCATCAATTTGGGGAAGGATTCCCTGTTTTATCAGGTAGATCCGACTCTATTTCGAGGGGTATTTGATGAAAGAGAAGATACTATTGCTTCCCATAATAAAGATACTCAGCTGTATACATTTTCCAAAAGCATCTATGAAGCTGATGTATATATCTCTATTCCTAAATTGAAAACCCATCAAAAAGTAGGAGCTACATTGAATTTAAAAGGGTTAGTAGGATGCGTAACAGAAAAAAATCAGTTGGTTCACTGGAAAATAGGGATTCCGGATACAGGCGGAGATGAATACCCAGATAAAGAGAGCTTTGAGGCATCCAAGACAGCAAAAGTAACCCACAGAGGGGCCCATCCGGGCAATGATACTATATGGCGGATGGTTGTGGATTTATACCAGGCGTTTGGATATAAGAAGAGAAACTATTTTTCAGTAGTGGATGGAATCATTGGAGGAGAAGGGCAGGGTCCGTTTTGTCCTCATTCCAGACAATCGAATGTTCTGATTGGGGGCAAAAGCTTACTGGATGTGGATTTGACTGCAGTAAGACTTATGGGATTAAACCCAAAAAAAATTCGCTATTTAAATTGGTTTATAGAACATGGATATACATTGGAATCTATTGAAGTGCCAGGATATGACCAGTTTTTTGAGAGTGAAAGCAGATATTTAGATTATCAGGTAGAACCCAGATGGCGGGAAATTAAAGTCTAACGAATAAGGTGTATTGTTGTTTTTCAAATTTTGTGTTATAATCCCACAATGAGGAAGGGAGCCACCTCCCCTCCTTCTTTGTTGCAAAGCATCGGGAAAAGCTGCGGGCGGCAGATTTTTTCGGTGACAGAAAAAGTGATAGAATAGGCAGGATGAAATTGAATAATCAGAATTTTGAAACAATACAGCAGGCGGCTCCCATTGCAGAGCCGGACAGACAGAATTATTTTATTAATCAGGCCAGGCAGCTTTTTAAAAGCAGATTTGAGGCAGATGTTATATCTGGAAAAGCAGAAGAACGCTACGGCAAAGCGCTTTTAAAAGAACTGACAGACGGCGGATATTTTGGAACCTTCTGTGTGGTTACCTTTGGATGTCAGATGAATGCCAGGGATTCCGAAAAACTGGAAGGCGTTTTAGAGGCAGTGGGATTAAAGCGCACAGAAAATGAAGACTCCGATTTTACCCTGTATAATACCTGTACAGTGAGAGAAAATGCCAACCAGCGAGTTTACGGACGGCTGGGGCATCTGGGCGCTTTAAAGAAAAAACATCCAGGCATGATGATTGGTCTGTGCGGCTGTATGATGCAGGAATCTCAGGTAGTAGCAAAAATCAAACAGTCTTACCGGTTTGTGGATTTGATTTTCGGGACCCACAATATTTTTAAGCTGGCAGAACTTTTGACCGAACGTCTGACAGAAGATAAAATGACCATTGATGTATGGGAAGGCACAGAAGAAATCGTGGAAGAACTTCCCACAGATCGGAAATATTCTTTCAAGTCCGGTGTCAACATCATGTTTGGCTGCAATAACTTCTGCAGTTACTGCATTGTCCCTTATGTGAGAGGAAGGGAGCGGAGCCGTAATCCGGAAGATATTATCAAAGAAATCAAACGCCTGGTAGCAGACGGAGTGGTAGAAGTCATGCTCCTGGGACAAAATGTCAACTCCTATGGAAAGACCTTAGAAACTCCGATTACCTTTGCTCAGCTGTTAAAGCAGATAACAGAGATTGACGGCCTGGAACGGATTCGGTTTATGACCTCTCATCCCAAGGATTTATCGGATGAACTGATTGAGGTTATGAAATCTTCTCCCAAGATTTGCCGCCATCTTCATCTGCCTCTACAGTCTGGAAGCAGTCGGATTTTAAAGGTTATGAACCGCAAATACACCAAGGAACAGTATCTTACACTGGTAGATAAGATTCGGACTGCTATGCCGGATATTTCTCTGACAACGGATATTATTGTGGGATTTCCCGGCGAGACGGAAGAGGATTTTCTGGAAACCATGGATGTGGTGGAAAAGGTCCGCTATGACAGCGCCTTTACTTTTATTTATTCCAAACGGACCGGAACTCCGGCTGCCAGAATGGAAGAACAGGTACCGAAAGAGGTGGTGAAGGATCGGTTTGATCGGCTTTTGGCACAGGTTCAAAAGATTTCCGCAGAAGTTTCCGGGCGGGATTTACATACCATACAAAAAGTACTGGCTGAAGAAGTCAACTCCCAGGATGCCAGTCTTTTAACCGGACGACTTGGCAATAATACAATCGTTCATTTTCCGGGGAAACCTTCCTTGATTGGAAAAATTGTAGATGTCTCCCTGGATGAGATAAAAGGGTTCTACTATATGGGACACCTGTCAGAAGTACAAGGAGGAACGTAACATGAAAAAGAAACTAAGGACTGCAGCAGTTCTTGCAATGGCCATGTCACTTGCTGTGCCGGCCGTAGCATATGCCGACAGCGGGTACATCAATGAAGGCCCTGGAGTAGCCTTAGATCAGAAAGAAACCGACAGTTCCGGCGTAATAAACCTGGATTCCGGAAGTGACGGCCATGGACCCGGAGCCGAAGAAGGAGCAGAAGAACCCACATCCCCGTCAGAGGGCGGCCAGGGGGAAACGGCTCCCACAGAGGGAGACCAGTCTCAGACCGGAGAAACCCAGACCCCGCCTGCGCAAGGAGAAGAAACGGCAAATACCGGCGTGATCACTCCGGCTCAGAAGGTGTTTAATGGCGTTACTTTAAACTACGGAGTAGGAAACGGCGGATTTATCAGCAACATGTCTTTAGTATTTAACAGCGGACTGGGTGGTTCCATCACCTATACCAGCAGCATTAACAATGGGGGCTGGCTGGGATGGAATTACGTAGGCGAGTTAAACGGAGCTACGGACGGCAATGCAGACACCCGTATGGAAGCCGTCCGCATTAATCTTTCCATGCTGGCAGGATATAACTGGGATATTTACTATCGGGTTACTCTGGACACAGTGGGACAGCTTGGATGGGCAAAAAACGGTGAGATTGCCGGAACTTTAGACAGCGGCCACTATATTACCGATATTGAGATTCAGTTAGTTCCAAAGGGACAGCCAGGTCCGACATCCGATCGTTATCGCTTCTATTCCGTATATGAGTCCCGTATGTGGAGAGACGAGGCCGGGCTGATTCATTATGATGATCCCAATGGCAACAATTATTCCGGCTGGCTGGACGATACAGAGAGCAGATTTTATGTATCGGATTCCATGGTGCTTACCGGATGGCATTATCTGGACGGATATAAATATTACTTCAGGGAAGACGGCCGTCTGGTTCAGAATGTGGACCCGATTATCGGCAAGCAGTCTTCTTACATTATTAAGGTAAATAAGACGGCAAACTGCCTGACCATATATGCAAAGGATGGAGATAAAGGTTATGTTATTCCGGTTATGTCCATGCTGACTTCTGTAGGAGATGACACGCCTATCGGAACCTTTAAGAGCCCGGAGCGCTACCGCTGGCGCTATATGGTGGGAGACTGCTATACCCAGTATGCAACCCGCATTACCGGAAGTTTCCTGCTTCATTCGGTTATTTATGAGGAGCAGAATAATCTTACCCTCAGAGCTCAGACCTACAATGACCTGGGCGTTGCCCGTTCAGCCGGCTGCGTCCGTCTGCGTACAGTGGATGCCAAGTGGATTTATGATAATGTTCAGGCAGGAGTTCCCATCACGATTTATGAGGATTCTACCAGTGTAGGGCCGTTCTACCGCCCGGATATTGTGCCGGTACCGAATACCCAGCAGTGGGATCCGACGGATACAGAGGTACGCCTGCAGTAATACAATAGAGTCAGGCCGAAAAATATATCGGCCTGACTTGCTGCATTGAACTCAGAAAAAGAAAGGACTGGAATGCGTGGCCGGATTATCACCCATGATGGTTCACTATTTAGAGACCAAAGAGCAGTATAAAGACTGCATTCTGTTTTACCGGTTGGGAGATTTTTATGAAATGTTCTTTGACGATGCCATAACCGTATCCAGAGAACTGGAACTGACTCTGACCGGTAAAGAATGCGGACTTGAGGAGCGTGCGCCTATGTGCGGCGTTCCTCATCATGCTGTAGAAGTATATTTAAATAAACTTGTTCAAAAAGGATATAAAGTTGCAATAGCAGAACAGATGGAAGACCCCAAACTTGCCAAGGGTCTGGTCAAGCGGGAAGTGGTTCGGGTTGTAACACCGGGAACAATTACCAGTGCGCAGGCATTAGATGAGACCAAAAACAACTATCTTATGGGAATCGTATACATAGGAGAGATTTTTGGTCTGGCTACTGCCGATATCAGTACTGGTGATTTTTTCGTGACAGAGGTGGAAACAGAGCGGGATCTGTTTGACGAGATCAATAAATTTTCTCCATCAGAAATCGTGTGCAATGAGGCATTTTATATGTCCGGCGCAGATATTGAAGAGATTAAAAACCGATATCATGCTGTGATTTCTTCTCTGGACAGTCGTTTTTTTGCCGATGACAGCTGCAGGCAGATTTTAAAAGAGCATTTTAAGGTCAGCCAGTTAATGGGATTGGGACTTGGCGATTATGAAACAGGAATCGCGGCTGCCGGAGCAGTCATGCGTTATCTCTACGAAACCCAGAAAAATACACTGGAGCATATGACTACCATTACGCCATACAGCGTAGGGCAGTATATGATTCTGGACACTTCTACCAGAAGAAATCTGGAACTTCTGGAGACCCTGCGGGAAAAGCAGAAGAGAGGTTCCCTTTTATGGGTGTTAGATAAGACAAAGACCGCCATGGGAGCCAGAATGCTGCGCACCTTTCTTGAGCAGCCTCTGATCCACAAAGAAGAAATTCTTGGCCGGCAGGCGGCTATTGAAGAATTAAATATGAATTATATCTCCAGGGAAGAGATACGGGAGTATTTAAATCCGGTATATGATTTGGAACGTCTGATCGGCCGAATCAGCTACAAGACTGCCAATCCCAGAGACCTGATTTCTTTTAAAAATTCTCTGGAAATGCTTCCCCATATTAAGCAGATTCTAGGGGAGTTTACCAGTCCTCTTATGAGAGAACTGGACGGCAATTTAGACTGTTTGGAGGATTTATATCAACTTCTGGATCGGGCTATTGTAGAAGATCCCCCTGTAACCATTCGAGAAGGCGGAATCATTAAAGAAAATTTCCATGAGGATGTAGATAAGCTGCGCCATGCAAAGACCGAGGGGAAGACATGGCTTGCAGAACTGGAATCAAGAGAGCGGGATAAAACCGGCATTAAAAACTTAAAAGTCAAGTACAATAAGGTATTCGGCTATTATTTTGAAGTAACCAATTCCTTTAAGGATCAGGTTCCCGATTATTTTATCCGCAAACAGACTCTGGCCAATGCAGAACGGTACACCACTGATGAATTAAAAGAACTGGAAGAAATTATTTTAGGAGCGGAGGATAAGCTGTTTTCTCTGGAATATGAGCTGTTCTGCCAGGTGCGGGATGAGATTGCCGCCCAGGTGGTGCGGATTCAGAAAACAGCAAAAACCATTGCAGGCATTGATGTGTTTGCTTCTTTTTCCGTAGTTGCCACCAAAAACAATTATGTAAAGCCGGCAATCAATGAAAAAGGTGTAATTCAGATCCATAACGGCCGCCATCCGGTTGTAGAGCAGATGATTCCCGACTCTTCGTTTGTCTCCAATGATACGTATTTAGATAACAGCAAAAACCGGATTTCCATTATTACAGGTCCGAACATGGCAGGTAAATCGACTTATATGCGCCAGGTGGCTTTAATTGTCTTAATGGCTCAGATCGGCTGTTTTGTTCCGGCAGATGATGCAAACATCGGTATCTGTGATCGGATTTTTACCAGAGTAGGTGCATCCGATGACCTGGCGGCGGGGCAGAGCACATTTATGGTGGAAATGACAGAAGTGGCCAACATACTGAGAAATGCCACCAAAAACAGTCTGCTGATTTTAGATGAAATCGGAAGAGGAACCAGTACCTTTGACGGACTTTCCATTGCCTGGGCAGTGGTAGAACACATCAGCAATACCAAGCTTTTAGGGGCAAAGACCTTATTTGCCACCCACTACCACGAACTGACAGAGCTGGAAGGCGCCATGAGCGGAGTCAACAATTACTGTATTGCAGTAAAAGAACAGGGAGACGATATTGTTTTCCTGAGAAAGATTGTAAAGGGCGGGGCGGATAAAAGCTATGGCATCCAGGTAGCGAAGCTTGCCGGAGTTCCGGATTCCGTCATTGTCAGGGCAAAAGAACTGGTAGAAGAACTGACCAGTGCAGATATTACAGTAAAGGCCAGAGAGATTGCAGAAAATTCTGCCAATGTGACAGCCCGCAAAGCAGTCCCCAAACCGGATGAAGTGGATCTGCTTCAGATGTCGTTTTTAGATACGGTTAAGGATGATGACATTATCAGAGAACTGGGGGATTTAAATCTGGCACAGATGACGCCTATTGACGCCCTCAACACCCTTTACCGCCTGCAAAACCGATTAAAGAACCGATGGGATGGAAAGAAATGAGCATTGCTGTATTAGATGAAAGTACCATCAACAAAATTGCAGCCGGAGAAGTGATTGAACGGCCGGCATCCATTGTAAAAGAACTGTTGGAAAATGCCATAGACGCCAACGCCAGCGCCATTACGGTAGAGATTCGGGACGGAGGAACTTCGTTAATCCGGATTACGGATAATGGCTGCGGCATTGCAAAGGAAGAGGTTCCCATGGCCTTTCTCCGTCATGCCACCAGCAAAATTAAAACCGCAGACGATCTATCCTCTGTGGTGTCTTTAGGATTTCGGGGAGAGGCTCTTGCCAGCATCGCAGCTGTTTCCAGAGTGGAATTAATTACCAAGACAGGAGACAGTCTGACCGGCAGCCGCTACCGGATAGAAGGCGGCGCAGAAGCAGGTCTGGAAGAGGCGGGTGTTCCGGACGGAACTACATTTTTAGTCAGGGATTTGTTTTACAACACCCCGGCCAGAAAAAAGTTTTTAAAGCAGCCGGCTACAGAGGGCGGATATGTTCAGGATTTTGTAGAAAAAATCGCCCTTTCCAGGCCGGATATTTCCATCCGTTATCTAAAGGGCGGCACCAGTGTGCTGCACACTTCCGGAAATCACAATTTAAAAGACATTATTTATCAGATTTACGGCAGGGAACTGACAGCCAATTTAATTTCTATAGACGAAGCAGCCGGTCCGGTTCAAATTTCCGGGTATATCTGCAAACCCATCGTAGCCCGTTCTAACCGGAACTGCGAAACGTATTTTATCAATGGGCGTTATGTTAAGAGTTCTCTGATCTCTAAGGCCATAGAAGAAGCCTACCGGCCATTTCTGATGAAACACAAGTTTCCATTCACAGTCCTGGCTTTGACCATAGATACAGCCGCTTTGGACGTTAATGTTCATCCGGCCAAAATGGAAGTGCGGTTTCAAAATGGCGAGACCGTTTATCAGACAGTCTATCAGGCAGTTTCCCAGGCTCTTTGCAAAAAGGAACTGATTCCGGAAGTTTCCCTGGAAAGGGAAAAACCGTCTGTATCTGCGGCAAAGCCGGAACAAAAGCCTGCCAAACTATCTCCGGAACCGTTTGAAACGAGACGCCTGGCTCAGATGGTAAAAGAGCCGGAACCTGTTTATGGAACTGGTAACATGGAATTTAAAAAGGCAGAACTTCTGACACAGCCGGAAAGCTCCAGACGGCCAGACAGCCCCAGACAGCCGGATAATTTCAAACAGCCGGACACTTCCAGAAAGTCCCAGCCGTCCGGACAGATGGAACTGTTTGACGGAAAACTTTTAGATTCCAGGGCCCGCTTTCAGCATAAGTTGATTGGACAGCTGTTTGACACCTACTGGATGGTAGAGTATCGGGATCAGCTTTTTATCATTGATCAGCATGCGGCTCACGAAAAAGTGCTCTATGAGCGAACCATGAACGCATTAAAGGAGCGGGTGAATGACACTCAGATGCTGAGTCCACCGATTATTCTCACCTTGTCCATTCAGGAAGAACTGGCGCTGCAGACCCATATGGATTACTTTTCCGGCATGGGATTTGAGATAGAGCCCTTTGGAGGAAAAGAGTATGCCGTAAGAGGGGTTCCCTCCAACCTGCTTTCCATTGCTAAAAAAGAACTCCTGCTGGAAATGCTGGGCAGTCTCACAGAAGAAACGTTTTCTGAACATGGGGCCAATTCGGAGATGATTTATGAACGGGTGGCATCCATGTCCTGTAAAGCTGCGGTAAAAGGAGGTCATACACTGACATTGAGAGAGGCAGATGAATTGATCGATCAGCTTTTGGAACTGGAAAATCCGTACGCCTGTCCCCATGGACGGCCGACTATTATCTCCATGAGTAAATATGAACTGGAGAAAAAATTTAAACGGATTGTATAGCATCCGGATAGTTACAGGGAGGCAGATGTGAAGAAACCCCTTATCATTCTTACAGGTCCTACAGCCGTAGGAAAAACATCTCTTTCCATCCGCCTTGCAAAGGCGGTAAATGGAGAGATTATCAGTGCAGATTCCATGCAGGTTTACCGCCATATGGACATTGGCTCTGCCAAAGTGACGCCGGAAGAAATGGAGGGCGTCCCTCACCATCTCATTGATGTATTAGAGCCTTGGGAAGAGTTTAATGTAGTAGTATTTCAGCAGAAAGCCAAAGCTGCCATAAAAGAGATTTACAGCAGGAACCGGATTCCTTTGATTGTGGGAGGAACCGGATTTTACATTCAGGCCATTTTATATGATATTGATTTTAAAGAAAATGAAGATGGAGTTCAGATTCGTCGGGAACTGGAATTGCTGGCAAGGCAAAAAGGCAGTGAATATCTTCATGAAATGCTGCAGCAGGTAGACCCGGAGTCTGCCATGGCAATCCATTCCCACAACCAGAAACGGGTAATCCGGGCTCTGGAATATTACCGGCAGACAGGAGAGAAAATTTCTGCCCACAATGAAGCCGAACGGTGCAAAGAGTCTCCCTATCAGTTTCTTTATTATGTTCTGAATACAGAACGGGCAGTTTTGTATGAGAGAATCAATGACAGAGTAGATCAGATGCTGCAATGCGGCCTGGTGGAAGAGGTAAAAAAGCTGAAAGAAATGGGATGTACCCGTTCTATGGTTTCCATGCAGGGGCTGGGATACAAAGAGATTCTGGACTATTTAGACGGAACATGTTCATTAGACGAAGCAGTCTATATTTTAAAAAGGGATACCAGACATTTTGCAAAACGCCAGCTTACCTGGTTTCGGAGAGAGCGGGATGTGAAATGGCTGAATCTTCCGGATTTCGGGAATGATTCGGATCAGGTATTCCATAAGATCTTACAGGATTGGAGCAATTTACAAAATGACAATAGATAATATGTATGAAAAACTGGGAATCAGCAAAAAAGTTCTCGCTTACGGAAAAGCGGTAGAAGAATCTTTAAAAGAGCGGTTCCTGGAAATTGATGAAAATGCAGAGTATAACCAGATGAAGGTGATTTCGGCAATGCAGGAAAATCGGGTCAGCGAGACTCATTTTGCAGCAACTACCGGATATGGATATAACGATATGGGTCGGGATGCACTGGAGGACGTTTACGCCACAGTGTTTCATGGTGAAAGCGCCCTGGTACGTCCCCAGCTAATCAGCGGCACTCACGCCCTTCATATTGCATTGTCTTCCAACCTTCGTCCGGGCGATGAACTGTTGTCCCCGGTAGGAAAACCATATGACACATTGGAAGAAGTAATTGGAATCCGGGATTCTGTTGGCTCTTTAAAAGAGTATGGTGTTACTTACCGTCAGGTAGATCTGCTGGAAAACGGAGAGTTTGATTTTGAGGGAATCCGCCAGGCCATCAATGAAAAGACCAGACTGGTAACCATCCAGAGATCGAAAGGTTATCAGACCCGTCCCACGCTGTCTGTGGAGAGAATCGGCCAGCTGATTTCCTTTGTAAAAGAGATTAAACCAGATGTAATCTGCATGGTGGATAACTGCTATGGGGAATTTGTAGAACGCATAGAGCCATTAGACGTGGGCGCAGACATGATGGTGGGCTCTCTGATTAAAAATCCGGGAGGCGGTCTGGCGCCAATCGGCGGCTATATTGTGGGCCGAAAAGACTGTATTGAACGGGCAGCTGTCCGTTTGACCGCGCCGGGCCTTGGCAAAGAAGTTGGCGCAAGCCTTGGACTAAACCAGTCCTTTTTCCAGGGACTCTTTCTGGCGCCGACCGTTGTAGCAGGAGCATTGAAAGGCGCTGTTTTTGCAGCAAATTTATATGAAAAGCTGGGTTTTTCTGTGGTTCCTGACAGTACAGAATCCCGCCATGATATTATTCAGGCTATTACTTTCGGAAAACCGGAAGGAGTCATTGCGTTTTGTGAAGGGATTCAGGCGGCGGCTCCGGTAGACAGCTATGTAACGCCGGAACCATGGGATATGCCAGGATATGATGCGCCGGTGATTATGGCAGCAGGAGCCTTCATTCAGGGAGCGTCTATTGAATTAAGCGCAGACGGTCCTATCAAGCCGCCCTATGCCGTATACTTTCAGGGAGGGCTTACCTGGTATCATGCAAAACTGGGTATCTTAAAATCCCTGCAGAAAATAGTGGACGCAGGTCTGGCAGTTATTCCGGAATAGGAAAAACACTGATTTTGTCTTATATGGTCGATGAAAACCGCGAAAACAGTATATACACCAGCTGATTCTTATGCTAAAATGGAACCATTCAGTGAACCATTCACTTTCAGATTCTTTTGTCTCGTACTTGGAGAGCTGCGAAGAAAGGAATCTTATGAAAGAAAATGCAGCACAGACAAAAAAACTGACTATGCGGCAGATGCCCAAAGGGGAAGGCCCCTACGAGCGCTGCATGGAGCGGGGAGCCGAAACGTTAAGCGATTCTGAACTGTTGGCAGTGATTATCCGAACCGGCTCCAGAGAGTCTACTTCCCTGGAGCTGGCTCAAAAGGTTTTAAAAACAGGAGGAGAGGAGGGCCTTTTCGGACTCCTTTCCAAATCTTTTGAAGAATTTATAAAAATCCGGGGAATCGGACAGGTAAAGGCCGCACAGCTAATGTGCGTTTTTGAACTTTCCAGGCGAATCTGGAGAAGCGGAGGACGCCTTCAGACAGAATGCTACCAGGAACCTTCCCAGATTGCAGAGTATTACATGCAGTCATTGCGTTTCCTGGATCAGGAACACATTTACGCTATGTTTTTTGACACAAAACAGCATTTTATCAAAGATGTGCTGCTGTCAAAAGGCACAGTAAATGCATCTGTTATTTCCCCCAGAGAACTGTTTGTCGAGGCACTAAAAGCCAGAGCAGTCCGTTTTGCGCTGATCCACAATCACCCCAGCGGTGATCCGGCTCCCAGCAGGGAAGACGAACTACTGACCAGACGGATGAAAGAAGCGGGAATTGTTCTGGGGATTTCGCTGGTGGATCATATTATTATTGGAAATACTTCTTATGTGAGTTTTAAGGAACGAGGAATGTTATAGATGGAGAGTAAACGCAGCAAGTATATTCTGCTGGGACTTACACTGTTGTGTGTCCTGTTAATCGGAGTTTCTTCTCTTAGAGAAGGGATTATGGACCCGCTCCGCACAGGAGTGGGCTATTTGCTTGTCCCAATTCAGTCAGGAGTAAATGCGGTAGGAGCCGGGATTTATGAAGAGTTGACAGACTATGCTCAGTTAAAAACCGCTCTTGAGGAAAAAGAACAGCTGGAAAAGAGAGTAGGGGAACTGACAGAAGAAAATAACCGGCTTCAGGCGCAGCAGCAGGAATTAAACCGTTTGAGGGAATTGTATCAGCTGGATCAGGAGTATATGCAGTATGAGACCATTGGAGCTAGAGTCATTGCCAAGGATTCCGGCGACTGGTTTCAGGTATTCCGGATCAATAAGGGGTCTGAAGACGGGGTTGAGGTAGACTCCAATGTCATTGCGGGAGGCGGTCTGGTTGGAATTGTGACAGATGTGGGCGCCAATTATGCTACTGTCAGGAGTATTATTGATGATTTAAGCCGCGTCAGCGCCATGGGCCTTCGGACCGGTGACAAATGTATTGTGGCAGGTGACTTAACTCTTTATCAGGACGGAAGACTTGCCATTACCAATATTACCAAAGACGGAGATATTCAGGACGGAGATCAGATTGTAACTTCCAATATCAGTTCCAAATTTCTGCCCGGCATTCTAGTAGGATATGCGTCAGATATTACCATTGATCCCGAACGTCTCACCAAATCCGGATATCTGGTCCCGGTTGCGGATTTCGATGATCTCCAGGAAGTTTTGGTGATTGTAGGAACAAAAGAAACCGGCGACGATGAGTTAGGGCCTTTAGAGGGTTCCGGAAGCTAAAAGGAGAGGTTATGAAACGGATACTCATTAATTTGGCTTTGATGGTATTGGCCTTTACAGTGCAGACCTGTATCTTTCCGTTAATACCATTCTTCAGCGCATCTCCAAATCTGCTTCTGATTTTGACCTTTTCCATGGGATTTATTTACGGAAAAGACGCGGGAATGCTGTACGGCCTGTTTGCAGGCATTCTTCTGGATTTATTTGGAGGCGGCAACTTTGGATTTTACAGTCTTTTATTTGTTTATATCGGCTATTTAAATGGAATTTTCAGCCGGTATTATTATGAAGATTATATTACCCTGCCAATGGTTCTTGCCATTGCCAATGAATTAGCGTATAATCTTTATATTTACGTATTCCAGTTTTTGATCCGAAAAAGACTGAATTTTTTATATTACTTGAAAAACATCATTATTCCGGAAATTATTTTTACGGTTGTCACCACCTTGCTGTTTTACCGGCTGTTTTTGTTCATCAGCCGAAAGCTGGAGGAAATGGAACAAAGGAGAGATACCAATCTTGTTTAAAGATTTACTGGAAATGCTGAAGGAATTCCTTCAAAAAATTGCTTCGTCCAGGCTAGTCGCCCTGTCCGTTTTGTTTGCAGCGATGTTTGCTCTTTTAATAGTAAACTTATTTAATCTGCAGATTATACATGGGGAGGACTATCTGAATGAATATATGCAAAAGACCGAAAAGGTAATTTACACCCCAGGTACCCGCGGCAATATTTTGGACCGAAACGGCAATATTCTGGCTTACAATGAACTGGCCTATTCTGTGGCTGTTCAGGATACCGGCGCCTATAGAAAAGATGTAGACCGAAACCGGATGCTGCTGCGCCTGGTCCGTATTCTGAATGAGCACGAGGAGACCATTGAGGGAAAATTTGAGGTAGGAATCAACGAAGCTGGAGAGATGTACTTTACATGCACCAGCGAAGCGGCAAAACGCCGTTTTTTAAGAGATTATTACAATCTGACAACTGCCGAAGACCTGGATAAAAACGGGAAAAACCCGTCTGGAATTACGGCCAGAGAGGCATTTGAGAAAAAATTTAAAGAGTACAAGATGGATTCCATTGTAGATGAAAAGGGAAATCCCATCGTTTTAGATGACGAGACAGCGCTGGACATGGTAAATATCTGGTATACCATGCAGCTTACTGCCTTCCGGAAATACGAAAGCACCGTTATCGCCAATAATGTTTCTGATGAAACAGTTGCGGAAATCATGGAAAATACGGCAGAACTTCAGGGAGTTACGATTGAGGAAAGTTCGATTCGGGTCTATAACAACAGTATCTATTTTGAACCAATTATCGGCTATATCGGAAAGGTTCAGGAAGAACAGCTGGATGAACTGAACAAGGATATTCCAGAGGGAAGCAATCAGGCGTACCGGCCTACGGATCTGGTTGGGCGTACCGGACTGGAAGCATCTATGGAAAAAGAACTGCAGGGGAAAAAAGGACATAAGGTTGTAAACGTAGACAACATGGGCCGTATTCTGGAAGTGAAGGAAGAGGTAGCGCCAGAGGCCGGAAATGACATTTACCTGTCCATTGATCAGGATCTGCAGATTGGCGTCTATGAACTTCTGGAACGTCAGTTGGCAGGTATTCTTTTAGATCATCTGCGGATGGAAGATATCAGAGAGGACGAAACATTTAAAGATTCTAAAAAGCCGATTCCGGTAAAAGATGTCTATTACCAGCTAATCAATAACAATGTTTTATCCTTAAGCCATATGGGGTCAGAGGATGCTTCTGCCATGGAAAAGCAGCTATATCAGATACAGACTTCCTCCCAGGCCCGGATACTGAGCGACATTCAGGCGGAATTATTAAGTCCTCATGCGGCTCAGTTGGGTCAGCTTCCCAAGGACATGATGGCATACATGGTTTATATCTATGAATATCTGTCCTCCGATGAAGTAGGCATTATTCAGAAATCAGAGATCGATGAAACCAGTGAGGCATATCTTTCCTGGAAGGCAGATACCATCAGTCTGCGGGACTACATTTATGCAGGAATTGCAGACGGATGGATTGATACTGCAAAGCTTAAGATTGATGATCGGTATTCCAGCGCAGACAGTATCTTTGAAAGCCTGGTTCAATACATTATGAATGCGCTTCAGGAAGACACCCAGTTTACCAAACAGATTTACCGGTATCTCATCAACGATGGGACCGTAAAGGGATGGCAGTTGTGCATTGCCCTCTATGATCAGGGTGTTTTGGAGTATGATGCAGAAGAGGTCGCAAAGCTTTCTGCCGGAGGAGACAGCTATGCCTATACCTTTATCCGCAGCAAAATCAAAAGCATTGAGTTGACACCTGCTCAGCTGGCGCTGGATCCTTGTACCGGCTCCTGCGTGATTGTAGATGTCAATACCGGAGAAGTCCGGGCACTGGTTACCTATCCGGGATATGACAACAATCGTCTGTCCGGAACCGTAGATGCAGATTACTACAACCAGCTTCGGGAAGATCTCTCCCTGCCCCTCCGAAATAATGCAACCATGGTGCTGAAGGCTCCTGGCTCTACCTTTAAACCGATTACTGCGGTAGCGGCTCTGGAAGAAGGAGTCATTCAGATGGGAGAGACTATTGAGTGTACCGGAGAATATAAGGAGATTGACACGCCTATCAAATGCTGGATCTATCCGGGACGTCATGGCAAACTGGATGTAATCGGAGGAATCGGTAATTCCTGTAACTACGTAGTGGCAGAGCTGGCTCACAGAATGTCCATGGATGAAAACGGCAACTATTCTACCAGCCTTGGACTGGAAACACTGGCAAAATATGCTACTATGTTCGGACTGGATCATACATCCGGCGTGGAAATTGATGAGGCGTCTCCAAAAATTTCGGATACCGATCCGGAACGTTCTTCTATGGGACAGGGCAGCCATGCCTTTACCAATACCCAGTTGGCAAGATATGTAACAGCCATGGCCAACCGGGGAACCGTTTATGAACTGAGCCTTCTGGATAAATTGACAGATTCAGAAGGAAATCTGATTGAGGACTATACGCCGGCCGTATCTTCTACTATTGATATTAAAACCTCTACCTGGGATGCGGTTCAGGCCGGTATGCGCCAGGTTATCGCAGAAGGTTCTGCAAAAAGTATTTTTTCAGATCTGGCCATCGAAGTAGCCGGGAAAACGGGAACTGCTCAGGAGGATACCAGACGTACCAACCATGCATTCTTTGTATCATTTGCACCTTATGCGGCTCCGGAAATTGCGGTTACAGTCAATATTCCCTATGGATACAGTTCCGGAAACGCGGCTACTCTTGCCAAAAATGTCTATAAGTATTACTATGGATATACGACTCTGGAAGAAATTCAGGCAGCAGGGGCTCTGGATGCCACTGCAGTGGAGATTCAGGACTAGGTTTGCCGGATTTCCATTATTTTGAAAGAAAAGGAGACTGTCATGCGTCATAATACAGTAGTGATTAAAGGCAACAGGGCTGGTATGTCGGTCTATCTGGATCCAATGGTTCCTTTTGAACAACTGTTAGAAGATGTGGCGTTAAAATTTCGGGAAAGCGCAAAATTCTGGGGTTCTGTCCAGATGACCCTTTCTTTGGAAGGGCGTCCGCTTTCTCCGGAACAGGAATTTAAAATTGTCAACACCATAACAGAAAATTCTCAGATAGAAATTCTGTGCCTGTTGGATACCAACGCAGAGCGAATCAGCCGATGCGAAAGGGCGCTGAATGAAAAGCTGATGGAACTTTCTGAACGCACCGGCCAGTTCTTTAAGGGGGATTTGCACCGGGGGGACACGCTGGAATCCGAGGCAAGCATTGTTGTAATTGGAGATGTGGAACATGGAGCCAGAGTGACTGCACGAGGCAATATCATTGTGCTGGGAGAACTAAAAGGTTCTGCTTTTGCCGGAGCTTCAGGAGATGAGAATACTGTAATTGTAGCATTGGACATGGCGCCTTTGCAGCTTCGGATTGGAGATCGCACCAAAAAGGGCGATGAAAAAGGCAAGCGTCTGGGCAAGGGACCGGTAATCGCTTATGTAGATAACCATGCTATTTGTACCAAAACACTAAAGAAAAGTTTATTTGGCATGTTAAATTTTATTTAATGCTGGAAAATTTTTGGAAAATAGGGTAAAATAATAGAATAGCTAGAATAGCTGCAGGAGGATATTGCTATGAGTCAAGTCATTGTCATTACTTCCGGTAAAGGAGGGGTAGGCAAGACGACAACTTCTGCCAATGTGGGAACCGGTCTGGCCATTCTGGGTAAACGGGTAGTCTTAATTGATACAGATATAGGACTGCGCAACCTGGATGTAGTCATGGGCCTGGAGAACCGCATCGTCTACAATCTGGTAGATGTGATAGAAGGAAACTGTCGTATGAAGCAAGCCCTGATAAGAGACAAAAGATATCCCAACCTGTATTTGCTGCCGTCTGCCCAGACCCGCGATAAAACCGCTGTGACTCCGGAGCAGATGAAAAAACTGGCAGATGATTTAAGAGAAGAGTTTGATTACATACTGTTAGACTGTCCGGCTGGAATCGAACAGGGATTCCGCAATGCCATTGCCGGTGCGGACAGGGCTTTAGTAGTCACAACTCCTGAAGTTTCCGCTATCCGGGATGCAGACAGGATTATTGGTCTTTTGGAAGCGGTTGAGATGAAGGACATTGATTTAATTGTCAACCGGCTCCGTATGGATATGGTGCGCCGGGGAGATATGATGTCTGTGGATGATGTGATTGATATTTTAGCAGTCAATGTAATCGGAGCTGTGCCGGATGACGAATCCATAGTCATTTCTACCAACCAGGGAGAGCCTTTGGTAGGGATGGGTTCCCTGGCCGGACAGGCTTATATGAATATATGCCGCCGGGTTACAGGAGAGAACATTCCTCTGATGGAACTTGATGAACCCAAAAGTTTTCTTGGCCGGTTAAGCAGCTTTTTAAGGCATGCTTAGGAGGGATGATATGCGCACCTGGCCTGCATTTCAGAGAAAAGCTTCTGGAGAGATTGCAAGGAAACGATTAAAATTCCTGCTTTTATCGGATAGAACCGAGTATCCTCCGGAAATACTGGATAAGATAAAAGATGATATGATTCGCGTCATTTCAAAATACGTAGAGATTGAAGCGGATGGGATCGAACTTCAGGTTCTGGGACTTAAATCGGCAAAGAGTCCTGGAACAGGGCCGGTTCTTCAGGCCAATATTCCTTTTCGTATGATTCCAAATGCTTGACAACTAAGAGGTATCGCTAGAGTATGCTTTTTGAATATGATTTTAAAAATTATAATTTCCGCTTATTGATTGAGATTTTTCTGCTCAATGTAATTGGAGTTCTGGTTTTGCGGAGCGCGTCCAACATGGACGAGGCGCTGGTGACCAAACAGATTTTAGGAATTGTGATAGGCTTTGTTCTGGCAATCGGCTTATCACTCATTGATTACCATAAGATAGCCAATTTAAGTTCTTTAATTTATATTGGATGTGTGATTATACTGGCAGCAGTATTGCTGATTGGAAAGTTTGTAAGTGGTGCCACCAGATGGATTGTGATTCCGGGTATCGGACAGATCCAGCCGTCTGAGTTTGCCAAAATCGGCCTGATTATTTTCTTTTCCTGGTATTTTAACAAATACCAGGAAAGGCTTAATCAGCCGGTCATTCTAGGACTTTCCCTGGTTTTGTTTTCAATTCCCGTATTGTTGATTTTGGCGGAACCCAGCCTATCTACCAGTATTATTATTGTGCTCATATTCCTGGCTATGATTTTCGTGGCAGGTTTAAGTTATAAATGGATTGGCGGTGCTCTGGCAGTTGTTGTGCCCCTTGGAGCATTGTTCATCTATCTGTTACAATATGAGATGATTCCTTTCTTAAGAGGATATCAGGCAAATCGAATATTGGCCTTTGTGTTTCCAACCAATCCCAAGTATCAGGATGGAAATATGCAGCAGGACAATTCGCTGATTGCCATTGGCTCAGGCCAATTAACCGGAAAAGGCTTAAATAATACTACCATAGCATCTGTTAAAAACGGCAATTTTCTTTCTCAGGAACAGACAGACTTTATTTTTGCTGTGATTGGAGAGGAATTGGGATTTCGCGGAGTTATGATCGTGCTTAGCCTTTATATGATTATCATTTTTGAAATTATCCGACTGGCATCCAAAGCAAAAGATTTAACAGGAAGACTGATTTGTGTTGGTATGGCTGCTCTGATTGCATTTCAGAGTTTTGTAAACATTATGGTTGCAACCAAGATGATGCCCAACACCGGACAGCCTCTGCCGTTTATCAGTGCAGGTATTAGTTCGCTTCTCAGTATTTATATCGGAATCGGTCTTGTGCTGAATGTCGGATTACAAAGGAAAACAGCTCATTGATAAAGGAGGACCTATATGAACGTAGGATTAATCGCACACGATGCAAAGAAAAAATTAATGCAGAATTTTTGTATTGCATATAGAGGAGTATTGTGCAAGCATTCCCTGTATGCCACCGGTACAACCGGAAGACTTATCGAAGAAGTTACCAATCTGGATGTCCATAAATTTCTGGCCGGACATTTAGGGGGAGGCCAGCAGTTAGCGGCCATGATCGAACATGATTCCATGGATTTGGTTATCTTTTTGAGAGATCCCCACAATCCCAAAGTTCATGAGCCGGATGTCAATGATGTAGTAAGATTGTGCGACACGTATAATATTCCTCTGGCTACGAATCTGGCTACTGCAGAGCTTCTGATCAAGGCTTTGGAACGCGGAGATTTAGAGTGGCGGGAACAGTACCGGTAGGAGTGGGTATTGTGAAACGAATACAACGAAAACACTTTAAATTTGGGATGCTGATTTCTGTTTGTCTGCTGATTGCTTTTTCTGTCTATGGATGTGCATCTGCACCGCTGGAAAAGCCCTATGATTTTTCAGTTCGTTCGTTTGATGACATTTCTATTGAGCAGAGCAGCAGAGCAGACGCTTTTGCCAGAGAGTTGTGTGTAGTGACGGATGATTCCGGAGACGGGGATGCGGCTGTTACGGCTGAGGCGGCTGGTGTGTTTGGCATTCAGACGCCCCGTACCATATACAGCAAAAATGTTTTAGAAAAACTGTATCCGGCCAGCACAACTAAGATTATGACAGCTCTGATTGCCATTAAATACGGCAATCTTTCTGATGAAGTCACTGTGACAGAAGAAGCGGTTATTACAGAATCCGGTGCCACGTTATGTGGTATTAAACCTGGAGACAAACTGACATTGGAGCAGCTTTTATATGGACTGATGCTGCCCTCCGGCAATGATGCCGGAGCGGCCATTGCGGTTCACATGGCCGGAAGTATTGAGGGGTTTGCAGAAATGATGAACCGGGAAGCAAAAGCATTGGGAGCAACCGGCACCCACTTTACCAATCCTCATGGTCTTCACAGTGAGGAGCATTACACAACGGCTTATGATTTGTATCTCATTTTTCACGAAGCCCTGAAATATCCAAAGTTTCGGGAAATTACAGGCAGTACCGCTTATACGGCCAATTATCAGTCTGCATCCGGAGAGATGGTTTCCACTACCTGGAAAGGTGGAAACTGGTACATGACAGGGGAACAGGAAACACCTGACGGATTGACTGTATTTGGAGGAAAGACGGGCACCACCCAGGCAGCAGGTTATTGTCTGGTCATGGGCAGTAAAGATGATTCTGAGGAGGAATATATATCCGTAATTATGAAAGCTCCCAGTCGTCCTGGCCTGTACGACAATATGACAAATATTATTTCTAAAATTGTCAATTAGTTGTTGATTTTTTTTACAAATTATACTATAATTATTTTAATTGAAATGGACTTTTTATACAAATTATGACCCAAGGAGGAGATTGCTATGGTTCAGATTATTGCAGGAAAAAAAGGAAAAGGGAAGACAAAACATCTCTTGGAGAGAGTTAACAATGCGGTAAAAGACGCACATGGCACTATCGTGTACCTGGATAAAAGTTCCAAGCATATGTACGAATTAAATAATCGGGTTCGTCTTATCAATGTAAACGAATATCCCATTTCCAGCAGTGAAAGCTTTATTGGCTTTATCTGCGGTATTATTTCCCAAGATCATGACTTAGAGGCAATGTATTTAGACAGTTTCCTGAAGCTGTCCGGTTTAGAAGGCGAAGATATTTCTGAAACAATTACAACTTTGGAAAAAATAGGTGAAAAATCACATGTAACCTTTATTCTCAGCGTCTCTATGGATGCAGACGAACTTCCTGAAAGCACCAGAAAAAATGTGATTATTTCTTTATAAGATATACATAAGAGACTGTTACAAAATGAAATAGCAGGCATTCTCCAGTCATTTCATTTTGTGACGGTCTTTTTTTGAGTCTTGAATTATTGGCAAAATTCTCCTATAATGGTGATGCCAGGTTAAAAGAAAGGAGGACTTCTCTGGTGGCACACAAAAAGAAAAAAAACGGCAATAAAATTATACGCTATCGAAGGCCTCTGAATATCAATATTGGCATGATTATTTTTGCGCTGATTTTTGTGTATATGAGTCTCAGCGTTTATACTTACATTGGGCGCGAAAAAATACAGTTCTATGAAGTGGTGGAAGGCGGCATTGTAAACGACAAAAGTTATACAGGCGTGATTTTAAGAGACGAGGAGGTCAAATATACCGATCGGGCAGGAACCATTGATTACTATGTGAGAGAAGGACGAAGGGCTGCAGTAGGAACCACTGTTTACTCCATTGATGAAGAAAATAAGATGGCGGCTTATCTGGCAGAAAATAACAATGGGCAGGAATTAAGTTCAGACAGTATTTCTGCTCTGAAAAAACAACTCTCTTCCTTTAATATCGCCTTTGACGAAGATAATTTTGCAAGTGTTTATGATGTCAAATACGCACTGGAATCTCTGATTATGGAATATTCAAATTTTGATACAGCAGACAGTCTGGCAGCAATGGAGGCGGCCGGGATTCATTTTACACAGATCCGCTCCGATAAATCCGGAATTATTTCCTATGTAATTGATTCATTGGAGGATTTAGAGCCTTCCCAGATAGAGGAAGCTGTTTTCGACAGAAGCAAGCATCCCAGTAAAATTATTGGCTCAGGAGAGACAGTCGGGCTTAATGAACCGGTTTATAAGATTATCACATCTGAGGACTGGTCCATTGTATTTCCTCTCAGTGAGGAGGATATTGCACAATATAGGGACAAGACGCAGTTAAGAGTTTCTTTTAAAGGAGAAAACCTGACCACCACCGGCAAATTTTCCATGATTACCGGAGCAGACGGGAACACATATGGAAAGCTGGATTTTGATAAATACATGGTTCAGTTTGTATCTGACCGATATGTGGAATTTGAAATTGTGTCCGATAAAGTAGACGGATTAAAGATTCCTCTGTCTGCTGTAACCACCAAAGATTTCTTCCTGATTCCTGTGGAATATTTAAGCAAAGGCGGAGACAGCAATGAATCTGGATTTTTTAAAGAGGTTTATACAGAAGGTGGAACTCCGTCCATTGTATTTGTTCCTGCCACTTTATATTACTCTACAGAAGAGGATTATTATGTGGAAATAGATGGAGAGGAAGGATTTAAGGCAGGAGACTACATTGTAAAGCCGGAATCTTCAACAGAGCGCTATCAGCTTGGAACTACTGCCTCATTAAAGGGAGTCTATAATATTAACAAAGGATATGCGGTCTTTAAGCAGATTGAGATTTTAACATCCAATGATGAATATTGTACGGTTAAGAAAAATATGGATTACGGCTTATCTGTATACGACCACATTGTTCTGGATGCGGATACAGTGGAAGAAGGAAAAATGATTTATCAGTAGTGTTTGCAGATAATAAGGAGAGAACATGGTAAGAGAACAGTATTTAGAGGTAAAGGAACGGATAGAGAAAGCCTGTATCCGCTGCGGAAGAAATCCCCAGGAGGTCACACTGATTGCGGTCAGCAAGACAAAACCTTTGAACATGCTTTTAGAAGCATACGATGCTGGCGCCAGGGATTTTGGAGAAAATAAAGTTCAGGAGATTCTGGAAAAATATCCTGCAATGCCAAAGGATGCAAAAATACATATGATTGGACATCTGCAGCGCAATAAAGTACGACAGGTAATAGAGAAAGCGGCGATGATCCATTCCGTAGATTCTTTGCGCCTGGCCCGTCAAATTGAAGAGGAAAGCGCAAGAATCAATTCCATTACTCCTGTTTTGCTGGAGGTAAATGTGGCAAGAGAAGAAAGCAAATTTGGATTTTTTACAGAAGAAATAGAAAAGGCAGCAGAAGAGATTGCCACATTCTCCCATATTGCGGTAAAAGGTTTTATGACAATAGCGCCTTTTGTCGAAAATCCAGAAGAAAATCGAAAAGTTTTTCAAGATTTATATCAATTATCTGTTGACATAACCAGCAAAAACATTGATAATATGTCTATGGGTGTGCTCTCCATGGGCATGTCCGGGGATTATGAGGTAGCGATTGAAGAAGGGGCAACTATGGTCCGGGTCGGGACAAGCATTTTTGGACATCGCTAAATCAAAAAGATAGGAGAGTAGGACTTATGAGCCTGTTAAACAAATTAATGGAATTAACTCGTCTCACAGAAGAGGATGATGACGATTACTTTTATGATGATGAAGAAGAGTTTGATGATGACAGACCTCCCAGGAGAACCGCCTTTTCCCGCGACAAAGACGATGAGGAAGAAGAGGCGCCGAAACCTCGTTTTATAGGGTCATCCCGTTCCTCATCCGGCAATAAGGTAGTTCCAATGCGAAGCAGGGGCATGGAAGTGACTATGGTCAGACCTACCTCCATGGAAGATTCCAAGGAGATTTGCGATTATCTGTTGTCCGGCAAGGCTGTACTTTTAAATATGGAAGGAATCCACACAGAGATTGCCCAGAGAATCATTGACTTTACTTCTGGTTCTACCTATTCCATGCGGGGAAATCTAAAAAAGATCTCCAACTATATTTTTATTGTTACGCCGGAATCCGTAGAATTATCCGGTGATTTCCAGGAGTTTTTAAGCGGTAACACCATAGGAGGAACCGGAGGATTAAACATTCACCTGTAGGTTTGTGAATGGCAGATATTTATGGAAAAAGAAGAGTTGCTATTTCGGAAACGAATTCAGGAACTGTCCCGCCTGTGTTATGAGCGGGACATTCCTGTACATACAGATTTTCTAAATTTAAATGAGCAGACAATATTTTTCTCTCTGCAGTCTTTGCTTGCCCCGGTAAAGTATCAGCTTGCCGGCGGGTATGAGATGGCAGAGCGGAAGGTTGTTTGCTTTCTGCCTTCTTATGAAGGAGATTTGACAGAGTTTCCCTTTGTCTGTTTGTCCGCAAGACCGGTAAATCCCCGATTTGCAGAAAATTTAACCCACAGAGATTATCTGGGAGCACTGATGCACCTGGGCATTGATCGGGGAAAAATCGGCGACATTTTAATAGAAAATGAGGTGTGCCATATTTTCTGCATGACAGATATGGCAGATTATTTGTGCCAAGAACTGCGTATGGTGCGCCATACCAATCTGTCTCTGGAACAGACAGAAGCAGCAGACATCGTTATTACACCCAGGTTTGAGCGAGTCGCAGGAAGTGTTGCCTCTTTGCGTCTGGACTGTATTCTGGCCCTGGCCTGGCAGTCTTCCAGAAGCAAAATGACGCCTTATATTGAAGGGGAAAAAATTTTTGTAAACGGACGGCTGGTTACTTCCAACAGCTTTTGTTTGAAAGAGGGAGATATCGTCTCAGCCAGAGGACTTGGAAAGTTTATCTACAGAGGGGTGGAGACAGAGACCAAAAAAGGCCGGCTTTTTATTGCTTTAGACCGGTATGCGTAAAGGCGCCGGAAATCTGACAGTTACATCTGGACGCTTTTTATAAAAAGCAGGCAGAAAAAGGAGAAATTATGGCAGAACGATTGACCGTACAGGATATACATAAAAGACCTATTTATGATATTGTGATAGAAGAAAATTTTGACAGTCTCAGGTCGGAAATGCTGAAACTGAAGTCTGATCAGAAAAAACTGTGCATTGTCACAGATTCCAATGTGTCTGCTCTTTATGGGAAGCAGGTTATGGAGATTTTATCAGGCTGCTGCAAACATGCGGAATTATTTGTATTTCCGGCTGGAGAGGCCCATAAAAATTTAGATACTGTTAAATCTTTATATGAATTTTTAATTCTTAAAAAATTTGACCGAAGTGATATGCTGGTGGCGTTAGGCGGAGGCGTTACCGGAGATTTGTGCGGATTTGCAGCAGCCACCTACCTGCGCGGGATTCCCTTTGTCCAGATCCCCACTACTCTGCTTGCGCAGGTAGACAGCAGCATTGGCGGCAAAACAGGTGTTGATTTGGATGCTTACAAAAACATGGTAGGCGCATTCCACATGCCAAGTCTGGTGTACACCAACTTATCTGTCTTGAAAACTCTGGATGCTGACCAGTTTTCTTCAGGGATGGGAGAAATTATCAAACATGGACTTATCAAACATGCAGATTACTGTCATTGGCTGAACGAACATGCTGACGCAATCCAGAAAAGAGAGATTTCCGCATGCAGAACCATGATTTTGGAGAGCAACCGGATTAAACGGGACGTAGTAGAAAAAGATCCAAAGGAACTGGGAGAGCGGGCGCTGTTAAATTTTGGTCATACTATGGGACACGCCATTGAAAAACTAAAGGAATTTTCCATGCTTCATGGGCACTGCGTAGCCATCGGTTCCATTGCTGCCTGTGAAATCAGCGCTCTTAAAGGAGAGATTTCCAGAGAAAAGACAGAATGGGTCAAAACTCTTTTTTGCAGATTCGGACTTCCCTGCACAGTGTCCGGCCTGACGGCAAACGATATTATAGAAGCTTCTAAACATGATAAAAAGATGGAGCAGGGAAGGATCAAATTCATTCTCCTTCATGATATTGGAAATGCCTATGCAGATCGGACTGTTACCGAGCAGGAGATGATACAGGGATTGGAGGCAGTTCTGCGATGAAAGAAAAGAGAAAACAAATTTGTATATTTGCCATTTGTTCAGCAGTGCTGATTGCTCTTGACCAATGGACCAAGAGTCTAGCAGTTGCCCACTTAAAGGGACAGTCTCCATTGGTACTCATTGATGGAGTATTTGAACTTTTATACTCTGAAAACCGAGGGGCTGCATTCAGCATTCTTCAGGGAAAACAGGGCTTTTTGCTTCTGATAACAGCAGCCGTTCTGGCATTTGTCCTGTATGCAATTATCAAAATGCCTGTCAGCAGACGCTATATTCCGTTGACAGTCTGTTTAACGCTTCTACTGTCCGGAGCAGTGGGCAATATGATTGATCGGGTTATAAATGGATTTGTTGTGGACTTTTTGTATATCTCGCTTATTGATTTTCCAATTTTCAATGTGGCAGATATTTATGTTACCACAGCAGCGGCGTTTTTTCTCGTTTTAATGCTGTGGTATTATAAAGAGGAGGAACTGGAAGTATTCTCTTTTAAAAAGAAACACCCAAATGAGGAGAAAACAAATCAGGAGGAATCGCTTTGAAGCAGCAGTTTCTGGCAGGTGCAAACGAAGAAGATATCCGTATTGATAAATATCTGGCAGGCATTTTAGAGGGCCTGTCCCGTTCTTATATCCAAAAATTATTAAAGGATCAGGCTGTTTTGGTAAATGGCAATCCTGTAAAGAGCAGCTATAAGATTTGTGAAGATGATTTTATTGAACTGGAAGTCCCGGAGGCACTGGAGCCGCAGATTGCAGCTGAACCCATGGATTTGGATATTCTTTATGAGGATTCTGATCTGTTAATGGTCAACAAGCCCAAAGACATGGTAGTGCATCCGGCAGCAGGCCATTATTCCGGCACCCTGGTAAACGGACTGATGTACCACTGCAAAGACAGCCTGTCTGGCATTAACGGGATTTTAAGGCCGGGAATTGTTCACCGCATTGATAAAGACACCACCGGAATTCTAGTAGTATGTAAAAATGATTTTGCCCATCAGTCGATTGCAGAACAGTTAAAAGTACATTCTATTACCCGAAGGTATTTTGCCATTGTACATGGCATTCTAAAAGAAGAAGAGGGGACAGTGGATGCTCCCATTGGAAGACATCCCACTGATCGCAAAAAGATGAGTGTCAATTATAAAAATGGAAAACCGGCAGTCACCCATTATCGGATCTTAAAGCGGCTTCAGGGGTATACGTATATCCAGTGTCAGTTAGAAACCGGAAGAACCCATCAAATCCGGGTCCATATGGCAAGTCTGGGCCATCCGATTTTAGGCGATACCGTATATGGTCCGACTAAATGCCCGATTTCCGGTTTGCAGGGGCAGACGCTTCATGCAGGCATTCTTGGTATCCGGCATCCCAGGACTGGAGAATATATGGAATTTTCTGCGCCATTGCCTCATTATTTCCAATTACTTTTAAAGAATCTGGAATAATTGTATAAAAACGAATAATTTTCTCACTATTTTTCTGTACTTTTTGGGAGTTTTGCTGTATAATTATAATCATAAAACATGACATCTATGGATGAGCAGCAACGTATGGCGTGAAAGGAGAGATGGTTATGAATGGAAATTTAGTAATTACAATCGGACGGCAGTGCGGCAGTGCAGGACGCCAGATTGGTCAGGAAGTTGCAAAACAACTGGGAATTAAATGTTATGATAAGGAACTGCTGGCTTTAGCTGCAAAAAACAGCGGCCTGTGCGAGGAACTTTTTGAGACTCATGATGAAAAGCCTACCAGCAGTTTTCTGTATTCCCTGGTAATGGACACTTACTCTCTGGGATATACCACATCTGCTTATATGGATATGCCGATTAACCACAAGGTATTTTTGGCGCAGTTTGATACTATCAAAAAGCTGGCATCTGAGGAGTCCTGCGTTATTGTAGGGCGGTGTGCGGATTATGCTTTAGCAGACTTCCCCAATGTGACAACTGTTTTTATTTCAGGAGACGAACCGGATAAAATCAAGCATTTGATGAATATGTATCAGGTAGAGGAATCAAAGGCCCGCGATATTATGATTAAGACAGATAAAAAGCGGTCCAGTTATTATAATTACTATTCCAGTAAAAAGTGGTCAGATGCCAGAAGCTATGATTTATGTATCAACAGCAGCGCTTTAGGTTTTGACAATACCGTTGAGATGATCATTCGTTTTGCAAAGGCCAAACAGGACTGGAAAAACCGTTAACAGGATAATGAGTGCGTATTTTGGGCAGCCGCAGATAGTTTGCGGCTGTTGTTTTTGTTGCAGGTATCCGTACAGTCTTTATTATAAAATCTTAAAGAATATTTAAACATTCTGTTCTAGGATTCCTTTCCCGACTGTGCTATACTGTTAGCTGGTTTAATATAAAATTAAGGTGGTTACAGGATTCCATGATAATTTGGAACAAAGAAAATAAAAAGCAGGCTGCAGCGGCAGCTATTTTTGTTGCAGCAGGAATAGTAAATGGATATTTAGCAGACGCATATGTGCCGGCTAAAATTTCTCTTCCGGAGGTACCCGTAAAAGAAGCTGTTTCTGTGCCGGAAGAGACCAAAACCATACAGACAGAACCGGAACCAAAAAAGATTCATAAGGATGCAAATGCCTATGAGCCATCTATTACACTTTTAAATCTGGCATATTATTTTCCAGAGGGAGCAGATTCGTCAGATGTAACGCAAAGTTATGCAGGAAGTGTATATCAGGATTTGAGCATCAGGGATTCAG
Source organism: uncultured Lachnospiraceae bacterium (assembly GCA_963557065.1). Lineage (GTDB taxonomy): Bacteria > Bacillota > Clostridia > Lachnospirales > Lachnospiraceae > UMGS1370. The sequence goes on along the minus strand of CAUWCT010000002.1, from coordinate 7,664 downwards.
ACTGGCTGGCAGCGATTTATGATTTGGCAGACATTAAACCTGCTAAAATGGCTTTGCAGTTGGGAAAACCTCAATCTTTTGTACAGGGCAGATATAATCCCAATGACAGCGCCCACGATCCCGAAGATCCCAATACCTGGACGATTAATACCTGGAAACGGGTGAATGTATCATTTATCAACGGAAATGGGAATCCGATTAGCGGATATTCCAATGTCAAAGAAATTCTTTCCATGGCAAGCGTTTATACATATCAGAAAGATATGCTGGATGCAGAAGCTTTTAAAGAATATGCCAACCGGCTCTGGAACGATTCGCACAGCTATTCTTACAGTATGAGCGATGTATATTACTGCCAGGGCTGTCTGGATATGTCCATGGAAGAACTGGCTCAGGAAGCAGAAGAGGAAGAGCTGGCCGGCGAACTGGCTGCGTCCGGGAAACTTTCCGGGACCGAAAAAAATACAGAAAAGGAACCGGAACAAAGCGAAAAAAAGTCCGAGGAAACGAACGAACAGGAACCGGATGAAAGTTCTTACGCAGAGCCAAATGATGCAATCGTTTTGGAAACAGTTTCAGATGGAGAGACTGCAGCGCCTGCAGGGATAACGATTCGGAAAAGTACAGTGGACCCTACACAATGGGACAATATTGGCCCGGGAGAAGAGCCCATGGCAACTCCTGAAAACGCCTCTTATGATACGGCCGAAGCGTCTCTTGAAGAAGAAACTGCAGCCGGATTTTCCGAAGAAGATTCTGAAGAAGAAACAGTTGCAGAAATCAATGAAGCAGTTTTATCAGAAACTGCGGGAGCAGAAAAACAACTGTCAGAGACAGAATCGGTTCATAAAAATGACAGGTGTCCAGGGCATGTAAATTTAAATATTACAATTCAGATTTTAGGATTTGATGATCCAAAAGGATTAGTTGCCGCAGATCCAATCGGAAATGCTCCTGAAAATATGGAGGAGGGCGGATGGGACGGATGGGATGACTATAGTCTTAAGATGGTCGAAGCCCTTATTTCTCAGGATTGGTATGAAGATTACGGACTTAGTATTTCAACCATCAACATGCGAAATCCATTGTCTGCTGCTGAAATTGACGCATATATGGACAATCTTCCGGCAGACACCTCCAAAGAGCGAAGGGAAATCATTCAATTTGCATTATCTTCTGTAGGTAAAGTCCCTTATTACTGGGGAGGAAAGGCCTCCCGTTCCGGATATGAGGGGAACTTTTTTGGTACTCCGGTAGAACCGGATACAAAAGGACGTATTTTAAAGGGGCTGGATTGTTCTGGATGGATCAACTGGGTTTACTGGTCTGTAACCGGGGAACGGCTTGCAGGAGAGAGCACCAGCAGCCTGATTTTATGTGGACGTCCCATCAAACGTTCGGAACTGAAACCTGGAGATATTATTATAAAGACAGGAACCGGTGCCCATGTGGTAATGTTTCTTGGATGGACTTCCAATGGACAGATGCAGGTAATTCATGAGTCCAGTGCATCTGTCAACAATGTTACAGTAAAAACAATGACTGCTGACTGGCCTTATTACCGCAATCTGATTGATTAGGCAGTTTTTCAAAAGCAGTTTGACAAAGGAGAGTTTACAATGAGTTACCGAAAGGATTATGACGATTATCCCGATGAGTATGATGAGCCGATTTTGGATTTGGATTATGACGAGGATGAGTATTTTTATGATGATCCGGACAGCGGCTGGGAAGATGGAACGTCCTCTTCCCGCTTTGGAAATGGGAGATATCAGGAGGAAGAAGACTTGTATGAGGACGAAATAGAACGTATGCGCCGCCGCAGACAGTCCCCCGCCTCTAAGCGAAATCCAAAAGCCAAAAAGCGTACAGTTTCAGAGTCATCTGGTTTTTCACATTCCACTGGCAGAAACCGTCAGAGCAAAGCAAACGCCGGACAGGACAGAAGAGGGCAAAACAAGCGCTATCAAACTAAAAAGCGGAAGAAATCCGGCAAAATTATTACAGGCGTTTTACTTGGCATTGCTGTAATAATCGGAGTTCTGTTCATCCAAAGATGGTGGAAACTTCGGGACGGATACTGGAATATTGCGGTTTTTGGCGTAGATTCCAGAAGCGGAAGTATGGAAAAAGGCGCTTTGTCTGATGTGGAAATCATTTGCAGTATTAATAAACGTACCCATGAAATCCGGCTGGTTTCCGTATACCGCGATACGTATCTTCAAATCGATGAAAAGGGAAATTTCGATAAAATTAACGAAGCATATTTTTTAGGCGGTCATGAGCAGGCTGTAGAGGCCCTTGAACGCAATTTGGATATACAGATCGATGATTATGCCACCTTTAACTGGAAAGCGGTTGCGGATGCCATTAACCTTTTAGGCGGTATTGATCTGGAGATTACAGACAAAGAATTTGCCTATATTAATTCCTTTATTACGGAGACTGTACAATCTACCGGAATTGGTTCGTATCAACTGGAACATGCAGGAATGAATCACCTGGATGGAGTTCAGGCTGTGGCCTATTGCCGCCTGCGCCTGATGGATACGGATTTTAACCGTACAGAACGGCAGAGAAAAGTGATTATGCTGGCTCTGGAAAAGGCAAAACAGGCAGATATATCCGTATTAAGCAATATTGTGGCAGGTGTTCTTCCTCAAATATCTACCAGTATAGGAGCTGAAGACATTATGCCTTTGGCAAAGAATATCAGTAAATATGAAATTAGCCAGACAGCCGGATTCCCATTTGCAAAGACAACGGCCCGAATTGAGAAAAAAGACTGTGTAATTCCAATGACACTGGAAAGCAACGCAGCAGCGCTTCATCAGTTTTTGTACGGACCGGATTCTTCTTACCGGGTTTCTTCGCAGACAAAGAAAATCAGCAGTAAAATCTCAGAAATATCCGGTATTTATGAGGAAGGAGAAATCCCTGGATTTATTTATGAATCAGACGAAAAAAGAGAAGAGAGCCAGGGAGCAGGAAACAGTCAGGGCAATTCTGATAATGTTGAAACAAAACCTGCTGTACCGGAAACCCCAGCGCCTGTGCCGGAACCAACAATAGAAGAAACAACAGCGCCGGAAACTTCCGAAGCCGAGACACAGTCTGAACCGGAAACCTCAGAACCGGAATCCGAGACCATCGAAAGTAATGAGTCCTCTAATGAAGAAAACGAGCCAACAGAACCGTCTGATGCAGAAAGCAAGCCGCAGGTGAATCCGGGCGGACCTGGAATGAATGAACCTTCCGGAAAGCCATCTGGCCCTTCTGAATCAACCGAGGCGGGACCCGGAGCCAACCTGCCAGATCCCGAAACTTCTTCGCCGGGAATCATTCACTCAAATACAGAACCATCCGGAGAGAATACTCCTGATTCCCAAGGTCCTTCATCGACTGGTAATAACGGGGGCCCGATAGGACCCGGAATGCCGGAAGAAGTGCCGCTGTATACGCCGTCCTATGAATAGTATTCTAACTATTCGCGAAAGAATAGTTTAACGAATAGTTATCGCGATTCGCAATTAACACACCTCCATACACATCTATCTATCTGTGTATGGAGGTGTTTCTATGTTGTTTTATATAAACTCTCCCTGCCTATAGTTTCTTTTTAGATGGAATCCTGCACACTGTACTGCCAGTATAAATTAATGGCGGCAATGCAAGGGAATATCCATGATCTTCACAGTCATGCCGCTTAATCATCTGCATCAAACGCGATGCAACCTGACACCCAATCTGATATCCCTGATGGACCGAACACGTTACTCCTTCCTGTTCCCAGGTATCTGAGGAATAATCAAAACAAACAACCGAATAATCCTCTGGAATCTGTTTCCCCTGCTTTTCCAGTACCTGACATACTGCACGGTAAATCATGTAATTGCAGCATACAATTGCAGTACATTTTGGAAGACTCTTTAAAAAATGAGCAATAGAGCGGACAAATCCTTCTGAATGGGCTTCACTGGAGATAGCCCATTTTACATAATCATCCCGAAATTCCAACCCATTTCTCATCATAGTCGCATACATGCCTTGAAATTTCTCTACTCCCTGGTAATTATCGTATACAAAAATACCGGCAATATGGCGGTGTCCAGCGCGAATCAAAATATTGACCAGACGTTCTGCACACAAAAAGTCATTTACAATTACCTTGGGATAACGCATGCTTTTGTAATAATTGTTGTAAAAAATAATAGGGATTCGCTTCCGGTAAATGTGCTCATAACAATCTTCATTGGGATTCATAATACTGGCTTTTACACCATCAATGATAAATCCCTGAAAATTTTGATGAACCACTGTCTGGAGACAACGCCGTTCATTGGCAAAGCGGTTATCAGTAAAAAAGATGCGTAAATCGGCATCGCTGGGAGAAATTACACTTTTTACCCCGCTGATTAACTGGGAATTGGCATCTGTATCCTGTCCCTGTAAAATTAGCCCGATTTTGATTCTGGCAGAACCGCTGTCCAACTCTCTTGATAAGGCAATATCCTTATTAAAATAGGTACCACTGCCCTGCACCCGGTAAATCATCCCTTCTGATTGGAGTTGGGTCATAGCACAGCGCACAGTATCCCTGCTGACGCCTAGCCTGCGGCAAATGGCGTTCTCGGAAGGCAGTTTCAGATTGCCGGAAAATTTATTTTCATCTATATAGGCTAAAAGAAACTGATAAACGGTTTCCCACTTTTTTTCTGAAACTGTCATAATAACTCCTTATTTGTCGGCGATTACTGGCCTGTACTCTTCTGCTTTTTCAATCCAGTTCAGCAATCGACTGCGTAAATCTTCCTTAACTGCCTGATAGTCAGGATTTTCTACAATATTATTTAACTGCCAGGGATCTTTTTTTAAGTCATACAGATAGTCATCCGCATAAAAATCAGAGGCTCCCTTCTCTCCTCCATTGACTCCAGGAGCATATACAGCATACAGATACTCTGGAGTGCGGATTACTCTTCCAATACGGCTTTCTGAAATTTGTGCGAATACCTGTTCTATCCTATTATGATCCTTTTTCTGTACAACGTCAAGCAGTTTCTCGCCAATCATGGCATCCCCTATTTCTACTCCCGCAAGAGAAAGAATAGTTTTAGGAATACTTTCTGTACTGACCAGTTCTTTTACAGTTATTCCTCCAGTAAATGCTCCACCTGCAATTATTAGCGGTACATGGAGTGCGGCATCATGTCCGGTACGCTTGTAATCATCATATCCGTTTAAATGGCTATCTGTGTTTCTCGTTTTGAAATGAGAGCCATGATCGGAAGTATAGATGATAATGGTATTTTTATACAGTCCTTCTTTTTTTAAACGAACAATAAGTTTTCCTAAATTTTCATCCAGACTCGCACACTGACCCAGATAATCTGGATACTCTTCTGCTGCATTTCCCTTTAAGACTTCCAAATCATGAGGAAGCACAAAATTTGCAAAACGCTCTTTAGAGCCATCTGGTCCTTCATAATGACTGTGGTCATTTTGATGATGCGGTTCAATCTGGGAAACTGTCATAAAAAAAGGTTTTTTTCCATCATAGGTATCAAAAAATTCCAGAGCCATGTCATTGATGCAGTCGGCGCGATACCCTTTAAAGTCTACCCGGTTATTGTTTTCATCAAATACATATCCATCATATCCATGTGAAGTAAACTCTAATACATCAGCAGCTCTCCAATATCCTGTATATCCGCCTCGAAGTTCTTTTGGAATTGCCGTAATGGTATGATCAACAGTTGGAGCCTTTTCTAGTTCTCCATCACTGGCAAGATGCCATTTTCCAATATACGCAGTTTCATAACCAGCCTCTTCCATATAGCTACCAAGTGTTTTTACACCTGACGGAAGCATAATATTGTTGCGGAAACAGCCGGTTTCTGTTGCATAGCGTCCAGTTTGGAATAAAGCCCGACAAGGCCCGCAGACAGGCTGGGGAGAAAAAGCATTTTCAAATTTTACTCCTTCCTGTGCGAGAGCGTCCAAATTAGGTGTAATATTTAACGGCTGTCCATAGCATCCGCAAGTATCCCATCGCTGCTGATCTGAAAAATAAAAAATAATATTATAGGCCATGTTGTTTTCTCCTTACTCAGATACTTTCTGTGTTTTCAGTTTGTTGCGTATAATTGTAAAAACTGCAAATACAATTAATGCGGTAAAAATCCAGCAGTATATGCTGCTGAAGAAAATGGATGGACTTCCGTTGGAAATAAGCAGAGCGCGGCGGAAATTCGTTTCGGTCATACTTCCCAATACCATTCCAAGAAGAATTGGCACTGCTGGAAGATCAATTTTTCTTAAAATCCAGGCAATCACCGCAAATATCAAAGCAATTCCAACATCGAAATAATTTTCATTTACAGAATAAGCACCTGCAAAACAAAAAATGACAATAATCGGAGTCAGAATCTCCTGCGGAATAGATACTACTTTTGCGAATAATGTAGTTAAAAATTTCCCCTGAATAAACATAAATAAATTTACAAGAATTAATCCCAGCATAATGGCATACATAATGTCTCCATCTGTTGTAAACAAAGACAAACCTGGATTGAGTCCATTAATCATCAGGGCAGAAAGCATAATCGCAACTGTTCCGTCTCCCGGAATACCGAGGGTTAAAAGAGGAATCAGGGTGGCGCCAGTGACAGCATTATTGGCAGATTCAGCCGCTGCAATACCTTCTACACTTCCACGACCGAATTCCTCTGGATATTTTGACATATTTTTTGCCTGGCTATAGCTGAACCAGGAAGCTTCTGATGCTCCTGTGCCAGGAATAATACCAACTAAAACACCAATTAGAGAAGACACCAAAGTTGGACGCAGCATACGCTTATACTCTTCTTTTGTGATTTTTCCATCATCTTTGATTTTAGCTGTGTTAATGTTAATAGAATCAATTCTTTTTTCAGCCTTTGCAAGAATTTCAACAAGTGCAAATAAACCAATTAAGCAAACAGCTAGATCCATTCCCAGATACAGCCGGTTGATACCAAAAGTAAAACGATCATAGCTAGTCATTGGATCTGAGCCAATACACGAAATAAATAAACCAATGCATGCTGAAATCAATCCTCTTATAATACTTTTTCCGGATACGCCTGCAATAATGGTCAAACCAAAGACACAAACCATAAAGTATTCCGGAGTACCCAACTGTGCGGCAACTTTGGCAACTTGTGGTCCTAAAAACAACAGCATTAATGCAGAAAAGACACCGCCGAAAGTTGAAGCATATAAGGCGATTTTTAAAGCTGCTTTTGTACGCCCCTTCTGGGAAAGCGGGTGTCCATCCAGCATGGTTGCAGCCGCATGAGGCGTTCCGGGCGTATTAATTAGTATTGCGGATACACTTCCTCCATATCCGCCGGCACAATAGATTCCAAGAAGAAACATCATTCCCGGGATCGGTCCCATGCTATAGGTTACTGGCAGAAACAAAATTACACATAAAATCACACTTAGTCCGGGAATTGCTGCAAAGACAGCGCCAATAAAAACTCCCAGATTAATCCAAATGATATTTTCAATGGTAAATAAGAGCCCTGCCGCAGGGCCAATATACTGCATCATATTCTAAAAACTCTCCTCGTATTATAAAGTAGTAGTGTTTATAGTCCCTCTCCAAGGACTGTATGCTA
>CAUWCT010000001.1:0-191526 GCA_963557065.1 uncultured Lachnospiraceae bacterium | reverse complement strand
CGTCGAAAGCTTGTTTTCATAAGAGTTTTTCTGTCTGAATCTTCATAGGGCGGACAAGAAGATGCATGGCTGAACTGTTACGAAGATAGAAGTTCATTTTGCGCATAAACCGGCATACCTTGATAAGAGGTCAGGTGATGGTATGCGGGGAAAGAAAACAATTACAGAATGGATTCGGATAGGGATGTTAGCAGCGCTGTGTATATTTCTGGCGCTGCTGGGACTGTATCAGTGCAGAAACTGGCTGACAGAAACAAGGATAAAGTGGGAAAATGAGGGGGTCAGTCTGTCCCAAAAGGGCAGCAGCCTGGCTGGAAAAATAGTGGAATTATTGTGGAATCACAGTTTCTTAGAAAAGGAAGACAGTGGGAAAATGGAGGCGTTTGGGGGAGAAGAGGACTCTGTATTGGCCTGCTTAGACCGCCTGAATCCCTGGAATACCTATGAGAAAGGAGAAACAGACAGAAAAAAACTGGCAGAGGGACAGGACCCGGCTTACCGGGATTTTCTGGAGAGCAGACAGTTTTACATAGAACATGAGTACCTTGCCAGATATGGAAATGAGGAAAGCGGGCAGGAGACAAATTTGGCAAAGGAGGAGGGAAAAACGCAGGAGGAACAGGCTGTAAAGACTGGTCAGACAGAAGGGGAAACACAGGTTGGCGTTCAGGAAGAACGTCCGGCATACAATATGGCGCAGTTGGCAGACTATGATTTTCTGATGAAAACATTTTATAATGTTCATACATCCACTACAGCTTTAAGGGAACAGTTCCAGGCAGAAGCAATGTTGGATAAGGACCTGACGATAGCAAAAGACAGCAGCATCCCTCAGATTTTGATTTACCACTCCCATTCCCAGGAAGCGTTTGCAGATTCGGGAGAAAATCAGACCATTGTAGAGGTAGGGGACTATTTGACAGAGCTTTTACAGCAAAAAGGATTCGGAGTAATTCATGATCGGAGCCAGTACGATCTGGTCAATGGAAAACTGGACCGAAACAAGGCTTATACTTATGCGCTGGAGGGGATTACCGGGATTTTGCAGGAAAATCCCCAGATTCAGGTGGTTTTGGACATTCACCGGGACGGAGTGGGGGAAAATACCCGTCTGGCCACAGAGATTAACGGAAAGCCCACTGCGCAGATTATGTTTTTCAACGGCTTAAGCCGCACGCCGGAGGGACCTGTGGAATACCTGCCGAACCCCTATTTAAATGAAAATCTGGCGTTCAGTTTCCAGATGCAGTTAAAAGCAGCCCAGGATTATCCGGGATATACCAGAAAGATTTATTTAAAAGGTCTGCGGTATAATCTTCATTTACGGCCGCGTTCTTCTCTAATCGAAGTAGGAGCCCAGACCAATACCTTTGAGGAGGCAAAAAACGCCATGGAGCCCCTGGCAGAGATTCTGGAAGAAGTTTTAACCGGAAAGTAAGAAAACCAGGCAGAGAGTTTTCACAGACAGTTGCAAGGAATAGAAAAAAATGTTATATTTTTCAAGAGTAGGATTCGCGGCAGAACATACAGGCTGCGCGCGGATTGCGACAACGGATGACAGATAGAAAGAAAGAGGAACCGATAAATATGGCGATTACGATAGACCAAAGCAAAATCCGCAATTTTTGTATTATTGCCCACATTGATCATGGCAAATCAACCCTGGCAGATCGGATCATTGAAAAAACCGGCCTTCTTACCAGCAGGGAGATGCAGGCTCAGGTATTAGACAATATGGATCTGGAACGGGAGAGAGGCATTACCATTAAAGCCCAGACGGTGCGGACTGTATACAAGGCAAAAGACGGAGAAGAATATATTTTCAATTTGATCGATACTCCAGGCCATGTGGACTTTAATTACGAAGTTTCCAGAAGTCTTGCCGCCTGCGACGGGGCTATTCTGGTAGTGGACGCAGCCCAGGGAATCGAGGCCCAGACCCTGGCAAATGTGTATCTGGCTCTGGATCATGATTTGGATGTGTTCCCGGTGATCAACAAAATCGATCTTCCCAGCGCAGATCCGGATCGGGTTGCAGCAGAGATAGAGGATGTGATTGGCATTGAGGCCCACGACGCCCCCAGGATTTCCGCAAAAACCGGATTAAATGTAGAAGACGTGCTGGAAGCCATTGTAGAGAAAATCCCATGTCCCGCAGGAGACAAAGAGGCACCTTTAAAAGCGCTGATTTTTGACTCGATTTACGATTCTTATCGGGGTGTCATTGTCTTTTGCCGGATCAAAGAAGGAACCGTAAAAAAGGGAACCACCATCAAGATGATGGCGACCGGGGCAGAGGAAGAAGTAGTAGAAGTAGGATACTTTGGAGCAGGCCAGTTTATCCCATGCGAAGAACTGACAGCCGGGATGGTAGGCTATATTACGGCCAGCATTAAAAACTTAAAAGAAACCATGGTAGGCGATACCATTACGGATAAATATAACCCCTGCGCAGAACCCCTTCCGGGATATAAAAAGGTGACTCCCATGGTGTACTGCGGACTGTACCCGGCAGACAGCGCCAAATATCCGGATTTAAGAGATGCTCTGGAAAAACTTCAGCTAAACGATGCGGCTCTGCATTTTGAGCCGGAGACGTCCCTGGCTCTGGGATTCGGATTCCGGTGCGGATTTTTGGGACTGCTTCATTTAGATATTATTGAAGAACGTCTGGAACGGGAATATAATCTGGATCTGGTTACCACAGCCCCGGGCGTTATCTACCGGGTGCACAAAACCAACGGCGAGATGATTGAACTGACCAATCCGTCTAACCTGCCGGACCCGTCTGAGATTGAATATATGGAGGAACCCATTGTTTCCGCTGAAATTATGGTGACCACTGAATATGTAGGCGCCATCATGCAGCTTTGTCAGGAGCGAAGAGGCGTTTATCTGGGCATGGAGTACATCGAAGGAACCAGAGCGCTTTTAAAATATGAACTGCCGTTAAATGAGATTATCTATGACTTTTTTGATGCATTGAAATCCCGATCCAGAGGATACGCGTCCTTTGATTATGATTTAAAGGGATATGAGCAGTCTGAACTTGTAAAGCTGGACATTCTGGTAAACAGAGAAGAAGTAGACGCCCTTTCCTTTATTGTGTTTGCCGGTTCTGCCTATGAAAGAGGCAGAAAGATGTGCGAAAAATTAAAAGAGGAAATTCCCCGTCATCTGTTTGAGATTCCGATCCAGGCAGCAGTGGGAGGAAAAATTATTGCCAGAGAGACAGTGAAGGCCATGCGAAAAGACGTGCTGGCCAAGTGTTACGGCGGCGATATCAGCCGAAAGAGAAAACTTCTGGAAAAACAGAAGGAAGGAAAGAAGAGAATGCGCCAGATAGGCAATGTGGAGATTCCGCAGAAAGCCTTTATGAGTGTGCTGAAACTGGATGATGAATAAGAAAAAACCATTGGAACTATATGTGCACATTCCATTTTGTGCCAGAAAATGCCTGTACTGTGATTTTTTATCCTTTCGGGCGCTGGCGTCTGTGCACGAAAATTATATCAGACAGCTTTTAGAAGAAATCCATGCAGCCAGTCTGTCCAGCGACGGGTATCAGGTGACCACGATTTTTATAGGCGGAGGTACGCCCTCTATTTTAGAGGCAGGACTGATCCGGGCAGTGGTGGAGACAATCCGGCTGTATTTTGACATTGCGCCGGATGCGGAAATTACAATCGAGGCGAATCCCGGCACATTAGATCCTCAGAAACTGGATGTATACAGAGGGTGCGGAATTAACCGGATAAGCCTTGGACTCCAGTCTGCTGATAACCGGGAACTAAAAGCCCTTGGAAGAATCCATACCTTTGAAGAGTTTTTAAAAAGCTTTGAGCGGGCCAGACAGGCAGGGTTCTGGAGTGTTAATGTGGATCTGATGTCTGCTCTTCCGGGCCAGACCTTGGAATCCTGGAAAAACACTTTAAAAAAGGTGGCCATGTTAAAGCCGGAGCATATTTCTGCTTATAGTTTAATTATAGAAGAAAACACTCCGTTCTGGGATTATTATGGAGAGGGCGCTTCCCAAAACAAAGGCGGCTGTTCGTGTCCGGCAGGTGATAACTGCGGGCCAGCAAAGGAGTGGCTTCCTCTTCCGGACGAAGAGACAGAACGGAAGATGTATCAGATTACCAGAGAGTTTCTGGAACACCAGGGATACCATCGGTATGAGATTTCCAATTACGCCAAACCCGGATTTGAATGCCGCCACAATATTGGATATTGGACAGGAAGTGAATATCTGGGGCTGGGCCTGGGGGCGTCTTCCTGTTTTCATGGTTCCAGGTTTTCCAATGAGACCGATTTATCCACATATCTGGAGTTGGATTTTTTAAATGACGGTCTTGTAAAGCTGTACCAGAATGTAGAACCTCAGACCCGCAAGTCCAAAATGGAAGAGTTTATGTTTTTGGGACTTCGTATGATGAGGGGCGTATCGGATATTGACTTTGCCGCTAATTTTGGGGTGCGAATCAGAAGTGTATACGGAGATAAGGTAGACAGGCTGATTGCAAACGGACTTTTAAAAGAAGAGGGAAGCCGCCTTGCCCTGACAGACTGGGGAATTGATATCAGCAACTATGTGCTCAGCGAATTTTTGCTGTAACAGGAGATTGACAGGAACGCCATTTTATGCTATTCTGCTTTAGCACTGCAAAAAATGCAGAAAATTTTATTTTTATTAAAGAGGAAATGGCTTGATGTTAATTGTATCTTTTTATAGAGCATAACAATTTATGCTTGCAGACAGAACGCAGCAGATCCATTCGACAGCGAATGGTTTATTTGTGTACCTGTCGGCTGAAAAGATACAGCACGCCTTTGGGAGATAAAACCGCCTGTGAGACTGTGTATGGTCTTGCGGGCGTTTTTTGTGTGCGCCTTGCGGCGCACGTTTCTAACGGGTGCAAGTCCCCAATCCGCCCTAGTAGTGGGAAGGATACAGCCAAAGACAAGGGTGTCCATCGTGAGGTGGAATCTGAAGGAAGTCGGAGGGCAAATCTCTGGTCTGACGAACAGAAACCACATCAGGCTATAGTTAAGGATAAAGTTGCACAACAAACCAAAGTCCAATAACTACTCGGAATTAACTATAGTAAATGTGGCAGATATATGGAGAGAAAGAGACGTGTGGTACCAAGGGAGGTCTCGTCAGCGGATGAAACAGAGTATGAAATCCGTCAGTAACAACGAATGACGAGAAGTCAGCAGAGGTCATAGTACTACTATGGTTGCAAACATAGTAGGAAGGACTGAACTTTAGGAGATGTGAGTAAATGAATGTAACCAATGATGGATTTAAGGACAGACAACTTCATATAGAGGACTATCTGCAAATGGTATCTGCGGAACAGAAAGAGTATGCAGAAGTGTCCGCCCATCAGAGGATTGCTGAAAACAACGACATCATCACAGATTTTCAGACGGACAACCTAATGGAACAGATTTTACATAAAGATAACCTAAACAAGGCTTACAAGAAAGTAAAGTCAAATAAAGGGGCAGGCGGTGTTGACGGAATGAGAGTGGATGAACTTTTAAGCTTTCTAAGAGATAACCAAGAGCAACTAATCCAACAGATAAAGGATGGGAAATATAAGCCCAACCCAGTCCGTAGGGTAGAGATACCCAAAGAAACAAAAGGCGAGGTCAGAAAACTGGGAGTGCCTACAGTGGTTGACAGAGTGTTCCAACAGGCAATCACGCAGGTGTTATCGCCGATTTATGAGAAACAGTTTTCGAGGAACAGTTTTGGGTTTCGTCCAAACAGAGGTGCACACGATGCACTGAAACAATGCCAGACAAATGTTAATGATGGATATATATATGTGGTAGATATGGATTTGGAGAAATTCTTTGACACAGTATGTCAGAGCAAACTAATTGAAGTACTAACACGAACCATCAAGGATGGGCGAGTAATATCGCTCATTCACAAATATCTCAATGCTGGAGTTGTCAGTAGAGGGATATTTGAAAAGACAGAGGTCGGTATGCCACAAGGCGGACCATTAAGCCCACTCCTAAGTAACATAATGCTGAATGAATTGGATAAGGAACTAACAAGGAGAGGACATAGATTTGTCCGATACGCAGATGATTGCATGATATTGTGTAAAAGCAGAAAAAGTGCAGAAAGAACCTTAAACAACATAGTGCCATATATTGAGGGAAAACTATTCCTAAAAGTAAATCGCACGAAAACGTGTGTGGCACATATCAGTAGGGTCAAGTACCTGGGCTATAGTTTCTATAGATACAAGGGAAAATGCAGATTTCGAGTACATCCTAAATCAGTAACGAAGATGAAGAAAAAAATCAGAGAACTTACTGACAGAAGTAACGGATGGGGAAATGAATATCGAGCATTAAAACTGACACAGTTTATTAGAGGATGGGTAAACTACTTTGGAATGGCTGACATGAAAAGTCTATTACAGAATAATGATGAGTGGTTACGCCATAGAATAAGGGCAATCTATTGGAAACAATGGAAGAAAATCAAAACAAAGTTTAAAGAACTCAAAAAGTTAGGAGTAGAGAAGGAAAAGGCATGGATATGTGCCAACATGCGAAATGGGAATTGGTATTGTAGTGGATATTTCGTGTTTCAAACTGCTTTTAACAATAAGAAACTACGTGAATTAGGATATCCAACATTCACAGAGTTCTATTTGAAAATATGTGAAAACTAAAGAACCGCCGTATACCGAACGGTACGTACGGTGGTGTGGGAGGTCGGTAGATAAAATAATTATCTACCTCCTACCCGATTGTAACCGTTCAGCCTTTGGTACGGTTAGGAGAAAATATGGATAAAACATTTGAGCAATTAGAATTTGATACAATCAGAGAAATGCTTGCCAGGCTGGCATGTACGGAGGTGGCCAGGAAATGGTGCGGCAAATTAGAACCTTCCCTGTCCCGGTCAGAGGTTATTAACCGCCAGAGAGAGACGACGGAAGCCAGAAGACTTTTGGATGGAGCGGGACTTCCGCCTCTCATGAGTCTGGAGGGAATCAGAGAAAGCATTCAATCCGCGGCAGTGGGGCAGTGCCTGTCCGCAGAAGAACTGGAACAACTAGAACGGATGCTGGCAGGAATCAGCAGGTTAAAACTGTATATGGATCGTACCAAATATTTAGAAACTGGAATTTCCTATTATGATGAAAATTTAGATGACTGCCCGGACTTTCGCAGGCAGATCGGGGAGGCGGTCAGAAACGGACAGGTTATGGATGGAGCCAGCAAGTACTTGGAGCGCTTGAGACGGGATATTCAGCGCTTGGACGAGCAGCTCCGCAAAAAGGCAGAGTCGGTTTTAAGAACTCATAAATCCTGGGTATCTGAAAACTTTGTAACAATAAAAAACGGCCATTTTTGTATCCCGCTAAAAAAAGAATACCGTTCAAAGCTTTCCGGAACAGTTATCAGCCAGTCAGCTACGGGAACGACTGTTTTTGTTGAACCGGCAGCGGTGGGAGAACTTGCCTGGTCTTTGTCGTCCCTCCAAATGGAGGAGGAAAATGAAGAGAGAAGGATTCTCTATGAACTGTCTGCCAAGGCTGCGGATAGAGAGCAGGCGTTTCTCCAAAATATAGCAACTGTAGAAAAACTGGATTTTCTGTTTGCAAAAGGCAGATTAAGCCAGCAGATGGATGGGACGGAACCAACGGTAAATACAGAAAGGAAGATAGAGATTGCAGAAGGAAGGCATCCGCTTATCGCAAAGGAAAACTGCGTGCCTCTGAATTTAAAAATCGGAGGAAGGCATCGAGGCGTGATTATTACGGGGCCAAATACAGGGGGGAAGACGGTTGCCATAAAAACCGTAGGACTGTTATCTCTGATGGCCCAAAGCGGCCTTCACGTGCCTTGTAAGAAGGCGGATCTCGCCATGAACAGCCAGGTTCTCTGCGATATTGGGGATGGGCAGAGTATTTCTGAAAACTTGTCTACGTTTTCCGCCCATATTACCAGTGCAATTCGGATTCTGGAACGTGTTAATGGAGAAAGCCTGGTGCTCATGGATGAGCTTGGATCCGGGACGGATCCGGCAGAGGGAATGGGAATTGCCATGGCAATTTTGGAAAAACTTCGTTTACAGGGATGCCTGTTTTTTGTAACCACTCATTATCCGGAAATAAAAACCTATGCAAAACAGGAAGAGGGAGTGCTTAATGCCAGAATGGCGTTTGACCGGGAATCTTTAAAGCCTCTTTACCGGCTTGAGATGGGGGAGGCGGGAGAAAGCTGTGCCCTTTATATTGCAAAAAAGCTGGGAATGCCGGAAGAGATGCTGGTCTATGCCGAACAGGCGGCTTATGGAAAGCCTAAGACCGCAATGAAACCGGGACTTGGAGAAGGGGAGGGAAAGAATGTTGGCCCCAGAGTTCAGAAAACAGAGGCGAAAAGAAGAAATCGGCCGTTTATCCCCAGGTTTCAGAGGGGCGACAGCGTGAAACGGATGCCGGAAGAAAAAATCGGAATCGTATGCGTGCCGGATGACGCAAAAGGAATGGTGGTAGTTCAGTTTCCGGAAGGAAAACGGAGAGTCAATCAGAAACGCTTGCGCCTTCATATAAAAGCCGAAGAATTGTATCCAGAGGATTATGATTTTTCGATTATCTTTGATACGGTGGAAAACCGGAAAGCCCGCCATAAGATGGAAAAGGGGCATCAGCCGGGACTTACGGTTTCCGCAACAGAATAAAGGGAGGGTGATAAGAAAAGGGAGGGCTTTGGTTTGACAAAACCGTCCCTTTTCTTATGATGCTATGGCTACTTTGGAAACTTATATAATTAAAAATACTTCCTGATACTGGGTTCCCTGAGCTTTGGTCTCCTGATGGGTGTTATAAAATACGTCAATGTGGTTTCCCCGGACTCCGCCGCCCCGATCTTCCGCAGTATAAACAATCCCATTAATTAAAACTT
Organism: uncultured Lachnospiraceae bacterium; assembly: GCA_963557065.1. Taxonomy (GTDB): domain Bacteria; phylum Bacillota; class Clostridia; order Lachnospirales; family Lachnospiraceae; genus UMGS1370. Next base: position 182,580 of record CAUWCT010000001.1, on the reverse strand, counting down.
TGCTGCCATAAGGAATGACTTTCGGATCTACGGCAATGGTGTGATTTGCTGCGGCAATGGCTCCGGTAGAAGTATTGCGGCCCCAGCCTTCTGAACAGGAGTAGCATGGGCAGTAGCCGGTCAGTTTAAATGTGCCTAAAGACCGAATTCCTGCGCTTTGGGGCTGTCCCTTCATATAATGACGGCTTCCCGGAAGCTCATGACCATCAGCATAAGCCCGGACTGTGTAGAGACCGTCTTCTAAAGATTCCCAATCAGGAAGAATTGAAAAACCATACTCTCCATTGCCTTTTCCGGCAGCGACAAGGTCCGGTCTGAGAGAGTCTGCCTGGTCATTCAGAGTTTGAACTGCCTGTCCGTTTGTATCGGTGATGACAATGGTAATTTGGGCGGGTTCGTCTGTATCACCTATGGCCCAGCCCGAAATGGCAGTATCATTTACAATGTCCAAAGCTCCGGTAAGATTGTTTGCTTCTGCAAAAAAAGCAGAGTTTATCGTGAAAAAAACAGTAAGAAACGCTCCTAAAATTAAGTTTGCTGCAGTTGTAAATAACTTCAAAATTATGTCCTCTCTTTCTTGGTTCATTTTCTGTTTTGAATGGTTAGTTTGAATTGAAACAAAACAGAAACAATAAGTAACACACACTTAATTATATGTAACACTTTTGTAATAAATGAACATGAAAACATATTTTACATAAATTTTTTTATTTGTCAAGGGAAAAAATGGAAATTTAGATGGGCTGATTTGAAAAAACGGGCAGAAAAGTAAGAAGAGAGGTGGATTGGTTCCGATCAAATTAAGGCTGCCGATGAGGCAGCCTTACAAATTTATATTATGAAACTAAGTACACATCTGCGGTGGTTTTGCCATGAGCCACAGCAGCTTCGTGATTATCATAAAAGATATCAACTTTTTGTCCGGTGACTGCTCCGCCTTTATCTTCAACAGTGTAAATGATGCCGTCAATCCAGACTTTGCTTCCGATTGGAAGGATGTCCAGGTCTGCAGACAGAGTATGGTTTGCTTTGGGAACTGTACCGGAGTAGGTCATATTGTGGCCGGCAGAACAGAGTTCGCATCCGCAGTATCCGGTGACAGTAAACTCGCCTAAGAATGTTTCATTGCCAGTAAGTTCCGTATAGGGGACAGGGTTTTCTTCTTCAGAAGCGGTGTCAGATTCCCGGGAATCCGAAAGACTGCTTTCTTCTGGTTCAGAAGCATCAGGACCTAAGGTTATCAAATCTCCGGGACCTGCAATAATCCGTTCCCCGTTTTCTCCGGCAGTATCATAGGAGAAGGTGCTGCCCAGCTGGCTTCTGGTTTCGCCCTTTACAGAATAGGCACGGACAAAAAAAGTGCCTTCGCCTAAAGAATCCCAGTCTACAGGAATTGAGAAGGCATGCCAGCCATCATTAATAGCATCCTGAACCTCCTGGCTGAATTGATCAGCAGTTGTGGAGATTACCTCTACCGGCTCGCTGTCCATGGTTTCAGAGATTTGAACCTCTACAGAAAGGGTGGTGTCAAATTCCCCTACTTCCCATGCCCATCCGCTGATGGAATCAGAAGAGACGGAAGTGATATCGCCGCGTGTTGCAGCCATGGTTGGGACAGTATTTGCCGCGCAGAAAATAAAAGAAGCTGCACATACTGTCAGATACATCTTTTGTTGTTTTTTCATAACATTACCTCGCGAAAATATATGGAATGGGGGGTATCGTTAATGGAAAATGATACAGGTTTGTTATGCAGAAAATGCAAAATAATCTTACAAACCCAATACTATTATATTACAGAACTGTTAAAAGTCAAGAAAAATAGGATTACAGCCCACCCCGCGCAGGGGAACAACCGGTCCGACGCATCTTCTTGTCCAGCAGAGCTGTCCAAGAAGCATCGGATTATCATCCGATGAGAGTCAGTCCGGAAAAGTCAGATGGTAAGCAAGCTTCCCACTGACTTTTCCGTTCCTCCTGCAAGGGAAGACAACCAGAACGGCGCATCTTCTTGCCCGTCTGCGCCGGACAAGAAGCATCGGATTATCATCCGATGTAGCCCAGAACAGAAAAAGCTGCTTACAAGCAAGCTTGACGCAGCTTTTTCTATCCTTGGCTTCGCCGTCCTGATTTATTTCGTAGATTTTATACTTTTTTTGAAATAAGATGTTGACAAATCTGAAGGAAAGGAATATATTATGAAATGTAAGTATTAGCACTCTACACAAATGAGTGCTAACAGGAAAAGAGCAAAAGTTAGGAATTGTGGAAAGGATGAGGATATGGAGCTGGATGGCCGGAAGGTTACAATTTTAAAAGCAATTATCAAAACCTATCTGGAAACCGGTGAGCCGGTGGGCTCCAGGACGATTTCCAAGTATTCTGATTTGAAACTTAGTTCCGCCACAATCCGCAATGAGATGTCTGATTTGGAAGAGATGGGATATATTATACAGCCTCATACTTCAGCTGGAAGGATTCCTTCCGATCAGGGATACCGCTTTTATGTGGATCAGATTCTTCAGGAAAAGGATGCGGAAGTGACAGAGGTTAAGGAACTGATGATTCAGCGGGTGGATCGTCTGGAACTGGTCTTAAAGAAGATGGCGCAGATACTGGCTGTCAATACCAACTATGCTGCCATGATCAGCGGTCCAAGATACCATCAGAGCAAGTTGAAATTTATTCAGCTTTCTAAAGTAGATGATAAAAAGCTTCTGGTAGTGGTAGTGATAGAGGGCAATATCATTAAAAATACCATGATTTCCATTGAGGATGCGATCACAGATGAGGAAATACTGAATTTAAATATTTTGCTGAACAGCAGTTTAAATGGTCTTACCCTTGAGGAAATCAATCTGGGAATTATCAGCAAACTGAAAGGCGAGGCTGGTTCTAAGGGCCGGATTGTGGAACTGGTACTAAACGAGGTGGCGGAAGCGATACGGGCGCAGGAGGAAGACTTGCAGATTTATACCAGCGGCGCTACCAATATTTTCAAGTATCCGGAATTAAGCGACGGGGAAAAGGCCAGTCAGCTGTTAGGCGCTTTTGAGCAGAAAGAGGCTCTGAAGGAACTGATAGAGGATGTCAATTCCAACGAACAGACAGATGAATCTGGCATTCAGGTTTATATTGGAGAAGAGATGCCGGTTCAAAGCATGAAGGACTGCAGCGTTGTCACAGCCAACTATGAGTTGGGCGAGGGCTTAAGAGGCACCATTGGCATTATCGGACCTAAGAGAATGGATTATGAAAAGGTTTTGACCACATTGCGGAATTTAATGACTCAGTTAGACGAAACCTTTAAAAACAAAGAAAGGTGATATGTGAAGTGAGCAGTGAAGAGATAAAAAATGAAGAACTGGATCAGGAAGTGGAGCAGGAACGTGTTTTAGAGGAAGAGACACAAAACGCGGACGCTATGGAAGATACCCCGGAGCAGGACTGCGAAAAAGATTCTGTTTCAGAGAAAAAAGGTTTCTTTAAGAAGAAAAAAGATTCAAAAGACGAAAAGATAGAAGAACTGACAGACAGGCTGAAGCGTTCCATGGCCGAATTTGACAATTTCAGAAAGCGGACAGAAAAAGAAAAATCTGCCATGTATGAGATTGGAGCAAGAGACATTATTGAAAAAATCCTTCCGGTGGTAGACAACTTCGAGAGAGGTCTGGCTACCGTTACCGAGGATGCAAAAGACAATCCTTATGCGGATGGCATGGAAAAGATTTACAAGCAGCTTATCAAGACCTTAGAGGACTTGGGAGTAACGCCGATTGAGGCAGTTGGAAAAGAGTTCGATCCCAATTTTCATAATGCGGTCATGCACATTGAAGATGAAAATCTGGGTGAAAATATAATAGCAGCAGAACTTCAAAAAGGTTACATGTATCGGGACAGTGTTGTGAGACACAGCATGGTCCAGGTTGCCAATTAATAAAGTTTCACATTTTTTCAGGAGGAAAAAACTATGAGTAAGATTATCGGTATCGACTTAGGTACAACAAATAGCTGTGTGGCAGTTATGGAAGGCGGAAAGCCAACCGTTATCGCGAATGCAGAAGGCGTGAGAACGACTCCGTCTATTGTAGCATTTACAAAGACCGGCGAGCGTTTGGTAGGCGAGCCGGCAAAGCGTCAGGCAGTTACCAACGCTGACAAGACCATCTCTTCCATTAAGAGACATATGGGTACTGATTACAAAGTAACCATTGATGACAAGAAATACACCCCTCAGGAAATTTCCGCTATGATTCTGCAGAAGTTAAAAGCAGACGCAGAAAGCTACCTGGGTGAGAAAGTAACCGAGGCAGTGATTACCGTTCCTGCATATTTCAATGATGCACAGCGTCAGGCAACCAAAGATGCAGGCAAGATTGCAGGTCTGGAAGTAAAGCGTATCATCAACGAGCCGACTGCAGCAGCGTTGGCTTACGGTCTGGACAATGAAAAAGAGCAGAAGATCATGGTATACGATTTAGGCGGCGGTACCTTTGATGTTTCCATTATTGAAATCGGCGACGGCGTTATCGAAGTTCTTTCTACCAACGGCGATACCCGCTTAGGCGGCGACGACTTTGACAACCGTGTTACCCAGTGGATGATTGATGAATTCAAGAAGACAGAGGGCGTAGACTTATCTGCAGATAAGATGGCTCTGCAGCGTCTGAGAGAAGCAGCAGAGAAGGCAAAGAAGGAATTGTCTACTGCTACTACGACCAACATCAACCTGCCGTTTATCACTGCAACAGCAGAAGGCCCGAAGCATCTGGATATGAACTTAACCAGAGCAAAATTTGACGAACTGACCAGGGACTTAATTGAGAGAACTGCAATTCCGGTACAGAACGCGTTAAAGGATGCAGGCATCACTGCTTCTGAATTAGGCAAGGTTCTGTTAGTCGGCGGTTCTACCCGTATGCTGGCAGCACAGGAAAAAGTAAAACAGTTAACCGGACAGGAGCCATCCAAATCCTTAAACCCGGACGAGTGCGTAGCAATCGGTGCAGCCATTCAGGGCGGTAAGTTAGCAGGCGATGCAGGCGCAGGCGATATTCTTCTTCTGGACGTTACCCCTCTTTCTCTTTCCATCGAGACCATGGGCGGCGTAGCAACCAGACTGATTGAAAGAAATACTACCATCCCGACCAAGAAGAGCCAGATCTTCTCTACCGCAGCAGACAACCAGACTGCAGTAGACATCCATGTTGTTCAGGGTGAGAGACAGTTTGCAAGAGACAACAAGACGCTTGGCCAGTTCCGTCTGGATGGAATCCCGGCTGCAAGAAGAGGCGTTCCGCAGATCGAAGTTACCTTTGATATTGATGCCAATGGTATTGTAAACGTATCTGCGAAAGACTTGGGTACCGGCAAAGAACAGCACATTACCATTACTTCCGGTTCCAATATGTCTGATTCCGATATTGAAAAGGCAGTAAAGGAAGCAGCAGAGTTTGAAGCACAGGATAAGAAGAGAAAAGAAGCAATCGACACCAGAAACGATGCAGACTCCATGGTATTCCAGACCGAGAAGGCATTAGAAGAAGTTGGCGATAAGTTAGATGCAAATGACAAGGCAGAAGTAGAAGCAGACTTAAATGCTTTAAAGGAAGCGATCAATCGTGCTCCGGTAGATCAGATGACAGATGCCCAGATCGAAGACATCAAGGCAGGAAAAGAAAAGCTGATGAACAGCGCTCAGAAATTGTTTGCCAAGGTTTATGAGCAGGCACAGGCAGCAGGTCAGGCAGGTCCCGGACCAGATGCAAATGCCGGCGCAGGCCAGGCAGGAAGCCAGCCATATGGAGACGATGTGGTTGACGGCGATTTCAAAGAGGTGTAAATTTAAAAGGCTATAACGAGATTCTATAAGTGCTTGAAATGGGGATTAGGCGCAGTGTGCGTCTAACCCCTTTCGGGCATTATTCCATTGATACATTGAGAGGGAAAGACATGGCAGAGAGTAAAAGGGATTATTACGAAGTGCTGGGCGTGGCAAAAGACGCCGATGATGCAGCCATCAAGAAAGCGTACCGGGTTCTGGCCAAAAAATACCATCCGGATGCAAATCCCGGAGATAAAGAAGCAGAGCAGAAGTTTAAAGAGGCATCAGAAGCGTACAGCGTGTTAAGTGATCCGCAGAAGCGCCAGCAGTACGATCAGTTTGGTCATGCGGCATTTGACGGCGGTGCAGGCGGAGGAGCCGGCGGCTTTGGCGGTTTTGATTTTTCCGGAGATATGGGAGATATTTTCGGAGACATTTTTGGAGATATTTTTGGCGGCGGCCGTTCTTCCAGAGGACGCAGCAATGGTCCGATGCGGGGAGCCAGTGTAAGAACCGCTGTCCGTATTACATTTGAAGAAGCGGTATTCGGATGTGAGAAGGAGATTGAAATCAATTACAAAGAGGAATGTTCGGACTGCCATGGCACAGGAGCCAAACCGGGGACATCGCCGGTAACCTGTTCCAAGTGTAACGGAAAGGGCAAGATTATGTATACCCAGCAGTCCTTCTTTGGTCAGGTTCAAAATGTCCAGACTTGTCCGGAATGTAATGGTACTGGAAAAGTTATTAAGGAAAAATGCCCCAAATGCTACGGAAGCGGTTACAAGACTGTCCGCAAGAAATTTAAGGTTAATATTCCGGCAGGTATTGACAATGGCCAGAGCGTTCGTCTGGCAGGAGCTGGTGAGCCGGGAGTAAACGGCGGAGAGAGAGGCGATCTGCTGGTAGAGGCAGTAGTTTCCAGCCATCCATTCTTAAAGCGTCAGGATACCAGTATTTTCTCAACTGTTTACATTTCTTTTGCAACAGCGGCATTAGGCGGTCCAATCCGTATTAAGACTGTTGACGGAGAAGTGGAGTACGAGGTAAAAGCAGGAACCCAGACCGATACCAAGGTCCGCTTAAAGGGAAAAGGCGTTCCATCCTTACGAAACCGCAATGTCCGGGGGGATCATTACGTGACCCTGGTGGTTCAGGTTCCGGAGCGGATGAATGAAGCGCAAAAGGAGGCGCTGCGCCGTTATGATGAAGAGATGAGAGGGGTGGCTCCTCAGTCAGAACCCCATAAGAAAAAGAGTTTCAAGGACTTCTTTGAAAAATAACAGGAGGGCATTATGTATTCAGATGTGGAGTATTTGTCTGTCCCCCTGCCGGAAGATATTGAAAAAGTAAAATGGTACGGAGATTTTGCGCAGGCGGACAGAATGATTGATATGCGTCTGAAAACAGACATTCCAGAGGCGTTAAAAAAACGCCTGCGTTATGAAAAGGAGATTTTATCCCGCATTCCGGGCCAGTATCCTTATACCTGGCAGGATGCGTTAACACTTCTTCAGGAAAAGCTGACAGACTTTAAAGAAGAAGAACTGACCTCCTTGTGGGAAGAAAATGCAGCGGAATGGATTTATATCAAAGGTCAGATTCATTTTAAAGACGATTTTTTTAACAATCTGGTAAAGACCCGTTCCTGGCTTTGGGAACGGTTAAAAGATAAAACAGAATATCCGTCCCCTGGAGAAAATAATTTTTTGAGCCAGGTCATTCAAAAAATGAAAGTCCAGAAGAACATGGCTCTGCGGTTTCACGTAAAAAGTACCCTGCATTTGAAAAAAGAAGCAGAGAGGGACGGTGAGAGGATAAAGGTATATCTGCCTCTGCCTGTAGAATACGCTCAGGTGAAAAATTTTAAACTTTTGGCCGTTTATATGGAAAAAGACGGAGTAAGACAGGATGCAGAACAGGATGAGTATACGGTTTCGCCTCCGCAGTATCCTCAGAGAACCCTGTGTTTTCACACTGTACACCGCGCGGGTCAGACTTATTCCGTTGAGTTTTCCTATGAAAATCACATGGCATATACAGAACCAAAGGCAGAAGAGATCCTGGACGGACAGCCGTCTATGTATCTGGAGGAACAGCTTCCTCACATCCGGTTTACTCCATATTTAAGAGAGATAACTGCAGAAGTTGTGGGAGATGAAACGAATCCTCTGGAAAAAGCCAGAAAAATTTATGACTATCTGACCAGCCACATTATGTATTCCTTTGTCCGCAGCTATATTACCATTCCCCAGATTCCGGATTATGTGGCGTCCGGCTGGAAAGGAGACTGCGGATTTCAGGCGCTCTTATTTATTACCATGTGCCGGATCGCAAACGTTCCTGCCAGATGGCAGTCTGGGCTCTATATGAAGCCGGATTCTGTAGGAAGTCATGACTGGGCCAAGTTTTATGTGGCGCCTTATGGCTGGCTGTTTGCAGACGTATCTTTTGGCGGAAGCGCGTATCGGGCAGGAGATGAGGAGCGGAGGGCATTTTATTTTGGCAATCTGGACCCTTACCGGATGCCTGCAGTTTCCCAGTTCCAGCATCCGTTCTACCCGCCTATGAAGTGGAATCGCAATGATCCGTATGATAACCAGACGGGAGAAGTGGAATACGGAGACAGAAGTCTAAGAAGCGAAGAGTATGACACAGAGCACAAACTGATAAAACTGGAAGAACTCTAAACAGGCAATTATAAAACAGACTATTAACAAAGACGGACTATCTGAGAACCAGATGTCCGTTTTTATTAATTGCCAGGTTATCCAAAACAGACAGGAGAACAAATGAATCATATATGTTATTACCATTCCCCTCTGGGAACCATTTTGCTGGCCTCAGATGGAAGCAGGCTGACCGGACTTTGGTTTGAAAATCAGAAATATTATGGAAATAAACTGGACAAAGATGCAAAAGAGGCAGATTTGCCATTGTTTTGGGAAACAAAACAATGGCTGGATGTTTATTTTTCCGGATCGGAACCGGATTTTTTACCGCCCATTCATCTGACTGGGACTGATTTTCAAAAGAAAGTGTGGGAGATTTTAATGGGTATTCCCTATGGGAAAACTATGACATACAAAGAAATTGCAGACAGGGTTGCCAAAAAACAGGGAAAAGAAAGAATGGGGGCCAGGGCTGTGGGCAGTGCAGTGGGACATAACCCAATTTCCATTATCGTTCCCTGCCACAGGGTAATCGGGGCGGGTGGAAATCTGACCGGATATGCAGGGGGACTTGATAGGAAAAGAGCGCTGCTTTCTCTGGAACAGGGATTGTCCGAGAAAGCAGCGCAGTCATAATTATCGATCTTCCATTTTTATATAGGGAAGAGCATCTTCGCTTAACAGACTCTGATAAGCAGGACGGATGATTTTATCCACATTGATTAACTCTTCTAACCGGTGTGCGCTCCAGCCTACAATACGGGCAATGGCAAACATAGGGGTAAAAAGCTCTGTGGGAATATCCAGCATGCTGTACACGAAGCCGCTGTAAAAGTCAACATTGGCACTGACGCCTTTGTAAATGGCGCGTTCTCCGGCAATTACTTCAGGCGCCATGGTTTCGATCATAGAATAGAGGGCAAAATCATTGTTGCGTCCCTTTTCCCTTGCCAGCTTTTCTACAAAGCCTTTAAAAATCAGGGCGCGGGGATCGGAGATGGAGTAAACTGCATGGCCCATGCCGTAAATCAGCCCCTTTTTGTCAAAGGCTTCTTTGTGGAGAATTTTCTCCAGATAGGCCCGTACTTCCTCTGGATCGGAGGTATCTTTTACATGCTCTTTGATGTCCGCCATCATTTCCACAACTTTAATATTGGCGCCGCCATGTTTCGGCCCTTTCAAAGAGGATAAGGCAGCAGCAATGACAGAATAGGTGTCTGATCCGGAAGAGGTAACCACACGGGTAGTAAAAGTAGAGTTATTTCCGCCGCCATGCTCCATGTGAAGCACTAAAGCCAGATCCAGTACATTGGCTTCCAGGGCAGTGTAGGATTTGTCCGGGCGAAGAAGCCGCAAAATATTTTCTGCTGTAGAAAGATTGGGGTCCGGGCGGTGAATGTACAAACTGTCATCCCGTTCATAATGGTTGTAAGCATGGTAGGCATATACCGCCATGCTTGGAAATGTGGCGATTAGGTTTAAACACTGGCGAAGCACATTTTCCAGAGAATTATCAGAAATTTTGTCGTCATAAGATGCCAGGGTTAAAACGCTTTTCGTCATGGAATTCATAATATCTTTGCCGGGGGCTTTCATAATTACGTCGCGGACAAAGTTAGTGGGGAGAAAATTACTGCGGGTAAGAATATCCTGAAACCTGGCCAACTGGGATTTGTCAGGAAGAACTCCGAATAAAAGCAGGTAGGTAATCTCTTCAAAACCGAAATGATGGGCCTCTAAAAAGCCTTTTACAAGATCGCGGATATCATAGCCGCGGTACAACAGACGGCCGTCACAGGGAACAGACTGCCCGTTTTCTTCTTTGCGGGATTGAATTAAGGAAATATTGGTAAGACCGGCCAAAACGCCCTTGCCGTTTTTATCCCTTAAGCCGCGTTTAACACCGTATTCAGAAAAAAGAACAGGATCAATGGTGTTGTGGCTGATGCACTCTTTCAACTGCCGGGCGGCGTATTCTTCAACATATAAACGATTATCTGCCATAAAATTCCTCCTTCAAAAAATGATAGAGTCAGTATAGCATTTGTAATTGATATTTGTCAATCATAATCAAGGATTAATCATTGACATCTGATAGGAATCCGCTATAATAGCCCTAGGAGGGAATTTTATGGACAGTGTAACCGATGACAGGGAAATTACAGCTCTGTTTGAGACGTTTTTTACGTGCCAGAAAGTGCTGCTTTATTCGTTAGATTACAGGGAGATTAGATTTTCCCGCCATCAGTTTTATGCTCTTTTGGCATTAGGGAGCAAGGGAGAGATGACCATGGGACAGGTGGCAGAGAGTATTGCTGCCTCCAGAGAGCAGGCCACCAGAGTCATAGCCCCGTTAGTGGAAGAAGGATATGCGGAACGCTTTTATGATGAGACAAACCGCAAGCTGGTGTTTGTGCGCCTGACTCCTAAAGGCAAAGCATTTATCCGAAAAGAGAAAAAATATGTAAAAGAACAGTTAAAACAGCGATTTGGTCAGCTATCACCCTATGAACTGGAGCGGTTTTTAGGCTGTGTATCAGAGATAAAAACGATTCTGAAAAAGGTGGAATCGAAAGACAGATAATTAGAATTTATTGTCAGTAAAAAGAAAATATGCTATGATAGAACACGCACAATTAGAAGGAACAGGAGCAATCCTATGAAGTGGAAAAAATTTACATTAACAACTACCACAGAAGCGGTAGATTTGGTCAGCAGTATGTTTGACGAGATAGGGATTGAGGGAATCGAGATTGAAGATAAGATTCCTTTGACAGAAAAAGAGACAAAAGGGATGTTTATTGACATTCTGCCGGATCTGGGACCGGATGACGGCGTAGCAAAAGTCAGCTTTTATTTAGATGATGAGGACGATGCAGAAGATATTTTGAAAAAGGTAGAAGAGGGACTGGACGATCTGGCTTTGTTTGTAAACCTGGGCGCCAGAACCATTGAGGCTTCTGAGACAGAGGACAAGGACTGGATCAATAACTGGAAGCAGTATTTTAAGCCTTTTACCGTAGACAACATTTTGATTAAGCCTACATGGGAAGAGATTCCCAAAGAACATCAAGATAAGCTGTTGATTCAGATTGATCCGGGCACTGCATTCGGCACCGGTATGCATGAGACGACTCAGCTTTGCATCCGTCAGCTTCAGAAGTATGTAACTTCTGAGTCAAAGGTGCTGGATGTGGGGACCGGCAGCGGCATTTTAGGCATTGCAGCTTTAAAATTAGGCGCAAAAGAAGTAAGAGGAACAGACTTGGATGAGAATGCGATTCAGGCAGTAGGCGAAAACCTGGAATCCAATCAGATTTCCGGTGATAAGTTTGCAGTGATTCAGGGAAATATTATTGATGATAAAACAGTCCAGGACTGGGCCGGCTATGAGTGGTGCGATATTGCAGTTGCCAATATTCTGGCAGACGTAATCATTATGCTGCAAAAGGAAATACCAGTTCACATAAAGCATGGAGGAATCTTTATTACTTCCGGTATCATCAATATGAAAGAGCAGGCAGTCCGGGATGCGTTTGAGGCCAATGACGAATTTGAAGTAGTTGAAGTGACCTGTCAGGGCGAGTGGGTTTCGGTAACAGCCAGGAGAAAATAAATGCATCATTTTTTTGTATCTCCTCAGTCAGTGGGAGAAGAGAAACTGGTTATTTCCGGTGGGGATGTCAATCATATTAAAAATGCTCTGCGGATGAAACCGGGAGAACAGATTTTAGTCAGTGACGGTTCAGGGACAGATTATCTGTGCCGGATTGATTCTATGGACAGCAGCCAGGTAGAAGCGTCCATTGAAGAAAAAATGGACAGCAGAGAACTTCCTGTGCGCATCTATTTGTTTCAGGGACTTCCCAAATCCGATAAAATGGAACTGATCATCCAGAAGGCAGTGGAACTGGGCGTTTATGCCGTCATCCCCACTGCGACCAAAAATGCAGTGGTAAAACTGGATGGAAAAAAAGAAAAATCAAAGCTGGAAAGATGGCAGGCCATTGCAGAAAGTGCGGCCAAGCAATCTAAAAGGGGAGTGATTCCAAAGATTGAACCGGTGTTATCCTTTCGTGAAGCTCTTGACGCAGCAGGAAAACTGGATGCGGTCTGGATTCCTTATGAGAATGAGGCCGGGATGTCAGGCACTAAGTCAGCATTAGAACAGATTGGCTCCCGGGTCCGGTCTGCAGGTATATTTATTGGTCCGGAAGGCGGATTTGATGAGAAGGAGATTGAACTGGCAAAAGAAATGGGGGCGGTTCCGATTTCACTGGGAAAGAGGATATTGCGCACAGAGACTGCCGGCATTGCTGTTTTAGCCCTGATGATGATGAAGGCAGAGGGCGCGTTTTAGCGTTAATTGAAGGAGCAGATACAACATGGTAAGTCGTGATGAAATTTATTTTGATAATTCCGCCACCACGAGGGTTTTGGACAGCGTGAAAGAGGTTGTTATAAAGACCATGACAGAGGATTACGGGAATCCTTCTGCCAGACACCGCAAGGGAAAAGAAGCGGAAGATTATGTAAAAGAGGCGGCAGAGGTGATCGCAAAGACTTTGAAAGTGCAGCCAAAGGAAATTGTTTTTACTTCCGGAGGGACAGAGTCCAACAACATGGCCCTGATTGGGGCGGCCATGGCCAATAAAAGGGCCGGCAATCACATTATCACTACCAGAATTGAGCATCCTTCGGTCTATAACCCTCTGATTTTTCTGGAAGAACTGGGATTTGAAGTAACCTATCTTTCAGTGGACAGGGACGGACATATTTCATTGGACGAACTAAGAGAGAGTCTGTGCCCGGATACAATTCTGGTCTCTATCATGTATGTCAACAATGAGGTGGGGGCCGTAGAGCCTATTGACGAGATTGGTTCTGTCATTCGGGAAAAAAGTCCGAAAGCGTTATTTCATGTAGACGCAATTCAGGCATATGGAAAATATGCAATCCGCCCCAAAAAACAGGGGATTGATTTGCTTTCCGTCAGCGCTCATAAAATCCATGGGCCAAAAGGAGCAGGATTTCTGTATATCAATGAGAAAGCGAAGGTAAAGCCTCTGATATTAGGAGGCGGCCAGCAGAAAAATATGCGTTCCGGGACAGAAAATGTGCCGGGGATTGCAGGGCTTGGGCAGGCAGCAAAGGAAGCCTATACAGATTTTGACAATAAGATTGCCCATCTTTGCAGTTTGAAAGATTATTTTACAGAAGAAGTGTCCAAATTAGACAAAGTTGTGGTAAACAGCAAAAAGGGGATGGAGAGCGCTCCGCAGATTGCCAGCGTAAGCTTTCAGGGCGTTCGCAGTGAAGTGCTGCTTCACGCATTAGAAGACAGGGGGATTTATGTCTCCTCCGGTTCTGCCTGTTCTTCCAATCATCCGGCTATCAGCGGTACGTTAAAGAGTATTGGTGTGGGAAGAGAATATTTGGATGCTACTTTGCGGTTTAGTTTCAGTCGTTTTAACACCATGCAGGAAATTGATCGATGTATAGATGCCCTTAAGGAACTGCTGCCGGTTCTGCGCCGGTATCAGAGAGGATAACACAGGAAGGAATTATTATGGAATACCAGTCATTTTTAATTAAATATGCCGAAATCGGCGTAAAAGGCAAAAACCGGTATCTGTTTGAAGACGCATTAGTCAAACAGATTAATCATGCATTAAAAGGAGTGGACGGAGGATTTCTGGTAACAAAAGAATCCGGCCGTATCTATGCTCAGGCATCTAAACCGTTTGATTTTGACGAAGCAGTGGAAGCATTAAAGAAAGTATTCGGCATTGCGGCAATCTGTCCAATGGTTCAGATTGAGGATAAAGGGTACGAAGACTTAAAAGAGCAGGTAAAAGCGTATGTGGATCAGGTTTATCCGGATAAGCATTTTACCTTTAAGGTAGCAGCCAGAAGAGCAAATAAGCATTATCCGGTCAACTCAGAGCAGATTAACCGGGATCTGGGAGAAGTAATCCTGGAGACATATCCGGAGACAAAAGTAGATGTGCACAATCCGGACGTTCTGCTTCATGTAGAAGTACGGCAAAAGGTCAACATCTTTTCCGAGACGATTCCGGGGCCGGGGGGAATGCCGGTTGGAACCAATGGAAAGGCAATGCTGCTTTTGTCAGGCGGAATTGACAGTCCGGTGGCAGGATATATGATTGCCAAAAGAGGCGTTCGCCTGGAAGCTACGTATTTCCACGCTCCGCCCTATACCAGCGATCGGGCAAAACAGAAAGTAGTAGATCTGGCAAAGCTGGTAGCTCAATATGCAGGTCCCATTCCGCTGCACATTGTCAACTTTACAGACATTCAGCTTTATATTTATGAGCAGTGTCCCCATGAGGAACTGACAATTATTATGCGCCGTTATATGATGCGGATTGCAGAAAGACTGGCTTTGGCAAATAATTGCCATGGGCTGATTACGGGAGAAAGCATCGGACAGGTGGCATCCCAGACCATGCAGTCTCTGGCTGCGACAGACGATGCCTGTACAATGCCGGTATTCCGTCCGGTAATTGGATTTGACAAGCAGGAAATTGTGGATGTAGCAGAAAAAATCGGAACCTTTGAGACTTCCATACAGCCTTATGAGGACTGCTGTACCATTTTTGTGGCAAAACATCCGGTGACCAAACCAAATCTTGGCATTATCCGCCGTTCTGAAGAAAACCTGATGGAAAAGATCGATGAGATGATGGAGACTGCGATTGAGACAGCAGAGACGGTATGGTGCCGCTAAACCAGTGCACCAGTATAACGAAAACTAAGTTTTTGCTGTACTAGACAAAAGGGGCCGCCGTATAAACGGCAGCCCCTTGTACTTGCAGACGAGATTAATCAATGGTATAAGGAGAAAGAGTATTTAAAATCTCCTCGATATTGTTTTCTGTATGGATATTTAAGTCGATTGGTTTGGAAAGATCCAGACTGAAGATACCCATAATGGATTTAGCGTCAATAATATATCTGCCGGAAACCAAATCAAAATCAGCGTCAAACTTTGCTAAATCGTTGACAAAAGATTTTACCTTATCGATGGAATTTAAAGAAATGTGAACAGTTCTCATTGGAAGAATCCTCCTTGCATCTATGTATTATAGGAATTATTAAAATAATTAGAACCTTACTATTATACTACAAAGATACCAGACAAAAGTCAATAGAAAGTTTACATGAAAACAACACAGGAGTCCTTTTATGAAGACAGCAGCATTACACAACTTAGGATGTAAAGTCAATGCCTATGAGACAGAGGCCATGCAGCAGCTTTTAGAAACAGCCGGATACCGGATTGTAGATTTTAGCCAGAAGGCGGACGTCTATATTATCAACACCTGTTCGGTAACCAATATTGCAGACAAAAAGTCCAGACAGATGCTTCACCGGGCCAAAAAACAGAATCCGGACAGCATTGTCGTTGCGGCAGGATGCTATGCCCAGTCCGCAGAAGAACATTTAAAAAAAGATGCTTCTGTAGATCTGATTGTGGGCAATAATAAAAAGAAAGATCTGCCTGCAATACTGGACGGCTATCTGACTTCCAGAAACGGGAAAGCGTCCAGATCCTATGTGATTGATATTTCCAAAACAAAAGAATATGAGGATCTCCACATTCGGAAAATAGCCGATCATACCAGGGCCTTTTTAAAGGTTCAGGACGGCTGCAACCAGTTTTGCAGCTACTGCATTATTCCCTATACCAGAGGCCGTATCCGCAGCCGCAGACCAGAAGAAGTGGTAGAGGAAGTCCGCTGTCTGGTAGAAAAAGGATATAAGGAGATAGTTCTCACCGGCATTCACTTAAGTTCTTATGGAAAAGATTTTCCGGAAGGGGAGGCCATTGGGCTGATTGATCTGATTCGGAGTGTTCACGAGATTGGCGGTGTAGAGAGAATCCGCCTGGGTTCTCTGGAACCTCGTATCGTGACAGAAGAGTTTGCAAAAGAACTTTCTTCTATGCCAAAGGTTTGCCCTCATTTCCATCTTTCCCTCCAGAGCGGATCGGAAGAGACGTTAAAGAGGATGAACCGCCATTACACACCAGAAGAGTATCTGGAAGGATGCCGCCGTCTGCGCCGCGCCTTTGACAATCCGGCGATTACCACAGATGTGATTGTGGGATTTCCGGGAGAGACAGAAGAAGAATTTGACGAGACCAGAAAGTTTTTGGAAAAAGCAGATTTTTATGAAATGCATATCTTTAAATATTCCAGGAGAGAAGGCACAAAGGCAGACAAAATGCCTGACCAGGTGCCGGAAGAGGTGAAATCTCAAAGAAGCAGCATTCTCCTTGATTTGGAGCGCACGATGTCTCTTCGCTACCGCGAAAGCTTTTTGGGAAAAGAATGCTGTATATTATTAGAGGATGAGGTTACACTGGAAGGCAGACAATACTATACCGGACATACGCCGGAATATGTGCGGATGGCAGTGCCGAAAGAAGAACTGGAGAAAGAAGGCAGGGCAGTAAAGGGAATATTTATTTCAGGAACAGCAGTCTCCATGCTGGATAATGAAGTGGTGCTGCTTCAGGAAAAGTTAAGAAAATAAAGACTTGCCGAAACACAAGTTTTGGTTTAGAATATAGAAGAATAGTGATTAAGGACGTGATAAAAATGGGCGATATTCAAAATACTCAATATTTTAAAGCAATTCAGGAGACTCCGGTAGAAGTAAGCAGAGTCTTAAAAGACGTGTATATTGCCCTCACCGAAAAGGGGTACAACCCTGTCAATCAGATAGTCGGTTATATTATGTCAGGAGACCCGACTTATATTACCAGCCATAAGGGCGCCAGAAGTTTGATTATGAAGGTAGAACGTGATGAGATTCTGGAAGAACTGATGGCGGTTTACATTGAGACGAAACTCAGCTGATATGGCTTAGATGACAGGTGAGACAGGATGGCGCGCACAAAGGAGACAGTCCTTTGCCGCGTCCGGATATAGCGCTGCAAAATAGTTGGTGATGAGCCGACTACTTTTGTTGCTTATATTTGGTATTTTGTCTGTCAGGAGAGAATACAATATGAATATGACAAGAATTATGGGATTGGACTACGGATCGAAAACAGTAGGAGTGGCAGTCAGCGACAGTCTGGGGATTACAGCCCAGGGGATTGAGACCATTACCCGCAATGAGGAAGGAAAGCTGCGTCGCACTCTTGCCAGGATTGAAGAGTTGTCAAAGGAATACAGCATTACCCGTATTGTGCTTGGCTATCCCAAAAATATGGATAACTCTGCCGGAGAGCGTGTTAAAAAGACAGAAGAATTTGCTGCCATGGTGGAAAGGCGAACAGGGATTCCGGTAGTATTTTGGGACGAGCGTTTAAGCACTGTATCAGCAGAGCGGGTGTTGATGGAAAGTAAAGTGCGCAGGGAAAAGCGGAAGGCAGTGATTGACAAGATTGCTGCGGTATTTATTCTTCAAAACTATTTAGATTCCGGCGCAGCCGGCAGGGAAAGCGCCCCAGATCAAAGGCAGGAGAGAGAATATGAATAAAGACGGAATGATTTCCATGCTGACCGATGACGGAAGCATGGTGGATTTTTTTGTGTTGGAAGAGACCCGAATCAATGGGAAAAATTATCTTCTTGTGACGGATAAAGAAGAGGAAGAGGACGGAGAATGCTACATTTTAAAGGATATTTCACGTCCCGAAGATTCAGAGGCAGTTTATGAGTTTGTAGAAGAGGATGGAGAACTGGATTATCTGTACCGGATTTTTTCGGAATTAGTATCAGATATGGATATAGAGATAGAGCCATAGGCTTTAAAGGAGGTAAATGATTGAAAACAGAACAGACATCAAATGCGGAGTATGCGAAAGATGAAATAAAGGCTCCCAGAACAGTGAAAAGGACGAGAAATTATCGTGCTGCCCGACCGGCAAATGAGAGCCGCACCGCAAAAGAGGAGAGGGGAGTAAGGGAAGACAGAAATGCCAGAATGACAGTGACAGAAGGAGCGAGACTTCCCCGCACAGGCAGAAGACCTGTAAGCCGCGTAAAGAGAGCCGGAGCAGGAGAAGAAAAATCTGCGTCGAAAGTAAAGATTATTCCCCTGGGCGGCTTAGAGCAGATTGGTATGAATATTACAGCGTTTGAATGCGGCGACAGCATTATTATTGTGGACTGCGGACTGGCATTTCCAAGCGATGATATGCTGGGAATCGATCTGGTTATCCCGGATGTTACCTATCTGGCACAGAATATTGACAAGGTAAAAGGGTTTGTGATTACCCATGGACATGAGGATCACATTGGCGCTCTGCCTTATATCTTAAAACAGATTAACGTCCCGGTTTACGGGACTAAGCTGACCATCGGGCTGATCGACAACAAGCTGAAAGAACATGGTATGCTGAAAAATGTAAAGCGCAAGGTGATGAAGCATGGGCAGTCAGTAACGCTTGGATGTTTTCGCGTGGAATTTATTAAAACCAACCACAGCATTGCCGATGCGTCGGCTCTGGCGATTTTCTCTCCTGCAGGTGTGATTCTGCATACTGGAGACTTTAAAATCGATTATACGCCGGTATTTGGCGATTCCATTGATTTACAGCGTTTAGCAGAACTTGGCAAAAAGGGCGTGCTGGCTTTAATGTGCGACAGTACCAATGCTATCCGCCCCGGATTTACCATGTCTGAACGGACAGTGGGAAAGACGTTTGATTCTATTTTTTCGGATCATACATCAAACCGTATTATTGTGGCTACCTTTGCTTCCAATGTGGACAGGGTGCAGCAGATTATCAACTCTGCCAATAAGTACAACCGAAAAGTGGTGATTGAAGGGCGGAGTATGGTCAATGTGATTACAACAGCCAGCGAACTGGGATATATTAACATTCCGGACGGCACATTAATTGATATTGAGCAGTTGAAAAATTATCCGGAGGAGCAGACGGTCCTGATTACTACCGGCAGTCAGGGAGAGTCTATGGCCGCTTTGTCCAGGATGGCGTCTTCCCTTCACCGCAAGGTGTCCATTATGCCGGGAGATGTGGTTATCCTAAGTTCTACCCCCATTCCGGGCAATGAGAAGGCAGTATCCAAAGTAATCAACGAACTTTCCATGAAGGGAGCCGAGGTGATTTTTCAGGATACCCATGTATCCGGACATGCCTGCCAGGAAGAGATTAAGCTTTTGTATTCCCTGATTCATCCGACGTATTCCATTCCGATTCATGGTGAGTACCGCCATCGTATGGCCCAGGGAAGTCTTGCGGAATCTGTAGGTATTCCAAAAGAAAATGTGATTATGCTTAATTCCGGCGATGTGCTGGAATTAAATGAAGAAAGCTGCAATGTAGTGGATCATGTGCCGGCAGGAGGAATCCTGGTAGACGGACTGGGAGTAGGAGATGTTGGCAATATTGTGCTTCGTGACAGACAGAATCTGGCGCAGAACGGCATTATTGTCGTAGTCCTGACGCTGGAAAAGCACAGCAACCAGCTGTTAGCAGGGCCTGATATCGTATCCAGGGGATTTGTCTATGTCCGGGAGTCAGAAGACTTGCTGGAAGAAGCTCAGACTGTGGTGGACGAGGCGGTGGCAGACTGCTTAAATCACCATATTGCAGACTGGGGCAAGATTAAAACCATTATCCGGGACTGCTTAAGTGATTTTCTGTGGAAGAGGATGAAGAGAAGTCCTATGATTTTGCCCATTATCATGGAAGTATAAAATAAAGAGGAATGGATTATGAGCGAGACGACAAAAGATATTAACAGGGTAACAGGAACCATTATCGGGATTTCATTCCGGCTGATTATCTATGCAGTTGCAATTCTTTTGCTCTATGAGGGCGCAACAAAAGGGTATGAATTCGGCCATGAGATTTTTTATGCGTCTTCTATGGAAGGAGCGCCTGGAAGAGACATGGAAATTACCTTGGAGCCTGGCGCATCCGTTTCTGAAGTTGGCAAAAAGCTGGAGAAACAGGGCCTTATTAGCAATCAGTATTCCTTTATTATTCAGGCAATGGTTTATGAATATGAGATACAGCCGGGGACTTATACGCTGAATACATCCATGACCTCCAGAGAGATTCTGGATATGGTCAGTACAGTTGCCCCGTCAGAGGAAGAAGAATGACAGAGAAAGAAAGAATTGCGGATTTTATCGTTTCGCTGGAACAGGGCCAGGGAGAATTATGCGATGAGATTGCGCGAAAGGCCAGGGCGGAAAGAGTTCCCATTATCCGCCCGGAGGCAGTCTCGTTTTTACAGGTTATGACAATGCTCTGTTCGCCGAAGTCTATTTTGGAAGTTGGGACGGCAATCGGATATTCAGCCCTTTTGATGGCCCAGGTTATGCCGGAGGACTGCCGCATTACTACGATTGAAAACTATGAAAAAAGGATTCCAAGAGCCAGGGAAAATTTCCGTCTGGCAGGGATGGAAGATCGGATTACTCTTTTGGAGGGAGACGCTGGCCTGATCCTGCCGGAACTTACCGGTTCTTATGATCTGATTTTCATGGACGGGGCAAAGGGGCAGTATATCCATTGGCTGCCGGATGTGCTGCGGCTTTTGCCGGTTGGAGGAGTGCTGATTTCTGACAATGTTTTTCAGGATGGCACCATTGTGGAATCCAGATTTGCCGTTGAGCGAAGAGACAGGACCATTCACAGCAGAATGAGAGAATACCTGTTTGAACTAAAACATCGTGAGGATTTGCTTACGTCCATTGTCCCAATAGGCGATGGCGTAACAATCAGTATAAAAAGATAAAGGATGCCTATGAGAAAAACAGAATTATTAATTCCGGCAGGGAGTCTGGATGTATTAAAGACAGCAGTTATCTACGGAGCAGATGCGGTTTACATCGGGGGAGAAGCCTTCGGACTTCGGGCCAAGGCCAAAAATTTTTCCAATGAAGAGATCAGAGAGGGAATCGCATTTGCCCATGAAAGAGGGGTAAAGGTATACATCACTGCCAATATTTTAGCTCACAATGAGGATTTGTCCGGTGTAGAAGAATACTTTAAAGAATTAAAGGAAATTGCCCCGGATGCCCTCATTATTTCTGATCCGGGCGTTTTTGCCATTGCCAGACGGATCTTGCCGGATATGGAACTGCACATCAGCACCCAGGCCAATAATACCAATTATGGCACATACCTGTTCTGGCACGAACTGGGAGCAAAACGGGTGGTTTCCGCCAGAGAACTGTCTTTGGCAGAGATTAAGGAGATCCGCAGGCGCATTCCGGAGGACATGGAGATTGAAAGCTTTATCCATGGAGCCATGTGCATGTCTTATTCTGGCCGGTGCTTGCTGAGCAATTATTTTACAGGCCGGGATGCCAATCAGGGGGCATGTACCCATCCATGCCGATGGAAATATGCAGTGGTAGAGGAAACCAGACCGGGAGAGTATATGCCGGTCTATGAAAACGAGAGAGGGACCTACATTTTCAATTCTAAAGATCTATGTATGATTGAACATATTCCGGAACTGATAGATGCAGGTATTGACAGCTTTAAGATTGAGGGACGGATGAAAACAGCCCTCTATGTGGCTGCTGTGGCAAGAACGTACCGTCTGGCCATTGATGATTACAAAAAAGATCCAAAGCTTTATGAAGAAAAACTGGAGTGGTACAAAGAAGAGATTGGCAAATGCACCTATCGGGAATTTACCACAGGCTTTTATTTTGGAAAGCCGGATGACAACGCCCAGATTTATGACAGCAACACCTATGTAAAAAATTATACGTATTTGGGAACCGTAGAAGAAACAGATTCAGCAGGCCGCTGCCGGATTGAGCAGAAAAATAAATTTTCTGTGGGAGAGATCATTGAGATTATGAAGCCGGACGGCAGAAACATAACTGCCGCAGTACAGGGGATTTACGATCAGGAGGGAACTGCAAGAGAAAGCGCCCCTCATCCCAAGGAAATTTTATGGGTGGATTTGGATCAGGAAACTGCTCCCTATGACATTTTGCGCCGCCGCGAGCCGTAAGGCTCTTTGGAGGCGCTTCGCCATATAAAGATATTGGTAATAGTTCAGCCATGTATCTTCTTGCCCGCCTATGGCGGACAAGAAGCGTTTGACGTCCATCCTATGAAGATTCAGACAAGAAAACTCTTATGAAAACAAGCTTTCAACGCTTTTTCCTGTCTGAATCTTCGCATGGCCAAACTGTTACAAATATTGGGATCAAAAGAAAGAGAAGGGAGCCAGCCTATGATAACGGCAATTTTTGCGGTTCTGGCCGGGCTAAGCACAGTTTACGGCATTGTGGTATTTTTATATTCTGGATTTAACACTGTATGGCTGTGGGCGGGACTGACTGGTTTATTCAGCTTTTTGTCCTGGGCCAGTCACTATTATCTGCTTCACAAAAAGACAATCCCTTTGTGGATGCCGGTGTCAGTTTCTACATTTTTAGCAGCCTGCCTTGTTATTTTTGTGACGATTGAAGGACTGATTTTTTTAAATGCAGCGGGCAATCCGGTGCAGAATCTGGATTATGTGATTGTGTTAGGCGCCAGGGTAAAAAAAGACGGAATCAGCAGATCGCTAAAAGAGCGGCTGGATACGGCTATTCAGTATTCTGAAGAAAATCCGGAGACAATCTTTGTCCTGTCCGGCGGAAAAGGGATTGACGAGCCGGTTTCAGAGGCGGAGGCCATGCGGGATTATATGGTATATAACGGCGTTGCTCCGGATAAAATTTTATTAGAGACTCATTCCACCAGTACAGTGGAAAACATTGCTTACAGCCGTCTGGTGATTGAAGAGGATCGGGCCAAACGAAAAGACAGGCAGGAGAAGAAGGCGGATAAAGTACAAATAACAAAAGAAAATGTTGTGATGGCGCCTGACAAGCCTACCCAGATAGGGATTTTGACCAATGATTTTCACATTTTCCGGGCAAAAGCCATTGCCAAGGAATGGGGAATCCGGGATGCGGCAGGGATTGCTGCGCCTTCCGATCCGATATTGTTTATCCACCAGTGTGTAAGAGAAGCACTGGCGATTTTTAAAGACAGAGTGATGGGAAATATGTAACAGAAAGGACAGATTATGAGCAGAATCGAGACATTGGACACTTACCAGGTGATTGAAAAAAGAGATATCCGGGAAATGAATTCAAAAGGCTGGGTGCTGGAGCACAAAAAGACCGGCGCAAAACTGTTTTTAATGGAAAATGATGATGAGAATAAGGTGTTTTCTATTGGATTCCGCACGCCTCCGTCAGACAGCACAGGACTGCCTCATATATTGGAGCACAGCGTACTCTGCGGTTCTGAAAAGTTTCCGGTAAAAGATCCGTTTGTCGAACTGGTAAAGGGATCCTTAAATACGTTTTTAAACGCAATGACTTATCCGGACAAGACGGTATATCCGGTTGCAAGCTGCAATGAAAAGGATTTCCAGAACCTGATGGATGTGTACATGGATGCAGTGCTCCACCCTAATATTTACCGGGAGCCGAAGATTTTTATGCAGGAAGGCTGGCACTACGAGATGGAAAGCCCAGGAGCCGATCTGACCATCAACGGTGTGGTATACAATGAGATGAAAGGGGCATTCTCCTCTCCGGAGGGAGTTCTGGATCGGGTGACCCGCCAGGTATTATTTCCGGATACTTCCTATACCAATGAATCCGGCGGAGATCCGGCAGTGATTCCTCAACTGACCTATGAGCAGTTTTTAGAGTTTCACAGCACCTACTACCACCCGTCCAACAGCTATATTTACCTCTACGGAGACATGGATATGGCAGAAAAGCTGGAATGGCTGGACCAGGCTTATTTAAGCAAATATGACAGGAAAGAAGCGGACTCTTCCATCAAAATGCAAAAGCCTTTTCAAAAGCCAGTAGAAAAAGAGATTTACTATTCCATTACGGACGGAGAGCCAAGCGATCATGCCGCATATTTATCCATTAATACGGTAGTGGGGACGGATTTGGATCCCAAACTGTATGTGGCGTTTCAGATTCTGGAATATACATTAATTGATGCTCCCGGCGCGCCTTTAAAGCAGGCATTGTATGATGCAGGAATTGGCCAGGATGTGTTGGGCGGTTATGAAAACGGTATTTTACAGCCCTATTTTTCTGTTATTGCAAAAAATGCTGAGGCAAATCAGAAGGGCGAATTTTTAGCAGTTGTAAAAGGGACATTGCGGAAACTGGCAGAAGAGGGAATTAACAAAAAGAGTCTTCTGGCAGGATTAAATTATTATGAGTTCCGCTATCGGGAAGCGGATTACGGCTCTGCGCCAAAGGGCCTGATGTATGGCCTGTGGTCTATGGACAGCTGGCTGTATGATGGGGATCCGATGATGCATTTGTGCTGGCAGGACACCTTTGACTTCTTAAAAGAAGCAGTAAATCAAGGATATTTTGAATCTTTAATCAGAGACTATTTACTGGACAATCCCTTTGAGGCAGTGATCACTGTAAAACCTCAGCGCAATCTGACTGCAAAGGAGGATGCCGCCTTAGCTGCAAAGCTGGCAGAAAAAAAGGCCGGACTTTCCAGAGAAGAAATCGAACAGTTGGTGTCCCAGACCAGAGAATTAAAAGAGTATCAGGAGATGCCGTCTCCCCAGGAGGAGCTGGCAAAAATACCGCTGTTAAAGAGAGAAGACATTGGAAGAAAAGCGGAAAAAATTTACTGGGATGAAAAGAAGGAGTCCGAAGTGACGGTTCTTCACCATAACCTGTTTACTGCCGGAATCGGTTATCTGCAGCTTTTATTTAACACCAGCCATATTCCCCAGGAAGATTTACCCTATGTGGGGATTTTAAAATCTGTTTTGGGATATGTGGATACTGAGAACTATACCTATTCGGATTTGACCAGCGAGATTTATTTAAACAGCGGCGGCATTGGGATTTCCACCAATTCTTATCCTAATCTGGACAATCCAAAAGATTTTACCGGGGTATTTACTGCTTCTGTAAAGGTTTTATATGATAAGATTGGATTTGGCCTGGAGATTTTAGAAGAAATTCTGATGCGATCCAAATTGGATGATGAAAAGCGTTTGGGAGAAATCTTAGCAGAAACCAAATCCAGAGCCAGAATGAAACTGGAAAATGCCTCCCATTCTGCGGCAGTGGCAAGAGCTACTTCCTATTTTTCACCGGTTTCTTACTTTAACGATGTGACCGGCGGCATTGGATTTTACCAGTTTTTGGAACGAGTGGCAAAGGCATATGAGAGCGGCGAAGAAGCCAGAAAAGTCCTGATCGCAAAGTTAAAGGAAATTGCCAAAAAATTATTTGCCAGGGAAAACCTTCTGGTCAGCTATACAGCAGATGAAGAAGGGTACCGGCTATTTTCCAGTGCATTTGAAACATTCATGCAGGGACTGGAACACTCTGCCATCTCTTTAGAGGAGCATGAGGCAAAAAAGGCTGTTTTGATTTTCGGAATGCTTCCAAAGTTTACCGGAGAAAATGAAAACGAGGGATTTAAGACTGCATCCCAGGTCAATTATGTGGCCCGCTGCGGAAATTTCAGAGATAAGGGACTGTCTTATACAGGCGCTCTGCGGATCTTAAAAGTGATTTTAAGCTATGATTATTTGTGGATTAATCTGCGTGTAAAGGGCGGAGCTTATGGCTGCATGAGCGGTTTCGGCCGTTTGGGAGAAGGATACCTGGTATCTTACAGAGATCCCAACCTGGCAGAAACCAACCGGATTTATGAGGGAATTCCAGCTTATCTGGAAAACTTTACCATAGATGAGCGGGACATGACCAAATATGTCATTGGAACCATCAGCGATGTAGAGACTCCGCTGACCCCATCTATCAAGGGAGCCAGAGGATTGTCTGCCTACCTGTCCGGCGTGACGGAAGAAATGCTGCAAAAAGAACGGGATGAAATCCTTGATGCATCCCAGGAGGACATTCGTGCTCTGGCTCCCATTGTTCAGGCGATTCTAGATACGGGAAGTCTGTGTGTCATTGGAAATGAGGAAAAGGTGAAAAACCAGGAGTCTATGTTTAAAGAAGTGAAAAACCTGTTTGGCGTCTGAGAAAGGAGCTGCATAAATGAGTACACAAGAAAAAAAATCCGGCTTTGTCACTTTAATTGGACGGCCAAATGTAGGAAAGTCTACCTTGATGAATCATCTTATCGGACAGAAGATTGCCATTACTTCTGATAAACCTCAGACAACCAGAAACCGAATCCAGACAGTTTATACTGATGAGAGAGGCCAGATTGTATTTTTAGATACCCCAGGGATCCACAAGGCAAAAAATAAACTGGGGGAATATATGGTCAATATTGCAGAGCACACCTTAAAAGAAGTGGATGTGATCTTGTGGCTGGTAGAACCTACAACCTTTATTGGGGCGGGAGAGCGCCATATTGCACAGCAGTTAAATCGGGTTTCTACACCAGTGATACTGGTAATCAACAAAATCGACACAGTTAGACAGCAGGAAGATATTTTGACCTATATAAATGCTTATAAAGATATCTGCCCCTTTGCAGAAATTGTTCCGGTTTCTGCTCTAAAGAAAAAAGGAACCGATCTGCTGCTGGATCTAATGTTTAAGTACCTGCCATACGGGCCGGAATTTTACGATGAGGATACAGTGACAGACCAGCCGATGCGCCAGATTGCGGCAGAACTCATCCGAGAAAAGGCGTTGAGGCTTTTAGATGATGAGATCCCTCATGGAATTGCAGTTACCATTGAAAAAATGCAGGAACGGCCAAACGGAATTATGGACATTGAAGCCACCATTATCTGCGAGAGAGACTCCCACAAGGGAATTATTATCGGAAAAGGCGGTTCCATGCTGAAACGGATCGGCAGCGCTGCCAGAAGAGAAATTGAGAAAATGATGGAAATACAGGTAAACCTGCAGCTTTGGGTAAAAGTTCGCAAGGAATGGCGGGACAGTGACATTTTGATGAAGAATTACGGGTATAATCAAAAAGATGTGTAGGAGGTTTCCATGAGAGAGATGGTTTCGGTTACCGGTATGGTGATGAAAGCCGCTCCTTCTGGAGAGTACGACAAGCGGCTGGTGATTCTTACCAGAGAACTGGGAAAAGTTACTGCATTTGCCAGAGGGATCAGGAGGCCGGGCAATTCTCTGATGGCAGTGGGCCGGATATTTGTGTTTGGCACGTTCCGCCTTTTTGAAGGGAGAGACGCCTATACATTAAGTTCTGCGGAGATTGTCAACTATTTTGATGAGATTGCCATGAACATGGAAACAGCCTGTTATGGCTCCTATTTTCTGGAGATTGCAGATTACTATTCCAGAGAAAACATGGATTCTGCAGAACTGCTCAAACTTATCTATCAGTCGCTTCGGGCATTGCTAAAGCCTGCGATTCCCAATTTGCTGGTGCGCCGCATCTATGAACTGAAGGCCATGGTGATTAATGGTGAGTACACAGAAAATCCAACCAGAGCGGTCTGCGATTCCACGATGTATACCTGGCAGTATGTGACCTTTTCACCTGTAGAAACTCTGTATCAGTTTACAGTCAGCGATCAGGTCCTTTCTGAGTTTTCTGTCTGTGTACAGGATAACGTAAACCGCTATATAGACCGGACATTTAAATCTCTGGAAATTTTAGAAAGCATTGTAACAGTTCAGCCATGCGAAGATTCAGACAGGAAAAAGCGTTGAAAGCTTGTTTTCATAAGAGTTTTCTTGTCTGAATCTTCATAGGGCAGACGCCGGACGCTTCTTGTCCGCCACAGGCGGCAAGAAGATGCATGGCTGAATTGTTGCAAAGCATTTTATAGGAGCGGCAAAAAATAAAAGTAAGGTATTGAAAATATGAAGGAAAGAGGGTATGATAGACCTCATATGAGATTTTCCCGATAAGGAGGAGACTATGAAAAAGGTAAAACTGGCAGCGCTGGTTTTGGCTGCCGGCTTTTTGCTGGGCGGCTGCAAAGCATCATCAAAAGAAGGGTTTCACCCAACTGAAAACAGCATTTATGTGGCGGCAGACGGCAGTATTTCTACTGCAACCATAGAGACCATTTCCGGAGACCAGTACAAAGAAGAGGAACTGCTTGCATTTGTGGAGCAGCAGGTTTCGGCATTTAATGAGGAGATGGGAGGAGACACCAGACCGCGCAATGAGGAAGGGGCAGAAAAACTTCCGGTGGCAGTCAAGTCCTGCACTATCAAAGACGGCAGGGCAGAACTGATCCTGGACTATAAAGATGCAGAGACAGTAGCAGAGTTTTCAGAAGAAAACGGAATCGCGGTTACATCTTTGACAGTAAGTCCTGTGTCAGGGGAACTTCCGGCACTGAAAAAGCCGGATGGAAGCGCAGCCGGTGCAGAAGAGGCAGCACAATCCGGCGGCATGATGATTCAGACAGAAGGGGCTGTCACCATTCAGACAGAGGGTAAGATTCTGTACATGACCGAGGGTGTGACAGCAGTGGACGAGAGAACAGTCCACATGCCAAAAGGCGCAGCCACAGTGATTTTTGAAGGATAGTTAAAACGACAGGAAAGAGGATGATAAACATGGAAAAGACAATGGAAAAAATCGTTGCTCTGGCAAAATCCAGAGGATTTGTATACCCAGGATCTGAAATCTATGGCGGACTTGCCAATACCTGGGATTACGGCAATCTGGGTGTAGAGTTAAAAAACAATGTAAAGAAAGCCTGGTGGCAGAAATTTGTTCAGGAAAGTCCTTATAATGTAGGCGTAGACTGCGCTATTTTAATGAATTCCCAGACCTGGATTGCATCCGGCCACTTAGGCGGGTTCTCCGATCCGTTAATGGACTGCAAGTCCTGTAAAGAGAGATTCCGCGCAGACAAATTAATCGAAGATTTTATGGCGGAAAAAGGCATTGAGCCGGAAAGCGGCATTGACGGCTGGAGCCAGGAAGAGATGAAACAGTACATTGATGATAACAACATTTGCTGCCCAAGCTGCGGAAAACACGATTTTACCGACATTCGTCAGTTTAACCTGATGTTTAAGACCTTCCAGGGCGTTACCGAAGATGCAAAGAACACTGTATATCTTCGTCCGGAAACGGCTCAGGGTATTTTTGTAAACTTCAAAAACGTACAGCGTACTTCCAGAAAGAAAGTTCCGTTTGGTATCGGTCAGATTGGAAAATCCTTCCGTAACGAGATTACGCCAGGAAACTTTACATTCCGTACCAGAGAGTTTGAGCAGATGGAATTGGAATTTTTCTGCAAGCCCGGTACAGATTTAGAATGGTTTGCATACTGGAAGCAGTTTTGCATCAACTGGCTGCAAAGCCTGGGCATTAAGGAAGACGAGATGCGGGCAAGAGACCATTCTCCGGAAGAGCTGTGTTTCTACAGCAAGGCCACTACAGACTTAGAGTTCCTGTTCCCATTTGGATGGGGTGAGTTGTGGGGCATTGCAGACCGTACCGATTATGATTTAACCCAGCATCAGAACACATCCGGCCAGGATATGACGTACTTTGATGATGAAAGCAAAGAAAAATACATTCCTTATGTAATCGAGCCGTCTCTGGGCGCTGATCGCGTTACCCTGGCATTTTTATGTGCCGCCTATGATGAGGAAGAGCTTGGAGAAGGCGATGCCCGTACCGTTCTTCACTTCCATCCGGCTTTAGCACCTGTAAAAGTAGGCGTGCTTCCGCTTTCCAAGAAATTAAACGAAGGTGCAGAAAAGGTATATGCAGAACTTTCCAAGTATTACAACTGTGAGTTTGATGACAGAGGAAACATCGGAAAGCGTTACAGAAGACAGGATGAGATTGGTACTCCATTCTGTGTGACCTATGATTTTGATTCCGAGGAAGATCACGCAGTAACTGTTCGTGACAGAGATACGATGGAGCAGGTTCGCGTGCCCATTGCAGAACTGAAAAACTGGCTGGAGGACAAATTCCGCTTCTAACCTTAGATAACTGTTCGGGATGGCGGGAAAATCCACATCGGATGAACCCTGGTGCTTCTTGACAGGCGAAGTCTGACAGGAAGATACGCTGTTCTGAACAGCTAAATTTTAAATCAGAAAAGGAAAATGGGGCCGCTGCCTTTTATCTGCCAAAAGGCAGAAGAGGGCGGCGGTTCCTTGTGTTAAATTATGGAACATAAAAATCAATTTTTAAAGGAACAGCCGTCAAAGCTGTTTTTATCTTACTTAATTCCGTCTATTTGCGCAACGTTAGTGACTTCTATTTACATCCTGGCAGATACCATGATGATTGGAAAGGGCGTAGGGGCTGTGGGGATTGCCGCCTTAAATCTCCTTCTTCCGGTATTTTCCGTTTATGTAGGAACCGGAATCCTGTTTGGCGTAGGCGGAAGCGTTTTGTTTTCTGTCTCAAAAGGCAGAGGCGAGGAGAAAAAGGCCAGAGAATATTTTACAGCTGCAGTGCTGCTGGCTGCCTTGATGAGTCTGGTTTACATGTGGGTGTTTACTGCATTTTTTGACCCGATTACCTTATTTTTAGGAAGAAATGAGGGGACAGACACCTATGTAAGAGAATATGGTAAGTATCTGAAACTGACGCCGGCTATTTTTTTGTTTTCTTCCTTTTTGCAGGCATTTGTCCGCAATGACGGAGCGCCTAAGTTAGCTATGGCGGCAGTGATTACCGGAGGCGTAACCAATGTATTTTTGGATTACTATTTTATTTTTTCACGAAACTGGGGCATTGGAGGCGCGGCATTTGCCACTGTTCTGGGATATGGACTGACAACAGCAATTTTGTGTGTCCATTTCTTTTCCAAAAAAAATACCCTGAAACTGGTTCGTACAGAAGGATTGGCTCACAAGTGCCTGGATGTGGTGCGCCATGGATTTTCCAGTTTTCTCTTAGAAGAATCCAATGGAGTGATTATGCTTTTATTTAACCGGCAGCTTTTATCCTATGTAGGCGACCTGGGCGTGGTGGTATACGGCATTGTGTCTAACAGTGCATTAGTAGTTACTTCCATTAATAACGGAATTTCTCAGGCAAGCCAGCCGATTCTGGCAGTAAACTACGGAGCAGGAGAGAAAAAGAGGGTGGCGCTGGCCATGAAGTATGGAGTCATTACCGCAATTCTGTTTGGAATGTGCTTTACCGCAGTAGGATTGCTCTTTCCGGCTCAGATTACCAGTCTGTTTGTAGACCCGACTCCGGAAATTATGGAAATGGCAGTAAAGGCAGTCAGAATTTACTTTTTGTCATTCCTTCCTCTGGGAGTTAACATGCTGTGCTCTACCTACCTGCAGTGCGTGATGCGTCCGGCTGATGCCATGGCAATTTGCTTTTTAAGAGGATTTTTGCTGAGCAGCGTGCTGGTACTGGTGCTGCCTGTGCTCTTTGGTGTAGATGGAATCTGGGCAGTTATGGCAGTGACAGAGATGATCACATTAGCAGTAGCGATTTTCTTTTGGAAAAAAGCTTCCAGATAGTAGGAAAAGAAAACAGACTGCAGGGAAAACGGGGAGAAACCAAGATGAAGAAACATTCAGACAAGTCTTATGAAATGGATATGTGCAGCGGTCCGATTCTGGGAAAAGTTCTGGTATTTGCCCTTCCGCTGATGCTTTCCGGCGTTTTGCAGCTTTTATTTAATGCGGCAGACGTTATTGTGGTGGGCCGGTTTGCCGGAAGTCAGTCTCTGGCAGCAGTGGGGTCCACCAGTTCCCTTATCAATCTCTTGATTAATCTATTTATCGGACTGTCAGTAGGCGTTAATGTGCTGGTGGCCAAATACTATGGCGCGAAAGATGAAAAGGAAGTCAGTCTAACTGTTCACACAGCCATAACCACCAGCCTGATCAGCGGATTTTTGCTGATTGCAGTCGGTGTGGGGGCTTCCAGGCCGCTTCTGCTTATGATGGGCACACCGGAGGATGTCATTGAAAAATCCGTACTTTATATGCGGATTTACTTTGCCGGAATGCCAGTGGTAATGCTGTATAATTTCGGCAGTGCGATTTTGCGGGCCATTGGAGACACTAAGCGGCCTCTTTACTATCTTCTGGCAGCTGGAGTGGTCAATGTTATTTTGAATCTGTTTTTTGTCATTTCCCTAAACATGGACGTGGCCGGAGTGGCGTTGGCAACGGTCATTTCCCAGTGCATTTCAGCAGGACTGATTATCCGCTGTCTGGCAAAAAGCGAGGGAGGGCTGCGTCTCCACTTAAAAAAACTGAGGATTGACAAACGAAAACTGGGGCAGATTACCCGGATTGGCCTGCCGGCCGGAATGCAGGGAGCGATTTTTTCAATTTCCAATGTTTTAATTCAGTCTTCCGTCAATTCCTTTGGCTCAACCGTTATGGCAGGCAATACAGCGGCTTCCAACATAGAAGGGTTTGTATATACGGCTATGAATGCAGTGTACCAGTCGAATTTAAGCTTTACCAGTCAAAATGTAGGCGGTAAAAAATTTGGCCGGCTAAATAAGATTTTGTTTGTATGCCTGGGAGTTGTGACTGCCACTGGAATGCTGTTAGGATTTGGAGCTATTGGAGGAGCAAGAGGACTGCTAGGGATTTACTCTTCAGATCCGGAGGTAATTTCTTACGGAATGAAAAGGCTTCTTATCATCTGCAGCACCTATTTTATCTGCGGCTGGATGGATACAGTTGTGGGATCTTTGCGGGGAATGGGATATTCCATGCTTCCTATGGTGGTTTCTCTGACCGGAGCATGTCTGTTTCGGGTAGTCTGGATTTTTACAGTATTTTCCAGATTCCACTCCCTGACCGTACTTTATATATCCTATCCAATTTCCTGGATCATTACAGCGGCAGCTCATCTGCTCTGTTACTTCAGGCTACGGAAAAAGTTTCCGAAAGCAAGTGTTGTGGAAATATAGATGAAATTGGGAAATATGTTCCAATTGACTTACAATGCAGAAGACTCCATTATTGTAGGGAGGTTTGTGGGAAATGAAGCCCAGGCTGCAGCTGACATTGCCAATCACCGATGAATGTGCTTACCTTTTTATGTAGATTTTGCCAGGCGTTTCCAATGGACTGCAGGGATATGTCAGAGGTTGGGGCGCTATGAATCTGTGTCTGATCAGCACTTTTTGCAAATTGGCAGCAGAGTCGTGTTTGCAGCGTTTTTGATTCCTATGCTGGGAATGCCGGGAATCGCACATTGCTGTCTTATGGGGGTGATGCTGGCGTATGAATGGCCCTATTTTGTAAAACATAAAAAGAGTGGGTTTGCACTGTAGATATAGGAAAAAATAAAAAAAGATAGAAAATTATGTAAATAATCAGAAAATAAACGAAATATAATGTATAAAAGTAGAAATAATTATAAAAAATATACATAATAGAAAAACTAACAAAAAACACAAAGAAAAAATATAAAAAGTATTGACAAAATAGAGAGAAAGGAGTATACTAAAACCATCAAAAGAAAGCATTACAAATCTAAGAAAAGGAGGTACAGACCACCAGAAATATAAATAGCGGTTAACTTATCCATATAAGATAAGATTTAGCCAGGGAACCATCATACCGAAACAAAAAGCCTGTAAGAGTTATCTCAGGGAAAATCGGAGCCTAAAGAAAACAGCTTGTCAGAGCCAGATAATGGATGAAAAGTAAAAATGAACAAATTATGGGTGAGTTTGTAAGAGGAGATGGAAGAGAGAAAACTTCATATAGATAGTACCAGTTGTGAATAGCAGCAAAAGGTACACACTACAAAAGAAATTGGAAATGCTAGGCGGTCTGATAAGATGGTAAGTGCACTCTCCCAAGACACAAAACCAGCATTACAAATCGCAGAGCAGTAAGACAATTCAAAAAACGAAAAGAGAGGTTTTACAGTCCAATGGATGAGATAGTTTAAAGGCGGATGTCGAAATAGTATGATTCGATATCCGCCTTTGTTGTTGCCTTAATTCCGCCTTTTACAAAATGCGCTGGGCATCCAGGGGTATTTTTTTTCATTTTCGTTGTTGTAAGCTTCCAGGGAGCGCATCTGTTCTGCAATGTGAGGCAGATCCATGCGGTTTACCAGGGCTTCGATTAATTCCTGGCCTTCGTCAGCCAGACGCTTACGGGTTGCTTCATCCGGAATAGCAGTGGTGCTCATGTGATCTTCTGGAGCGCCGAAGCAGTAGCCAATGGCAGCGCTCTGGTAAGCCAGACCGAAAATGTCGTCAAATTCTTTGCAGGTCTGTGGTTTTTGATGGAAGTATTCTGTAGTTAACGGCACGTCTTCCAGGCGGTTCATGATCTGGTAAGCGCCTACGGTGATGGCGTGGAAGCTGTCCATGTTCTTAAACAGGTCTCTGGCATTTTTTAACATCTGCATGGTTAAATCCATGTAGAGGATGGGAACGCCGGTTTCATCAAAAAAGTCGCGTACCATCGGGCTGCAGGTCATGTGGGCAGGACCGTGGAAGCTGATGTAAATCTGGCGTTTGAAGCCCTGACGCAGCAGGCTGTGGGCAATGGCGCTTAAATAGTCAATTCCCTGGCGGATAGATACCTGAACGGTTCCTCTGCCGGTAGCAGTTGCGCCGGCATAAAAATAAGGCAGGCCGGTCAGCGCCAGTCCGTTGCAGGCTTCTGCCATTTTAAGGGCGTAAGCCTCGCTGATTACGGTTTCGCTGTCTAACGGCATTCCGCCGTGCATTTCTACGGTTCCAACTGGAACAATAATAATATCATTTTCTTTTAAGTAGGCTTCTACCTCGCTGTTTAACATACGGGGCAGAATACGGGTACGAAGTTCCATAAATGATTCTCCTTTCATTGCAGGCTGCAAGTAAAATCGTAACAGTTCAGCCATTTTTTACAGACCAAAGACACTCTGGGCATTTTTGAAGCAGATTTTTTCGTAAGATTCGCGGCTTAAGTTTCCGGCAGCCGTCTGCTCATCCAGCCACTGTCCAAGGGGGAAGACCATGTCTGTATTGACCATATCGGTGGCAAAAAACAGCCGTTTTGAGTATGTTTCTAAAAATTGCAATCCAAATTCCGGATCTCTCATAATCGCGCAGCCGGCGCTGTTGGCGCTTAAATCTCCATAGAGATTGGGATAGTCTGCAAATAATTGGGGAACCCGTCCGCCTGGAAGTACAGGGCCTTTGCCCCATTGATTCCGGCTTTCTCTGTCAGTGGGGGCGTCCCCGCTCATTTCAATCCAGAAAGCCTGGCTGTGTCCGAGAAAACGGGTATTGGGATGGCGCTTTAAGCAGGCTTCCAGTAAGGGAAGGCCTGGATCGTCCACAACGCCATAACTGTAGCCTGCTTCAGGACTCATGTGGAAGGTAACTGGGAGATCCAGTTTTCCGGCAGCATCAAACATTGCATGGAGAAACGGATCATCTAGTCTGCGGTTTATGATGACTTCACCAACGCCGATGGCTCCTTTTTCTTTGCAGGCCAGAAGCCGAGCGTAGACGGTTTCTGGATTTCCATCATAATCCAGGTTGCACATCCAGGTATAATGGACTGGATCGGCGGCAGCAATGTTACAGTTTTCCTCATTGGAACCCATAGGCATGAGAGAAGGGGTCTCTCCGCCGGACATTAACACTCCTTTGTCAATTCCCAGTTCTTTTAAATGGGGCAGCATTTCCTCATAACTGCTTATGAATAGTTTATCACTTTTTGGAATAGAATGAAAACTTAAATGCAGGTGTAAATCAATTTTACCCATAGAAACCTCCTTGTTTGCCGGAAAGAGCAGTTGTTTACCGGAAAAAGTTATTTATTTGCCGGAAGGAATTACTCTTGACCGGCTGCTTTTCTGCGCTCTGCCAGGGCAGCGTACATTTCAGCAGTTTTCTTTTTGTCTAAGTTAAAGACAAGGCCAATACCGATTAACTCTAAAATACAGGTAATAACCGGAATCGCATTTACCAGGTAGTAGATATTGTTAATGGTTGAAGCGCTTTGTACTGCGCCTACGCCGGCTACGTATCCAATGGCGGCAAGGGCGGATGCAGCGCCGGTGGAAGCAATGGTGGAACCGATCTTACGGCTGAAGGTATATAAGCTGTACATACTTCCGTCTGCACGGAAATTCATCTTCCATTCGCTGTAATCCAGACAGTCGGTAACCAGGGCCCAGATTAAAATGGTGAAAGCAGTCTGGCCAATGGTAGCAAGCAGGTTTAAAACCGTGTAAACCAGAGGACTTTCAATAGGGAAGAATAAAATGAAAGAAGAAAGCAGCAGGTTATAGGTGCTCATAACCAGAATTACAGTTCTTTTTCCAAATTTTGCTACGATTTTTGGCACCAGAATGAAGCAGATCAGCATAACAGGCAGAGAACCCAGGCTTGCAAGAGTCATAAAGCTGGTATCCTGATAAAATTCTTTGTAAATGTAGCTTTTTAACTGGCTGTAACCGGTGATGTACAGCATACTTCCAACAGTTGCAATCATAACGCCGATTAAAGGACGGTTTTTAAATGCAGCTTTTAATACTTTTCCGTAGTTAAATGGCTCTTTGGAAACATTTGTCTGACGGACACGCTCTACAGTCAGGTTGCATAAAAGCAGATAAGAAACAACGCAGAGGATGCCAAACACAACTGCAACCATGGTAAAACGCCCTGGAAGAATGTTGGAATCCTTGTCAAAACAAATGACAGGAACAACAGACAGAGCGCCGATTCCAACTAAAGTACCGCCAATACTTCTGGCTCTGGAAAGCTTGGAACGGTCGATTGGGTCAGCAGAAACTACGCTTGCCATAGCGCCGAAAGGCATACTGGTTCCGGTGTAGCACATGCCATATAATACATAAGAAAATGCAACCCATGCATGGAGGGCAACGCCTTTAAATGGCACGTTGGCAAAGCACAGGACGCCGGAGAGAGCCAGCGGAATCATAAACAGCTTTACCCACGGCTTAAATTTATCGCCGCTTTTTCCAAGAGTCCAGCGGTCAGGGAAGGAACCCATAATCGGGTCGTTAATGGCGTCCCAGAGACGGGCTGCCAGGAACAGGCCTGCCATCCATCCTGGTGAAATTCCCAGTACATAGGTACAGAATGTCAGGAAATAGGCGTCTACAAATAAGTTTACAAAACTTCCGGCCATGTCTCCGAAGACATAACCAAGCTGGTCCTTTACGCCAAAAGGACGTACAGATTTCTCATTCATCTCGTTTCCTCCTTGCTGCAATGAAATGCTGCATAACAGTATTTTTAGTGTTGATACTATGTTTTTCAGGCCTCATGTATCAGATGAGTTAAGCATACTATACCAGTATTACAATTACTATTACAAATATTGCATATAATATTGCAAATATCGACAAATTACGATATAGTGTGGATACTGGTTTTTCACATAACGAAAAAACTACAAGGATATTCAGGAGGCAGGCGATGAAATTATCAGAAGCAAAAAAATACAGGGAACTGGTTTTAGCACACAAACGTGCGGAAATCAGCAATGAAGAATTGCAAAAAGCGATGATTGCAGAAGGTGAAATTTTGTCCAATCTTTATCAGGAATTAGAGATGGATTCCAAGGCAGTAGACTGTCATGAAGATGTAAATGATACAAAGGACAATATTCAGCTTCACAGCCATACCTTCTATGAGATTTTGTATTGTCAGAGTGGAAATGTTCAGTATTTGCTGGGAGCAGACCGATACCGGGTGGGAAGAGGAGACATTGTGTTTGTGCCTCCAGGAATCAGTCACAGGCCTTTGTATCTGGATCAGCTGGTAGAGCCCTATTCCAGATATGTGATGTGGATTCAGCCGGATTTTATAAATGAGATGAAGAAAAATATGAACTTTTCCCCGTTAGAAGAACCAGTTCTTTTAAGAACCAAAGACAGCGGATGGGAATATTTAGGCCGATATTTTGAATCTGCCTGTAAAGAGGCGGTTACCAGGCAGGAGGGATTTGAGGCATGTATGTCTTCCATAGCCATCCAGCTTTTTGTTCATCTGGCCAGAGCCTGCAGGCATAGCAAGGCCATTGAGCCGTTGACAGAGAAAAAAGAACTTCTGGATGAACTGATTGCTTATATTGAAGATCATCTGGCAGAAAAAATAACATTAAAACTGGCTGCCAGCCATTTTTATATCAGCGAGAGAGCTATTTCCCGTTTGTTTAGTGAAAAAATGGACGTCAGTTTTTACCGTTATGTAACCCAGCGTCGCTTGATTGCAGCCAAAACGCTGGTTATCAGTGGAGAGCCATTAGAGCGGATTGGAGAGCAGGTAGGATTTGCCGACTATTCTACATTTTATAGGGCATTTAAGCAGGCATTTTCCATCTCGCCCAGACAGTTTAAGAAACTGCAAAATGGGGTGGCAGTCAAAAAGTAGGTCCTTCAGGGACCTTTTGTTATTTTGAGGGGAGTACAAAGGTAGCGGAAAATGGCCTTCGAGAAGATATGTCGCTTAAAGCGCTAGGCTTCTTAGATTAGTATGGATAACTCATTTTGATCTATCCATTCTTTTGCCCTTGCGGTGTAACGTGATAGGGGGACACTATGTCTGTCAGAGAGTATTCTGTAGGTGTATTTTCGTTGTATTTTTGAACGTTGCATGTTAAAATATCTGTAGTTTTACGGAGAAAAGGCGGGGCATATGGGGAAGAAACGAAAGCTTAGTACAGAGATTACGATATGGATGACGGCGACGTCGGTCTGCGCAATGCTGTTGCTTGGAATGGCGCTGTTAGTAACATTTTTGTATTATTCCTCCGAGAAGGCGAAGGAGGACATAGAATATATTCTTACAACGACAAACGAACAGTTTCAGAATAAGGTGCAGTTTGTGCAAGACGGAGCGATTGCATTACGCCAAAGCATTGTCCTGCAGGATTTTTTTGAGAAGAACAGCTATAAGGAAGATGAGATGGAAAAGCAGCTTCACTACAGCATGGATTTATTCTCAGAGCGTAATCTGATTATGCAAAGTCGGCCATTTATCGAGAGTGTTTATCTATTTAATAACAGGGACCACTTTATCAAGGAACATTATTATCCGATTACGGTGCGCAACGGGATGGAAATGGATGCGTGGTATCAGCAGATGCTTTTAGAATTTAAGGAGAGCGGCAGACAGTACCAGTTTATTTCAAAAAAAGATAAATTAAACCTCTGCCTTCGGATATATAATGATCAGATGCGTCAGATGGGAGTCTGCATTGTAGTGATAGACGAACAGGCGGTAGGGCTTTTGTTTGAAGAACTGTTTGAATATGAAGATGCAAAGTGGGCGGTGTTTGATGAGATAGGAGAGATTTTATCTTTCGCACAGGAAAGTGGGAATTGGTGGAAGGAAATACCAAAAACGGAATATATTGGAAAGAAGGAGATTGGTGGAAAGCAGCAGCTTTTAAGTGTACAAATGGGAGGCTTTGGGCTACGGTCGTCTGTTGCGGTGAGTATAAGCAATGTATATGACGGATTAAGGCAGGTGATTTTTGTGTTTGTCACTGTCTTGATTCTTGGCGTGGCATTTGTGGCAGTGGCAGTTTTGGGTGCCAGCTATCGGTTTACCAAGCCTTTAAAGAAGGTTGCAGAGGGAATCGCAGCGTTTGGTCAGGAGAATCTGAATGCGCGCATGGATGATTTTTCTATTGAGGAATTTCACGAAATTAGTATGGTATTTAACGAGATGACGGAGCGCATTCAGTATTTAATCACACAGGTATATGAAAAGGAGCTGCTTGCTAGTCAGGCACAGGTGCGTTATCTGCAGTCGCAGATGAACCCACATTTTCAATTTAACATTCTTGCGATGCTTGGATTAAGGGCAAAGCTGGCCGGTTGCGAGGAAGTATATCAGGGACTGCATGCGTTTTCAAAGCTAATGCAGGGAAAGATATTCCGGGAAAAAAAGATCAAGATTCCGCTGCGGGAGGAGCTGGAGCTCGTCGATTTTTATCTTTTTTTGCAAAACAGCCGTTATGCACAAAAGATTACCTATGAAATCCGTTATGGAAGCGAAGCGGTGAAGGACGATCTGGTTCCAAAGCTTTTGATTGAGCCGTTGGTAGAAAATGCAGTTTCTCATGGCTTAGAGCCAAAGGAAACGGATGGCAGAATCATTGTAGAGGTCAGGGAGGTGGGGGAACGTCTTCTGATTGTTGTGGAGGACGATGGCGTTGGCTTTGATGAGGAAGAAGAGATAAGGACACAAAGGGGTACAAAAGAGGAGACGGACGACATCTACCACACGCATATGGGGCTGGTTAATACGGAACGTTTGCTGCATATATTGTATAAGGATGCTTGTGAGATGAAAATACAGGGCAGAAAGGGTGTGGGAACACGCGTGGAGATTCTTTTGCCAATTGAGAGGAGCGAGGGAGATGTATAAGGTATTAGCAGCGGATGATGAGGCATATATGCAAGAGGCACTTCGGGAACTGATTCGATGGGATCGTCTTAACTGTGAGCTTTTGGACGTGTTTGGCAATGGAAAGGAACTGCTCGAGCAAATACAGGAGGGACACCCAGATATTGTGATTACTGATATACGGATGCCCATAGTAGACGGTCTTGAGGTATGCAAATATGTGTATGAGCGGCACCCTGAGACACAGGTGATCATTTTAAGCGCATATTCAGATTTTGATTATGCAAGAGCTGCGCTCCGCTACAGCGCCTGTGATTATGTACTTAAGGTTTCTGTACTGGAAGAGCTGCCGCGGGCACTTAAAAAAGCGATTGAAAATCTGGAAAGGCAGGGAAAGGAACCAAGCGGCTGTCAGGGAGATGAAAAATGGCAGGATACCGACAGCCTCTATGGGCAGATGGTTCACTATGTAGAGCAGAACTATTCTAGAAAAATTACGTTGGATGAGATCGCCGAGTATCTGCACGCAAACCGTAGTTATCTGAGCAGACTTTATAAAAGTCGTAGTGGGGTTAATCTGTTTGATGATATTTTGCGCAGAAGAGTGGAGAAAGCGAAGGAATATATGGAATATACAGACCGGAAGCTATATGAGATTGCAGTGGAGGTTGGATTTGAGGATGCTGGATATTTTTCTAAGGTGTTTCAAAAATATACAGGGATGTCGCCAAAGGAGTACAGAAATCAGAGGAAGGATACGCATGAGAAGAAAATACAGAGATAATAGAAATGCGCTCATAGGGCTTGCCACAGGAATGCTTTTTATATCCTTCCTCCTATCAGCTTGCGGAGGAAAAACGCCTGAGCCAGTAGAACTTATGGTGATTCACGGATGGGGGAGTACAGAGGCAGATCATGTGGCAATGCGGCAGATTTACAGCGATTTTCAAAAGGAAAATCCAGATATAAGCTTAAAACTTGTTTCGATGCCGACGAATGAGGAGATGATCCGAAAGGTGGAGGACATGCTTATGGTTGGAGAACTGCCGGATGTTGTATTTTTGGGTGGAACGGGAAGAGATTCTATTTACCGCTTTATGGTGGAGAATCAGCGGGCACTTGATTTGATGCCATATTTAAAAGAGGATGAGGCATTTTATAAGAGTATTGCACCGATCAACCTGGAATATTGGACGACGAATACCGGGAAACTATACACGATTTCAGATGTTTTGCAGCTGAGTGGCGGCTATTGGTACAACGAGGAGATTTTTAAGCAGGCGGAAATTGAGGAATTTCCCCAGACGTGGGAGGAGTTTTTGGCAGTATGTGAAAAGCTGTCCGTCTGGGCTAAGAAAGAGGAAAACGGAGTTGTCCCCCTTTTAGTTCCGCCAGAGGGATATCTGTATTTTGCCGATCATATGATGGCGGTTAACGGAGGGCAAATGCAAGAGGCGATTGGCAAAAATCATATAACGATTGTTGAGGATGAGATGAATGCTTTGCTGGACAGATTAGAGCAAATTTACCACTATTCTTCATCAGAAGCAGATGATTACAGCTATCGGGATGCAACGGATTTGTTTAATAGTGGAAAGCTTGCCATGTATGTCAATGGAACATGGGCGGCGAATATGATTGCGGAGAATATACACGCAGGCTATGCGCTGTTGCCGTCAGGAGAGGGAAACACGCTTTCCTGTGAATCGGCAGGGCTTGGCTATATGCTTGGAAACACAAAGGATGAGCGGCGTATGGAGGCGAGCGTGAGGTTTCTAAAATATATGATGGGCGAGGAGGTACAGGAGCGGATTCTGCATGAAACAAAGCAGATTCCTGCAAATCCGCAGATGCACATTACAAAGCATCAGGAGGAGTTTCGGTTATATGAGGCGGCACAGACGGTTCTGGATGCAGAGCGTAAGATTGAGATTCCGACAAATTTATGGACCTATGAGCAGAGGAGCGTTTTTGAAGAGTATATTTTTGAGGTGCTCTCAGGAGAATTAAACAGACAAACCTTTATGGATTTGATATAACAAGACAGTCAGCAAAAGAATGATATGCTCCCTTTTAGGTAGACAAGTGAAATAATAAAAACTTGTTTACTTAGAAAGGAGCATATTTTATGGGGAGAAAAGCAAAGCTTTCTTTTAAAATCAAGATTGATATTGTTCTGCGATACTTGAAAGGAGAAACTACTGCAAGTCATGAAGCCAAGTGCTTAGGAATTAATCATTCTCGCGTATCAGAGTGGATTGCTCTAGATCAGTCCCTCGGTGAGGGGGGTTGATAACAACTTCAAAAAACGTAAATCTTTAGGGCAATATAAGGTATCAACGGACTACATACGGGTTTGTCCACTTTAAGCGTCCGTAAAAGCTATGATGTTGTATCATAAAAGTTGACACCCTATTCTCAAGGATTTTGATATATAATCATAAGCAATGTCTCATGTAAAATCATTGAAAAGTATATCGACCTTTTGATGGCAAAAGACCACACATTGATAAGTATCTTGGAAGAGCTGAGAGGTCTGACAGATTATTCCGAGAAGAAAG
The DNA here is from genome assembly GCA_963557065.1 of uncultured Lachnospiraceae bacterium. Taxonomy (GTDB): domain Bacteria; phylum Bacillota; class Clostridia; order Lachnospirales; family Lachnospiraceae; genus UMGS1370. Next base: position 139,265 of record CAUWCT010000001.1, on the reverse strand, counting down.
CTAAAATCAATGCTTTCCTTACAGAAGATGCCGAAGCTCGTATCTTTGAAATTATCAGCTATGCCATTCTGAACAATCACTACAAAAATATTACTGTATTCTTTGGATATATAAGAGATACTATTGAGGAAGTAGCTCTCGAATTATTCAAAACAGGAAGAAGGAATGCAAATGACGGTGGCATTGATTTTGTTATGAGACCCGTAGGTAGATTCTTCCAAGTCACAGAGGTTAACAATTACGATAAGTATCTGTTGGATATTGACAAAGTCATGCACTTCCCGATTAGCTTTGTAATTAAGACAAAGCAAGAAAATTGTTTTAGATGAATTGAAAAGATACATCGAGCAGCGTTCAAGTGGTATGACTGTTTTGGAGGAGCGGTATCGTAAAGCGATTGAAGAAATTATTACCATCAATGAGCTTCAAATGTGGACTTTAGAGCTTAACGATAACGATATTGACAGCATTATTCGTGATATTGACATCTATTATAAACTTGAAATGAATATGGATGCAGAGGACGAAGAAGATTAAATAGATATCATCATTTTTAGATACTCTGGCAGACAGTAAAGCCAGCCGAGCCAATTAGCGGTCAAGATGAACGGCGCAAAAATGCACCGCCGTTGATAGCCCAGCCTGACTTTACTAAAGGGTAATCAAGACGGGAAAACCCTAAAATGGCTTCCCGTCTATTTCAATTTTTACGGGAGTGTTTCCAAAAGTCTGGCATTGGACGAGAGACGGGGGCTTTCATATACGCCCTGCCTGCTGACGAAACCAGCCCTGTGCTTGTGGCTCCACGCCACACAATCACAGCCCTGTTTTCCTGCCGCTTCAAATGTGCTTGCCCTCCCGGTTGGCAACCTCATTTTCGCAGCAACGCCGACAGAGCGTATAACACACTACACTTTGCAAGCAAAGTCGTGTGCCAAGGGGCAAGCCCCTTTGGAAACCCTGGACAACAAAACAGGCTGAATATCTCGCACTTTCCCGGTGCTTAATACTCAACCTTTATTTGTTGTCAGCAGTTCCCGTTTCGTGGTCTGCGTGTAGTTCCTTGTAAACTGACCTAAATGGGAATGCAAGTATCATCTGGTTTTTGCACCAAAATATCATCGACAGGTAATCTATAAGGATATTAAAGCAGATGTAGGACAAATATTAGGCACATTATGTCGAAGAAAAGGAATAGAGATTATCGAAGCAGAATGCATGCGGGATCATGTCCATATGCTAGTAAGGATACCACCCAGATATTCTGTATCGGAAATTGTAGGATATTTAAAGGGAAAAAGTTCGCTCATGATATTCGAGAAACATGCAAATTTAAAATACAAGTATGGAAATCGACATTTCTGGTGTCGTGGCTATTACGTGGATACAGTCGGAAAAAATACTGCAGTAATCAAAGCGTATATACAGAATCAAATAAAAGAGGATTTAGAATACGATCAGATGTCATTTGTAGAGTATCTCGACCCGTTCAAGGGTGAGCCGGTAAAGAAAAACAGGAAAAAAACCTCTTGGAGAGGTGGTAGGAAGTCAAAGCAAACCAGCAAGCCCCTTTTAGGGCTGCTCCGGAAGGAAAAAGCACTGATATGCCCTTTTAAGGCAGCTGAGAATGTGGTGCAGTTGGCAGACTTTCAGTGCGCCTTCCGGGCGCAAGCAGGTAACAGCCCCTTATAGGGGCAGAACAAGCCATCGGCTTAGCCGGTGGTCTTGACTACAAATCTATTTTTATTGTACAAATGGACAAAAAATGGATAAAATTGACTATATTATGTGCAAAGTGTAAACATGGTTATAGTTTAAGTCAATAAAACACATTCAAAATAGCATAAAAAGATAGTAAAATATGGTTACAAAAAGGTGAATTGCCTAAAAATACAAATAAAAATCAAAAAAGAAGATGGTCAGAAGGAGGTTTTTAAATGAAAAGAGGATTTATCAGCGGGGTACTTACAGCAGCAGTAGGCGCTGCGTTGCTGGCAGGCTGTGGAAGCAAGCCGGTGGAGCAGCCGGCGGGCATGGGGAACGGAGCAGCAGGGGACAGTACAGAGATAGTGTCAAATTCGTCGGGAAACAGCGAACAGGAGGTGCTCGAATTTTATCACGGCTATTACCATGATGAGAGCGAGTGGCCGGCAGCGAAAGTGATGAGGGATATTTATGATGAATTTGCCGCTTCTCATGCAGATGGTCCGGTTGTTTTTAAACCGATTGCAGTAGAGAACAGAGACGAGATTGTTAGTGTTCAGGTAGCGGGTGGCAACTTTCCGGATATGGTGGACTGTAATAAACAGCTTCCGCAGGCAGCGATCAGTCAGGGACTTGTGTTTGATTTAAAGCCTTTTATCGACGAGAATAATCTGCAGGATGCTGTCGGCATAAACTATACACAAAATAATGTGGGGGGACATATTTATACTGTACACGATCAGGTGGAGAGCCGCGGCCTGTGGTATAATAAGGCAGTTTTGGATAAGGCGGGCGTAACGCCAGAGGATCTGACGACATGGGAAGGCTTTGGCAGCGCGATGGAAAAAGTGCGCAGCTTAAATGACGGTACTTACGGTTATGCGGCAGGTCAGGGTTCTTTGTTCATGCTAAATGCAATGCTTGCTTCTAGCGAGGAGGGAAAAAGTCTCTTATCACAGGAACTGACTGTTGAAGCAATCGAATCGAAAGCGTTCGAGGATGCGTTTAAAAAGACGGCAGAGTTTGATCAGGCAAACGGTTCAGATCATACGACAGAGAATGTGGGGAATTTGATGGCAGACTTTAATACAAGCGGAACGGCAGCAGTGTTATTTAACGGTGTATGGAATGCCAGTGGTATTGATGCGAGCCTTGCAGAGAGTATTGAGCCGGCGATTTTCCCAGGCAATGTTTCCTTATCTACTGCAGGTGCAGGACTTTCTGTTGCAAACGGAATGAGCGAGGAGAAAACACAACTTGCGTTAGAATTTATTCAGTACATGACAAGCGCAGAGGTACAGGCAAAGATTTTCACAGGCGTACAGGCAAATCCATGCAACACGACAATCGACTTAAACAAGCTGGCAAAAGAGAGCGGTGATCCGATTACTATGAAGCTTGCACAAGCTTGTTCGCAAGTCAATTCTGCACAGGCGACAGTACAAAATTTGAATTCTGTCTGGGGCGCTGACGTCGGAAGCGCGATTATTAATGCCTTGATGGAATCTGCGGTTTCTGGTACAGATATTGACGCTCGTTTTGAGCAGCTTAAGAAGGAGTTGATAGCTTTGATCGGCTAGTTTCGGAGAAGAAAAATAAAAGGAAAAGCAGGGAGGGAGAGAGGGAGCTCTTTTCTCCCTTTTTCTGACAGAGGAGGAATTTAATGAAAGAAGTAACAATAACGGCAGAGGCAAAAAAAAATAGGCAGATGTGGCGAAAAAGAGGGTTTATCTTTTTGTTCTTGGCGCCAACGATGCTTGCGTTTGTCATATTTTATCTTTATCCGATTATCACGGTCATATTCACTTCATTTTGCAAATGGGACTACACAAATATTACAAGTCCGGAATTTTTTGGATTTAAGGACATGTGGAATAATTATAAATATATTTTTTCAACATATCCTTACTTCTGGGAGGCGCTGCGTAACTCTAGTCTTTGGGCGCTGCTTGGCGTTGTGATCCAGATTCCGGTAGCCACGATAATGGCACTTGCATTTTCCAGAGAGATACGCGGAGTAAAGCTGGTGAGAAATATTTATATTATTCCGAATATGATTTCTTCTGCGGCGATGGGAATGATTTTTTTACAGATTTACAGTCCATTATATGGAATTATCAATCCAATCATTCAGTTATTTGACAAGAATTTTAACGAAAATATCCTGTTGCTGAATGGACCGGCATTCTGGGCGCTGACGGGAGCATATATTTTTTTTACAGGAACGACGACATTCCTCATTCTTGGAAACATCATGGCAGTGCCGCAGGAGGTGAGAGAGGCGGCGATGCTTGATGGGGCCAGCGGCTTAAAACAAGATTGGTATATTGTTCTGCCAATCATCAAGGATACTCTGCGGACGGTTTCTGTTTTGGCGGCAACTGGAAGTTTTTTATTGTATAACGAGGTATATTTTTTAACAAAAGGTGCGGCAGGAACCTACAGTATCAGCTATGTCATTCGTGAACTTGCAATTACCAGTCCGCGTACACAGTTTGGAAGAGCAAACAGTGTTGCCGTGATCCAGATTCTGGCAGGGTTTGTCATTATCATTCTGGTAAATCTGCTTTACAGTATTTCATTCCGCAAAAAGCACAGATATGGAGGAGGAAGCAAATGACAAAAAAGAAAAAACATGTGAAAACAATTTCTGCAGCAACAAGGATTTTTACTTGTATCTGTTTGGGGTGGGCGCTGCTAATATCACTTGTTCCGATTGTCTGGCTGGTATTATCCAGCTTTAAGGAAGACCCGCTTGCAAGACCTGGCTTTATGCTGCCGGATTCTATCTGTTTGGAAGGTTACATTTCCACCTTTCGCGACCTTCATGTCATGCGTTATTTTGGAAACAGTATGTGGATTTCCGGGATGTCTGTAGCGATCAGCATGCTGATGATTTCTATGTCAGCCTATGTTGTAGCGCGCATGGATTTTAGAGGAAAAAAACTTGTGAGCATGATGCTTTATTCTACTATGTTTATTCCAGCTACAGCACTGACGTATCCGGTTTATAATTTAATCAACCGTTTACATATTTATAACACAAGAGCGGCGCTTATATTTATCTATTCGTGCAGCGGTATTGCGATTAGTTTTATTGTGATTCGGAACTACTATGGAAATATTCCAAAGGAACTTGAGGAGGCTGCAAGAATTGACGGATGCGGTTATATCCAGACATGGTGGAAGGTTGTTTTTCCGATTGCAAGACCGGGGATTTTAACGGCTGCAGTGCTGGCATTTCTTAATAATTGGAATGAGTATTATTGGGCGTCTCTTGTACTTATCGACCGTGAGAAAATGACGGTACCCGCGCTATTATCAACTTTTACAACCGCATTTCGGACGAATTACAACGGACTTTTTTCTGCTATGGTTGTTATCATTTTGCCGCCGGTCATTTTATACTGTATATTCAATAGATTCTTTGTAGAAGCGCTTTCTGGTGGAGCGGTTAAAGGTTAAGAGCATTTTTACAAAAACAATGGAGGAAGATATGAAGCAGGTAAAAGCTATTTTGATAGGCGCAGGTCAGCGCGGGGCAGATGCCTATGCGACGTATGCGCTTCGTTACCCGAATGAATTGAAATTTGTAGCAGTGGCAGAGCCGCGTAAGGATCGCAGACAGGAGTTTCAGACACTGCATGAAATCAGTGAGGAAAATTGTACGAGCGATTGGAAGGAACTTTTAGAACGTCCGAAATTCGCTGATTGTGTACTGATTTGCACACAGGATAAAATGCATTTTGAGCCGCTAAAGCTTGCGGCAGAAAAGGGATATGATATTTTATGTGAAAAGCCGATTACGCCAAATAAGGGAGAACTGCTTGCCATCCGGAAGATGGCGATGGAATATGACGGAATTATCAGTGTTGCCCATGTGCTGCGATACTCTCCATTTTTTACAAAAATAAAGGAGCTGCTCGCAGAGGGGCGTATCGGAGCGCTGATGAATATCCAGCATATGGAATGCGTCGGGTATTGGCATATGGCGCACAGTTTTGTCCGCGGAAATTGGAGAAACAGCAGCGAGAGTTGTCCAATGATTCTGGCAAAATGCTGTCATGATTTTGATATTTTGTTGTGGCTTGTGGGTAGGCCCTGTCAGACAGTTTCCAGCTTTGGGGACAGAAGTCTCTTTTGTGAGGAGAGGGCGCCTGAGGGAGCGCCGCAATACTGCATGGATGGCTGTATGCACAGAGATAGCTGCCCTTACTATGCGCCGCGCTTTTATCTGGAACACCCAAAGGCAAAGGAAGACGGTTTCCGGCGCGTGGTGACGATGGAAGAGGATGATGCGGGGATTTTGTATGCATTAAGGAGAGGTCCGTATGGACGCTGTGTCTATCATTGTGATAATGATGTGGTAGATCACCAGATTGTCAACATGGAGTTTGAGGGCGGAGTGACAGTCAGTCTTACGATGAGCGCATTTACAGATCGCTGTGAGCGGATCATCCGATTACAGGGCAGCCACGGGCAGATCAGCGGCTGGATGGAAGATAACCGTATTGAGGTTGTGGATTTTGCGACTGGACAAAAAACAGTGATCGACTTAAATGCACCTTCCAGTGGGCACAGTGGAAGTGATGTTGCGATGATGAAGCAGTTTGTGCGTATGATCGCACACAAGGATAAGGAACAGAATTTAAGCAGCGCTGTTACGGCAGTTGATTCACATCTGCTTGCACTTGCAGCAGAAAAGAGCCAAAAAAACGGCGGAGCAGCAGTTATACTTGAGAAATTCAGAGCGGAGTAAATGGAGGAAAAATGAATCAGGACATCAAAGAGAGAACAAAATGGTTTATGGATGCAAGATTTGGCATGTTCATTCACTGGGGGCTGTATGCAATTCCGGCGTGTGGGGAATGGGTGATGTCGGAGCGTGAAATGACAGTCGCAGAATATGAAAAATACTTTGATCTGTTTGATCCAGCGGACTATCAGCCGAAGAAGTGGGCGAGCCTTGCAAAGGCAGCGGGGATGAAATATGCGGTGCTTACGGCAAAGCACCACGATGGCTTTTGCCTGTTTGATTCAGCGTTGACGGATTATAAAGCGACAAATACAAAGGCCGGAAGGGACTTGGTGCGGGAGTTTTTGGAGGCGTTTCGCGCAGAAGGTATTAAGGTGGGACTGTATTTTTCGATTATTGACTGGCATCATCCGGACTTTCCGAAATATGGTGACAGACAACACCCGATGAGAAATCGCAAAGAATTTAAGGATGAGCAGATTGATTTCGACCGTTATCTGACTTATATGCATGGGCAGGTAAAAGAACTTGTGACCAATTATGGAAAACTCGATCTGTTATGGTTCGATTTCTCCTATGATGATATGTGTGGAGAGAAGTGGAAGGCGACAGACCTGATCCGCATGGTGCGCAAATATCAGCCGGATGTTGTTATTGACAACCGCCTGGAGGGGGCTGGGGATAATCACGGAAGCATCGCGACAGCAAATCCTTTGATTTACAGCGGGGATTTTGCAAGTCCAGAGCAGATTATTCCTCCAGGAGGCGTTCAGGATGAATTGGGAGAGCAGATTCCATGGGAACTTTGTGCGACAATGAATAATCACTGGGGATTCTGCAACTATGACCATGATTACAAGTCGCCTGAAATGCTGGTGCGAAAGCTTGTGGAATGCGTCAGTAAGGGAGGCAACATGATTTTAAATGTTGGACCGGACGCAAGAGGGAATATTCCGGAGCAGGGAAGAGAGATTTTGGAGAAAATTGGCGTATGGATGAAAAAGAACGGAGAGAGTATTTATGGCTGCGGAATTTGTGGGTTGCCAAAGCCAGAGTGGGGCAGATATACCCAAAAGGGAAACGTCATTTACGCTCATGTCTATGAGGAGCCTCTGGGGGCGCTGCCATTGTATGGAATTGCACCAGAGCAGCTGGATAAGGTCTACTATGTGGAAAATGGCAGCGAGATGAAGCGCGGAGAGGCATGGAATACCGTGCTGTATAACGATGTAGCGTTTGTCTCGTTTGGCGAGAATCCGGTATTTACCTACCCGCTTCCAGATCAGATGGATACTGTATTAAAAATTATATTAAGACAGTAAAGAGTGAAACGAAGACCACATTTTGATTGGGTGCGGACAAAAATCTGGACTTCCATAGAGAGCTGTCGCCTTAATGATTAAAAAATCGTGAAGCGACAGCTTCTTTGAGCTATTTCTGCAACGGTCGTTATTCTGTTTGATTTCATATAAAAGAATCGCATTTAACTTTTCATAAAATAAAAAAAAATACCCCGCCTGCTGCACGAAGCCAACAGGCAAGGTATTAAAAAGGGGAGGATAAGTAGTTAAATTTATCTTTTGTTTACACTCATAGTATTGTCCGGTCTGAATATTTTATACACAAAACAGGTATTATTTTTTTTGCAGTTCAGCGAGACTGCGGATAAGCTCGATATCAGACCCAGTTAGTTTTAAATTCGCAGATAGTTGTTCTCCTGTGTGATCCGTAAGAGTCACTTCCATAATAGTTCCTTCCATAAGATTCTTTTGGGAAACTGCCTGAAGAAAGTTAATAAATTTCGGATGATTTTCTTTGAAAGCCAGGGCCTTTTTTTGAAGTCCCATCAGTTCTATTGGATTCATAAACAAGTCTTTCCTTTCTTTTTCTAAATGTATCAGTGTTCATATCCTGTTGGGGACAAAAGGCTTTTTACTCATGTTTTTGACCCCGGTATCTTTATATTATACTACAGTTTTCCCACTCTGGCCATAGGTTCAGGCACAGCCTGTTTGAAACTTTCATAAGATAGATAAGAACGATGCAGAAATAGCTGTGAATAAAAAAGGAGGACAGGAGTATGAAGATCTGTTTAGACGCAGGGCATTTTGGTAAATACAACCAGAGTTCGGCAGAACCAGGATATTATGAGTCGGAAATGGCATGGAAACTCCACTTACTCCAGAAAAAGTATCTGGAATCTTATGGGATAGAGGTAGTGCTGACCAGGGAAAAGCAGCAGGAAGATAAGGGATTGTATGCCAGAGGAGCGTCCTCAAAGGGATGTGATTTATTTATTTCAGATCATTCTAATGCAGTGGCAAATGGAGCAAATCCCAATATTGATTACCCATGCGCCTATTGTGCTATAAATGGCAGTGCAGACGGCATTGGAATGGCTTTGGCCCAGACAGTGGAAACGGTGTTAAGCACCAGACAGCCGGCCAGAATCGAGCACAGACGGGGACAAAACGGAGATTATTACGGGGTTTTGCGAGGGGCAGCCGCAGTAGGAACGCCGGGATTGATTTTGGAACATTCTTTTCATACCAATGGGGCCATTGCCAGATGGCTTCTCAATGCAGATAATTTAGAGAGACTTGCAAAAGCGGAAACAGCAGCCATTCTTTTATATTACAATATAAACCAGCCGGTACCGGAGAAACGATGGGGGTGGTATCAGGAAGAAGGCGGATGGCGGTTTTATCTGGGAAATACCGGAGAACCGGTACGGAATAACTGGTACAAGGACGGAGAAAACTGGTATTGGTTTGACGGAGCCGGAATGATGGTTTCTAATACCTGGAAAACAGATTCAGCCGGAATGTGGTATTATCTGGGGGAAAACGGCGCCATGAAAAAGGATACCTGGGTCGTATGGAAAAACGAACTGTACCGTTTGAAAGAAGACGGCAGCATGTTTGAAGGCAGCATTTACCTGATGTCTGATTTTAAGGGAGCGCTGATTCCTATGGAGGCAGAAGAAAAACAGGGGGCGTTTATCAGAAAACAGGTCAGGAAGAAAAGGGGAAAGCCGGGAAAAGACAGGGGGAGAAAAAGGAGTGGAAGAGAAAGGGTACTTGCCAACAGTGCGTCTTTCCGCTACAATAAGAGACAGAGAGTAAAAAGAGGAGAAGATACCTATGAAGAAAAATATAATTGTCGGCCAGTCCGGAGGACCGACAGCAGTTATCAACGCTAGCCTTTACGGAGTCATCAAAGAGGGAATAGATCATGGTGATGAGATTGGCAAAGTGTACGGCATGATTCATGGCATAGAAGGCTTTATGGCCGGCAGAACCATGGAACTTTCTGCTCTGGATGAAGAAGAATTGGAATTGCTAAAGCTGACTCCTGCCGCCTACTTAGGCTCCTGCCGGTATAAGCTTCCAGAAGATTTAAGCGACATCTGCTATCAGGAATTATTTGAAAAATTTCGGCAGATGGATATTGGATATTTCTTCTATATCGGCGGCAATGATTCCATGGATACTGTAAGCAAGCTGGCAAGATATGCAGCTTCCAATGACATTGACGTAAAGGTGATCGGCATTCCAAAGACCATTGACAATGACCTGATTATGACCGATCATACTCCTGGATACGGCAGTGCAGCAAAGTATGTGGCTTCTACAGTCAGAGAGATTGTACTGGATTCTTCTGTGTACCAGCAAAAGGCAGTTACCATTGTAGAATTGATGGGACGTCATGCAGGGTGGTTGACAGCAGCCAGCGTTCTGGCAAGAAAACACAAAGGCGACAATCCGCTGCTCATTTACCTTCCGGAGACAAACTTTGACATGGAGCAGTTTGCTAAGGATGTGGAAGAGGCATTAGAGAAGCAGCCTAATGTGATTATCTGTATTTCAGAGGGGATTTCGGATGACAGAGGTCAGTTTATCTGTGAATATGCAGATGAGGCCAGACTGGATACGTTCGGTCATAAGATGCTGACCGGAAGCGGAAAGATTCTGGAAAATTTTGTCCGGGACCGTTTCGGGGTAAAGGTTCGCTCTGTGGAATTAAACGTAAGCCAGCGCTGTTCCGGTATGGCGGCTTCCCAGACAGACATTGAAGAGGCAGCAATGGCAGGCAAATGGGGCGTAAGAAAGGCCTTAGAGGGAGTAACCGGGCAGATGATTGCCTTTAACCGAAAGTCTGACAGCCCATATGAGATGGAATGCGTGACAGTAGATGTGAACCAGGTCTGCAATCAGGAAAAGAAGTTCCCGTCTCAATGGATTATCGGCAACGGCACAGATATCAGCGAAGAGTTTTTATCTTATGCCCTTCCGCTGATTCAGGGAGAACCGGAGAGAAAAATGGAAAATGGTCTTCCGGTATATGCATACCAGCGCTAGAAAAGACTTTACAACAATCATAGTTTTGTTATATACTATGGCCTAGAGGCGTTTTGCCTGTCAATACTGATAAAAAGGATGGATGATAGAGATGGCTATTTTAGATACCTGGAGAAATCTGGCTTACGGAGACGGCTTAGATGATAAAAAAAGAGAAGAACTGTGGACTGGTTATTTTACCATTGAAAAAGGAATTTATGAGCAGATTCTTTCTAACCCTTCAGAGGTTGTGACCGGTACAGTAAAGGAACTGGCTGAAAAGTACAATACAGAATTGCTAATCATGGTAGGCTTTTTAGACGGCATTAATGAGAGTTTAAAAGGATATGAAAATCCAATCGACACTATGGAAGAAGATACCCAGGTGCGGATTGAGATTGATCCGGAAAAACTTTACTACAACATGGTAGAGGCAAAGGCAAACTGGCTGTATGAACTGCCGCAGTGGGATGCTATTCTTTCTGAAGAGCGCAGAAAAGAGCTGTACAAGGAGCAGAAGGCTTCCGGCACGATTCGTAAGGGACATAAAGTATACCCCAACGATCCATGTCCTTGTGGAAGCGGCAAAAAGTACAAGAAATGCTGCGGTAAGAACGCATAAAATCGGGTGATGATTCTGCGGGAGAGCGGAGTCTGGATAAGGGGCTGCCTTTTTAAGGGCAGCCCTGTCTCTTTAGGAGGAAACATGGACGCTTATACAAGCTTTGCGGCAGTATACGATCTGTTTATGGATAATATTCCTTATCAGGAGTGGAGCAGGTATCTAATCAGCCTGCTGAAAGAGAGAGGAGTAAGAGGCGGACTGGTTCTGGATTTGGGCTGCGGGACCGGCAGTCTCACAGAACTTCTGGCAGCTTCCGGCTATGATATGATCGGCGTGGACAATGCAGAGGAAATGCTGGAGATTGCCATGGAAAAGAAGCTGGAAAGCGGCAGCGATATTCTGTACCTTCTTCAAGATATGAGGGAATTTGAACTTTATGGTACAGTAGCCGCAGTGGTCAGTATCTGTGATTCTATGAATTATATTCTGGAGTACGAGGAACTGGTCCAGGTATTTTCTCTGGTAAACAACTACCTGGATCCGGGCGGGGTCTTTATTTTTGATTTGAATACCCAGTACAAATACAAAGAAATGCTGGGGGAGTCCACCATTGCAGAAAACCGGGAAGAGGGCAGCTTTATCTGGGAAAATTATTATGATGAAGAGTCCTGCATCAATGAATACGGTTTAACTCTGTTTATCCGGGAAGACAAAGGAAATGAAAAGACAGATCCGCTGTACCGCAAATTTGAAGAAAACCATTACCAGAGGGCCTATTCAGTAGAGGAAATTAAACAGGCATTAGAGGAGGCCGGCCTGATATTTGAGACCTGCTATGATGCATTTACAAAAGACAGGATGAGGCCAGATAGTGAGCGGATTTATGTAATTGCCAGAGAACATGGAAAAAATCGGGATTAAATGTTGTATATACAACAAATAATATGAAAAACAAACAAAGAGAGGATGAACTATGTCTGATTATATAATTCGTGCAACGGCTGCAGAGGGTCAGATTCGTGCATTTGCATCTACTACAAAAGAACTGGTGGAACATGCCCGCCAGGCTCACAACACCAGTCCGGTGGCAACAGCAGCTTTGGGCCGTCTTTTGACTGCAGGCGGAATGATGGGAATTACCATGAAGGGGGAAGACGATTTGCTGACCTTAAAGATTCAGGGAGATGGTCCGTTAGAAGGACTGACTGTTACAGCAGACTCCAGAGGACGGGTAAAAGGTTATGCCTATAATCCTTCTGTCATGCTGCCGCCGAATGCAAAGGGAAAGCTGGATGTAGGCGGTTCTTTAGGAGTAGGAGTGTTAAGCGTCATTAAGGATATTGGATTAAAAGAACCTTACGTGGGACAGACGATTCTGGTGACAGGAGAGATTGCAGAGGATCTGACCTATTATTATGCCACTTCCGAGCAGACCCCTTCTTCCGTTGCATTAGGCGTGCTGATGAACAAAGATAATACAGTGCGTCAGGCAGGGGGATTTATGATTCAGCTTTTGCCGGGTGCATCTGATGAGATTATTGATAAGCTGGAAACACGTCTTGGGGAAATTACTTCCATTACCTCTTTATTAGATGCCGGAAATACTCCAGAGATGATTTTAGAGCATATTTTGGGTGATTTTGGCCTGGAGATTAATGAGACGGTAGAGACCAGCTTTTACTGCAACTGCACCAAGCAGAGAGTGGAAAAAGCCCTGGTAAGTATTGGAAAGAAAGAGCTTCAGGAGATGATTGACGAGGGAAAGGAAATAGAAGTAAACTGCCATTTCTGCAATCACAACTATAAATTCTCTGTGGAAGAATTGAAAGAACTGTTAAATCGTGCGTCTTAAGAGAGAATCCAAAAAGGGCCAGCGTCCAAGGACACTGGCTCTTGTTTGTAATCATTGAATCCAATATAACTTTATTTCAATTACATAAATATGCTCTATATGATTGAAAAAGGTACACTGCTGACTAGATGATTAGAAATTATAACTTGGTAACGTTGGTTGCCTGAGGACCCTTTGCTCCGTTGATTACATCGAATTCAACCTCAGCGCCTTCGTCTAAGGACTTGAAGCCTTCCATGTTTAATCCGGAGTAATGTACGAATACATCATTACCCTGCTCGTCGGAAATGAATCCGTAGCCCTTCTGGTTGTTAAACCACTTAACTGTACCTTTCATTATGATACCTCCAAAGAAATAAAAAAAATTGCACCACAACTTATTTTGCGGTTGTTCTAAGAATAGCACAGTTTTTATCAGGTGTCAAATGGTTTTGATACCAATTTCTAGCAGCAGTTCAGCCATGCAAAAACTGACACAAATTTGCTCATGGGAACCTGTTCACAATGAACAAATTTTGTGTCAATTTTTATAGGCAGACGCCCGATATGAATAATTTTGCGGCCAAAGCAATTCACATTTAAAGGATTTTGTGGCATCCGCCAAATTATGAATGGCATGGATGAACGATTATGATTTGACGTTTGGAAAAAAGCTGTTATACTGAAACAGGAACCAAGAAATAAGCCTGCACAGAGGAAGATATAAGATGAAAATTTCAAATATTGCAAGACATTTTTATACAATTACCCAACATAAGTTTTTAGTAATGAGGTACTGCTTTCAGGTAGGATTGTACCGGCAGGGACTGCTCCATGATTTGTCCAAATACAGCCCGGAAGAATTCTGGACCGGCATGCGTTTTTACCAGGGAAACAGAAGTCCCAATGCGGCAGAGCGGGAATTGTTTGGCTTTTCCAAAGCGTGGCTTCATCATAAGGGGCGCAACAAGCATCACTTTGAATACTGGATTGATGTTTCTGTAAATAAGGAGGCCGGACTGGTCGGCAACCGGATGCCGCTGCAGTACGTGATTGAAATGGTGATGGATCGGATTGCGGCATGCAGGGTTTATAAAGGAAAAGAGTATACGGACAGCGCGCCCTGGGAGTATTATGAGAAAACCAGACAATTTATCACGATTCATCCGGAAACCAGAGCCCTTTTGGAGCGGCTTTTGTGGATGCTGAAAAAGAAAGGGGAGCGTAAAACATTTGCTTATATCCGAAAACTGCTGAAAAAAGGCGATTATTAGGAAAAATGGTCTGGCCGGTTGATTTTGGGACACAGCCGTTTAAAAATGCCGTCTAAGAATTTTGCGGAAAAATCGGGATCTGCAAATAAATCAGGGGTATAAGATAAAAAGGTCTGTCTGTCTTTATGGCAGGCCTTTAATGCCGGCTCAAAAAGTGGGACAGGCTGGGGCAGAAAACGGCCGATCGTTTTCGTATAGCAGGTGGCAGCAGTAGCTTTTTTGCGGGCAGATCGATCCACAAATTCGCCCAGACTTTTGTGGATGGCAGTATCCTCCTGGGGCAGGTAGTAGTAATCTTTATAATCTGGATAGAAATATTTCAGTTCGCCTTCTATGAGAGGGACAGTGCATATCAGATGGTTGTGTTCGCAGGAGATAGAAAAGAACTCATCAGAAAAGGTCCAGCCATTGGGGACGAAGACTGGACTTTCATAGGTCAGGTCGCAGCAGGCTTCTGGGGTGCCGAAAATGTCATGCATGGTGCGGCACTCCTGGCTTACCAATGAAAAAGGTCCTTCCATCATATCACAGTAATTCAAAATAGGAAGAATCAGGGGCATTCCCTCCAGATCTTCTTTATTATGAAGCATCAGCATGTCATAAAGCCGGTCCTGACCGGTCATCAGATACTCCTGGTAGACCTCAATCAGCTGGCCTCCGGAATAGGGATCCGTGCGGAAAATGCCTAAAAAACGTTCAATAGCTTTTTGTTTCAGGCTTTCCAGACCCAGAAGGGTTTTGTACGGCTTGATTTTCCGGTAGATATCAATACTTGTGACGCCGGAAAAGTCATGAGGAAGCTGGTAGTGAAGGCAGCGCTTTAAGAGATAGGGAATGTCAAAACCGTCCCCATTAAAATGGATAACAAATGAGAAGTTCTTTAAAAATGAGAAAAAAGCTTCCAACAGATTGGGTTCTTCTTCTGGGGAGTCGGCAAACCACTGGTATAGTTCCCAGTTTCCATCCCGGTAGCAGGTGCAGCCGATGAGATACAGACTGGAAGTGTCTCCGGAAAAACCAGTGGTTTCGATATCAAAAAACAGCAGGCTGTCAAGTCTTCCGATCCGCTCTAACGGATAGGTCCGGGGCAAATTAATGTGGCGGTGAACTGTAATCATAAGTAAAAAACTCCTTATTATTCTGTAGTCAGCAATTATAGGATGATTGGGGGGCAAAAGGCTTGCGGCCCTGGTATCTTTATAATATTATACGGAAGAAGGGATGGAAAGTCAATGAAAAAAAGAATGTTTGTTCGATTTGGCTTGCATTGACAAAGAGACTATGTTATGATGAAAAACAAAAGAGAATCAAAGGAGCAGCTATGATTTCTTATGTAAAAGGTCCTCTGGCAGAGGTGAGCGGGGACAGGATTGTGATAGAGACAGGAAACGTGGGACTGGAGATTCGGGTCCCTTTATCGCTTTTAGACGAACTTCCCAATATAGGGGAGGCAGTAAAAGTATATACATATTTTCAGGTGCGGGAAGATGCTATGAGTTTGTATGGATTCCTTCATCGCCAGGACAGGGAGATGTTTCAGCAGCTTTTGGGGGTAAATGGAGTAGGACCCAAAGGGGCTTTGGGGATTTTGTCCGCCCTGCGGCCAGATGATCTGCGTATGGCTATTTTATCAGGAGATGCCAAGGCGATTTCCAAAGCGCCTGGCATCGGGGTAAAGACGGCCCAGAGAGTGATTTTGGATTTAAAGGATAAAGTATCACCGGAAGATTTACTTTCCGGCCTGGGAGAGCCTGGAGAGATGGAAGAGCCTGGCAGGGGACTTTCATCCGATGTGAAAGGCGATGCAGCAAAAGAGGCAGTACAGGCTTTGGTGGCTCTGGGATATTCCAATCTGGAGGCAGCCAGGGCAGTCCGCAAAGCAGAAATAACAGAGGACATGACAGCAGAGGATGTCTTAAAGGCATCTCTGCGCCATCTGTCATTTTTATAGAGGGGATAAGTAATGGAGCGCAGAATTATCACGACTGAAGCAACAGAAGAGGACAAAACAATAGAAACCAGCCTACGGCCAAAGCTTCTTCAGGAGTATATCGGACAGGAAAAGATTAAGACCACCCTAAAGATTTATATTGATGCAGCCAGATCCAGAGATGAGGCGCTGGATCATGTCCTGTTTTACGGACCTCCAGGTCTTGGAAAGACTACATTAGCCGGCATTATTGCGGCAGAGATGGGCACAAACATGAAAGTGACGTCAGGACCGGCTATTGAAAAGCCAGGCGAGATGGCAGCGATTCTGAATAATCTTCAGGAAAGGGATGTGCTGTTTGTAGATGAGATTCACAGGCTAAACCGGCAGGTGGAAGAGGTACTGTATCCGGCTATGGAAGATTATGCCATTGATATTATGCTGGGAAAAGATTCTTCTGCCCGATCGATTCGGTTAGATCTGCCGAAGTTTACTTTGGTAGGCGCCACTACAAGGGCCGGACTTTTAACCGCCCCTTTAAGGGACAGGTTTGGAGTGATTCAGAAATTGGAGTTTTATACTCCGAAAGAACTGACCACCATAGTTCTTAGGTCTGCAAAGGCGCTGGGAGTAGAAGTAGACGTTTCCGGCGCAGCAGAGATTGCCAAACGATCCAGAGGAACGCCCAGACTTGCCAACCGTTTGTTAAAGCGGGTAAGAGACTTTGCTCAGGTTAAGTATGACGGGAGGATTACCAAGGAAGTAGCGGATTTTGCACTGGATATTTTAGACGTGGACAGGCTGGGACTGGATCAGAATGACCGCAGTATTCTTCTGATGATGATAGAAAAATTTGGCGGTGGACCTGTGGGATTAGACACACTGGCGACAGCATTGGGAGAAGATTCCGGAACCCTGGAAGATGTATATGAACCGTATTTGTTAATGAACGGCCTTATTAACCGTACCCCAAGAGGAAGGATGGCAACAGACCATGCTTACCGGCATTTGGGGATTGCAAAAGAGGGAGAATAAGCAGAATGCTGCAGAAAATTTAAATGTTTTGTAACTTTTCTTGAACGCGCTAGTGTGGTATAATATGATAACAGTTCAGCCATACGAAGATTTGGGCAGGAACAGACGCTGAAAACTTGTTTTCATAAGAATTTTTCTGTCTAAATGTTCATAGGGCAGACACCTGGCACTTTTTGTCTGCCGTAAGCGGGCAAGAAGATGCATGGCTGAACTGTTACATAATATGAACACTATATGAACACTTGGCATCTGCTATTTAGGGATGCTGTAAAAGAATAAACCAGATAAACAGGAGAATAGCCTTTATGGATTCCAAAAATTATGCGGAAGTGTTAATAGACGGCAATATATATACTCTGGCTGGTGCAGAAGAAAAAAGTTATTTCCAGAAAGTTGCCGCATATATCAATGATAAATTGGAGCAAATGAGACTGCAGCCTGGTTTTACCAAACAGAATGACAATTATCAGACTGTGATGGTAGAACTCAATATTGCAGATGATTATTTTAAGGCTGTTGACCGGCTAAAGGCCATGGAACGCCAGAAGGCGGATATGGAGCGGGAGATGTACAGCTTAAAGCATGAACTGGTCAGCACCCAGATGAAGTTAGAAGCAGCGCTGAGAAGTTTAGAAGATCTTCAGAAACAGCAATTTGCTGCCGCATCCCTGGAGACATCTGCTTTTTCTAAGACAGAGGAAACTCTTCATCAGGAGGAAACTCTTCAGGCAGAGGAAAAACAAGAGAGCCAGGAAGCAAAAGAAGAGCGGGAGAGAAAAGAAAACCAGGAAAAAGAGGCAGCAGTGGCGGCTGCGCTAAGCGCTGCCCACAGTGCAGGATTTGTTCCGCCTGCATCCCATATTCCCTCTTCTTACAAGGGAGGTCATGGGACCAGAAAGGGAAGACATTAACAGCACAGAGACTGCCGCAAAACCAGAGAATCTCGTAAGCGGGATTCTTTTTTAACATCTGCAAAGAAGGGAGAACGTTTGTGATAAAAAAGAAAAAGGTAGAAATTCTGGCTCCTGCAGGCAGCTTTGAGAGCATGAAGGCAGCAGTGGCGGCAGGAACGGATGCAGTATATATGGGAGGCAGCCGGTTTGGGGCCAGGGCTTATGCAGATAATCCCGATCAGGATAAGCTTCTGGAGGCCATTGATTATGTTCATCTTCATGGATGCAGCCTTTATATGACAGTCAACACGCTGTTTAAAGAACAGGAATTAGAAGAATTATATGACTACCTTCTTCCATATTACCGACAGGGATTGGACGCGGTTATTGTGCAGGATATGGGGGCTTTTATGGAGATCCGCCGATTTTTTCCAGATTTGCCGGTTCATGCCAGCACCCAGATGACCATAACCGGAGTATATGGGGCCAAGGCGCTGTATGAACTGGGGGCCCAGAGAGTAGTAACTGCCAGAGAACTGTCTTTGGAGGAAATCAGAGAAATACACAGCCAGGTGCCGGTGGAGATTGAAAGCTTTGTCCATGGAGCGCTGTGCTACTGTTATTCCGGTCAGTGCCTGATGAGCAGCTTGATTGGAGGACGCAGCGGCAATCGGGGCAGGTGTGCCCAGCCCTGCCGGCTTCCCTATGAAGTGAAAGGAACGGGAAAATCGTTTCAGCAAAAAGAGGGGAATTCCTATGTGCTGAATCTGAAGGATTTGTGCACCCTGGATTTAATTCCGGACATCATTGAGGCAGGAGTTTTTTCTATGAAAATAGAGGGACGGATGAAAAGTCCCAGATATACGGCCGGTGTGGTAAGCATGTACCGCAAATATGTGGATCAGTATCTGAAATATGGAAGAGATGGCTATTTTGTAGATCCCGGGGACAAAAAAATGCTTTTGGATTTATTTGACAGAGGCGGTTTGTCAGATGGATACTATGAAAACCACAATGGGCGTCACATGGTAGCGCTAAAAGAGAAACCAACATTCCGGGAAGTGAATCAGGAACTGTTTAACAGACTGGACGAAACCTATGTCAATGCAGAAGTAAAGGAAAAGGTTGCCGGATTTGTGCTGCTGGAAGAAGGTCAGCCCTCTGTTTTGTCGCTGACTTTTGAAAACAGGAGTTTCGATACGGCTGCAGTGACGGTATTTGGACAGATACCGGAAGCGGCTAAAAATCAGCCGATTACAGAGGAACGGGTAGCCAGACAGGTTCAAAAGACCGGCGGTACACCTTTTGAGTTTTCACATTTGGATGTCCAGGTAACCGGCCCGGTTTTCTTGCCGGTTCAGGCATTAAATGATTTGAGAAGAAGCGGTTTTGAAAAGCTGGAGAAGGAAATCCTTAGTCATTACCGAAGAGAGGAACCAGAGGCGGCTTTAGATGCGAAAACGTACTGCGGGAAACCATTTCAAAATGAAAAGAGCGCATCAGAACAACGTCTGCCCTTTCGATTGTCGTTTGAAGAGCCGGAGCAGTTGGCAGGGGCCCTGTCTTACTTTTGCGGGAGTCAGTCTGCAGGCGGGATTGCAGTTGATGAGATCGCGGTGGACAGTACCGGTTTTTCAGCCGAAATCTGGAAGGAGACGGTTTTAAAGGTCCATGAACGGGGATGTCTCTGTATGCTGATTCTGCCTCATATTTTCAGGACAGAAGCGAAAGAGTATTTTCAGAGGAATCTGGACAAATTAAAGACAGCCGGGTTTGACGGGGTGATTGTGCGGGCTTTAGAAGAGGTGTGGTGGCTGAAAGAGATAGGAATGGATCTGCCCATGATATTTGATGATACCATGTATACATGGAATCATGGGGCTGCAGCTGCCATGAAGGCCATGGGAGCCTGCCGGATTACCATGCCTTTAGAACTAAACGGCCGGGAACTGCAGAATACGAATTTTACGGATATTTCTAAGGAAATGGTGGTCTATGGCTATCTTCCCATGATGGTTTCGGCTCAGTGTATTAAGAAAACTGTGTCTGGATGTGATAAGAAGCAGGAAGTGATTCAATTAAAGGATCGAACCGGAAAATTCCTTTCAGTGAAAAATCACTGCCGTTTCTGCTACAATACCATTTACAATCCAAGTCCGTTATCGCTGTTAGGATGTGGAAAAGAGATCCAGGCATTGGGAGTTAATGGACTTCGCATAAAATTTACGATTGAGACACAAGAAGAGACAGAAGAAATTTTAAAGGCTTTTTTGGAAGGTGGATTGGAGGACGCAAAAGAAGCCATTGGAGATTTCACCAGAGGACATTTTCGGCGGGGAGTTGAATAGAAAAAAGAATGACAAACCTGATTATTGAAATTTCAAAATATTTAATGATTCTTTTGATGGCATTTTATACGTATTTCAATTTTCGATTCTTTTCTTATGAGGATCCGGAGGATCAGAAAAGCGTTTGCCGCCATCAGAATCAGGCGATGTTTCTAATTCATCTGCTGGCATTTTTGGTGATTTATTTAAAAAGTCAGGAAGAATCTGTAATTGCGTTTTACTTGGTTCAGGTAGTGTTTTTTGCCTGCTATATCGGAGGATTCCGTCTGTTTTACCATAATGTGTCCCGTCTGCTTTTAAACAATACATCCATGCTTCTATGCGTGGGATTTATAATTCAGACCCGCCTTTCTATAGCAAAGGGACAGAATCTGGCAGTAAAGCAGTTTGTGGTGGCGGTGGCGGCAGCAGCTGTCTGTATGCTGATTCCGTTTATTATCGACAGAGTGTGGCAGTTGGTAAAAATCCCATGGATTTACGGGATCGGCGGACTGATTTTGCTGGCAGTGGTCTGGATTGGAGGAAGTACCAGCTACGGCGCCCAGCTGTCTTTAAATCTGGGAGGGATTTCCTTTCAGCCCTCTGAGTTTGTAAAGATTACCTTTGTATTTTTTGTGGCAGCCATGTTTTATCAGTCTACGGATTTTAAGACCGTATGTACAGTGACTGCAGTGGCGGCAGTTCATGTTTTGGTGCTGGCAGCGTCCAAAGATCTGGGAAGTGCGTTTATCTTTTTTATTACTTATATTTTTATGCTGTTTGTGGCCACTTCCAACTGGGCGTATTTGGGAGTGGGAATCCTGGGGGGAAGCGGGGCGGCAGTGCTTGCTTATTTTTTGTTTGCCCATGTCCGGGTTCGTGTGGAAGCATGGCTGAACCCCTGGGCAGATATTGACAACCGGGGGTATCAGATTACCCAGTCTTTATTTGCTATTGGAAACGGAGGATGGTTTGGAAGCGGTCTGTTTCAGGGAATGCCTGAAAAGATTCCGGTAGTGGAAAAGGATTTTATTTTTGCGGCAATTTTTGAAGAGATGGGCGGAATTTTTGCAATTTGCGTGCTGCTTATCTGTCTGGGATGTTTTATCCAGTTTATGATGATTGCAAACAGGATGCAGGCCGCTTTTTACAAATTAATCGCCTTTGGACTGGGGACAGTGTATATGGTTCAGGTATTTTTAAATGTTGGGGGAGTGGTCAAGTTTATTCCGTCTACCGGTGTGACGCTGCCTTTTGTCAGCTATGGGGGGAGTTCGATTTTTTCTACCTTTATTTTATTTCATATCGTTCAGGGACTGTATATTCTGAAACGGAATGAGGAGGAATATGATGAGGCGTAACTCAAAATCTCCGGGATCTAACAAAAATATTTTAAGATTGACTTATTTTACAGTATTGGTGTTTGTTCTGATGATTGGATACCTGGTCTGGTTTATACAGGTGGAAAGTGAAAATGTCGTGAACAATTCTTATAATGCAAGGATCGGTCACCTGGCTGATCAGGTGATCCGGGGAAAAATTTTAAGCAATGACAACCGGATTCTGGCAGAGACCATTGTAGGAGAAGATGGAAAAGAGGTGCGCAGCTATCCCTATGGTTCTCTGTTCTGCCATGCAGTAGGGTGGTCCACCAGAGGGAAGACCGGAGTTGAGGAACTGGCTGATTTTTATCTGCTGACTTCCCATGACAGTCTGGCAGAGAAGGTGATTCGGGAACTGGCAGACGAGAAAGATCCGGGGGATGATGTGGTTACGACTCTGGATGTAGAACTGCAGCAGGCGGCATATCAGGCATTGGGAGACCGAAAAGGGGCCGTAGCGGTAATGGAGCCGTCTACAGGAAAGATTTTGGCTATGGTTTCCAGGCCGGATTTTGATACCAATCAGATAAACGGGTTGTGGGAGAGTCTGGTAAGCGGCGAACAGGGGGAAGGACTTTTATTAAACCGGGTTTTTCAGGGACTGTATCCGCCCGGTTCCACATTTAAGATAGTGACTCTTTTGGAATATATGAGGGAATACCCTGCTGATTACCAGAATTTTCGGTTTGACTGCGACGGAGTTTATGAACAGGACGGATACACCATTCGCTGTTATCATGGAAATGCCCATGGAAGTCAGGATATAGCCCAGTGCTTTGCCAATTCCTGCAATGGAGCGTTTGCTTACATGGGGACGCTGCTTGACAGAGACCGCATGAAGCAGACAGCGGAAAGTCTTTTGTTTAACCGGGAACTGCCTCTTTCCCTTCCCTACAGCAAAAGCAGGTTTGTGATGGGAGCAGATTCTTCCCAGTGGGAGGTGCTTCAGACATCCATCGGCCAGGGGGGAACGCAGATAACGCCAATCCACAGTCTGATGATTACTTCGGCTATCGCAAACGGCGGAGTTTTAATGAAACCTTATCTCATTGATTATATAGTAAATGAAAACGGCAAGGAGGGAAAACAGTTTTTTCCGGAACCCTGGGGCAATCTGATGAGTGCCAAAGAAGCCGCTGCTCTTTCCTCTATGATGGAGCGGGTTGTAACAGAAGGAACAGCTTCCGTACTTCAGACAGATGCTTACCGGGCGGCAGGAAAGACCGGATCAGCAGAATTTGAAACCGGGAAAGAAAGCCATGCCTGGTTTACCGGCTTTGCCCCGGTAGAAAATCCCCAAATTGCAGTAACCGTAATTGTAGAAGAAGGAGGATCCGGCGGCAGGGAGGCAGCGCCCATCGCAAGAGCCGTCATGGATGCTTACTTTGCAAAGCAGCAGCGCTGACAGATATCCTCTTGCAATACCTTCTAAAAAGAGTTATACTATGCACAGACAGAAGTACACACCAGCGACCAGGAGGGATTGCGATGATAGAGGCAACTAGCTGCGGCGGTGTGGTTATATTTCGTGGTAAGATACTCGTCCTGTACAAGAATTATAAGAATAAGTATGAGGGCTGGGTCCTTCCCAAGGGAACTGTAGAGCCGGGAGAAGAGTTTAAAGAGACGGCGCTGCGTGAGGTGAAAGAAGAAACCGGGGTCAGCGCTTCCATTATTAAGTATATCGGCAAGAGCCAGTATTCATTTAACACTCCTCAGGATGTAGTGGAGAAGGATGTGCACTGGTATCTGATGATGGCGGACAGCTATTACAGCAAACCACAGCGGGAGGAATATTTCATTGATTCCGGATATTATAAGTTTTATGAGGCATACCATCTGCTGAAGTTTTCCAATGAAAAGCAGATTTTGGAAAAGGCATACAACGAGTACCTGGATCTTAAGAGAAGCAATCTCTGGGGCAATAAGAAATATTTCTGATGCAGAAACATAAGACAGCAGATAGCCAAAAGGTTTATCTGCTGTTTTGTTTCTGCGAAAAAAGGGTTGTAATATTACAGAATTTCATGTACAATGCTAATAAGCTGTCAGAGTATAATCGGCAGCAGGACAAGACGATAAGAAAGGGGAGTTATATAATGAAACAGTGGAAAAAAGCGGTTGTGTTGGCAGTTCCCATGACATTGGCCATGTCCTTCGGTGCATTTGCAGGTCAGTGGGAAAAATCAGACGTTACCTGGAAGTACCGTCAGGATGACGGCAGTTATGCGGCAGAGACCTGGCAGTGGATTGACGGCAATGGAGATGGGACTGCAGAGTGCTATTATTTTGATGAAAACGGACTTTTGGCCTTAAATACAGTAGTGGACAACTGGATTGTCAATGCACAGGGGCAGTGGACGCTGGGAGGCAATGTTCAGCGGTTGGATCTGGGAGCGACGGCAGAGGAGATCAGCGCGATTTATACGGCTGCCAACTTAAAAGCTGCCGCATTAACGGATTTTGACGCAGACGTAGATGCAGTGATGAAATTTACCATTGATGAGGAATCCCTGGATATGCTTCTGGATATGAATATGAAGATGCAGGGAGCTTATTCCGGAAACATGAAGATTCTGTATGACATGGCAATAAAGGCAGAAGGCGAGACCATGACCATGACCATGTTCTACGAGGACGGTTACATGTATACAGAGATGGACGGCATGAAGATGAAGATGCCGATGGATATAGATGATATGATGGCGCAGACCATGGCAATAAGTTCCAGCCTTTCATTTGCTTCTGATGAGATGTATGGGATGACCAATTTAAAATTGTATCACAACGGCAATGCCAACGTGATTAGCTATGACTTAGATGCCGCCCAGTTAAATACAGCAGTCAATGAAATATTTGGTCTGATGGGAACTGATTTTTCAGATATGGGATATGAATATCAGATAAACAGCGCCAGCGGAACCATTCACATCAATGAAGACGGCTATGCAGATAAGGAACGTGTTTCTATGGATATGTCCATGACTTTGCTGGGGATGACCATGAATATGGACATTGACATGGATGTAGCCATTAAAAATCCAGGCCAGCCGGTATACGTGGCTCTTCCGTCCAAAGAAGGCTACGCAGATTTTATGGCTGTAACTGAATGAGAAGCAGATATTTGGGGGACACTCATGCTGTGAGTGTCCTTTTTTCTTCGGATAACTGCTGATACTAAGAAAGCAAAGGAGTAAATGAGCAATGAATGATGCATTTTTGCAATTAAAAAATAATTTAGACGAGGCAATGGCGATCCAGACAGCTCTGGTTTTGTTTGAGTGGGATGATGCTACACTGGCGCCAAAGGCAGCAGGAGAACATACATCCAGAGTAATAGAACTTCTGTCTGGACAGTATTTTAAAATCATAACAGGAGAAGAGACAAAAAAACTGGCAAAACAGTGCCTTCTGGATCCATCCGGCTTAACTGAGACAGAACTGGCCCAGGTAAAAGAAGTAGAAGAACAGATTGAGCAGTTGGACTGCATTCCAAAAGAAGAATATCAAGCATTTGCAAGGTTGTCTTCGGAATCTGTGCGGATTTGGGAAGAAGCCAAAAACAAGAATGATTTTAAGATGTTTGCTCCCATGCTTAAAAAAGTTGTGGAATACCAGAAAAAGTTTGCAGGATATCGGGCCAAACCTGGGCAGAGCAAATATGACGCTCTTTTAAAAGACTATGAGAAAGGATTTTCCACAAAGGAACTGGACGAATTTTTCGGTATGCTGAAAAAAGAGATTGTCCCCCTTTTGAAAGATGTGACCGAGAGTTCTCGCTTAATTGAGGATGGATTTTTGGTTGGAGAATTTCCGGAAGAAAAGCAGGAAAAACTGGGACGTTTTCTGGCAGAGTATGTGGGATTTGACTTTACAAAAGGCGTATTTTCTGTCAGTGCCCATCCCTTTACTACCAATCTTCACAATAGGGATGTTCGGATCACCACCCATTACAATGACCATGTGGACAGTTCAGTATTTTCTGTGATTCATGAAGCCGGACATGGCATTTATGAAATGGGAATTCGGGATGATTTAACCCAGACTGTCATCGGACAGGGAGCGTCCATGGCTATGCATGAATCCCAGTCCCGCTTTTTTGAAAATATAATCGGGCGGAATAAAAATTTCTGGATTCCAATTTATGGGAAACTTCAGGAATTATTTCCAGATCCCTTTGAAAAGGTCAGCATAGAGCAGTTTACAGAAGCCATCAACACCGTACGTCCGGATCTGATTCGGACAGAGGCCGATGAACTGACATACAGTCTGCATGTTCTGATTCGCTATGAAATCGAGAAAATGCTGATAGAAGAAGAACTGGATGTGGAGAAACTTCCGGAAATCTGGGCGAAAAAGTATGAAGAGTATCTGGGAGTGCGTCCAAAGACAGATACAGAAGGAGTGCTTCAGGACATTCACTGGGCCCAGGGGTCGTTTGGATATTTTCCGTCTTATGCTTTGGGAAGCGCATTTGGGGCGCAGCTGTATTTCCATATGAAAAAGACAATGGACTTTGAAGGACTTCTCCGGCAAGGAAACATAGATGTGATCCGGGAATATTTAAGAGAGCATATTCACCAGTATGGAAAATTAAAAACCAGCCGGCAGATTTTAAAAGACACGACAGGAGAGGATTTTAACCCGGAATATTATGTACGCTATCTGAAAGAAAAATACTCAGACCTCTACCAAATCGGGAATTGAAATTTAAACGGGATTATGCTATAGTATTGCGCACAAAGGAGAACATACATGAAGATACGAGACATCCTGGCAGAGAAAAGGCCAACTTTGTCATTTGAAGTATTCCCGCCCAAAACAGCGGACAATTACCAGTCTGTAGAGACTGCTGCCTTACAGATTGCCCAGGCGGGGCCGGCGTTTATGAGCGTGACTTACGGCGCAGGAGGCGGAACCAGCCGGTATACGGTACAGATTGCCTCTACCATTAAAAATAAGGGAAATGTAACGCCCCTGGCCCATTTAACCTGTGTGTCTTCCACCAGGAAAGGGGTAAAAGGGATTCTGCAGGAATTAAAAGACAACGGGATCGAAAACATTCTGGCTCTGAGAGGGGACATTCCGGCAGAGGGGACATCGGTTCATGACTATCAGTATGCGTCCCAGCTGATTTATGACATCAAACAGGCAGGAGATTTTTGTATCGGCGCTGCCTGCTATCCGGAAGGTCATGTGGAGTCGGCAAATAAGGAAGAGGACCTTCTTCATTTAAAAGAAAAAGCAGACGCCGGCTGCGATTTCCTTACCACTCAGATGTTTTTTGACAACAATATTTTATATAATTTCTTATATCGGATTCGGGAAAAAGGGATTCAGGTTCCGGTCATTGCCGGAATTATGCCGGTAACCAATGCCAAACAGATTGCCCGCATCTGTAAGATGTCCGGTACGTACCTTCCGGCGCGGTTTAAGGCTATCGTGGATCGCTTTGGAGACAATCCGGCTGCCATGAAGCAGGCCGGCATTGCCTATGCCACTGAACAGATTATTGATTTAATTGCCAATGGAGTCAATGGAATCCATGTATATTCCATGAATAAGCCGGATGTGGCCATACAGATTAAGGAGAGCCTGTCTGAAATTGTGTGAGAAGGGAACCTATGAAAGTAAACAGAAGAGAAATTTTCCGGTATCTGGGGTATAAAAACAATCAGGAGGATGACCGGGTAAAAGCCCTTGCCGAGTCCTGTCTGGAAGAACTGGAAAAAATGGTAAAGCCGCAGAGTCTGGTGTTGGAATACACTTTGACCCTGGGGGAAAATGGACGGATTGACGGCGGCTGTTTCCAGACAGAGAGCAAAAATCTGTGGAAAAACTTAAAAGACTGTGAAAAAATCTTAGTGTTTGCAGCCACACTGGGGACAGGGGCCGATCTGCTGATTCAGAAGTATTCCAGACTTCGGATGAGCCGGGCAGTGGTGATACAGGCAGCTGCCACTGCCATGTTAGAGGACTACTGCGACAGCATTTGCCAGGGATTAAAGGAAGAGTATGAAGCAAAGGGGCTTTATCTGCGTCCGCGATTCAGCCCTGGCTACGGGGATTTCCCTCTGGAAAATCAAAAAAATCTGCTGGATGCGTTGGAAGCAGGAAAACGGATTGGGATTAAACTGACCGACAGCCTGCTTATGGTGCCGTCCAAATCAGTGACGGCAGTGATGGGAATCAGTTTGAGGCCGCACCGCTGCCTGGTAAAGGGCTGTGAAGCGTGTCAGAAGACAGACTGCGTATACCGCCGTTAGTTCCGGGGAGTTTGCAGGATTAGACAACATAGGAAAAGGGGAATTTGCCATGCACAGATTGTTAGAAGAGATGAGAAAGCGCCGCCTTTTTTTTGACGGCGGTACAGGAAGCGTTCTTCAGGAACAGGGGCTTGCTCCAGGGGAACTGCCGGAAACCTGGAATATTCTGCATCCGGAAATTCTGGTTCAGTTACATAGGGAGTATCTGGAGGCAGGGGCGGATATTATCAAGACCAATACCTTTGGCGCCAACGGACTTAAATTCCATAAAGGAGCAGAGTTTCACCTGGAACCTGTTATAAAAGCGGCTGTGAAAAATGCCAGGCAGGCAGTAGAGCAGTCTGGAAAAGACGGGTTTATCGTCCTGGATCTGGGACCTACCGGAAAGCTTTTAAGGCCATTAGGCGATCTGGATTTTGAGGATGCAGCAGCGTTGTACCGGGATGCAGCCTGCATCGGTGCACAAGAGGGAGTGGACGGTGTCCTGATTGAGACTATGAGCGACAGCTATGAGATAAAGGCTGCAGTCTTAGGAGTAAAAGAAGCATGCGATCTCCCGGTTTTTGTTACCATGGTGTTTGATGAAAAGGGAAAACTCTTGACAGGAGGCACAGTAGAGTCTGCCACAGCAATGCTGGAAGGACTGGGGGTGGATGGAATCGGTGTCAACTGTGGATTGGGGCCGGTGCAGATGAAGCCCATTGTGGAAAATCTGTTAAAGGTGTCCAGTACTCCAGTGATTGTAAATCCCAATGCGGGACTTCCGAAAAGTCGGAATGGAAAGACGGTTTATGACATTGACAGCCATACATTTGCAAGGGAAATGGCAGAGATTGCCGCCATGGGAGCAGTGGTGGTAGGCGGATGCTGCGGGACTACCCCGGAGCACATTCAAAAGACGGTTGCTCTCTGCTCCGAAGGTTTGGTGCAGTGGCCAAAGGATAAGATGCGGACAGTAGTTTCTTCCTACAGCCAGGCAGTGGTCATTGACAAAGATCCCATTATTATCGGAGAGCGGATTAATCCCACAGGAAAATCCAAATTTAAACAGGCTTTGCGGGACCGCGATCTCAATTACATTCTCCGGGAAGGAGCCGCCCAGCAGGATAACGGGGCCCATATTCTGGACGTCAATGTAGGACTGCCGGAGATTGATGAGCCTTCCATGATGGAAGAGGTGGTGCGGGAACTGCAAAGCATTACGGATTTGCCTCTTCAGATTGATACGGCAGATCCGAAAGCCATGGAAAAAGGTATGCGGGTCTACAATGGAAAGCCGCTGATTAATTCTGTAAACGGCAAAGAAGAGGTGATGGAAGCCGTATTTCCACTGGTAAAGAAGTACGGCGGTACGGTAGTGGCCTTATGTCTGGATGAAAACGGGATTCCGGATACTGCAGAGGGAAGGATTCGGATTGCCCGAAAGATTTATGAAAAGGCAGCCCAGTATGGCATTGGTGCGAAAGACATTTTAATTGATGGATTATGCATGACCATTAGTTCAGACAGCAAGGGAGCGCTGACCACTCTGGAAACCCTTCAGAAGATTCGGGATGAACTGGGAGGAAAAAGCATTTTGGGGGTATCCAACATTTCCTTTGGACTTCCTCAGAGGGAAAACATCAATGCGGCTTTTTTTACTATGGCAATGCAGAGTGGACTTAATGCTGCCATTATCAATCCCAATTCAGAAGCCATGATGAGGGCGTACTACTGTTACCGGGCGCTGGCGGGGCTGGATTCCCAGTGCGGAGATTATATCAATACTTACAGTGGACAGAGCACAGGACTGGGAGAGACTTTAAAGAAAAAAGCAGAGGGTAAGGAGATGGGGGCAGGGCATGACAGCAGCCTGTTTGATGCTATTTTAAGGGGATTTCGGGAGGAAGCTGCCAGTTCGGCTTTTGACTGGCTGAAGGAAAAACAGCCTTTGGAAATCATCAATGAGATTATGATTCCGGCCCTGGATTTTGTGGGAAAAGGGTTTGAAAAAGGCACGATTTTCCTGCCCCAGCTTTTGATGAGCGCAGAGGCAGCAGGAGCAGCTTTTGAGGTACTCAAGGCAGAGATGCAGAAAAACGGCCAGACCCAGGAAAAAAAGGGAAAGGTAATTTTAGCTACAGTAAAAGGCGATATCCACGATATCGGCAAAAATATCGTGAAGGTTCTGCTGGAAAATTACAGTTATCAGGTCATCGATCTGGGAAGAGACGTGGATCCAAAGATTATTGCAGACCGGGCAGAAAAAGAACACGTGCCGGTAGTGGGATTAAGTGCGTTAATGACCACTACGGTTCCAAGCATGGAAGCAACTATCCGTCTTTTGAGAGAGAGAACTCCCTGGGTAAAGGTGATGGTTGGCGGAGCAGTTTTGACCAGGGATTACGCAGAGACGATTGGCGCAGACTGTTACTGCAAAGATGCCATGGCTTCTGTCAATTTTGCAGAAACAGTGATTTGCCGCCAGGCAGCAGAAGACAATGTTTAAGATAAAAGGAGCAGTACAGTGTTATTTTCCAGCATGTCATTTTTAATCTTGTTTCTGCCGGTGACTCTGGCCGGATATTTCCTGCTGCCAAAGGTTTTCAGAAATCTCTGGCTACTAGCAGCCAGCCTGGTGTTTTATGCCTGGGGGGAACCGGAGTTTGTGAAGATTATGGCAATGTCCATTGTCATGAACTACGGATTTGGTCTGGCAGTGGACAAACTCCGCAGACATCAGCTGGGATGCCGTCTGTGTCTGGTTATCATGGCTGTCTGCAATCTGGCTCTTTTAGGATATTTTAAGTACATGAATTTTTTTGTGGAAACAGTCAATCAGGCAGCGGGACGTCAGATATTTGCGTCTGTTGATATGGCTCTTCCCATTGGAATTTCATTTTTTACATTTCAGGCCATGTCTTATGTGATTGATGTGTATCGGCAGCATGGGAATGTGCAGAAAAATATTTTAAATGTGGGGCTTTACATTGCATTTTTTCCTCAGCTCATTGCAGGTCCCATTGTCAGGTATGAGACGTTTTCCCAGCAGATTTACAGCCGGAAGGTGACAAAAGACGGATTTTTGGCAGGGGTTCACCGCTTTTTATACGGATTTATCAAAAAGATTCTGGTGGCCAACACTATGGCTGTGATCGCAGACTATATCTTTACCCTTCCGGCTGCAGGGGAACTGACCACAGGAGCTGCATGGCTGGGGGCGGTTTCCTACACGTTCCAGATTTATTTTGATTTTTCCGCATATTCGGACATGGCTATTGGTCTGGGACAGATGTTTGGATTCTATTTTCCGGAAAATTTCCGGTATCCGTATATGGCGGAATCTGTGACGGATTTTTGGAGGCGGTGGCATATTTCCTTAAGTACCTGGTTTCGGGATTACGTCTATATTCCATTAGGAGGATCCAGGGTGGATTCTAAATGGAAATTGGTGCGCAATCTTTTTGCAGTCTGGTTTTTGACTGGAATCTGGCATGGGGCAGGCTGGACCTTTCTTTGCTGGGGACTGTTTTACTTTGTGCTTTTAACAGGAGAAAAGCTGTTTCACCTTCCGGAACGGGCTAAAAGCCATGGATTGGGATGGCTGTATCGGATCCTTACCCTGCTGTGCATCATCTGCGGGTGGGTGCTGTTTAGGGCAGAAAGTATGGGAGAGGCAGTTCTTTATTTAAAGACCATGTTTGGTCTGGAAACGTCCCATCCTTCTGTGTCCTGGACTCTTTACTATGTGTGGGAGTACCGGTGGTACTTTCTTGCCGCAATTTTGGGGAGTACGCCTGCGGTTGGAAAATTTCTGACCTGGGCAGATGGAGAACAGGGGTCAGACCTGGGCCGTTTGGCTGTCCATGGGGGAGTGTTCCTGTTGTTTTTGCTGGCGGTTTCTGAACTGGTCATAGGAGCCCATAATCCCTTTATTTACTTTAATTTCTAGAAATCATTCAGGTTTGCCTGACAAGAAGATGCGCCGCCCTGAATGGGACCATCACAACATCAGAAAGAATAGGATTATGCAGATATTAAAAAAAATCAACCGATATGGCCTTACAATTGTCTTTTTGCTTTTTATTGCCAGTATGGGAGTGTGGAATCTGCCGGAAGCGAAAG
This sequence comes from uncultured Lachnospiraceae bacterium, assembly GCA_963557065.1. Lineage (GTDB taxonomy): Bacteria > Bacillota > Clostridia > Lachnospirales > Lachnospiraceae > UMGS1370. Next base: position 106,858 of record CAUWCT010000001.1, on the reverse strand, counting down.
AGGCTGTACAGAACAGCACAGAGAAAAGCTGGGCAGGGATTTCGAGATCTTTGGAACACTATTACGGTGAAGAGTTAAAAGGCCGGTATCGGTTTATTGAGGCCAATGGTCTGGCAAAACGTATGGCTTTTCTGCGCACCTGCAATGATACTGTGCGCTTAGACAATGGAGATTTAGAGCGTTTAAGCAATCATTTTGATGTGCAGGATACGGCAGACAGTCTGATTTTGCTTTATGAATCCTGCAAAGAACTGGAGATCCCCTTTTTGTGCGTATTTGCGCCATCTAAGGTCTGTCAGTATGATACTGGTCTGCCTGTTGGCGTGCCGGACGAAGTCAATCCGGCTGCCAGTCAGGTAATCGAACATCTCAAAAATGCCGGGGTTCCGGTTATGGACCTGCGCCAGCTCCTTCATGAGGAGGAACTTTCCCATGAGGATTTGTTTTTTCATACGGATCACCACTGGAATCTGGAAGGCGCTTTCTGGGGCTATCAAAAACTGGCAGAGCGGCTGAACGCAGAGTATGGATATGAGATTGCTCCATTTTTAACGGATCCGGCAAATTTCGACCAAATCAATTTTCCTAAGGGATTTTTAGGCTCTTATGGAAAGAGAACTGGAAAGTATTTTGGCGGAGCAGACGATATTTCAGTGATTCTGCCTGATTTTGAGAGTCACCTCCAGATGGAGGTGCCGGAGAGAAACCTTGTGCGGGAAGGCGATTTTTCACAGGCCCTTTTGGATTTCAGTCAGATTACAGACGCCAGGTATTATGATGACAGCCACATTCCCTATGCGGTTTATACAGGGGACGACTATAATCTGATGCGGATTACAAATGAAGATGCAGTAAATGACAAAAAGCTGCTGCTTTTAAAAGACTCTTTTGCCCGCCCTGTGGCTTCCTTTTTAAGTCTTGGCATCCGCCAGATAGAAGCCATTGATTTGCGGATAGAGCCGAAGATTTCTGTAAAAGAATATCTAAAAACAAACAGACCGGATACAGTCGTGGTGATGTATAGTATCTGGGCGTTAAAGGACTATAATCTGATTGATTTTGGATTGTAAAGTGTGCTATAGTGTAAGGCATCAGGGACATGAAAGACTGCCCCAGCTTAAGAGAAAAGAGGATGTAATCATGATTGATTTGGTTCAAAGACCGAGAAGGCTGCGTACTACCCCCCTTCTGAGAAAAATGGTCCGGGAAACCCGGATGGATAAGTCTTCTTTGATTTATCCCATGTTTGTAAAAGAAGGTACAAATATTAAAGAAGAAATCCCTACAATGCCGGGACAGTTCCGCTACAGCGTGGACCGTCTGCCACAGGCGCTGGAAGAGGCTGCAAAGGCAGGAGTTCCAAGTGTGATGCTGTTTGGTATTCCCGACCACAAGGATGCCTGCGGAAGCGGCGCTTATGCGGAAGACGGCATTATCCAGAAGGCATTCCGGAAAGCAAAAGAAAGCGTGCCGGATCTGTACTACATTGGCGACGTGTGTATGTGTGAATACACCTCCCATGGACACTGCGGTATCCTGGATGGTCACTATGTGGATAATGATAAAACATTGGAATATCTGGCAAAAATCGCTCTGTCCCAGGTTCAGGCAGGAGCCGATATGGTAGCGCCTTCTGATATGATGGACGGACGGGTAGCTGCCATTCGGGAAATTTTAGACGATAACGGATATGAAACCACTCCGATTATGGCTTATTCTGCCAAATATGCGTCCGGTTTTTATGGCCCGTTTCGGGATGCCGCCGGATCTGCGCCGTCTTTTGGGGACAGAAAGAGTTATCAGATGGACTATCACAACCGAAAAGAGGCATTGAAGGAGGTATTTTCTGATATCGAAGAGGGAGCGGACATTATTATGATTAAGCCGGCCCTGTCTTACCTGGATATTATCAGAGAGACTGCAGATGCCATTGACCTTCCGGTTGCTGCCTACAGTGTCAGCGGCGAGTATGCCATGATCAAGGCAGGAGGAAAGTTAGGCTATATTGATGAAGATAATTTAATCTGTGAGACTGCTGCCAGCATTTACCGGGCAGGATGCAATATTCTTCTGACTTATTTTGCAAAAGAACTGGCCAGATTTATGGATGAGGGGAGAATTGGGTAATGACAAAATCAGAGCAATTATTTAGTGAAGCAGTGAATTTGATGCCGGGCGGCGTAAACAGTCCGGTCCGCGCATTCCGGTCAGTGGGCAGCCATCCCAGATTTATTGAGCGGGCAAGAGGGCCTTATGTGTGGGATGTGGATGGTAACCGTTATATTGACTATATCGGATCCTGGGGGCCCATGATTTTAGGACACAATCATCCGGTTGTATACGAAGCAGTGGTAAAGGCTGCGGAAAAAGGACTGAGTTTTGGCGCTGCAACCGGAATTGAGATTCAGGTTGCAGAACGAATAAAGAAAATGGTTCCATCTATGGAAATGATGCGCATGGTCAACTCCGGAACCGAGGCCGTTATGTCTGCAGTCCGCCTTGCAAGAGGATATACCGGGCGCAGTAAAATTTTGAAATTTGCAGGGTGCTACCATGGTCATTCGGATTCCATGCTGGTAAAAGCAGGATCCGGAGCCATGACCAGCGGCGTTCCAGATAGTTTAGGCGTGCCTTCTGGCTGCGCCGAAGATACGCTGACAGCTGTTTATAATGATCCGTCCAGCGTAGAAGAGCTGTTTTCCCGGTATCCGGGGCAGATTGCCGCAGTAATTTTGGAGCCGGTTGCAGGCAACATGGGTGTAGTTCCTCCCCAGGAAGGATTTTTACAGGCAATGCGGGATATCTGTACCAGAGAAGGCGCACTGCTGATTTTTGATGAGGTGATTACAGGTTTTCGTTTAAGCAAAGCCGGAGCCCAGGGCCTGTTTGGAGTAACTCCTGATTTGAGCACCTTTGGAAAAATTATCGGAGGCGGCATGCCGGTAGGATGCTACGGCGGCCGTAAGGAATTGATGGAACTGGTAGCGCCTTTGGGAGGCGTGTATCAGGCAGGTACATTGAGCGGCAATCCGGTAGCTATGTCTGCAGGCCTGGCAGAACTTACCATGCTGGACGAGAATCCGGAAATCTATGATTATATCAATGGTTTAGGCGATTACTACCGGACCAGTGCAAAGAAACTGTTTGAGATCTATGAAAAACCATGGCAGGTAACCGGAGTCGGCTCATTAAGCTGCATTTTCTTTACCGATCATCCGGTTCACAATTATGAGGACGCAAAGACCTCTGATGTGACCGAATTTGGCCGTTACTTTAACCATATGATCACAAACGGCATCAGCATGGCGCCCTCCCAGTTTGAGTCTATTTTCATTTCCAATGCCCATACAAAGGAACTGATAGACATTACTATGGATATTTTAAGAGAGTATTTGGAAGAGCAGCAGTAAAAATGAGTTAAAACAGAAAAGCTTATCGGATCTCCCTTTTGGCGGGGCAACCGATAAGCCTTTTTATTTTTTCTCGCTGTAAAAGTAATTAATTTCCGCCCCTAAAAACAGGGCGCAGATGCAGCAGTAGAGCCACAGCATCAGCAGGACAACGGCTGTTAAACTTCCGTAGGTGTAGGAAAATTTATTAAAATAGTGGAAGTAGATGGAAAATCCAAAGGAAATTCCGATCCAGCACAGAGTAGAGAAGATAGCTCCCGGCACCTGGTTGCGCCAGCAGAGGTCCCGGTTGGGGACAAAGGTATAAAGTCCGGTAAAACAGAAGATTAAGGTTCCCAGGGATAGCAGAGTCCGCACATTTATGATATACTGGGTAATAGGCGCTAAAAACGGAAATATTTTCAAAATAAAACCGCTCAGAGTATCGCCGAACACCAAAAGCACCAGGGAGAGGATGCAGACCAGGATAAAGACAATGGTGTATCCGGAACAGATGATACGGGTTATGATGTATCCTCTGTGCGAGTGATCTCCCTGGATGCGGTTTAACCCTTTTGCAATGCCCAACATCCCTTTGGAGGCAGACCATAAGGCAGCCAGAGCGGATAAAGACAGCAGGGCGGCCGGAGATTCTGTGTAAAGGCTGTTGATCAGACTAAACAGGATCTGACTGAACTGACGGGGGATAATGGGACCAAAAAGCTCCAACAAATCGTTCTGACTGATGCTGGGGATGACCTGGATAATGGACAGCATCAGCATGGTAAAGGGAAATGCTGCCATAATGATAAAAAAAGAAGCCTGAGCAGCATATACGGTGATCTCATCAGATATGTATTTTTTAATAATCCGCTGTCCGTACAGCAGGCAAGTCAGCATAAGAGACACTCCTTTCCGATTTTGCTGGTAAAAATATACCATGTCCGGGGAAAAATAACAAGGCCTATCAGGGAGACAAGTGAGTATGGAAAAAATGAAGTTGACAAAACTGGAAAAATATTGGATTTTGTATGATGTGGGAAATTCTGCGTTTATTCTTCTGGCATCCGCCATTATTCCCATTTATTTTAATGCTCTGGCAGAGCAGGCAGGACTGTCAGAAGCAGACTATGTGGCTTACTGGGGGTATGCGGCTTCTGCGGCAACCTTGTGTGTGGCATTTATCGGCCCGCTGCTTGGTGCTATGGCAGATACAAAAGGATATAAAAAGCCGCTCTTTACTATATTTATGCTGACAGGAGTCATTGGATGCGCATCTCTTGCCATTCCCCGGTCCTGGTTTGGATTTTTGGCTGCATTTGTGGCAGCCAAGGTAGGATATTCTGCCAGTCTGATTTTTTATGATTCCATGCTTTCCGATATCACAGAAAAAGAGCGAATGGATCAGGTCTCTTCTCATGGGTATGCATGGGGATACTTAGGAAGCTGTATTCCGTTTATAGTCAGCCTGGCCATTGTACTGTTTTATGATAAACTGAGACTTACCATGGCAGGGGCTATGGCGGCTGCCTTTTGCTTTACCGCATTGTGGTGGCTGGCAGTTACCCTTCCTCTTTTGCGCCATTACCGGCAGGTGAATTTTGCCGAAAAGTCTTCACAAAATGCAGTTTCCGTCTTTTCCCGTCTTGCCCATTCGTTTGGGGATTTAAAACAAAATCCCAAAATTTTGGTGTATTTACTGGCTTTTTTCTTTTACATAGACGGGGTTTATACCATTATTGACATGGCAACTGTTTATGGAAGCGCCCTGGGGCTGGATTCCCAAGGATTATTGCTGGCGCTTTTGCTTACTCAGATCGTGGCATTCCCATTTGCCCTTTTATTTGGAAGGGCAGCAAAAAACTATCCGGCAGGAAAACTGATTAAGTTCTGCATTCTCGCCTATATCGGAATCGCGCTGTTTGCCATCCAGCTTGATAAGCAGTGGGAATTTTGGGTACTGGCAGTCTGCGTGGGCATGTTCCAGGGGGCCATTCAGGCATTGTCCCGTTCTTATTTTGCTAAGATTATTCCGCCGGAAAAATCAGGAGAATTTTTTGGGATTTTTGATATATGCGGAAAAGGAGCCGCATTTTTGGGGACAGCTTTAGTGGGAATTATCAGCCAGGCTACCGGCAATCCCAGCATGGGAGTAGGAGTGCTGGCGGTTTTATTTACCATTGGCCTGCTTATATTCTGCAAGGCAGAGACCATGGATTAAAGTTTTGGAGGAAACAGATTATGAAACGGCTTTTGGGATATATGAAGCAGTACCGGAAGGAAAGCATTATTGCGCCGTTATTTAAAATGCTGGAGGCCAGCTTTGAATTGCTTGTGCCGCTGGTAGTGGCTAGTATGATTGATACAGGTATCCGGACTCAGGACGGCGCTTACATTTTAAAAATGGGCGGTCTTTTGGCGCTTTTGGCGGTCATCGGCATTACCTGTTCTCTGACTGCCCAGTATTTTGCGGCAAAGGCGGCCATTGGGGCAGGAACCGCTCTGCGCAATGATTTGTTTGCCCATATTAACCATCTTTCTTATGCGGAAATTGATGCAGTGGGGACTTCCACCCTGATTACCCGCATGACTGGAGATATCAATACGGTCCAGAACGGCGTCAATATGGTGCTGCGCCTGTTTCTCCGATCCCCATTTGTGGTATTCGGCGCCATGGTAATGGCCTTTACAGTAGACGTAAAAGGAGCCATGGTATTTGTCTGCGCAATCCCTCTCCTTTCCATCGTGGTATTTGGCATTTTGCTGCTCAGCATGCCGCTTTATAAAAGGGTGCAGAAGCAGTTGGATCAGGTGACTCTTTCTACCAGAGAAAATCTGTTAGGCGTCAGGGTGATCCGCGCCTTTAACCGTCAGGACAGCGAGATGAAGCGCTTTCAGGAAGAAAACAGTCTCCTGGTAAAGTCACAGGTATTTGTGGGGAAAATTGCAGCGCTGTTAAATCCTGTCACCTATGTTATCATCAATTTGGCCATTGTAATCCTTATCTGGACAGGGGCAAAACAGGTAGACGCCGGCGTATTGTCCCAGGGAAAAGTGGTAGCGTTGGTCAACTATATGTCCCAGATACTGGTAGAACTAATCAAACTGGCCAATCTGGTGATTCTGATTTCCAAAGCCATGGCCAGTATGAAGCGGGTAGACGGCATATTTGAAATTGAGCCGGACATAAAAGAAGGGGAGCAGGAGAAAAACGTAAGCCCATCTGTCAGCTTAGAGGAATCTTATTCAAAAGCAGTGATTCCCAAAGTGCGTTTTTCCCATGTGACTTTTCATTATCAGGGGGCAAAAGAGCCGTCTTTAACAGACCTTTCTTTTACAGCAAATCCGGGAGAAACCATTGGAATCATAGGAGGAACCGGTTCAGGAAAGTCCACGCTGGTTAATTTAATTCCCAGATTTTACGACGTGACCGGAGGAAGCATCCAAATCGACGGGAAAGATATAAGGACAGAGACATTAGAAAAGATTCGCTCTCAGATCGGAATCGTTCCCCAAAAGGCAGTGCTGTTTAAGGGAAGTTTGAGAGAAAATATGCAGTGGGGCAAAAAAGATGCTTCTGATGAGGAAATCTGGCAGGCATTACAAATCGCCCAGGCCAGAGAATTTGTAGAGGAAAAAGGCGAAGGACTGGATTTTATGATCCATCAGGGCGGCCGTAATCTGTCAGGAGGACAGAGACAGAGACTTACCATTGCAAGAGCCCTGGTGCGAAGGCCCAAGATCCTGATTATGGATGACAGTGCGTCTGCTCTGGATTTTGCCACAGATGCCAGACTTCGGAAAGCGATCAAAGAAGATACAAAGCAGATGACGGTATTTCTGGTTTCCCAGAGAGCGGCAACTATAAAACATGCAGATAAGATTCTGGTACTGGATGACGGCAGGCTAAAAGGTGCGGGAACTCATAAAGAACTGTTCCAGTCCTGTGAAGTTTATAGAGAGGTTTGTCTGTCCCAGCTTTCAAAAGAGGAGGTGCAGCAGCATGAAAGACAAAAAAAATCAGGAAACTATAAAGCGCATTCTTCTCTATATCCGCCAATATAAATGGAGAGTCGGACTTTCTCTGTTTTTGGCTCTTTTAATTGTTGCCCTGACCCTGTATGTGCCCATTCTCATCGGACAGGCAGTGGATTTGATTATAGGTCCCGGACAGGTGGGATTTGCAGGATCGACAGAGATCCTTGCAAAAATTGGCGCAGCAGTGGCGGCAACAGCCCTGGCTCAGTGGCTGATGAACCATATCAATAACCAGATTACTTATCAGGTGGTTATGGATATCCGCACCCAGGCATTTGAGCGTTTGGAACATCTTCCCATCAGCTATCTGGACAGCCACACGTCCGGAGACGTGTTAAGCCGCGTGATTACGGATGTAGATCAGTTTTCAGAAGGACTCTTAATGGGATTTACCCAGCTTTTTACCGGAGTGATGACCATTGGGGGAACTCTGCTTTTCATGCTGTCAGTCAATCCCTGGATTACCGCAGTGGTGGTGATTTTAACGCCTTTATCTCTCTTAGTGGCTGGATTTATTGCAAAAAAAACATACACCATGTTTCAGCATCAGTCAGAAACCAGAGGGGAACTGACCGGACTGGTGGATGAAATGTTAGGCAATTTAAAAGTGGTTCAGGCATTTGGCTATGGAGAGGAAGCGCAGAAAAAATTTGAGGCAATTAACGAACGTCTTGCAGGCTACAGCTTAAAGGCAACCTTTTTTTCATCCATTACCAATCCGGCAACCCGGTTTGTCAACAGCATGGTCTATGCTGCAGTAGGGCTGACAGGATCCTACGCGGCGATTCAGGGAATGATTTCCATTGGACAGCTTACCAGCTTTTTAAGTTATGCAAACCAGTATACCAAGCCGTTTAATGAAATCTCCGGCGTTGTGACCGAACTTCAAAATGCTCTGGTATCCGCATCCCGCGTATTTGCACTGATTGATCAGGAGTTGGAGCCGGAAGACAAAAAGGACGCATTGGATTTAAAACAGGCGGAAGGAAGAGTGGAGCTTGAGGATGTGGAATTTTCTTATACACCAGAGAAAAAGCTGATCGATCATTTTAACTTACAGGTGGAACCGGGAAAGCGGATTGCCATTGTAGGTCCTACAGGATGCGGAAAGACCACGATCATCAATCTTTTAATGCGGTTTTATGATGTGAACAGCGGAAAAATTGCAGTAGATGGACAGGATATCCGGGATGTTACCAGAAAAAGCCTGCGTTCCAATTATGGTATGGTACTTCAGGAGACATGGCTGAAGTCCGGCACAATCCGGGAAAACATTGCCTATGGAAAGCTGGATGCTTCTATGGAAGAAATTGTAAAGGCAGCAAAAGAAGCCCATGCAGACAGTTTTATCCGGAAGATGCCACAAGGCTATGATACGGTAATCAGCGAGGACGGAGGCAATCTTTCACAGGGGCAAAAACAGCTTCTCTGCATTGCCAGGGTTATGCTCTGCCTGCCGCCTATGCTGATTTTGGATGAGGCCACGTCTTCCATCGATACCCGTACAGAGATACGGATTCAGAAAGCATTTTCCAAGATGATGAAGGGACGCACCAGCTTTATTGTGGCCCACCGTCTGTCCACCATTAAGGAAGCAGATATGATTCTGGTGATGAGAGAAGGACATATTGAAGAACAGGGAAAACATGAAGAGTTGCTGGCAAAAGGCGGATTTTACGCCAGTCTCTACAACAGCCAGTTTGCGGTTTCCTAAAAGCTTAGGGTCCCACGTGTTCTTTTAACAGCTGGATTTCCCTGCCATGTCCTTCTAAGTCCTGAGGGGTTTCCAGGATAAAGGGAAGATGTTTTAACTTTGGATGGTTTAAAATGGCGCAGATGCCGTCTAATCCCAGATGGCCCTCCCCGATAGAGGCGTGGCGGTCCTTTCTGCTGCCGAGGGGGTTCTGGCTGTCATTTAAATGAAAGGCTTTGACTCTGTCAAGGCCGACAACCGAATCTAATTCTTCTAAAATCTTATCTAAGGACTCCAGCAAATCGTATCCGGCATCCCAGATATGGCAGGAATCCAGACAGACTCCCAGTTTAGGGGTAAGAGAAGGATCGGTTTTATCTAAAATAATGGCTAGTTCTTCAAAGGTGCGGCCAATTTCAGTGCCTTTTCCGGCCATGGTTTCCAACAGCACAGTGGTTGGCTGGTCAGGGGTCATGGCAGCATTCAGCATCTGGACGATATAGTCCGCGCCAACGTCAAATCCCTGGCCTAAATGACTGCCGGGATGAAAATTGTAATAGTTGCCCGGAATATAACTCATTAGTGTTAAATCCTCGGCAAACATTTGGGATGCCAGTTTTCTAAGACCGGGATCTTTGGAACACGCATTTAAGGTATAGGGGGCGTGGCCCACAATAGGGGCAAATTGATGTTCCTGCAAAAAAGAGGAAAAAGCCGTTAGATCCGGAATATTTAAAGGTTTTGATTTGCTGCCTCTGGGATTTCTGGCAAAAAACTGCAGGGTATTAGCGCCAATAGAAAGCGCGTCTTTCCCCATGCACAGATATCCTTTGGCAGAGGAAACGTGTGTACCAATTGAAAACATAAGAAACTCCTTTCAGCCACAGTATAAACGGTTTGAAAGGGCATGTCAATAAAAGGAAAGGAGAGAGAGATGGACAGGGAATTAAAAATTGCGATTTTAATTGATGCGGATAATATTTCAGATAGATATGTAAAGGTGATTTTAGATGAGACCGCTGCCAAGGGGGTGGCCACTTATAAGCGGATTTACGGGGACTGGACCAGCACCAAGCTGGGCTCCTGGAAAAAAGTACTGCTGGAAAATTCCATTATCCCTATTCAGCAGTACAGCTACACAACCGGGAAAAATGCCACAGATTCCGCCATGATCATTGACGCCATGGATATTCTTTATTCGGGAACTGTAGACGGATTCTGTATTGCTTCTTCGGACAGTGATTTTACCCGGCTGGTGGCAAGGCTGAGGGAATCCGGCATGTATGTGCTGGGAATGGGAGAGAGTAAAACGCCTCTTCCGTTTGTATCTGCCTGCAATGAGTTTAAATATCTGGATTTGCTGTTAAATGCTATTTTAAAAGAAGAAAAAGATCAGGCGGAAAGCGGCATCAGGGAAATGGAAACAACGCTGTCAGAGAAAAAGAAAATGCTGGAGGTGACTGTGGCAGCAGCTTCCAAGATGAAAAAAACGGTAAAAGAGGTAAAAGAATCTCCGGGTTCAAGAAATACTTTGAGCCTGAAGAAGTTTAAGAAGGAAGTACGCAGCATTGCAGAAAGCTGCTCCGATGACGACGGATGGATCTTTTCCGGCGAACTGCGCAATCAGCTTGCAAAACGCTTCCCGGATTTTGACGTGCGAAACTTCGGACATTCCAAATTTACGCCCTTTATTGAATCCCTGGGAATCTTTGAGGTGAGAAGAGAAGCGACTACAGCGGGAAACCGCGTAAAGCTGGTTTATTTCCGCTGTAAGTCTTAAGCTGCGGGGCATCCGAAAAAGCTGCCAGCGGCAGGTTTTCCCAGTATATATGGGGAAAACCTGCTATTTATAATAAGAACCGGAACGGCTGCATGATAAATCCTACGATTGTCCATGCGGCCTTTTTCCATGCTGGTACAGAGGCAATAGTGATATGCTCCGGGATTTCATAAGTGCCATCTTCTAAGAGACGGCGGCAGTCTTTGTGGTACTGTTCCATATATCCGGTTAGCTGTCTGGCCAGATCCGGACTTTCAATAGCAAGCATCAGCTCTGTGTCCATATAGGTGCTTCTCAAATCCAGATTGTAAGATCCGACGAGGGAGAGTGTATTGTCAATCACCAGAGACTTTCCATGGTAGGAAGTGCCGCCGTCATATTCGTAAATGGGGATGCCCAGACCGGCCATCCATTTTTTGCGCCGTATGTAATCGCTGGAGGCGAAGAAGTTGTCACCGTTTTCTACTGAGTTAATCATAATTTTGATGTCAGGAACGTGTTTTCCCGCTGCCTTTAGGGTGTCATACATGTAATCATTGAGCACGATATAAGGCGTATGGAAAATTACAGAAGACTGGGCGTTTTCAATTAAATGGGTAATGGCGGAGAACACAACTGGTTCTTTCCCATATAAATGAGTGGGATTACTTAGAAGGGTGATTTTTCCAGCTTCAAAAGTATTGTCCAGATAGTATTGGCGGATAGAGGTCTCGTCTGACTGGAAAAGATCAGGACGGGCATCAGAAAGAGTCTGGTAGCGTTTTGTCAGAGTTTGGCGCTCTTTTTGTACTCCTTTTCTGCTGGCCAGCTTTTCTGAGTCATGGAAAATCTTGCAGTCGGGAAGATTCCATACAGATTCAAAGTAGGCTCTTACCTGTAAGAGTCCGTCTCCAGGACCATTTTGGGGCTGGGGATTGTAAACCAGGACTTCCCTGTCATAACTGCGGCTGTTAGTGGGATAATCGCCGATAAAGTAGTCAAAGGTATTGCGGCCGCCTAAAATGAAAACGGAATTGTCTACAATTACATATTTATCATGCATTCTGCCCTGAGTCTTCCAGGGGAGGAAAGGATTCATGGGATTGTAGATTTTGATTTCCACATTGGGGTGGCTGGATAAGGCGTAAAACAGGCTGCGGCCTTCCATCCGGACCAGGCCGGAAAAACCGTCTACCAGGATTTTGACCTTTACGCCTTCGTCCGCCTTGTGAAGAAGAAGGGAGAGAATGTCTCTTGGAGCTTCTCCATCGCGGAAATCAAAGGTGGAAAGAATGATTTCTTTCTGCGCCAGCTGTATCATGCGCATACGCTCTTCCCAGGCGCTCATGTTGGTCTCTAAGAGCATAACCCGCTCGCATCCTGGTGTTCCTTGTACGTATTTGGCAGAATGAATCGTTTCTTCTGTTTTTTCGGAAAGGGGTTTGTAGCGGAAGAATGGCGCGCAGGCTCCGATAATCAGATACAAAAAGAAGAAAATTAAAAGAATCGGGACAACGTGGTACTGTTTTAGAAATTTTATAAAGTTCATTTTATCACACTCCATACCCACAAGTATAGCGAAAACAGGGGATTTTGTCCATAGGACAGGGACTGGGAAAAATAAAGAAATCATAAAGAAAAAGTAAAGAAAAAAGTTTGGCTCGAAATTTAGGGAAAAAAGTTGGAAAAGGTATAGACGAAAAGACGATTTTGTGAGAAAATAGAAACAAGTATGATGTCAAAAAATAAACAATCCATACTACTGCTTTTTACGAAACTACATATTTGAAAGGAGTTTTAACATGATTTATTCACATGAAGTAGAAAAGATGTGTACAGTAGCACAGGGCGTTAACCATGGCGCTGCTCCGATTCCGGAAGAAGCAAAATGGGTACAGTCTAAGCAGATCTCCGACATCTCTGGTTTAACCCATGGCGTAGGCTGGTGTGCTCCTCAGCAGGGTGCATGTAAGCTGACCTTAAATGTAAAGGAAGGCATTATTCAGGAGGCGCTGGTTGAGACATTAGGCTGCTCCGGCATGACTCACTCCGCAGCTATGGCAGCAGAGATTCTTCCTGGCAGAACCTTACTGGAGGCATTGAACACTGACTTGGTATGTGATGCAATCAACACCGCTATGAGAGAGCTGTTTTTACAGATTGTATACGGCAGAACTCAGAGTGCGTTCTCCGAAGACGGTCTGCCAATCGGCGCAGGTCTGGAAGATTTAGGAAAGGGCTTACGTTCTCAGGTAGGTACTATGTACGGAACCTTAAAGAAAGGTCCTCGTTACCTGGAAATGGCAGAAGGATATGTAACTGGTATTGCTCTTGACAAAGACGATCAGATTATCGGCTATCAGTTCGTAAACCTTGGCAAGATGACCGATTTCATTAAGAAAGGCGACGACGCAAACACCGCATATGAGAAGGCAAAAGGCCAGTACGGCCGTGTTGCTGATGCAGTGAAGATCATCGACCCCAGAGTAGAATAATAGTTAGCAAACCAATAATTGATAGACGAATTAAAGGAGGATCATTGAGTCATGGCATTATTTGAATCTTATGAGAGACGAATTGACAAGATCAATTCCGTATTAAATAGCTACGGGATCGCTTCTCTGGAAGAAGCTGAGAAAATCACAAAAGACGCAGGCCTGGATGTATACAATCAGATCAAAGGCATTCAGCCAATCTGTTTTGAAAATGCCTGCTGGGCATACATTGTAGGCGCTGCTATCGCAATCAAGAAGGGCTGCACCAGGGCAGCAGATGCAGCAGCAGCAATCGGCGAAGGCCTTCAGGCATTCTGTATTCCCGGATCCGTTGCAGATCAGCGTAAGGTTGGTTTGGGACATGGAAACCTGGGCAAGATGCTTCTGGAAGAAGAGACTGACTGCTTCTGCTTCTTAGCAGGCCATGAGTCTTTTGCAGCAGCAGAGGGCGCAATCGGTATTGCAGAAAAGGCTAACAAAGTACGTCAGAAACCTCTGCGCGTTATCTTAAACGGCTTAGGCAAGGATGCAGCCCAGATTATTGCAAGAATCAACGGATTTACCTTCGTTGAGACCCAGTATGACTACTACACCGGCGAGTTAAAGGAAGTAAACCGCATTGCTTACTCCGATGGCCCGCGTGCAAAAGTAAACTGCTACGGCGCTAACGATGTTCGTGAAGGTGTAGCTATCATGTGGAAAGAGAACGTAGACGTTTCCATTACTGGTAACTCTACCAACCCAACCAGATTCCAGCATCCAGTTGCAGGTACCTACAAGAAGGAATGTATCGAAGCTGGCAAGAAGTACTTCTCCGTAGCATCCGGCGGCGGTACCGGACGTACCCTGCATCCAGACAACATGGCAGCAGGCCCGGCTTCCTATGGTATGACCGATACCTTAGGACGTATGCACTCTGACGCACAGTTTGCAGGTTCTTCTTCCGTTCCGGCTCACGTTGAGATGATGGGTCTGATCGGTGCAGGAAACAACCCAATGGTTGGTATGACTGTTGCAGTTGCAGTTTCCATTGAGGAAGCAGCTAAGGAAGGCAAGTTCTAAGGAATTTGTGCATAATTATTTGGAATAGAATATGATAAAAATGCCGTATTCACAAAAGAATATGGCATTTTTTGAATGAATAAAAAAGTATGTTTTCGGCATTTGTCTGCAAAGATAAGTTTAAGAAAAAACGATTTGGCAGCCACCTAAAACAGGTTGAAATTGTTAACTGCAGGAATCATTTTTGGGCAATTCATCATATTGATTCGAGAATAGATAAGAATAAATTGTTTATGTACCATTAACATTACTTATTGACAGAGAGGTAAATCCGACCAAAACTGTTGAGGGATTAACTGAGATTAAAGTGCAAAAATTAGAAATTATCGAAACCGAAAAAGTTATTGAAACAATAAAATATTCCTTGAATTAGAAAAAAATAATGTTAAGGAGGGTGTCCCACTACCTATATCCCAAAGGTGGAACATTAAAGCTTAGTGGAGAAGTATCTTGTCAAGTCATACCCCGGCAGAGCAGGGAACCAGTTATAACAAGGATGGACTGGCGAATCCGGCTTGGCGGTGCCATAGTATAGAGCTGGCCGTCAATCAGTTCAGCACGTTCTTTTTCCGGCGGTGCTGTTTTTCCAGTCAAGCCGGATTATTTGCATTCGCAGAAAGGTAACATGATGACAATTACAGAGAAACAAAACGCATTGTTTGAAGAACTTCGGAAAACCGTTCCGGAGGCGGTTTTAGACGGCGTAGTGGAAGAGGGAGAATATTGTTCTACCCCTATGCGTCTGATGTTTGTTTTAAAAGAAGTAAACGGAAAAATAGTTCTGGATTTGTGTGATTTTTTAAGAAAAGGCGGAAGGCCTCAGACTTGGGACAATATTGCCAGATGGACAGAAGGAATTTTTCATTTGGAAAAAGACTGGTCGTGGGAATACTGGGAGCAGAACAATCAGTCCCGTAGGGAGCGGATGCTGAAAAAAATATGTGCAGTAAATGTGAAAAAAACGGCGGGCGGACATACCTCAGACAGAAAACAGGTACAGAAAGCGGCGGCAGACAATGGGCAGATTCTTTGCAGGCAACTGAAACTTTATAATCCGGATCTGGTTGTCTGCTGCGGAACCGACCAGGAATTTGTCAAAGCCTGTTATCCGGATCAGCCTTTGGAGTGGAAACAGACGACCCGCGGAATCTGGTATTTTAAAGCAGATGGAAAAATTGTTGTTTCTTTTGTGCATCCAGAGGCAAGGGTAAAAGACAGTATTTTGCATTATGCCCTGATGGATTCGGTGCGGGAAATTATGCAAAAAAAGTTCTCTGAATTGACACAGGATGCAGTACAGTAGTATAGTTACAAGAAAGCAGTATTGCAAAACTATAAAATGTAAGACAGAGAGGACAATATGGGAAAAAATGAAGAAGATAAGCGCCGTTATGGACTATACTGTGAAATGATTGATCAGCTGGATGAGGGGTGCCGTTTGATTAATGAATACGATGCCATTCCCCACGATTACGGTACGGCTACCTTGTATCAGGCAGAATCCCAGCTGATTCATCTGGTGGGGGAATATCCTGGGATTACGGCAGTGGAGATTGCTTCTATGCTGAAAAAAACGCCCAGCGCCTGTTCCCAGCTGATCCGGAAGCTGCGGAAAAAAGAATGGATGGAGCAGGTGAGAAATGAAGAAAACAATCGGGAATACCGGCTGTATCTGACAGAAAGCGGATGGGAGATTTTTAAGGGGCATAACCGGTTTGAGCAGGCTTGTTACCGGAGAAGTTATGGAAGTCTGGCAGAATTTAGTGAGCAGGATTTTCAAACTTATATTGAGATTCAAAAACGTCTGAATAAAACTTTTGCCCTGGATGTGGAAGAAAGCAGAAATATTACAGGACAGTCTGAATGAAGTATAGAAAAATCGACTAAAAAATCCGAAATCTAAAAAGAAATATTGACAAAACTAGACAATAAGTGTATGCTGTATCTATAAAGTTAAGTAGCTTAATGATTAAAATGCTTTACGTTAGAAAGGAGGGCAAAAACAGCAGACGCGGGCAGGCACATCATTAGGCAGAACGTGAAAAACACATAGGTACAGAGGTGGCAGAAAGATGAAAGAAAAGAAAAACTGGGGAATCATGGCGTTTTTCCCTTTTGTGGTATTGATTGGATTAGTTTTAGGAAACGTAATAGTGAATATGATTACCGGCACTCCCCAGTCACAGAATGGAATCCCCGTGCTGGCAGCTACTTTTTTAGCAGTTATTACGTCCTTCCTTTATGGAAATGGAACTGTAAATGACCGCCTGGATGAGTTTACAAAATCCGCGGCAGATTCTTCTACCATGATGATGGTTCTTATTTTCCTTCTGGCAGGCGCATTTACTTCTGTCAGCAAGGCAATGGGTGCCGCAGACGCACTGGTAAATATGTGCCTGAACTTTTTACCGAGCAGTATGATTTATGCGGGTATTCTGATAATTTCCGGCCTGATTTCCCTGGCAATCGGAAGTTCCGTAGGTACACTGACAGCAATGGCTCCGATTACTGCAGGACTGGTTGCCCAGACGGGATTAAATATTAACATCGCCCTGGCTGCCTGTGCTGCAGGCGCCATGTTTGGCGATAACTTGTCCATGATTTCTGATACTACCATTGCAGCGACCAAAGGAATGGGCTGTGAGATGAAGGATAAGTTTAAGGTGAACTTCCTCATGGTACTTCCGGCTGTCCTTGTAGTGTTTGCTATTTATCTGATTATTGGTATGAAGGGCGCACCAGGCGCAGTAGAAACCGGATCCTATTCCATTATTAAAATCGTTCCGTATGTATTTGTAATTGTTGCAGCTCTTGCAGGCTTAAATGTTGTTCATGTACTCCTTGCAGGGATTGTAATTTCTGCTATAATCGGATTTGGATATGGCGATTTCAATTTTGTAGGGGTAATGAACGCAGTTTCCAATGGTTTAGCAAGCATGGCGACTGTCAGCTTTACAGCGATTCTGGTAAAAGGTATGATGGGAATCATTACCTTTAATGGCGGAATTGACTGGCTGATTCAGAAGCTGACCAATAACATTAAGAGCCAGAAAGGAGCCCAGTACAGCATTGCAGCATTAGCCGGCCTGATGGGAGCACTTCTTAGAAGCACAACGGCGATTATTGTCGCAGTACCGCTGGCAAAACAGATCAGCGAAAAATATGACATTGATCCAAGAAGAACCGCCAGCCTTCTGGATATTTGTGCAACCGCGGTTAATGGCCTGGTATTCTGGGATGGTGTAAACCTGGTAATTACCCAGTTGGCCGGAGCAGGAAATCCGATTACCCTGGTAAGCTGTGCTTACTATTCCATGGCCATTCTGGTGGTGCTGTTCATTACCATTCAGTTTAATATCCAGGTAGGATTAAAGGACAGAAAGAAAAAATAAAACGTGTGAATGACAGTTAGGAGGTTTTCAACGTGAAATACGATTTTACTACGATTATGGAGCGTCGGGGAAAGGACGCCATTGCATTAGACGCATTAGGAGAGCCGGGGCTGCCTGGTCTTCCAAAAGAGGGATTTGATCCGATTCCTATGTGGATTGCAGACATGAACTTTGCAACCGCTCCTTCTGTCTGCCAGGCTATGGCAGAGAGAATTGCGCATCCCGTATTTGGATATTTTGACCCATCTGACAATTACTATAATGCGATTATCTGGTGGCATAAAGAGAGGAAGCACGTAGAAGACCTGACAAGCGAAGCAATTGGTTATGAAAACGGTGTATTAGGCGGCGTGGTATCTGCAGTCCAGGCATTTTCCGCCCCAGGAGACGCAGTCCTGGTACACAGCCCTACTTATGTGGGATTTACCAAGTCTTTAACCAATTGCGGACGTCGCCTGGTACATAGCCCGCTGGTGCTGGACGATCAGGGCGTATGGCGAATGGACTATGAAGATATGGACGCAAAGCTGAAAGCAGAAAAAATTCATCTGGCTATTTTCTGCAGCCCTCACAATCCATGCGGACGCGTCTGGGAAAAGTGGGAAATTGAAAAGGCCATGGAGGTCTATAAAAACAATGACTGCGTAGTCATCTCCGATGAAATCTGGTCGGATCTTCTGTTAGACGGCCACACTCACATTCCAACCCAGTCTGTCAGTGAAGACGCCAAAAACAGGACCATTGCACTGTATGCACCGTCCAAGACCTTTAATCTGGCCGGATTAGTGGGATCCTATCACGTAATTTACAACCCGTATTTAAGAGACAGGGTCAGGGCCCAGTCTGGAAAATGCCATTACAACCAGATGAATGTGCTGAGTATGCACGCTTTAATCGGCGCATACAGCAAAGAAGGCGCAGAATGGGTAGATGAGCTGTGCCAGGTATTAAGCAAAAACGTTTCCGATGCCTGCGGGTATATTGCTGAGAACTTTAAAGGTGTACAGGTTGCCCATCCGGAAGGTACCTATATGCTGTTCTTAGACTGCAGTGAATGGTGCAGGGAACATGGAAAGAGCATTGATGAAGTGCTGCAGGCCGGCTGGGACGTTGGCGTAGAATGGCAGGATGGACGCAGATTCCATGGCGCCTGCGCTATCCGGGCAAATCTGGCGCTGCCAAACAGCAGACTGATGGAAGCATTAGACCGTATGAAAAAGTACGTATTTGTATAAAGATTGTGAGAGATAAGGTGACACTTCAAACATTCTTGAGAAGAAAGTGTAAACGAATATTGACAATATCAATGCGTCCCTGGACGATCAGAAAGTAGCGGCAGAAGGGAACGCTTCCTCATCATCTGGATGAAGAAGCGTTCCCTTACATAATGTAATAAGCAGAAAATTTATGCTTCCAGCCGTACGGTCACCTTGGATGGATAGTTTCCGCCATGGTGGATGGTGTTGTGGGCAACTACGGTATCAGGGCTGTTGTAGCCGCCTTTGGTGTTGCTGTTTGGGAATACGAAATTCTTTGCGCTGGAAGTAATGGTAATCCGGATTTTATGCCCCTTTTTGAAGCAGTTGGAAATCTTGGTTGTCCGGATTTTCAAGTTTACCACTTCTCCAGGGGTTAAAAACTCTGCATGGTCAAATCCATTCCGGTAACGGGCGCTTAAAATGCCGTCTGCCAGTTTAATGGAACGTCCGTTTTCATCCACATCGGTAAGCCGTACCATAAAATCGGTGTCAGGAGCATCAGATGAGATGTAAAGGGATGCTGTAAGGTCGCCGGTGATGACCACGTCTTTTTCAAGTGGAACGGAAGTGTAGCAGAGCATATCCTGCCGGAGCTCTTCTTTGGTATAATCTTCCGGAACCTCGATTTCATTTTCCGACATATCGATAATGTGGGTGGAAGGATTCTGCGGATCGTAGTCATAACTGTCGGTTCCTTCTTTTTCTGGAAGATGGAAGGAAAGGGTTCCGTTACCTAAAGAGGTATTGGCACTTCCTTTACTGTCCAGGAAAATATCGGTTTCAACAGTCTCTGGAACCGGCCAGTTAGAAGCGGTTTTCCAGGCATCCTGGCCTACGGTATAGTATTCCACTGGAGCGCTCTTGTCGATGCCGTTTTCCACGCCTTTCAGATAGTGCTCAAACCACTGGAAATAGAGATAATCTAAATCAAAGCGGAGAGCCTGGCTTCCAAAAGACACGCCGTGCATATCGTAACGGCTGTTTCCACTGTGCTGCCAGGGACCAAGAATGACTTTTCTCATGCCTTCCGGGAAGTCATGAACAATTTCTAAAGCTTCTGTAGTACCCATACCGTTATCATCAAACCAGCCAGACTGGATCAGTGCCGGAATCTGGGCTTTTTTCGAGCGTTCCTGCCAGTTGGACTGACGCCAGAAATCATTATAATCGCTGTCTTCCAGCCATTTGCTAAGGAATGGAACCGGATAGCCAAGGGCTTTTTGGGGAATGTCTTTTAATGGGCGGATATTTAAAACTTCCTCCCAGTCATCCCGTTCCATTAACTCTGGATGGAATTTTTTCTGGGAAACGGCAAAGGCCCATGCCAGCATACCAGAGGTAAAAGAACCGCCCCGACGGGGAAGGTCGATAAAGGCGCTTCCTGCACAGACAACGCTGATTAACGCTTTTAAATGAGGATTTCCGCTGGCAGCAGCAGCCCATTGTACATAGCCAAGGTAAGAGCCGCCAACCATTCCCACACTTCCCGAAGACCAGGTCTGGTCTGCGATCCAGTTTAAAGTATCGTCTCCGTCTTCCACCTCATGGTAGTTGGGAAGCCATTCTCCCTCGCTTTGGTTGCGGCCGCGGACGTCCTGGATGACTACGGCATATCCGCGCTGTACATAGCGGTAGTAGACTTCGCGTCCATCTTCTTTTCCGTAGGGGGTGCGGACAAATACCGCCGGCACCGGCTCTGTGATGCCTTCCGGCAGGTAAACATTTGTAGACAGATGGACGCCGTCCCGCATGGGAACCGGAAACGTTCCTGTATGACGTACCCCGTAAATGGTTTCATCCGGCCAGGTTTCCCGCCATAATTTTAAAACGGTTTTATCCTCCTGTCCTTCCAGAACCAGAAGGGAAATCATTTCCCTGGCAGAACAGCAGACAGCAAGCAGACGTCCGTTTTCCATTAATTTATTGTTTGGAAA
Source organism: uncultured Lachnospiraceae bacterium (assembly GCA_963557065.1). Taxonomy (GTDB): domain Bacteria; phylum Bacillota; class Clostridia; order Lachnospirales; family Lachnospiraceae; genus UMGS1370. Next base: position 85,837 of record CAUWCT010000001.1, on the reverse strand, counting down.
TTTGATGTCTCTTTGCAGATACCACAAACCGTCTTCACTGGTGTAACGCTCGTCTCCTTCCGGAAGCGAAGCAGAAAATTCGCCTGTTCCGGAAAGCAGAGATTCGTATTGGGAAATCTGTCGGGAGAGTTTCAGAAAATCAATTTTGGTAAAACTTTTATAAAACTGGTTGTCAGATTCTGAAAGAGGTTCCCAGGAACCAAAAGTTCCGGATGCAATATCCAGTTTGCTGATGGAAACCGGCTGCGCTTCAAAATTCAGTTTTCCATAAAGGATTCCAGATACATATAAGTCATAAAGTTTCATGTGTTCCTCCTGATAGGTGTGAGAGCAGGAAAAGCTGCCGGTGGCAGCTTTTCCAGATACAGGTTATAATGCAAACGTAACAGTTCGGCTATGCAGACTAAAAACCGAGGATGCCCTTGATAGCATAGGCAACAGAAATTCCCAGGTAGTTGCCCAGAGCGCCTGCCAGAACGCCCATTAACAGACCGGTGGTAATCAGGGTTTTCCACTGTGCACTGGACGCGATTAAGGCAGCAGTGGGACCATCGGAGATACATGCTACAGAGGAAAGCAGAACGTACTCAAATTTTACCTTTAACAGTCTGGTAACCAGCAGGTGAAGGATAATGCAGGATGCGATTACGCAGAAGCAGAACAGGGTAATATAGAAGGTAGAACCGAAGAACTGCTTTAAGTCTACTGCAAATCCGATAGTAGTCAGGAACAGAAGGGCAACAAACAGACCTAAATCAAAGTTTCCGCGAAGTTTGCGTACTGCCGGAATCTGCGCAATAATAATAGAGAAAGTAGTGATCAACAGGATTCTTCCGGCGCTGCGGAAACCAGGATCAAAGACTTTGTTTGCGACTGCAGTTGCTGCCCATACAGTGCCAAAACCGATAGCGAGGAGCCATGCGATTTCCTGAATGGACCATTCCTTGGAAGCCATTAATTCTTCGTGGTCGCCGTTTCCCTGCAACTCCTTGTCGGTCATCTCGTATGGCCACAATTTTTTCAGTTTTTTAGAGTTTTTGTAGATAGCCGGAGCAGCAAACATGGCAATCAGGGTTGGGATACCAACTACATAATCGGCAGCATTTGCAGCGGCAATGGTGTTCTTGGAAGCGTCCAGACCAACTGCAATGGCAGTTAAATTGGAACTGCCGCCGGTGTAGGTTCCCACGAACATGCCGGCAACCTTCCAGCCCTCGTCAATCTTGGAGGCAAAGAAGATGCCGAATACCAGAGCCATCAGGCAGACACTTAATGCTGCGGAAAGAAGGGAGATAACTGAGTTCCGGTTTAAGAGCTGCTTCATCTGTTTTAAATCCAGACTTAACAGGCAGATAGAAACAGAAAGAGGAACGCAGTAACTGGTAATTGCATCATAAGTAGGGCTGGAAACAGGAACAATCCTTAAATTTGAGAGAAGAATGCCGGTTACAATAACCGTCAGCGCCGGCCCCAACATTTTAAATACTTTGAAGCGCTGAAGCCAGAAACCAACTGCCACCATAAGGAACATGATTAAAAGCAGAGCGCTTTCTGAAGAAAATAACGTACCTTCCATAAATCAATACCATTCCTTTCTAAATGTTTTTATATCAGATTGTGGAATTAGAAATCAATATCAAGTCCAAGTCCGGGTTTCTGGGACAGGGTGTAAACGCCGCCGTCTATGGTAAACCCTCCTGGCATACCCATTTCCGGATCGACGGCATACATAAAGCTGTCACAGTCTGCTTCGGTGATATTGCTCTTTGCAGCAACCAGTGCAACGCCTGCGCCAATGGCTACTTTCGTCTCAAGCATACAGCCCACCATACAATTTACATGATTTGCCTCTGCAATCGCATTGATCTTTTCAGCCGGATAGAGACCGCCGCATTTCATCAGCTTGATATTTAAAATATCGGCCGCTTCCAGTTTGCAGGCTCTGGCAGCGTCAACAGGAGAGTGGATAGATTCGTCCAGCATAATCTTTACATTTACTTTGGAACGGACAAATTTTGCGCCGTCCATATCCCACCAGGGGAGACACTGTTCAACGGCTTCAACGCCGATTTTTTCAAATGCCTTTAACGTGGAAACGGCATCGCTTACAGTGTAGCCCTGATTTGCGTCAACGCGGAGCCGGATGTCATTGCCGACGGCTTCTCTGATTAAGGTCAGGGCGCGGATATCGTCGGCCGGATTAATACCTGCTTTTACCTTTAAAATGCTAAATCCGTCCCGCTCTACCCGTTCTTTTGCTTCCTGCGCCATGAGTTCAGGGGTATCAATGCCGATGGTCATATCAGTGATAATCTGATCGCGGTAGCCGCCTAATACTTTATAAAGAGGCTGGTTCATTACCTTTCCTTTTAAGTCATAAAGCGCAATGTCAATAGCAGCTTTTGCAGAAGTATTGCCGGAGATCAGCCGATCCATCATCAGGTGAATGCCTTCGATATTCATAGGGTCCATGCCGATAAGCCCCTGCTTAAATAATTTTAACACTTCCAGAACAGTCTGGCTGTTTTCGCCGGTTACAGGCTCAAATGGGGCAGCTTCTCCGATACCGTAAAGTCCTTCGTCGGTCATGACCTTAACCAGCACATTTACAGAATGATCCTGAACAGCAAATGCAATGCGGAATGGCTTTTTCATAGGGATTTGAATGACTTCAATTTTTACGTCTGTGATTTTCATAATGGCCTCCTGTTAGAAAAAATTTAATATAATTTTACTATTTATAAAATTTATAGTCAACCGTTTGAAAAGATAAAAACAAAAAATAGGAAAAATGATGAAAAATCAGATAAAATTATGTGAAAAAAGACGAAAAAATAAAAAAAGACAGAAGATACAACAAAGAAGATTTTATATATATAAAAATTTTGCGGACAACAGAGAGATTGTTCATTTACGGCCGGAAAAAGGTATGATATAATATTCTCACTTGGCGAAGTATTTTGCAGTGAATTTGATGGGATTACAGGGGGACAATGCTTATGCTTGGAGAGCAGGTACGCAGTATTCGGAAATCAAGAGGCATTACGCTGAAAGAACTGGCGGAACAGACAGGGCTTTCCATTGGCTATATTTCTCAGATAGAACGGGATCTGACAGATCCGTCGCTGTCAACGCTGAGAAAAATAAGCGGGGCGCTGGATGTGCCCACTTATCTTTTTATGGGTGGGACGGAGACAGACAGCCGTCTGACTACCAGAAAAAATGAGGTGATCACTTTGTCACAGCCGGGATCTACGATCCGGTATCACCTTTTAACGCCTATGCCCTCCGCTGAGTTTGTGCCTCAGTCTCTGATCATCCGGTTTGAACTGGAACCTCATTCCAGAGACGGAGAGCGGCCGGTGATTCATCCAAGTGAAGAGATTATAATGGTGGAATCCGGAAAACTGGATGTTATAATCGGGACAGAACGGGTACACTTAGAGCCGGGGGATACGACTCTGATACGATCAAACCTTCCTCATATTGTAATTAATGAGGAAGATTTGACCACAGTAGGTCTTGCGGTATTTACCCCTGCCATCTGGTTTCCCAGTTCCAAGAGAATGGGGATTCGATCAGAAGAATGAGTTTATTGCAGCAGTTTATCGGATAAAGAATTTTCGCACTGCCAGGGCGCTGGCCCCTACAGCGCCGTCTTCAGGCCGGTAGGGAAGTATCTCAATATTGCTGGTATAGGTACGGCCGATAAAGAGCAGCTGCCGGTCAATATAATCTAAAAGTTCATTTCGTATCGTCTCATCATCTAAAAATTGTCCATGGAGGAAAAATTTCCCCGGATTCATGGTAATGGCAATGTTGGATGCAGTAATGCCCAGATATTTTAATGCGTCCCGGATGTATTTGCTGATAAACGGATCACCCATAGAATAAGCGGTTACAATGGTCTCAATAGAGATGTCTTTTTCATCGGCTGCCAGATTGAAAAGCAGGGTATCCGGTGCATTTTCATAAACCAGTCTGGCGTTTTTTAACAGCCAGTTTTCGCTGGCATAAGTCTGGAGACAGCCGTATTTTCCGCATTCGCACCGTCTGCCGTTTTCATTGACAATGGTATGTCCGATTTCTCCCGCCATATAATTATTTCCCAGCAAAAGATCGCCGTCCACAATATTGGCGCAGAACATTCCCAGCCCTACGTGAAAAAATGCAAAGCTGTCCGGACTGTTGGAAGGTTCAAACAGATACTGAGCAAGGGCCATGCAGCGGGCGTTGTTTTCATAGGCAATGGGAAGAGGAATGTGCTCTTCCAGTTCCTTTGCAGAAAAATGGGACCAGGTTTTCCGGTTAGTGATTAAATCATCTGAATCGGAATTCATATGGCCCGGAACGGCAATGCCCGCTCCGATAATCTGCTCAGGGGAAATTCCCGAAAGGGCGATGACGGTTTCAATCCCCGTAATAATTTCCCTGGTAATGTGGCGGGCAAGATGGTCACTGTATGGGACAATGATGCTTTTTACAATGGTTCCCTTTAAGTCGGTCAGACACACAACCAAAGCTTTTTGTGTAAATTCGGCTCCAATGCTGTAAAAGGCAGTGGGATTAATGTCAATGGGAACTTTCCGCCGGCCGGTAGAACCTTCATCAATCACCAGATCTTCCGATTCTATAACGAGCTGTTCGGCCATGAGTCCGGCCACAATGGTTGTGACTGCAGCCGGAGTGATTTCCGTCATTTCTGCAATTTCTGACCGGGCAACCGGGGCGTTTCGGAAAATACATTCCAGAATCCGCGCCCGGTTAGACGGCTGGTTTTTCTTTCCGCGGTACATGGCGACCTCCATAGAGTGTATTACAAAGTGTTTTTAAGCGCCTCTTCCAGCAAAAATCCAGTATATTTGGTAGACACTTCTGATACGCGGTATACGTCCAGGCAGGACTGGAATGAGGATTCATTTTTGCAGATCCAGTTTTGAAAATCATGCCAGACCGTTTGCGCCGCATCTGTTTCTCCTCTGGCTAAAAGAAGGAGAGCCTTTCCTAATTGTAAACTATATTCCCTGTGGTAATCAAGGTGTTTCCAGAATAAATTTTCCGGTTTGTCGGTATGGGTACTGGCTGGCAAATCCTGCCCGAAACCGGCGGCCCGCTTAAGAAGCAGTTCCATATGTCCGGCGGCAGAAGGACTGAGCCGATCTCCTTTTCCATTGAAATAATCACAACTGCACAGATTGGAAAGATCCGTCAGATAGGAGAGGACTTCTTCCCAGCCCTGGCCGTAGGCAGCGGAAAAATATTCCCGGGTTAATTCCTGAAAGGAAGCAGTTTCATCAAAGAGTGTGTATCCCATAACATAATTGGGAAGAAAGTTGGGCAGGCCGCACCGCAGTTCCTGACAGCTGATATAGCCATTTAAGCCCATGGAATGGATTTTTTTAATATCCTCGCTGATAATGCGGGAAATATGAACGTATCCCAGATCTCCATAATGTGCCCGTCCAAGAGGGTAATCATATATGAAGCTGTCTCCGGTAAAAATATTCTGCCATGCTTTTAAATGGGCCAGATTTTCCTCTAAACTGGTAGGAAGGCAAATGTGGTTTCTCTCATACAGAGGAAGGGCCGGAAGACAGTCCGAATTCAGAGAAGAGTCCTCTACCTGGTAGGAGGCGTCAAATGTCCGGCTGATAGGAGCGAACATCAGAAGAAAACGGTCCGGATTGCGGAATCTGGCATGTTTTGGGGGCCAGAGTAATTCCTGGTACAGGAGAAACACAATCTTTACAGGTGAGTGAAGGCGGGTCAGGACTTCATCTATATGGTTTAACAGTTCTACATACTGATCGCTGGGAGTTGTCTTCTGGCATTTTGGGCATTCGCAGATATTGTTTGGCTCATCTGCCAGCCACACGTGAAGGTAATCCACAGACGGGTGTTTTGCGATATAATCTGTGACCTGACGGGTGAAACTGTCTATGGCCTCCGGATTGGAATAGCACAGATTGGTATTCATGGGGACGCCATGGAAAAGCTGCCGTTTTCCATTTAGAAGAGCCAGCTTGTTTGTCTCTGCCGGATCCAAAGGTTTGCTCAGGGGCTTCCAGTCACAGGAATTTTGGCCAATGGCTCCAACCGTCCAGCCATGTCCGGCCTGGTGGAGCATGATCCCTCTTAAATCCATTGTTTTTGTAATTTGCTCAGTATAGGCAAGGGCCTGGTTGGCAGAAAATTCTTCAGGAGTAAGGAGAGGATTCATTTCGTGATGATACCAGCGGGCCATAAAGGTATAAGGGATCTGAAACTGGAGAAAGAAACAGTTGCAGCCCAGTTTCGGAAGCCAGTCTACAAAATCCAGGATATTTTCCAGGGAATTGGCACCTTCGATGCAGACGCCTCTGTGGCGGAGAGACGCCGTTCGTTTGCAGGAACAGAACAGTTCTTCTTTCTTATATAAAGAAGGAATCGACTCAAAGGAGGAGCCGGGGGCCAGAAAGCGGCATCCTAACGATCTTAAATAATGATAGACTCCTAACAGGACGCTTCTGGGGTTGGAGCCGGCAATCACTCCCTGGTTATCGGCAACAGAAATCACATACTGATCGTCAAGTTCCGGATTGTCCACCGGTTCCATACCGTATTCACAGCATAAGTCTGCGGTCTTTAAGCAGATTGCCAAATCGGGATTTGGGAAATTAAAATGATTATTAATTGAAATTAATGAATCCGCCATCATTTCACCGAGATAGCGGGCCAGTTCTTTTGCAGAAAAGTCAATAATCTGGCTATTTGTCTGGGAAAAGTCGATATTGATCTTCATATTTCCTCCAAATCTATGATACAATAATTAATTATAAAACATAATTATTATAGCAGAAAAGAAGAAAAGAAATATATGTACAAAATATACAAAAAATAAAAATATAATTGTCTATTATAAACTATTTTTGGATTAGCATGAAAAAAATATTGTAAAATCTCTGGCTTTATGCTAATATGAACGTATCGAGCAAATCGAAATATTGATTATTTTTTGTAATTAACTAAACGGAAAAGAGGGATGAGACTGTGAGTAAACCATCATCTGCCGTTCCTTCCGGGGCAGCGCTCCGAAGAAAGAAACGGCGTATTAATCTGTGGTGCTGGGTATTTATGATGCCAACGCTGATTTTATACATTTTGTTTCAGGGGTATCCGATTTTATCCAGTATTTTTTACTCTACACTAGACTGGTCGGGAATGACATCCAATGCGCTGTTTATCGGATTGGATAACTTTAAAGAGCTGTTGCATGATAAATACTTTTTCAATGCCGTATTCAACAGTTTCAAGTACATGATTATGGCAGTGCCCATTCAGCTCACTTTATCCCTTGCCCTGGCGTACATATTCAACAGCATTATTAAAAAAGGGGCTGCCTTTTTCAGAACCGTATTTTTCCTTCCGGTTATTACCACCGCTTCGATTGTAGGAATTATTATGATGTTTATTTTCGGCGGTACAGGGTCCATCAACCAGTTTCTGGCAATTTTCGGAATAAGAGGACCCAACTGGCTTGGAAATGCCCAGACCGCGCTTCCGGTAGTCGTGCTGATCGGTGTCTGGAAAGATGCGGGAACCTATATGATTTACTGGCTGGCTGCTCTTCAGAGTGTTTCTCAGGATGTATATGAGGCGGCGACCATAGACGGAGCCAACAAGTGGCAGACCTTCCGCTATGTGGTGTTCCCGCTGATTCTTCCGATTGGCGGTGTGATTGCGGTTTTATGCACCATCAGTTCTCTGAAAGTATTTGACCTGATCCAGACCATGACAAACGGAGGTCCGTTCTATGCAACTGATGTGGCTGCAACCTTTGTATATCGGACGGCTTACGCCAATTCTTCCGGTATGCCAAGACTGGGATATGCCAGTGCAGCGGCTATGATGTTTGGAGCGCTGGTGGTCTGTATTGGAATCATCGGAAATTCAGCAAAACAGCATTTCCAGAAAAAGAGATCAGTTTAGGAGGAACTATGGGAAAAACATCAGTATTTAAAAAAATCGGAAAAGTTCTTCTGTATGTGGTCCTTGCCGTAATAGCATTCCTGTGGATCTATCCGTTTTTGTGGATGGTTTCCGCGTCTTTCAAGACTCAGAATGAATTTTTCGCAAGCGGATTGAACCTGATTCCGGAATCCTTCCGCATGGATAATTTCGTCCGGGCATGGAACAATGCGAATTTTGGAGTATACTTTAAAAACTCCATTATTGTTACCGTATCTGTAGTGTTAATCGTTCTGCTTAGCACATCCCTGGCCGGATATGTTCTGGGCAGATACAGTTTTGTGGGAAAAAGCCTGATGATGAAAATATTTGTGGCAAGTATTACCATTCCGCTGGTATTTACAGTCATCCCAATCTATGAACTGTTAAAAAACATGGGCCTGTCTCAAAACCTGCTGGGATTGATTCTGGCAGAGTCCGGCGGCGGCCATGTGATTTTCCTGATGCTGTTTTCCAGCTTTTACGCTTCTCTTCCAAAAGAGATGGAGGAAGCAGCTACCATAGACGGTGCCAACTTTGTACAGACCTATGGGAGAGTCATGTTTCCCCTGGCAAAGCCGATTATGGTGACAGTAGTAATTATGCAGTTTATCTGGACCTGGAATTCCTTTTTGCTGCCTCTGATTATTACATTAAACAATCCTTCCCTCAGAACACTGGCTGTGGGCCTGTATGCTTTGAGAGGGGAAAATGTGGTAGACTGGACCGGTATTGCAGCGGGAGCCAGCATTGCCATACTGCCTGTGATCTTTATTTTCGTTGTCCTGCAGAAATATTTCGTAGATGGTATTGCAGGCGCGGTAAAGAGTTGATGTTATTTTAATTTCCAAAGGAGGATGAACATGAGAAAGAGAAAAGGACTGTTCGCTGCTGCTTTGGCAGTTGCCATGATGGGAACTGTATGCGGATGCGGAGTCAATGTGACAACTGAAAATGATACTGCTGCTGCGACAACCAAGGCAGAGACTTCTGCAGCTGCTTCTACTGCGGCTGCAGCAGAAAGTGAGACGGCAGGTTCTGACGAGCAGATTACATTGCAGGTAATCGACTGGAGCGACAGCACCAAAGCAAGAAGAGAGGAATTCCATAAGAAATTTATGGAAGAAAACCCCAACATTACCATTGAGTATACGGTATTGACAGCAGATCAGTTTAAGGAAACGGTTATTTCTGCGATTAAGGCAGGAAATGCACCGGATTTATTCCCGATTCCGTCTGGAATGAAGCTTAGCACTGTATTAGCTGAAAACTGGTTTGTACCATTAAATGATTATGTGCCGGAAGAATTTTTAAATTCCTTTGCAGAAGGCGCTTTAAACGAAGGCATCACCAATATGGACGGCAAAGTATACGTTCTGCCGGAGTCCGCAAACATTATCAATACATTAATGTTCTATAACAAGACGGTACTTACTGAGGCAGGCGTGGACGTTGAGAATCTTCCAAAGACCTGGAGCGAGTTTATTGATGTCTGCAAGCAGGTAACAGAAGCTGGAAAGGGCAAATATTTTGGAATCATTGACAGCGGTGCACAGGCAAACCGTCTGGAACTTGCCATTCGCTCCCTGGCCAGCTTAGACGGAGCAAAGTGCAGCGATATTTCTCAGATGATTCTGGTAGACGGACAGAATACCATGAATACTCAGGCTATGCAGAATGCGTTTGAGTTTTATGATACTCTGGTAAAAGAAGGATGCTTCCATCCAAACTCTGTATCTATGAAAGCTCCTGAGGCAAGAGCGCTGTTTGCACAGAATCAGGCTGCATTTATTATTCAGGGCGCATGGTGCATTTCCACCTGGCGTCAGGAAAATCCGGATTTGGACTTTGGCGTAATGGCTCTTCCGGTTCCGGACGATGGCATGAAGGGCAAGCTTCCTTACATCGGCGCTCAGCCATGGATGGGAATTTCTTCTCAGTGTGAACATCCGGAAGCAGCAGCTAAATATTTAATGGCTCTGTATTCAGAAGACTATCAGGCAGGTCTGGTAGAAGACGGCGGATTTGTTTCTGTTATTGATTCTGTAAACAAAGAGTATATGACCGATCCGGCTATGTTAGAGTATTACCAGATCAACAATGAGCAGGCAGCTCTGGCTCCTGATCCAATCGTGGCAAACCCGGATACAGCTGCTGTGTATGCACAGGCTGCAGCGATTTCTCCAAACTTAGGCGAGATTGCACAGGGCGTGCTGGCTCAGAATATTGATTACAAAGCAGAACTTCAGGCTTTATCAGAAAAGACCCAGGAGGAGTGGATGCGCGCGATTGATGCCGCAAAGGCAGCAGGCGCAGACGTAAGCGCAGAAGACTTTGAGTTTAAGAACTGGGATCCGATGGAGAACTATACAAAAGATTTATATGAGGCGAGATAGTCTGTAAAACAAGGGGTGCAAGTAAGCACCCCTATTTTTGACTGATATGAATTTTTTTGGGAAGACACAGGCGATAGTAAGCACCTGTATCAGGATAGGATTGGTTTCCAATTTCTATTGTTCCTCCAAGATAGTGGATGGCAGACCATACAAAGGAAAGTCCGATCCCTGTTTTTCCGCCCTTTCCCTTGTAAAAACGTTCAAAAACATGGGGGAGATCTGCACTGTCGAATCCAGGCCCGTCATCTTCGATAATAATCACAGCCATATGATCCTGCTGTTTGATATATACTACGATTTCCGTATTGGCATAACGTATGGAATTAGAGAGCAGATTTTGAAAAATTCGATTCAACAAATCCGGATCGGTCTCAATACAGAGAGTGTCCGGATCAGTTTTTAGTATAAGAGAACAATTCATGTCGATTCCCTGCATAGACTCCATACATTCATCTGTAAATTCAACCAGATCGACATCTGTAAGATGCAGGTGCAGATTTTGATTATCCATTTTTGTTAAAGACAGGATACTTTCTATCAGGGAAGTCATCCGCAGGCTTTCAGAGAGAATAATTTCAGCTGCTTTTTTATGATCTGTAATGACACCACAGGAAATGCCCTGAGCATAGCCGGTTATGGATGCTAAAGGTGTTTTCAGGTCATGAGACACATTTTGAAAAAAATTGTTTTTTTCTTCTTCGCTTTTTCGGATACGCTGTTCCATTTGATTATAAGAAAGTTTTAATGACTGCAGTTCAGATAATGAAAAATTTTCATTAATAGACGCCTGATGTCCGTCTCCTAACATCTGAATCTGTCTGCACAGTTTTTGTAAAGGCATGGAAATGCTTCTTGAAATCAGCCAGACAAGAACTGCTGAAATACCTGAAGCTGTCAGCAGAACAATCCAGAACCATTTTTGGGTGTAATTCCAAAATGCGGACATATCAGGAATGGGGACTGCAGCTATAAAATACTTTGCCCGTACGGAATAATCGGTGTTTAAAGTGAAAAATTTGAGATACCATTTCTGGTTGTCGGCCTGTACAATCCTGCTGTGGATGTTTTCACCGGATTCCTGTTTTATAATAGAAGAACAGGCGGATGTCAGCAGATCGGATATTTCGCTGTTCTGGAATGTTTCAGGATAAACAAGGTCGTATTTAGAATTAAAAATAAGGAGTTTTCCATTGAATGCTTCTGTCTTAATTGTTTCTTTTACATTTTGCAAAAGTGCTTTGGAATAGGCGCGGGCCTTTTCAGGGGAATAGTCTTTCATATCTGTGGAATTATTTTTTACAATATCAATAATAGCAGAAGCATCGCGTTCTGATGCATACCGGACATACCAATTTGAAGAAACAGAAAAAGTCAGGCCAGTTCCCAGTGTAAGAAAAAGAATAACCAGCAAAACCAAAAGGAAAATTCGGGTGTGAATGTGTTTTCCTATCATATTTTTCAGCCATTCCTTTCTGTGATTCGATATCCATATCCCCATACGGTTTCAATACGTGCAGAAGATTCATAGGCATTTAGTTTTTTCCTGAGGCGTTTCATAAGATCATCCGGCATTCTCTGTTCCTCTTTGGAATAATGGCACTGCCACACATGTTCCAGAAGTTCAATTTTTGATACGGCAGTTTCCTTGCGTTTAATTAAATACAGCAGAAAATCAAATTCTGTGGGAGTTGCCGGAAAAATTTTTTCTCCGGCCAGAATGCGCCGCTCTTTTACATACAAAGAAAGATTTCCGCACTGATACAGATTTTCTGTTTCATGAGAAGGAGAATCCTCGGAAGAAAGCTGAACCCTGCGGAATAATGCCTTTACACGAGTGATAAATTCCAGGGGAAGAAAGGGTTTGATAATGTAATCATCACTCCCCAGCGTAATACCAGTTACTTTGTCTAACGGGCTGTCTTTGGCGGATACAATGATAATAGGGATGTTGCTTTCTTTACGAAAAAAAGTACATAGACTTAAGCCGTCTTCTCCAGGCATCATGATATCCAGAATAATCATATCCGGTTTTTGTTCAAGGACAGCCTGTCGGATACCAGCACCATCTTCAAAGGTCTTTACTAAAAAGCCCTCGCTTTCAAGAAATGTTTTCATCATAAGGCGAATATTGGCTTCATCATCTGCAATATAAATTAGTTTTTCCATGTTTTCCTCCAAAAAGTCTGAGCAGCTGTAAAACTATCATAACATGGAAGGATAAAATCGTAAACATCTGCCACATTTTTGCCACATAAATCACCTTGAATGGCCAGTATGAAAAATGCTACAATGACTTTGCAAAAATAAAGAAGAGAGGAAATAGCATGAAAAAATGGTTATTAGGAATATTGATTGCTGGAATGCAGTTGAGCGCGGCTTTTTCGGCTTATGCCGGAGAATGGAAGCAGGACGGAGATAACTGGAAATATGAAATGGATGATGGAACATATGCTCAGGAAGGATGGAGACAAATAAATGGAGAATGGTATTATTTTAAATCAAATGGATATATGGCAAGCAATACCATGACACCCGACGGATATGTAGTTGGGAGTGACGGAGGCTGGATTGAGAATCTGGGAAAAGAAAGGGATCAGGCGGTATCACCATGGTTCTACCAGTCATTGCTGGGGAAGGGGCTGGATGTTACCTGGTCGGAATTTTCAAAGCAGACGGATACCTATAATCAGCAGATGGTAAAAGATTTTAAAGAGAAGGGAGTCAGTCATGTCCGCATTCGGGTAAAAGATGATATTACCCAGGAATTGCTGGAAAATCTGGATCAGCAGATAAAAGACTGTCTGGATAACGGAATTATTCCGGTTCTTGCATATCAGGCACATGAATTTAAGGAAAATCCTTGTCAGCAGACAATGGATCACGTTGTACAGTGGTGGAAAACCATGGCAGAGCATTACAAAGATTATTCCCATCTGCTGTCGTTTGATTTAATGATAGAATCTTCAGATGCTGTTAATAAAATGCCGGAAGTGTTGAATGAGCTTTATGAGCAGACTGTATCTGCAATCAGGCAGTCTAATCCGGATCGTATAATTATGATTTCCCCAAGACTGCGTTCAGATCCATACTATCTGCATGAGTTGAAAATTCCATCCGCACATAATGGATATTTGATGGCAGAATGGCATTTTTATGCGGCGGGACCAGATAAAACCAATGAAAAGAAAAAGTGGACAACCGGGACGGATGCAGAAAAGAAGTTGATTACAGATAAAATCGCAGCGGCATTGGAATGGCAGAGGCAGACGGGGATTCCCACCTGGGTGGGAGCCTGGATGCCTGGCAATTACAACAAGGGAAATACATATACAGTTGAAGAGCAGGCGGAGTTTGCTTCTTATATGACATCCGCACTGACATCTGCAAAAATTCCATTTGCTGTCAATGCGGATACAAAATATTACGATGCTGAAAATAATCAATGGATTCCATTTATGCTTTCTGTAGTAGAAACTATTTTTGCAGAATAGAAGTTTTAAAGGGGGAGTTTACAACTTGCAAAAGTTATAAACTCTCCTGTTTCTATATTATGCCTGCCGATCCTCCACCACTAGAGTGCGGATTGCGTCCCTGGAAGAATTCCAGTTAAAGATATAAAGCGTATAAGAAGTGCCCGGACGCACATACAGAGAAGAAGATACCAGAGAATTGCCGGTAAAGGACGGGTTGTTAAATACCTGAACCAGATAGGAACCCATGGGCAGATAGACGGCTCCGGTGATCTGTTTGTAGCTTAATCCCTGGAAGGTGACGTAATTGCGGTTTAAAGAAACGTTGAGACTCTGATTGGTGACAGACAAATTGCAGGCTCTGAAGCAGCCGCTGCCGGCTCCGGCCTGACAGACATTATCTGTGATCTCCATTAAATCCAGGCCGTTTACCGTATTAAAGATGGCAACCGTCATGGCCTGACCGGAGCGGACCGTAATAGATTTCTGGATGTACACATACCCGTTTTGCCCGGAAACTGTAATGGTCTGTCTTCCCGCAGAGACTCTGCCGTACTGGCTGATCTCGGAATTTCCCAGGGAATTGACCACCAGTTGATTTCCGATATAGATTAAAAATGGATTGTAGCCAGAGGCTGCATTTAAAAACCGGACTGTGCCGAACTGGGTGGAATTACAGAAATAACATGGAATAATGGGGCGGGGAATCACAGTGATGATGGAACCCAAAATCCCGCCGTTGTTATTGCCGCCGGAGACAGGACCGCCTTCGCCCGGGTTTGGCAGGGGGATCATGGGAGTATTCCCGTTATTTTCCGGAAATGAGGGCAGAGGACCGCCTTCACCTGGGTTCGGCAAAGGAACTACCGGCGTTCCTCCATTATCCGGAGCGGTATCAGGAGGAAAATCAAAGTCTGGAATGGGACCGCCTTCACCGGGATTTGGCAGAGGCGGTACGGGATACCCATCCCCAACTGCCATAGCCGTATAAATAGACTCAGCCATAGAAAAACCTCTCTTTTATTAGACGTTATATTGTATGGTATAGAAAAACCTTGTGCTTTGTGCCTGTACACAGAAAAACAGTCATAAAAAATCAGTAGACAAACCTCAAAAAATCTACTATATTTTAAATTAATTAAATTAAATAAAGCAACTGAAACGGGCATTTGCCGGCCAAGGAGGAGGTTAATATGGTTGATTTGTGTGGAAATCCATTTTATCTGGATGAGGAAGGCGTTTCCTGGGTAAAAGACACCATCAGAGGGATGAGTCAGCATGAAAAAATCTGCCAGCTGTTTGCAGATCCTTTAATGGGAATGAGCAGGGAAGAACTGACTGAATTTTTAGAAAAATATCCTATCGGAGGAATTCCCTTCAGGGCAGCTTTGTTTGGCAATGAAACGGCTCAGGAGATTATGGCAGATCTGCAGGAGCACGCAAAAATCCCCTATCTCTATGCCGGAAACTGTGAATCCGGACCAAACGGCGCTTTAAAAGGAGGCACTCTTGTGGCGTCGGGAGCACAGGTGCGGGCGCTCAGAGATCCGGGGTATGCTTATGAAGTAGGCCGGATCAGTGCAAGAGAGACGGCGGCAGTAGGGTATAACTGGTCCTTTGGGCCGGTAGGCGACATCCTGCTGAACTGGAGAAACAGCCTGATCAATACCAGAGCGTATGGAGGAGATCCGGATTTTGTCAGCGAGTGCGTAGAAGCGTATAATAAAGGCTGCAGGGAATACGGGGTAGTTCCCTGTCTGAAACATTTTCCGGGAGACGGATGGGAAGAACGGGATCAGCATCTGGCTGTCGGAAATAATGGCCTGTCCTGTGAAGAATGGGATGAAACCTTTGGAAAGATTTACCGCAATGCCATCCAAAACGGCGTGTTAAGTATTATGGTAGCTCATTTTACCATGCCGGCATATCAGAGAAAGTTAAATCCGGGTTTAAGGGATCAGGATATGCAGCCGGCCTGTACATCAAAGGAACTGGTGGATGGCCTTTTGCGGAAACAACTGGGATTTAACGGCCTGGCCGTAACCGATCAGACCAAGATGATGGGATATTATGGGATGAGCCGGTTACAAGCAGTCCCCTGGTCCATTGCCTGCGGATGCGATATGATTCTGGGAATCAATGATATGGAAGAAGATTACCAGGCTATGAAGGAAGGTATTGAATCCGGTGTCATAACGCTAGAGCGGCTTCAGGATGCTCTGGAACGGATTCTGGCATGTAAAGCGGCAGTGGGACTTCATAAAAAGAAAGAGAGTCACCGGTTTCATCCGGGAAAAGAAGCCCTGCAGGTCATTGGCTGCAAAGAGCATCAGGAAATTGCAAAAAGAGCAGGAAAAAAGGCAGTTACGCTGGTTAAAAATACAAAAGGCCAGATCCCGTTGTCACCTTCTCAGTATAAAAAGGTTGGAGTGTTTGTATTTTCCGGAAATGTAGGGAATCAAAAAAGTATTTATGGTCAGGGAGTTCAGTCGGGAGGAAGCGATGCCACGACAGGATATATTCTGGATGCTTTGCAAAAATATGGCTATGAACCGGAGTTAATGGAATCGTCTATGAATAAAGGTTCTGTAAAAGCGTTAAAAGACAAATATGACGCCATTATGATTTTTGCGGACATCAGCGGATTTGCCCAAACCAATTCAGTGCGGCTTATGTGGCCGGACCCCATGTCCAGCTGTTATCCCTGGTATATCCACGACATTCCAACAGTATTTACTTCATTTAATTATACGAATCATCTGATTGATGTGTCCAGAGTTCCGGCATTTATCAATGCCTACAACAACCGCCCGGATACCATTGAAGAAACCATTAAAAAAATCGCAGGTCTGGAACCGTTTGAAGGCCAGTATGAGGAATCCGTATGGTGCGGTACCTGGGATACCAGATTTTAAAAAACAGGAGGGAGCAAATTGAGAAAACAGCCTCATATTATTATTTTTAATCCGGATGAGATGCGCTGGGATACCATGGGACATATGGGAAATTCTGCGGCAGTGACTCCGTTTTTAGATGAATTTGCAGAAAAAGAAGGCGTATCTTTTTCCCATGCCTTTTGTCAGAATACAGTCTGCGTTCCCAGCCGGTGCAGCTTTTTCACAGGGCTGTACCCCCATGTCCATGGACATAGAACCATGAGTTATCTTCTTCATCCGGGAGAGAGCAATCTGTTTTCCGAACTGCGGCAGGCAGGATATTTTGTGTGGATGAATGCCAGAAATGATTTGTTTGCCGGACAGATAGAGGGCTGGGCAGAAAGCAATGCAGATGAGATTTTTTATGGAGGCAATGTGGAGAAGGCGCCTGGCCCCATCCATCCGGTTGATCATTTGGGAAAAGACCGCTACTCTCATTTTGAAGGACAACTGGGACTTGATGAAAACGGGCGCAATAGGAACAGTGATGATGAAGATGTGGACGGGGCGATTCAGAAAATTCAGGAATATGAGGGAGAAAAGCCGTTATGTATGTTTTTGGGGCTGAATTATCCCCATGTGCCGTATCAGGTGGAAGAACCGTATTTTTCAGCCATTGACAGAGAAAAGCTTCCAAAAAGAATCCGTTATGAACAGTGTACGAACAAGGCCAGGATGCTGGAACTGATTCGCCAGTATCAGGATATGGGAGAGTATACAGAAAAAGACTGGGATGAACTTCGGGCCACTTACCTTGGAATGTGCTCCAAAATAGATGAACAATTTCGCCGCTTATGTCAGGCATTAAAGGACAAAGGAATGTATGATGACTGTCTGATTTTCTTTTTCAGCGATCATGGAGATTTTGCCGGAGATTACAGCCTGACGGAAAAGGCACAGAATACGTTTGAAGATTGCCTGACCAGAGTGCCGCTGTTAGTGAAAGCGCCAAAGGATGCCTCACCTCATGCCCTGGGCATAAAAGGCGCACTGACAGAACTGATAGACTTTTATGCCACAGCCATAGACTATGCAGGCGCAGAACCCAACCGGACACATTTTGGAAAAAGCCTGCGGCCAGTTCTGGAGGGACAGACAGAAAAGAACCGTTCTTATGTATTCTGCGAAGGGGGACGGCTGTCAGAGGAAATCCACTGTGATGAATTTCACACATCCGGTCCATCCGGTCCGCCAGAAGATTTTGTCTACTGGCCAAAGATGAAAGCCCAGGCAGACGGAAATGCCCATGCCAAGGGAACGATGATCCGGGATGAGAGGTATAAATATATCAGCCGGATAACCGGGGAAGATGAGTTTTATGATTTGGAAGAAGATCCCTTGGAAATGCACAACCGGATTTGTGACCCTTCTTATAAAGAAAAGATTACAGCTATGCAGATAGAATTAATGAAGTGGTATCAGAGAACCTGCGATACAGTGCCGTATACGTATGACAGGCGTTTCACCAATGAGATGCTCTGGGCCAGAGTGAAGGCATTCTGTCCCCCGGAACATGAAGAAGAGGTAAAGCAAAAAATTCGGGATGGCATGAAACAGGGAATTTTAATGCAGTATCTCCAGAGTTTGAAGAAATAAAGGAAACAAAAGAAAAACTCCGGGCCGGATTCCAAAAGAAAACGGACTCGGAGTTTCTGACCTGTAAAACATGGAGCATATGGGATTCGAACCCACGACCTTTTGAATGCCATTCAAACGCGCTCCCAGCTGCGCCAATGCCCCGTAAAATATTATATCATACCAACTAAACTCGACAGGACCTCGCCAAGTGAAAACATTATACCACAAAAAGAAGAAAATTTCAACGATTTTGTATCAGTTCAGGCCATCAATGGTGACAGTTCAGCCATGCATCTTCTTGCCCGCCTGCAGCGGACAAGAAGCGTCTGGCGTCCGCCCTATGAAGATTCAGACAGAAAAACTCTTATGAAAACGAGCTTTCAACGCTTTTTTTCTGCCTGAATCTTCGCATGGCTGAACTGTTACGTCAGTTAATTTTTATATGTATCTGGTTAGATTTCTCCGAACCGTATTCTGGTTTCCAGCGGACAGACAACGGCTACTCCAGTTAAGGAAATTGTAAGACAATGTAAGAGGATAGAAACTTTTCTTTTTCCTGTTCAGACAGTATAATAAACTGTAACAATTCAGCGGGCAGACTAAAATGCCCGGAATAAGAGGAAATAAGGAGGCAAAGTTTTGACAACAAAAATGATAGCGAGGGTGAAAACAGCAGTCTGGATCTTTTTGGCAGCCGTTTTGTGTCTGTTTCATGCAGGCGTTTCCTATGCGGATACAGAAGGCGGTCAGGCTACAGAGAATGTTCAGATTACCTCGTGTGAGATTACAGATGATGGAAATGTCAGGGTTACTGCAGTCAATACAGGAGCGATTTCAGGGGCAGATAATCATTTTTATCTGAAAGAATTAAAGCCTTATGAGGACTCTGTGCGAACCAGGGGATATGTACAGGCTGTGGACAAGGCAAATGAAGTGACCTTTACGTTTCCGTTAAATGCAGGTACGGCAGACAGCCGTCTGTACTCCAAGTTTGTGGTAACGGTATGGGACGGCTCCAATTATGTGGCAGTCAGCCAGCCCCATTATATTACCAATCCGGAAAAGATTGCCAAAAACCAGAAGCCGTTTCACGAGCCTTTAAGCAAAAAGGGTCTGCTGATTGAGCACGATATGCTTAACGACGCCTTTGCTCTGGGAGTAAAGCACACCATTGTCAACATTCCGTTTCAGGCCATGTTAGGTACTGGCATTGATTATGAGTATGAAGGGAAAACCTACCATTTCAGTAAGGAATTTTTTGATATTTACGATAAGACAATTTTTGATTTTTCGGCAAAGGGGATTTCTGTTACAGCAGTCATTTTAAATAGCTGGAATGATACGACGCCTGATTTGATTCATCCGGGAACCAAGAAAAATGCGTCTGCAAATTACTATATGTTTAATGCTGCAACCGAAGCCGGATATGAGGATATTAAGGCAATGGCTTCTTTCCTGGCAGAGCGTTACGACGGCACTCATGGAAAGATTTCCAACTGGATTATCGGCAATGAAATCAACAATCAGCAGTGGAATTATATCGGTCCTATGGATGTGACCACGTATATGACTGAGTTTGAGAGGGCGTTTAGGGTATTCTATACAGCCATCAAGAGCACCAATGCCAATGACCGGGTATATTTTTCTCTGGACTACAACTGGAACAATGAGATCAACGGAACGACCAAGTACGGCGGAAAAGAAGTAGTGGATACGTTCAATAATCTGGTGACGGCAAAGGGACAGATGGATTGGGGACTTGCATACCATCCCTATTCTGTTCCTCTGACAGAGCCTGAGTTCTGGGACGACAGTCAGACCGGACTGATTACCTGGGATTACAATTCTCCGATTATCAATTTTGCCAACCTGGAACTTTTGACCAATTATTTCAGTCAGAGCCATCTGTTGGACAGCAAGGGAGAGGTCCGTCCCATTATTTTATCTGAACAGGGATTTACTTCTAAGAGCGCGACCAGAGGCGACTGTGAAGATCTGCAGGCAGCCGCATTTGCCTATGCGTATTATATTGCAGACAGCAATCCCTACATTGATGCGTTTATCATGAGCCGTCAGGTAGACGCCATATCAGAGGCAGAACTTTCCTGTGCATTTGGACTGTGGACCTGCGATATGAAGGCCGGCAATCGGGTTGTGCCTACCGGACAGAAAAAGATCTGGGAAGTATACCGCTATATTGACAAGGTAAATGAAACTCTGGAAGTAACAGACTTTGCCAAAGAGATTATCGGCATTGAGAACTGGGGAGACGTTATCCCGAACTTTAAGTACCGCAATAAAGAAAAACGCAGATAGACGGTTTTGGAGACAAGAGAATGCCAAGGGTATCGTATTCAGAAAAAGAACGGGAGCAGATTCGGACGCAGCTGGTTGAGACTGGACTGAGGCTGATGGCAAAACAGGGGATTCAGCATACAACGGTTGAGCAGATTTATAAACAGGTTGGCATTTCGCGGACATTCTTCTACACATTTTTTCCGACAAAGGAAGACTTTGTTGTAGAAACTCTTTACTTTCAGCAGCCCAAAATCCTTTCGTATGCCAAAAGTCTTATGGAGGATGAAAAGTTAAGCTGGAGAGAGGGCGTGAGGAAGTTTCTCTATTCCTGCTGTTACGGAGAAGAAAATGGAATTGCTGTTTTAACCATAGAAGAGCAGCAGCAGATTTTTAAGCGTATGTCCAAAGAGAGCTGCCGCATATTTCGAGAAAAACAGGCATTTCTGTTCAGCCGGATTTTAGAGATATTTGGCATAAAGGCAGACAGAAAAAGGGTCAGCCTGTTTATTAATCTGTGTCTGACAGTGCTGATTGTCAGAAGAGCCATCCCGGATACCCTTCCGCTGTTTGTTCCGGAAGCCGCAGATGATACAGTCGATGTTCAGATAGAAGCAATCATTGATGTATTGGAATCTTTAGAGAAAGGTACTGTACGAAACAGTTAAACCGTTGTAACATGTACGAAACAGAAATCCGTCTTGTGATTTTAATGTCTGGTCCGGACGGATTTCTTTTTAAACAAAATAAAGACAAAAAAATAAAAATGTCTTTATATAAAATAAGCAGGAGGAAATGATTATGGGATTTTTCAGCAAAATTTTTAAGGGACCTGAGGTAGACATGGAAAAGAGCAACGTCAATCGGATAAAGATGCGGGCGCTGTTTAACCAGAAGGTGGAACATGGAGAGGATTACCAGCTTATTTTCGGCTATACGGAAGATGTGAGCCGGTTTAATTATGGATTTGTCCATGGCAGCAAAACGAAAATCGGAAATTTACTTGTGGGATGGAAGGAAACAGAACCTACAGTGGTAATGGTTCCGACAGTCCCGGATCTTTCTGCGTGCGGCGAGGCGGTTTATTATCGGAAAAGTGAGATTTTAAAAGCATATCGGAATAAATATCCTACAGAAGCATTTATTATTTATCCAGATAAAAAGGGATATATAGGAATTAATGCCTATGAGTGGCTGGAGGATGAGAAGTTATACGTGTATGTATCGCAGAAGGAAGAACTGGAACAATTTACAGACTTTTTCATGAACCGGTTTGTAAAAAAATAAAAAGGGGCAGATACAAAAAAGATCTCCATACCATCTTGAAAAAATACGAAATATAGTATATCATATTGAGTCTAAGCGCAATATGTGGAGGTGGCTATGCAGATTAGAAAACGAAGCGGCATATTAGAAAATTATACGCCCAAAAAGATTACGGCAGCAATCAGCAAATCCTTTGCCAGTGTAGGGGAAACACCGGATGAAGCTACGCTGGCAGATTTGCTTCTTGCGGTGGAAAGCGGATTTGACGGCCCGGAAGCTTCCGTAGAAGAGATACAGGATCAGGTAGAGAGAGTCTTAATGGCAAAAGGGCATTATGATGCGGCCAAAAGCTATATTCTCTACCGTCAGAAGCGGACAGAACTGCGCCTGGCCAGAGCGGATATTGCCTGTCAATTTGAGGACGAGGGGATGGAAGACTGTCTGATAGAGATCCAGAAAGAGTTTGATCCTGTACTTTATCCTATCAGTACCCTGGCTTCCCAGTTTTCCGGTTTTGTAAAACCCGGTATGGTGACAGAAGAGAGGATTGCTGCTTTGACAAAGGCGGCCATTGAGCTGACCAGCCCGGAATCCCCGGATTGGGAAAAGATCGCGGCCCGTTTTTTAAATTATGGATTTCGCAGACAGCTGGCAATGGATTTGGAGCGACTGAATATTCACAGTTTTTATGAAAAACTCCAATACCTGACAAAGGAGCGTTTGTATGGGGATTACATACTTACAGCTTATTCCAGGCAGGAACTGGAACTGGCCGCCTCTTTTATAGATGACAGCAGGGATCAGAAATTTACCTGGTCCGGTCTGGATCTCCTTTTAAAACGCTATGTAATACAGACACGCAGGCACGAGCCCTTAGAGACGCCCCAGGAGATGTTTCTTGGTATTGCCCTTCATCTGGCTATGAATGAGACAACAGACCGGATGAAGTGGGTCCGGAAATTTTACGATATGCTCAGCCTTCTTCAGGTGACCATGGCGACCCCGACTCTTTCCAATGCGAGAAAGCCGTATCACCAATTATCCAGCTGTTTTATTGATATGGTTCCGGACAGTCTGGAGGGAATTTACCGCAGCATTGACAATTTTGCAAAGGTAAGCAAATTTGGCGGAGGAATGGGAATGTATTTCGGAAAGGTGCGTGCGACCGGCAGCAGTATCCGGGGGTTTGAAGGCGCGGCCGGAGGAGTAATTCGCTGGATTAAACTGGTTAATGATACGGCAGTGGCGGTAGACCAGTTAGGAGTGCGCCAGGGCGCGGCGGCAGTGTATCTGGACGCATGGCACAAGGATCTGCCGGAATTTTTGCAGCTTCGGACCAATAATGGGGATGACCGCATGAAAGCCCATGATATTTTCCCGGCAGTGTGCTGGCCGGATTTATTCTGGAAACTGGCCCGTACAGATCTGGATGCAGCCTGGTATCTTATGTGTCCCCATGAAATTCTCACCGTAAAAGGATATGCTCTGGAAGATTACTGGGGAGAAGAATGGGAGCGCCGCTATTTAAGCTGCGTAGACGATCCCCGCATTACTAAGAGAAGAGTGACAGTCAAAGAGATTGTCCGTTTGGTTTTAAAAAGTGCAGTGGAGACCGGAACTCCGTTTACCTTTAACCGGGATGCGGTAAACCGGGCTAATCCCAACAGCCACTGCGGGATGATTTACTGTTCAAACCTCTGTACCGAGATTGCCCAGAACATGGCTCCGATTGAGACGGTGAGTACGGAGATTCAGACAAAAGAGGGAGATACGGTTGTTGTGACTACCACCAGGCCGGGAGATTTTGTAGTGTGCAATCTGGCCAGTCTTTCTCTGGGAAATCTTCCGGTCGAAGATGAGAAAGTGATGGAAGATGTGGTTGCCACAGCGGTTCGTGCATTGGACAATGTAATTGATTTAAACTTTTATCCCATTCCCTATGCGAAAATCACCAACCGCTGTTACAGAAGCATTGGCCTGGGCGTAAGCGGCTATCATCATATGCTGGCAAAGCGCCAGATTCGCTGGGAGAGCGAGGAACATTTAACCTTTGTAGACAAAGTGTTTGAGACCATTAATTACGCCGCGATTTCGGCAAGCTGCCGTCTGGCAGAGGAAAAAGGCTCTTACAGCCATTTTAAGGGAAGCGACTGGGACAATGGCTCTTATTTTGAAAAGAGAGGTTATGACAGTCCCAAGTGGGAGAAATTGAAAGAAAGGGTTCATCAGCAGGGAATGAGAAACGCGTACCTGCTGGCAGTAGCGCCTACCAGCAGTACCAGCATTGTGGCCGGCACAACCGCAGGGATTGATCCGGTTATGAATAAGTTTTTCCTGGAAGAAAAGAGGGGCGGCATGCTGCCCAGAGTAGCGCCGGATTTGTCTGCAAAGACTTTCTGGTATTACAAAAACGCTCATCTTTTAGACCAGAGCTGGAGCGTGAAAGCCTGCGGCATCAGACAGCGCCACATTGACCAGGCCCAGAGCATGAATTTGTATATTACCAATGAATACACCCTGCGCCAGGTGCTGGAATTATATCTTCAGGCATGGGAACAGGGAGTAAAAACGATTTATTACATCCGCAGCAAATCCCTGGAAGTGGAAGAGTGCGAGAGTTGTTCCTCTTAAAAAAGACCGATGATAGAAGGAGACTATCCAGATGGAAACACTTGTAAAAAAACCTTTATTTAATCCTAACGGCGATACAGAACTTATGGAGCGTCGGATGATTGGAGGGAATACTACCAATTTAAATGATTTTAACAATTTAAAATACACATGGGTCAGCGACTGGTATCGGCAGGCGATGAATAATTTCTGGATACCGGAAGAGATCAATTTGTCCCAGGATGTAAAAGACTATCCGAAACTTTCTCAGGCAGAACGGGCTGCATACGATAAAATCTTAAGTTTTCTGGTGTTTCTGGATTCTTTGCAGAGCGCCAATCTCCCCAATATCAGCGCTTATGTAACAGCCAACGAAGTGAATTTATGTCTGTCCATCCAGGCGTTTCAGGAGTGCGTTCACAGCCAGAGTTACAGCTACATGCTGGACACGATCTGCAGTCCGGTAGAGCGGAATCAAATCCTGTATCAGTGGAAGACGGATGAACATCTGCTTCGCCGCAATACGTTTATTGGAGATTTGTACAATCAGTTTCAGGAAAACCAGACTCCAAAGGCTCTTTTAAAAGTGCTGATGGCAAACTACATTCTGGAAGGCATTTACTTTTACAGCGGTTTCATGTTTTTCTATAATCTTTCCCGCAATGGAAAGATGCCAGGATCGGCCCAGGAAATCCGTTACATCAACCGGGATGAAAATACCCATTTATGGCTGTTCCGCAACATTTTGCTGGAACTGAAAAACGAGGAGCCGGAGTTGTTTACAGATGAGATGGTAAATGAACTGAAAGAGATGCTAAAGGAAGGCGTCCGCCAGGAAATTGCATGGGGACATTATGTAATTGGAGATGAGATTCCAGGTTTAAATAAGCAGATGGTAAATGATTACATTCACTATCTGGGCAACCAGCGCTGGTCCAGCTTAGGGTACGGTTTCCTTTACGAAGATAATCAGGAAGAACCGGCCAGCATGGCCTGGGTCAGCCAGTATTCCAACGCCAATATGGTAAAGACGGATTTCTTTGAAGCCAAGAGTACGGCCTATGCCAAGAGTACGGCGCTGATTGATGATTTATAATAACCGTTCAGCTATGTGAAGATTTAGGCAGGAAGATCAGGGCTGAACGATTACGGACCTGTAAGAGAAGCGCAAGATAGACTTGACAATTCCGGTATTAGTGATTAGAATGTTAAATAGTTTATAAAAAAGGCTGTGAATGTGACAGTAAGCCCTTATTTTTCCCACAGAGAGAGGAAGCCACCGGCTGTAAGCTTCCTTGGGTTCCGATAACCGGCCGAATTTCCCACAGGAGCCGCACTGCTGAAACTGGTAAGAGACAGAGATGTTCTGGCGCTAGGCAGTGACGTTTCGTACACGTTACGTATAGGATGAGAGCCTGTTGAGACAGGAATCAGGGTGGTACCGCGAGGCTTAAGCTTCGTCCCTTCGTTTTGGAGGGACGGAGCTTTTTTTGTATGATAGGAAATGTCCTCTCCAGAATCCACTGCAAAAAACAAAGAAAAGGAGATATTATGAAAGAGCAGTTAGAGAAAATCAAGTCAGAAGCCCTGGCAAAGCTGAGTGCCGCTGACAAGTTAGACACATTAAACGAAATCCGTGTTGCTTACCTGGGAAAGAAAGGCGAGCTGACAACCGTATTAAAGAGTATGAAGGATGTGGCTCCGGAAGATCGTCCAAAAGTAGGACAGATGGTCAATGAAGTAAGAGCTGTCATTGAAGAAAAAATAGAAGAAACCAGAGCAGCTCTGGCAAGAAAGGCCAGAGAAGAGCAGATGGCAAACGAAGTGATTGACGTAACCCTTCCAGCTAACAGAGGCAGAATGGGACACAGCCATCCAAACGCCATTGCATTGGCAGAAGTAGAACGTATTTTTACCGGAATGGGCTATGAAGTAGTAGAAGGCCCGGAAGTCGAGTATGACAAGTATAACTTTGAAAAACTGAACATTCCAAAGGGACATCCGGCAAGAGACGAGCAGGATACCTTCTACATTAACGAGAATATTCTGCTAAGAAGCCAGACTTCTCCGGTTCAGGTCCGTACGATGGAAAACCGCAAACCTCCGATCCGCATTATTGCTCCTGGACGTGTATTCCGTTCCGATGCAGTCGATGCAACCCATTCTCCATCCTTCCATCAGATCGAGGGTCTGGTAATCGATAAACACGTGACCTTTGCAGACTTAAAGGGTACCCTGGCTGAATTTGCAAAAGAGCTGTTCGGACCAGAGACAAAGGTAAAATTCCGTCCTCATCATTTCCCATTTACCGAGCCCAGTGCAGAGGTAGATGTAAGCTGCTTTAAATGCGGCGGCAAGGGATGCCGGTTCTGTAAGGGATCTGGCTGGATTGAGATTTTAGGCTGCGGCATGGTGCATCCTAGAGTTCTGGAAATGTGTAATATTGATCCCAATGAATACTCTGGGTTTGCATTCGGCGTTGGTCTGGAGAGAATTGCCCTGTTAAAATATGAGATTGACGACATGAGACTGCTGTATGAGAATGACGCCCGTTTCTTAAAGCAGTTCTAAGCAGGGATGAGAGTGGAAGAAAAGGAGATTAGATTATGAATACAGCGTTATCATGGATTAAAGCATACGTTCCGGATTTAGACATGACAGCCCAGGAATATACCGACGCTATGACATTGTCTGGAACCAAGGTAGAAGGTTATGAGTGTCTGGACAAAAATCTGGAAAAGATTGTAGTCGGACAGATTAAAAAAATTGAAAAGCATCCGGATGCAGATAAGCTGATTATCTGTCAGGTAGACGTAGGAACCGAGACCATCCAGATTGTAACCGGAGCTCCTAATGTAAAGGAAGGGGACAAGGTTCCGGTTGTATTAGACGGAGGAAAAGTAGCAGGCGGACATGACGGCGGTCCTCTTCCAGAAGATGGAATCCGGATTAAAAGCGGCAAATTAAGAGGCGTTGACTCTTACGGTATGATGTGTTCCATCGAAGAACTGGGTTCTAACAAGGATATGTATCCTCTGGCTCCAGAAAGCGGTATTTACATTCTTCCGGAAGATGCCCAGGTAGGTGCAGACGCAGTAGAGGTGCTGGGTCTTCACGACGTGGTATTTGAGTACGAAATTACTTCTAACCGTGTAGACTGTTACAGCGTGCTTGGCATTGCAAGAGAAGCAGCAGCTACCTTTGGAAAGCCATTTGTTCCTCCAGTTGTAACAAAGAGCGGAAACAATGAGGATATTCACGATTATTTAAAAGTAACGGTAGAAAATCAGGAACTTTGCCCAAGATACTGTGCAAGAATGGTAAAGAACATTAAACTGGCTCCTTCTCCAGAATGGATGCAGAGACGTCTGGCTGCCAGCGGCATCCGCCCAATCAATAACCTGGTAGATATTACCAACTACATTATGGAAGAATACGGCCAGCCGATGCACGCATTTGACTATGACCTGCTGGCAGGCCATGAGATTGTGGTAAAATGCGCAGAGGACGGAGATGAGTTCCAGACATTAGACGGACAGGTAAGAAAGCTGGATCATACCATTCTGATGATTAATGACGGGGAAAAGGCAGTCGGCATTGCTGGTATTATGGGGGGTGAAAACTCCAAGATTACCGATGATGTCAAGACTATGGTATTTGAGTGCGCCTGCTTTGACGGCACCAATATCCGTCTGTCTGCCAAGAAGGCAGGATTAAGAACCGACGCTTCCGGCAAATTTGAAAAGGGACTGGATCCCAATACTGCCATGGAAGCAATCAACCGCGCCTGCCAGTTAATCGAAGAGCTGGGAGCCGGAGAAGTAGTAGGCGGCGTTATCGACGTCTGCGCCGGATTAAAGGAGCCGAAGAGAATCCCATTCCATCCGGAACGCATTAACAACTTACTGGGAACCGACCTTTCCAAAGAAACCATGTTAAGCTACTTTGGCCCTCTGGAGATTGGTTATGACGAAGAGACAGGCGAAGTGATTGCTCCAACCTGGAGACAGGATCTGGAGAGAGAGGCAGACATTGCAGAGGAAGTAGCAAGATTCTTCGGCTATGACAAGATTCCAACCACTCTTCCGGCAGGAGAGTCTACCACCGGAAAGCTGTCTTACAAGCTTCGGATCGAGGAGAAAGCAAGAAAAATTGCAGAATTTTCCGGTTTCTCCCAAGCAATGACCTATTCCTTTGAAAGTCCTAAGGTATTTGACAAGCTGTTAATTCCCGCAGACTCCAAGCTTCGCCAGACCGTTGTGATTTCCAATCCGCTGGGCGAGGATTTCAGCGTCATGCGTACCCTGCCGTTAAACGGTATGCTGACTTCTCTGTCTACTAACTACAACCGCAGAAACAAGGACGTCCGTCTCTATGAGATGGCAACGGTTTATTTGCCAAAGAGCCTTCCGCTGACCGAACTTCCAGACGAACGGATGCAGTTTGTACTGGGAATGTACGGAGACGGCGATTTCTTTACCATGAAGGGCGTGGCAGAAGAGTTCTTTGAAAGCGTTGGCATGACCGGACGTCTTCACTACGATCCAAATGGGGATCATCCGTACCTGCATCCGGGAAGAAAGGCAGATATTGTATATAACAATACCGTAATCGGCTATTTAGGCGAGATTCATCCGGATGTGGCAGACAATTATAAGATTGGGGAAAAGGCTTATGTGGCAGTGGTAGATATGCCGGCTATGTTAGACTTTACCACCTTTGACAGAAAGTATGCCGGACTGGCAAAATTCCCTGCAGTAAGCAGAGATTTAAGTATGGTGGTTCCAAAATCCGTACTGGCAGGCCAGATTGAAGATATGATTGTCCAGAGAAGCGGAAAGATTCTGGAAGAGTGCAAATTGTTTGATATTTACGAAGGAAGTCAGATTAAGGAAGGATATAAGTCTATGGCTTATTCCATTACCTTTAGAGCACAGGATCATACCCTAGAAGAAAAAGAAATTACCAGTGTAATGAACAAAATTTTAAATGGCCTTCAGGGAATGGGAATTGAATTGAGAGCGTAAATACCAGAAAGCGGCGGCATAGTTCGCCGCTTTTGGTTTATTAGATCATAGGAAAAGCGGAGGAAGAGTTTTATGTTTGCAGATTACCATGTACATACAGCATTTAGTGATGATTCCATTTATCCGATGGAATGCGTAGTCAAAGATGCTGTTGGATTACAGATGGATGAGATTTGCATGACGGATCATGTAGATTATGGAGTAAAGGACGACTGGGATAGTGGGAACGAGATTCTATACCGGAATGGGGAGCCTTTAGCCAATGTAGATTACCCTCTCTACATGGAAGAGATAAATCGCATCCGGAATCAGTATCAGGAAAAAATTACGATTAAAACAGGTATGGAATTTGGTGTACAAACCCATACGATACCGAAGTTTCAGGAACTATTTGACCGCTATCCCTTTGATTTTATTATTTTATCCATTCATCAGGTGGAGGATAAAGAATTTTGGACCCAGGAGTTTCAAAAAGGAAGAACCCAGGATGAGTATCAGAAACGGTATTATGAAGAAATGCTGAGAGTAGTCCAAGTTTATAAAGACTACAGTGTTTTGGGCCATATGGATTTAATCAATCGCTATGATAAGGCAGGAGAATATCCGTTTGAAAAAGTGAAACCCTTGATTTCTGAAATTTTAAAGATTGTAATTGCAGATGGAAAAGGAATTGAAATCAACACTTCTTCACACAGGTACGGGTTAAAGGATTCTATGCCATCGGCAGAATTATTAAAGCTGTACCGAGATTTAGGCGGAACCATTATTACCATTGGCAGTGACAGCCACAAACCGGAACATTTAGGAAGGTATATTCAGGAGGCAAAGGAGCAGTTAAAAGAATTAGGATTTCATTCTTTTTGTACCTATAATAAGATGGAACCAACGTTTCATAGTCTGTAACCTTTTAACTGAACATACAGAAAAGAAGAGCTCCATCAGGAGGAAATCGTTTCCATGAATTATGAGATTATCAGAAGCAGCCGGAAAACCCTGGCCCTGGAGATTACACGGGACGGACAGCTAAAGGTACGGGCTCCGTATAAGGTTTCCAGAAAAGAAATCCAGAACTTTGTAAAATCAAAAGAATCATGGATTTTCAAACATTTAAAGCGGATTGAGGAGACAAAAGCAGAGCAGCCGGAACCATTATCCTCAGAGGAGATTGAAAAACTGGTGCAAAAAGCCCTGCAGGTGCTTCCGGAAAAAGTGGAACATTATGCCAGGATCATAGGGGTAACCTATGGAAGAATTACCATCCGCAACCAGAAGACCCGCTGGGGAAGCTGCAGCAGCAAAGGAAACTTGAATTTTAACTGTCAGCTGATGCGTCTGCCGGAAGAACTGCAGGATTATGTGGTGGTACATGAATTGTGCCACCGGAAAGAAATGAATCATTCCCCTAATTTCTGGAAAGAAGTGAAAAACATCATGCCGGATTACCAGGAGAGGCGGACACGTCTAAAGCAGGTACGCTGCTGACAGGAATGGATTTAAAACTGGGCAGATGGGGTATCTGCCAGCTGTTCACAGCAAAAATGGTAAAAATTGATTGCTGCCTGGGAGTTCCACCGGCATTTTGGCATAGACAGATAAGCGTACCTCTGGGGATTGGGCCGGGAAATACGCAGCAGTGTCAGGTTCATGGTATGCAGAAATGGGTGTTCATGACGGAAGAAGTATTTGTGAAAAAGTGATGAATCACAGTGCAAATACAAGAAAAATATCGCTTCTTGTCGAATGTGTTTTAATGTAAGATAAAAATAGTTGGTAAAAACGCATAAAATAGATAATAAAAACACTTGAACAAATAATAAAAGTGTGGTATAGTGATTTTATCAGATTGGAAACGTTACCGATAACGTTGCCGGAACAAGCTGCAAGACAGGTTGTCTGGTTCCGATAATGTTGCGGTAAAGCAAACATTCAAAGAAGGGATGGGCTTATTATGAAATTAAAAAAATTGGCAGCAGTATCGTTATCAGCAGCTATGGTAGTCGGAGCAATGACCGGATGCGGCAGTTCTGAGCAGAGCGCGCCGGCAGAGACTACGGCAGGACAGCAGACAGAAGCCGGGACAGAGGCTGAAACAAAGGCAGAGGAAGAGACTGCAAAAGCAGAAGAAGCAGCCGGAGACGGGGAGGTTTATTATTTAAACTTTAAGCCGGAGCAGGCAGACCAGTGGGTAGAGCTGGCAGCAGCTTATACAGATGAAACCGGCGTACCGGTTACAGTTGTAACGGCAGCATCCGGTACTTATGAACAAACCTTAAAATCTGAGATGGCAAAGAGCAATGCGCCTACCTTATTCCAGGTCAACGGTCCGGTAGGTCTGGCATCCTGGAAAGATTACTGCTATGATTTAAAGGACAGCGCAGTGTATAAAGACTTATCTAGCGATGATTTTGCATTGATTGATGAATCCGGCGCAGTAAAAGGCGTTGCATATGTAATTGAGACTTACGGTCTGATTTACAATAAGAAGATCTTAAATGAATACATAGCCATGGACGGGGCAGTGATTTCTTCAGTGGATGAGATCAACAACTTTGAAACTTTAAAGGCAGTGGCAGAAGATCTGCAGGCCAAGAAAGACGATCTGGGCATTCAGGGAGCGTTTACTTCCGCAGGATTTGACGCATCTTCCGACTGGAGATTTAAGACCCATCTGGCAAATCTGCCGCTGTACTATGAGTATCAGGCTGATGGAATTACCTCCACCGATGCAGTAAAGGGCACTTACTTAGACAATTACAAGCAGATTTTTGATTTATATATCAATAATTCTACCTGCGAACCGACTATGCTTTCTGGTAAGACCGGAGAAGACGCTGCTTCTGAATTTGCATTAGGCGAAGCAGTATTCTATCAGAACGGAACCTGGGCTTACAACGACATCAAAGACAATGAAGTTGCAGATGAAGATTTGGGAATGCTTCCAATCTACATTGGTGCAGAAGGTGAAGAAAAGCAGGGACTCTGTACTGGATCTGAGAACTACTGGTGCGTAAACAGCAAAGCTTCTGAGGAAGATATCAAGGCAACTTTAGACTTCTTACAGTGGGTAGTAGAAAGCGAGACAGGACGGAGAGGTCTGGCCGATATGGGATTTGTAACTCCATTTACCACCTTTACAGAAGAATACTTACCAGAGAACCCATTAGTGGCAGCAGCAGATGAGGATGTAAAGAAAGGCAATACTGTTGTTACATGGAACTTTACTACCATGCCGTCTGAGGAATGGAAGAACCAGCTGGGCAGCGCGCTTTTGGAGTATGCGCAGGGCACCGGTGACTGGACTGCAGTAGAAACGGCATTTGTAGATGGATGGGCATCTGAATATCAGGCAGCAAACAATTAAAACCGTAAAGCAAACGGGGTGGGTGAATTTCACCCGCCCCCGTTTTTTTCACAGGAAACAGGAGAGGGATCATATGGAAAAAGCAATTAAACGGTATTTTCCAATTTTTGTGCTGCCCACGCTGGCAGCATTTACGATAGGATTTATTGCCCCGTTTTTAGTAGGGGTATACCTGTCCTTTTGCAAATTTACAACGATTAATGACGCAGTGTTTGTGGGGTTTTCCAACTATACCAGGATTTTTTCAGACGGCACCTTTGTACACGCTCTCTGGTATACCGCATTATTTACCATTGTCAGTGTGGTATTTATCAACTTTTTTGCATTTGCCGCTGCAATGCTTTTAACCAGAAAGATTCGGGGAACCAATCTGTTTCGGACTGTATTTTTTATGCCGAACTTAATCGGCGGCATTGTTTTGGGATATGTCTGGAATCTTTTGCTCAATGGCATTTTGCAGTTTTTCGATAAGACGCTTACCTTTTCTTCTGTGTACGGATTCTGGGGACTGGTGATTTTAATGTGCTGGCAGCAGATCGGATATATGATGATTATCTATATTGCGGGAATCCAGAATATTCCAGGGGAATTAATAGAAGCAGCAAAGATCGATGGGGCAGATAAATGGGCGCTCTTAAAGAATGTTACGATTCCCATGGTAATGCCATCCATTACTGTCTGTACATTTTTGACTCTTACCAATGGCTTTAAGCTGTTTGATCAGAATCTGGCCCTTACCAACGGAGAACCGTCCAATATGTCGGAATTGCTGGCATTAAATATTTTCAATACGTTCTATGGCCGTACCGGATGGGAAGGTGTAGGACAGGCAAAAGCAGTGGTATTTTTCCTGTTGGTAGCAGTGATTGCCGTAGCTCAAAACTGGCTGACAAGAAGGAAGGAGGTGCAGCAGTAATATGGCAACAAAGAAAAGAAGAATGGATCGGATTCTGACTGTGATTTTTTCAGTGATTTCTGTCATTTACCTGGTTCCGATAGCGCTGGTGGTGGTTAACTCATTTAAGAAAAAGGCATATATCAGTCGCTATCCCTTTAAAATCCCAACAGGGAAAATGTTTGTGGGACTGGACAATTATATAAACGGCATTAAAAAGACCGGATTTTTTGAGGCCTTTGGCTGGACGTTATTTATTACCGTTGCATCGGTGGCAGTGATTATTCTGTGTACCTCTATGTGCGCCTGGTATATCAGCCGCGTAAAAAATGCAGTCACCTCCACGATTTACTATCTGTGCCTGTTTTCTATGATTGTGCCCTTCCAGATGGTGATGTTTCCGCTGTCTAAAATTGCAGACATGCTGGGGCTGACCACTCCCTGGGGATTAGTAATTGTCTATCTGGGCTTTGGCGCCGGACTGTCGGTCTTTATGTTTACCGGCTTTGTCAAGTCGATTCCGTTAGAAATCGAAGAAGCGGCTATGATGGACGGATGTACGCCGGTGCACACCTTTTTCAGAGTGGTGCTTCCCGTCATGAAACCTACCTGCGTGACAGTGGCTATTTTACAGGCGATGTGGATCTGGAATGATTACCTGCTTCCATATCTGATTCTGGACATGACAAAATATAAGACGATTTCCATTGCAGTCCAGTATTTAAGAGGCGGTTACGGATCCATTGATATGGGCGCTATGATGGGCGTTCTGGTACTGGCAATTATTCCAATTGTGGCATTTTACCTGTCATGCCAGAAATACATTATTGAAGGCGTTGTAGCAGGCGCAGTAAAAGGTTAAAGGAGATGAACATGATGCGTAAAGCAGGGATACTGCTTCCGGTTTTCAGCCTTCCTTCCCCATACGGAATCGGATCATTTTCCAGGGAAGCCTACGAATTTGTGGATTTATTAAAGGCGGCAGGGCAAAGCTGCTGGCAAATTCTTCCCATGGGACCTACAGGGTACGGAGATTCTCCCTATCAGTCTTTTTCTGCATTTGCAGGAAATCCTTATTTGATTGATTTGGAGGAACTGATAGAGGAAGGGCTTTTAACCAGCGAAGAATGCAGCCAAACAGATTTTGGAGCGGACGAGAGCCGGATTGATTACAGCAAACTCTATGAAAATCGTCAGGCAGTGCTTTACAAGGCGTTTTTAAGGTGGCTGGATGGTTTTTCGGATTCAGGAACAGCTAAAGAATGCCTGGAGACGGGGCTGGAAGAAGAAACCAGGAATTATTGCCTGTACATGGCGATTAAACGCCATTTTGGAGAAACCTGCTGGACCAAGTGGGACGAGGAGATCAAGTTCAGAAAGCCGGGGGCTGTAAAATACTATGAAGAAAAGCTGGAAAAAGAGATTTTGTTCCATGAATTTCTGCAGATGGTTTTCCTGAAACAGTGGAGAGCGCTAAAAGAATATGCGCACAGCCAGGGGATTCGGATTATTGGCGATATTCCCATCTATGTGGCGTTTGACAGCGCAGATGCCTGGGTCCACCCGGAGCTGTTCCAGTTTGATGAAAACAACATGCCAGAAGCAGTGGCCGGCTGTCCGCCGGATGGTTTTTCTGCTGACGGACAACTATGGGGCAATCCGCTGTATCGGTGGGAATATCATGAAAAGACCGGATACGCCTGGTGGATGCGGCGGATGGCTTACTGCTTCCAGATGTATGATGTAGTCCGGGTGGATCATTTCCGGGGATTTGACGAATACTATTCCATTCCGGCAGGAGAAAAGACAGCAGTGCATGGCCATTGGGAAAAGGGACCTGGACTGTCGCTTTTTGGGAAAATGCAGGAAACATTTGGAGAGATAAACTTGATTGCGGAGGATTTGGGCTTTGTAACAGACAGTGTGCAGAAGCTGGTGGAATACACAGGATTTCCAGGTATGAAGGTGCTGCAGTTTGCCTTTGATTCCAGAGAGGAGAGCAACTATCTGCCCCACTGTTATCCCCATAACTGTGTGGTATACACAGGAACCCATGATAATGATACAATCCGGGGATGGTATGAAGCGCTGATACCGGAAGACAGGAAGATGGCGGTCTGCTATATGAATAGTCAGAGAACGCCCGGGTCTGAGATTCATTGGGATTTTATCCGCCTGGCCTTAGCAAGCGTGGCGGATCTGGCAGTGATTCCTCTTCAGGATTATCTGGGACTTGGAAGCGAGGCGAGGCTCAATACGCCTTCGACGCTGGGGGGAAACTGGACGTGGAGAATGCAAAAAGGGGCGTTTACCCAGGATATTGTAGAAAAATGTCGGTTTATGACTCAAATATATGGAAGAATCTGATACCATAAAAACTGCTGCAAGAAGAGAGGACTTGAAATGGATACGCTTAATATCAAAGACATTGCAAAAATATGCGGCGTTGGCGTCAGCACAGTGTCC
The DNA here is from genome assembly GCA_963557065.1 of uncultured Lachnospiraceae bacterium. Taxonomy (GTDB): domain Bacteria; phylum Bacillota; class Clostridia; order Lachnospirales; family Lachnospiraceae; genus UMGS1370. Next base: position 49,551 of record CAUWCT010000001.1, on the reverse strand, counting down.
AGGGCAATCAACAATCACCCGGATATTAATGAGGAGACGAAAAACCGTATTTTAGAGGTAATCAGGGAAAACCATTACATTCCTAATAACAGCGCCAGAAATTTAAAACGTTCTGTTTCCAGAACCATTGCGGTATTAATTAAGGGAATTGACAACCCGTTTTTTTACAGCATGATTCGGATCTTTGAAGAGGAAATTCAGAAAAAGCGGTATTCGTTTTTGCTTCACAGGGTAGAAGAGGCAGAAGACGAGGTGGATGTGGCCATTGAACTGATTAAGGAAAAACGGCTGAAGGGAATTATTTTTCTGGGCGGACATTTCTGCCAGAATAAAGAAAAATTAAAACAGTTGGAGATTCCTTTTGTCTTAAGTACGGCTTCGTGTACAGATGCGATGGAGAACGAATTTTTGTCCTGTGTTTCAGTAGATGACTTTCAGGAAAGCTATAAGATAGTGGATTATCTGTGCAGTTTGGGACATGGCCGAATAGGGATATTGGCGGCGACTCCCCAGGATGAGAGCATTGGACGTCTGCGCCTGGAAGGGTATCGGCGCGCACTGGCGGATCATGGAATCCAATCTGAACCGTCCTGGTGTTTTTACAGTCCGGAAAATGTAAACTGGTATACCATGGCCAATGGATACGGACTGATGAAAAAGTTGATGGCTTCCAAACCAGAACTGACAGCAGTCTTTGCTATTTCAGACAGTATGGCCATTGGTGCTTGCAAAGCAGTGTTTGATGCAGGAAAATCAGTGCCAAAGGACTACTCGATTGCCGGATTTGACGGGCTGGATATGGCCCATTATTACAATCCGGCCATTACCACCATCCATCAGCCGGTAGAAGAAATGGCTTATGAGACGATCCGCATTTTGTTTGCTCAGATTCGGAGCAAGAATCCGGAGCAAAGGGTGAGTCAGCAGAAAATTTTTCAGGCCAGACTGGTAGAAGGCCAGTCAACCAAAAGCATTGAAACCGAAAATCATTAAGAAGAGAAATGAGGAAGAATGAGTCTGATTAAAAGCGGATTCATTCTTTTTTTTGATGGCCCCAGTTCAGAGTAAAAAAAAATAAAATTTGATTGACAAAGTACTGTTTTTCATGTATAACTGTATTAAGCAATTAATACAATGATACAATAGAACAAGGAGAAAATATGGAGTGGAATATTGCAGATGACCGGCCGATTTGGATTCAACTGTCAGAGCAGCTGACTGCCCAGATTGCATCTGGTATGTATCAGCCGGGACAGAGACTCCCCTCTGTCAGGGAGTTTGCCGCTGATGCAGGGGTAAATCCCAATACAATGCAGAGAGCCCTTGCTGATTTAGAGGGCAAAGGACTGATTCTAACCAATCGGACTGCAGGAAGGAGCGTAACCCAGGATATGGAAGTTATCAAACAGCTAAGGACCAATCAAGCCATGGATAAGGTGCGCCAGTTTCTATCCCAGATGAGGGAACTTGGCTATACGAAAGAAGAGATTGGAATTGTGCTGACACAGGCGTTAAAGGAGGAAATGTAAGGATATGAGCCGGGAATTATTAGTTTGCAGCAATTTAACCAAGCAGTTTGGCCGCAAAGAAGCATTAAAGGATGTGACAATCAGACTGGAGAGCGGAAAGATTATCGGTCTGTTAGGCCCTAACGGATCTGGCAAAACAACGCTTATCAAGCTGCTCAACGGACTTTTGCAGCCCAGTGGGGGAACTATTCGGATAGATGGAAAAAGTCCTGGAGTTTCCAGCAAGTCCATGATTTCGTATCTTCCGGATAAAGCATATTTTGCAGATTGGATGAAAGTAAAAGATATTGTAAAGATGTTTGAAGATTTTTATCCGGATTTTAGAAAAGAGACAGCTCTTGATATGCTGAACCGGTTAAATATCCATCTGGATGACAGGATGAAAACTTTGTCAAAAGGAACCAAAGAAAAGGTGCAGTTGGTACTGGTAATGAGCAGAAATGCAAAGCTTTACATTTTGGATGAACCGATTGGAGGCGTGGATCCGGCAGCCAGGGATTTTATTCTCCATACAATTTTAAGCAATTATTCAGAAGACGCATCGGTGCTGATTTCTACTCACCTGATTTCAGATATAGAAAAGGTGCTGGATGAAGTAATCTTTCTGAAAGACGGGCGTGTGGTGCGCCAGGACAGCGTGGATCGTATCAGAGAAACAGAAAATCTCTCTGTCGATCAGTTGTTCCGCCATATTTTTGCAGTTACACAATCAGACACAAATCAGACAGAAGAATAAAGGTAACCGTTCAGCTATGCGAAGATTCAACTAGAAAAAAGTGTTGAAAACGTGTTTTCATAAGAGTTTTCCTGTCTGAATCTTCATAGGGCGGACGCCCGATACTTCTTGTCCGCGTAAGCTGGCAAGAAGATGCATGACTGAACTGTTACGAATAAAGAAAAAGGAGTATCAAATATGTTCAGAAAATTAGTAAAATATGAGTGGGCAGCCATGATACGGACCATGTTTCCCATGTATGCTGCAGTCATTGTCATTTCGCTGCTCAACGCCCTGTTTGCAAATGTGGGAATTGGTAGCAGCAGTCCGCTGTTTGAACTTTGGGACTGGATTAACTATTATTTTGGAGGAATTGCCGTACTTCTTTATGTAGCAATTTTAATAGGACTGGGGGTATTTGCTTTTGTAGTCATTGCCCAGAGGTTTTACAAAGGACTTTTAGGGGAAGAAGGATATTTAATGTTTACCCTTCCAGTAAAGGTATGGCAGCTGGTATTTTCAAAAGCCCTGGTTTCCTTTCTCATTGGAATCCTGTCTGGTGCAGTAGCAGTGCTGTCTATTGGAATTTTAGGAGGAATTGAGTTTTTCCAGGCGCTGGCCATGATTCCGTCTCTTATAAAAGAATTGTGCATCCAGGCAAGGGCATACGATAAGGAATTGCTTGTTCAGATGGTGCTGTTTGGCATCGAAGTTCTGGCAGCTCTTATCATCAGTGGTTTTGCATTTATTTATCATATATATTTTGCCGCCAGTCTGGGGCACTTATCCAGAAATCATAAGGCAGCGCTGGCAGTGGTGTGGTACATTGTCATTAATACAGCAGTGGGCTTTTTTACAATGTGTATGGCAAGCGGTGCGCTGGGACTTCCCATTTCCATTTCCCTGCCAGAGTATTCTTACTGGGAAATTCATATACTGGGAATGACTTTCCTTCTTGGCGAACTGGCAAAAACATTGATTTTTGGTATTGGGACTCATTATATTTTAAAAAATAAGCTGAATCTGGAATAGCGGCATTTGAACCCCATATTTTTCACAAAAAAGCATATACTATTAGCCAAACCTAATGGACAAGATAGGAGGACAAACAGGTGAAATGTGAAAAATATGAAATTGTTTCTGTACGGGGTCGGGAAATTTTGGATTCCAGAGGCAATCCTACCGTAGAGGCAGAGGTAGTTTTAGAGTGCGGAGCATCCGGGAGAGCTTCCGTTCCGTCCGGAGCATCTACAGGAACCTTTGAAGCAGCAGAACTTCGGGATAAGGAAAGCCGGTATCTGGGAAAAGGTGTTTTAAAAGCAGCAGAACACGTGAATACGGTTCTGGCAGAGGCGCTGATGTTTGAAGATGCGCTGGATCAAAGAAAGATAGACAGGATTTTACGGGATGCAGACGGCACAGAAAATAAAGGAAAATTGGGAGCCAATGCAATTTTAGCCGTTTCCATGGCTGCTGCCAGAGCAGGGGCCAATGCCTTAAAGATTCCCCTTTACCGATATTTGGGAGGGATTAACGCCTGCAAAATGCCAAGACCCATGATGAATATCTTAAACGGAGGAAAGCACGCTGACAATACAGTGGATTTGCAGGAGTTTATGATTGCGCCATGGAGGGCGGGATCGTTTTCAGAAGGACTGAGAATTTGCACAGAGGTTTATCACACGTTAAAGAAATTACTGATAGAAAAAGGATATTCTACCGGAGTCGGGGATGAAGGGGGATTTGCGCCTGATTTTAAGGACGCCAATCAGGTGTTGTCTTTTCTTACAGATGCAGTTATTTCGGCCGGGTATAAGCCGGGAGAGGATATCCGGTTTGCCATTGACGCCGCATCCTCGGAACTTTATGATCCTGAGAGCGGATATTACCTGTTTCCCGGAGAGAGCAAAATGAAAGGAAAACAGGTGCGCCGGTCTTCTTCTGAAATGATTCAGTATTATAAAGAATTGACAGACCAGTACCCGATTTTTTCTATTGAAGACGGACTTTGGGAAGAAGACTGGGAGGGCTGGAAGATGCTTACGTCAGCGTTTGGAGATTCCCTGCAGCTGGTGGGAGACGACCTGTTTGTGACCAATACCAGGCGTTTAAAAAAGGGAATTGATATGGGAATCGCCAATGCCATTTTAATAAAGGTAAATCAGATAGGCACACTGACCGAAAGTCTGGAAGCGGTTCAGATGGCAAAAGAAGCCGGATATGCGGCTGTTATTTCTCATCGTTCCGGAGAAACAGAGGATTCGATGATCGCAGACATTGCAGTAGCGCTGAATGCAGGGCAGATCAAAACCGGCGCTCCCTGCCGTTCGGACAGAGTGGCAAAATACAACCAGCTTTTACGGATTGAAGAGGAATTATAGGCTTTTTTTCGATACAAAGCAGGACAAAGGCTGTTAAACATTGACAAATTCGTGACATAGACTTATAATCCAGTAATGACGATGACATCTGAAGGAATACTTGTAAGGGAGTTATAATACAAATGTTATAGAATCATGAGGAGGATAAAGTATTATGGCAGCACCGAAAAAGACAGCCAAAACAGCCGTAAAACCTGTAAAGGAAGAAACAAAGGCAGTTGAGGTAAAAGCAGCTGAGACCAAGGCATCTGCTCCGGCAGCAGAGGAAGTTAAAAAGGCAGCAAAGCCGGCAGTAAAAAAGGCAGCAGCGAAGAAGGAAACCAAAGCAACCGTCGTATTCCAGTATGCAGGCAAAGAAGTAGTTGCAAAAGAAGTTCTGGCAAAGGCTCAGGCTGATTATGCCAAGACTCATAAAAATACAGAGATTGAAAGCGTTGAACTGTATGTAGTAGCAGAAGAAAATGCTGCTTACTATGTAGTAAATGGCGAAGCAAATCCGGAGTTTAAGGTAGAGTTATAAAATACCGGATGGGAGGCTGTTGTGAAATGACAGGGATTCATTTTGCAGCGGCCTTTTTGCGTAATAAGAGATTACGTTTAAACAGCGTTTTCAGTTTATAAAAAACATCAGGAGAAGACAGATGATGGAATTGCCCCAGGCATTTACAGTACGGATGAAGGAATTGTTAGGTCAGGAAGAATATACGGCTTTTATGGAAAGCTATGAAAAGGAAAGAACCCAGGGACTCCGCATCAATCCGTTAAAGGCAGAAAACGGGTTTGATTTGGCAAACACATATTTTCAACTGAAGCCAATTCCCTGGACTGCGGACGGATACTATTATCCGGGAAATGAAAGGCCGGGAAAGCACCCTTACCATGAAGCCGGTCTGTATTATATTCAGGAGCCAAGCGCTATGGCAGTGGCGGAACTTGCTGCTCCCCTTCCGGGAGAGTGGGTTCTGGATTTGTGTGCGGCTCCAGGCGGGAAAAGTACCCATCTGGCAGGTAAAATGAAAGGAATGGGCGTGCTGGTGTGCAATGAGATTCACCCGGCGCGGGCAAAGATTTTGTCTCAGAATATAGAGCGCATGGGGATTGGAAACAGCATTGTCACCAATGAAGATTCCGGAAAACTGGCGCAAAGGTTTGGTTTGGTCTTTGATCGGATTGTCATTGATGCCCCTTGCTCCGGTGAGGGAATGTTCCGAAAAGATGAGGAAGCCAGACTTCAGTGGAGTAAGGAGCACGTGACTGCCTGTGCAGCCAGACAGGCGGAAATTCTGGATAATGGAGCAGCCATGTTAAAACCAGGCGGCCGTCTGGTTTATTCTACCTGTACCTTTGCTCCTGAGGAAAACGAAGAGAGTATCCGGGCATTTTTGCAGCGTCACCCGGAATTTGAGATAGAAAAGCCGGACATTTCCTGGCAGGGGTTTTCGTCAGGAAATCCTTTGTGGACAAAGGAGCCGGAATATGCCAAACGTGTTCATATAGAAGATACGCTCCGTATCTGGCCTCACCGGACGGGAGGAGAGGGACACTATCTGGCAGTGTTGAAAAAGAAAGGCATTTGTGAAGATACAGGGAAAGGAGAGACCCAAAACTCTAAAAAGAAAACGCTATCCGGCAGTCAAAAGGGCGGATTAGAGAAACTTAAGAGACAGATACTGGAAACGTTTTTGAAAGAAACTCTGACAGAGAAAGGGGCAGAAATGCTCCTTGTTCATCCGCCGGAGGACTGGGTGCTTTTTGGAGATCAGCTTTATCTTCTGCCAAAAGGCTGGACAAGCCGGATGGGAAAACAGGGGCTGGACGGCCTGCGGATAGTGAGGGCAGGACTTCACCTGGGTACGTTTAAGAAAAACAGATTTGAGCCCTCTCATGCTTTGGCCCTTTTCCTTCATACGGAGGAGGTGAGAAGCTGCAAATGCCTGTATCTGTCAGAACCTTCCCAGCGTGAAGAGACAATATCCTATTTAAAAGGGATGTCTCTGACTGCTGAACATGAGAAGGGATGGACATTAATTTCTGTTGACGGATGCAGTCTTGGCTGGGTAAAACAGGCAGGAGGCGTTCTGAAAAATCATTATCCCAAGGGACTTAGATGGGTATCTGAATAAGAAGGAAACAGTGATTTCATATCATCAGGCATCGGTGCAGCCATATGCATGGGTGCCTTTGTAATTGGGTGGAAAAAGTGGAGTTTCCAGGAGTGAAGGGCCTGTCTGGAGATCCTCGAAAAATCCGGATGGTAGAGAAAATCCCCGGGGAGGGGATGGCCAATATAAAGAAAGTGAACCCGGATCTGATGGGTCCGCCCGGTCTCCAGCCGGACGCGGGCCAGGGACAAATCGGATACAGGATCATAGAGCAGCCGGCTATAGTGGGTGCGGGCCGGATCTCCCTCAAGGGGATCGGCTGTCCGCTCAATTACAGAGTCATCCGCCCGGCGGATAGGGACATCAATGGTGCCAAATTCCGGAATACATCCGCAGGCGGCGGCCAGATACTCCTTTTCAATGAGCCCGTTTGCAGCCTGTCTGGAAAGGAGACAGGCGCTGGCAATGTGTTTGGCAATCATCATAAGGCCGGTGGTATCCCGATCCAGCCGGCTGATGGCCCGAAAGACAAAGTCTTCCCCCTTTTCTTTAAAATACCAGGAAAGCCCGTTGGCTAATGTGTCATCCCAATGTCCCATGGAAGGATGGACCGGCAGACCTGCCGGTTTATTTAAAACCATGATATCCTCATCTTCATAGAGAATAGACAGATCCATAGGAGTGGGGACGATTGAAGAAGGCGGGGCGGAATCTGTAACGCGGATTGTAAGGCAGCTTCCCTCCGGCATCAGGGTACGGGCAGGAATGGGACAACCGTCCAAGAGGATGGCATCCTCCTGCCTTTTTAAATCCACCAGAATACTGTGGGAAAATCCTTCCTCCCGCAAAAAGCGTTCTGCGGAGAGGCAGGCGTGTCTGGAATCAATGAGATAAGAAATCGTTCGGATCTTCATGGGCGCTCCTGTTATGATTTAAGTGTTTTTGTTTGCCGGAGGCATGATCGGCGATGGCACTGCTGCTTAGAAAGCTGGCCCGCTTAATGCTGTCCACGCCAAAGCGGGAGCGGATCTGGTCAATGGCCTTTTCAAATTCCCGCTTTTTCTGGTCGGCAGCTGTATCGAAAAAGCTGATCTGGCCGCTGCCGTCTTCTGCAATCCTGGTAGTCCGCACGCCAATGAGACGGACTGGGGTCAGATCCCAGAATTCTTCTAAAATCCGGCAGGCCTGCTCATAAATCCGGGAAGTGGAATCGGTAGGAGAGAGCAGCTGGGCCTGGTGGGATTGGGTGCAGAAATCCCATGTCTTTAACTCTACGCAGACACAGCTGCACAGCACATGGGCGGCCCGGAGTCGGGCACCCACAGTCTCGCAAAGGGACAGCAGTACCTGTCTGGCGCTTTCCAGATCGGAGATGTCCTTTGAGAGGGTTAAACTGTTGCCGTAGCCTTTGTTGACAGGTTCCCGTTCTCCCACAGGAGAATCGTCAATGCCATTGGCATATTGGTGAATTAAAACAGAATATTTGTCTCCCAGATGGGGCTTTAAAAACCTGGGCTCACAGGCAGCAAGCTGGCCGATAGTGTGAATGCCTAAAGAAGCCAGACGTTTTTCGGCAGAACTCCCTACAAAAAACAGATCCCGCACCGGGAGAGGCCACAGCTTTTGGGGAATCTCCCGGGTGTAAAGCGTGTGGCATTTGTCCGGCTTTTCAAAGTCGGACGCCATTTTTGCCAGCAGTTTATTGGGGGCAATCCCCACATTTACAGTAAAGCCCAGTTCCCGAAAGATGCGGCGTCGGATTTCATCTGCTGTGTCTAAAGGAGAGCCAAAGAGGTGAATGGTCTCTGTCATATCTAAAAATGTCTCGTCAATGCTGAACTTTTCATGATCCGGCGTATACTGAGCCAAAAGTTCCATCATGGCATCGGAACACTGGATGTAGAAATCAAAGCGGGAGGGAACGACTACCAGTTGGGGGCATTTTTTATAAGCGGACGCCAGAGGTTCTCCGGTGACAATGCCAAAACGTTTGGCAGGCGTGGACTTTGCAAGGACGATGCCATGTCTGGACGCTGCATCGCCTCCTACTGCAGAGGGAATGGTGCGGAGATCTGGAGAATCTTTGTCATGCTGCAGACGGTAAACAGACTCCCAGCTTAAAAAAGCAGAGTTGACGTCGATGTGAAAAATCAATCGTTCCTGATTCATAAAACCGCCTCCTGTACATTGATGCTATGGTTCTTTCAGTATAACAGAACATACGTTCCTTGTAAAGCCATAAAGGAATAAAAAAAGAACTTAAGAATAAAATGCAGTAAGAACATAGCAGGCGGAGCAAATGAGACGCAGAAAAACAGGATGGGTGTGGACCGCATGGATGATGGCGGTTATTTTATTTCTTGGGGCAGGTACAGACAGTACGGGCAGTCCCTTTGTTCCGGCCAATCAAACAGTAAAGGAAAAGTCAGAAAAACCGGAGGTCAGTAAGAAGCAGGAGCCGGATCTGGGGCTTCATGCTCAATCTGCGGTTTTAATGGACGGAAAAACCGGAAGGGTTTTATACGGAAAGGAAGAAAACCTGCAGCGTCCTATGGCCAGCACAACCAAGATTATGACTTGTATTTTGGCGTTGGAAAACGGGAATTTGAATGATTTGGTAAAAGTTTCTGAAAATGCTGCTTCCCAGCCCAAAGTGCATATGGGGATGAAAGAAGGGGAATCCTATTATTTAGAGGATCTTTTGTACGCTCTGATGCTGGAATCTTATAATGATGCAGCAGTAGCCATAGCGGAACATATTGGGACAACAACAGAAGGGTTTGCCAATATGATGAATGAAAAAGCAAAAAGTCTGGGATGTAAGCAGACCTGTTTTATTACGCCCAACGGATTGGACGCAGAAGAGGAAGAAACCGGAAAAACAAAGATTCATTCGACTACGGCAGAGGATTTGGCCAGAATTATGGCTTACTGTGTGCAGGAATCTCCGGAAAAAGAAAATTTTCTTAAGATTACCAGAACCAGAAATTACAGTTTTTCAGATGCTAAGAAAACGAGGCAGATAGCCTGCGTCAACCACAATGCTTTTTTGGACATGGATAAAGAGTTGCTGTCGGGGAAAACCGGATTTACAGGGGGAGCCGGATATTGCTATGTGGCAGCAGAGGAAACGGGCGGCAGGCTGTTTACCATTGCCCTTTTAGGGTGCGGCTGGCCTCCGGATAAAACCTGGAAATGGGCGGATGCCGGAAAACTGCTGGAGTACGGCAAAGACAATTTTTTTTACCGGGACGTGTATCAAACGGCAAAGCTTCCCCAAATTCCGGTTAAAGATGGGATTCCCCAAAGCAGCAATCTGGCGGAAACAGCAGAAGTTTCTCTTTTTTCAGAAGGCAAAGAAGAATTTCAAGTGCTGTTGAAAGAAGGAGAAGAGGTAGAAATGACGTTTCGTCTGCCCCAAACTTTATCCGCGCCGGTAGAAGAGGGAATGCAGGTGGGAGAAATTCTTTATACCTTAAATGGGCAGATAATTCGGAAGGACCCGGTGAGGACAGCGCATTCGGTTAGAAAAATCACGCCTTTCTGGTGTTTTTTATGGGTTTTGGGACAATATATTCTGTAAACTATGGCAGTTTCAGGACATCCGCTCCAGAACAGGAGGCGTTTCAAGCGGAATTATAGAAAAAGTGGGCAGATAGACAGAAAAATTTTGTTAAGATTTCTGTTATCTTGCTCACTTTTTTCTTAAAAAACCTTGAAATTTCTGGCAATCCGTTATAAACTTAAAATCGGCAGAAATTTTGGTTTACTGGTTTGTTGTTTGTTATTTAACAAACTTGAAAGCCATGAAAATATTTAAAAATGGAGGACTGCAAAATGAGTAATTCAGCACAAACTTCAGCAAGTAACAGAATCACCCGTTTACTTGATGAAAACAGTTTTGTTGAAATCGGCGCATATGTGACTGCCAGAAATACAGATTTCAACATGACTGCCAAGGAAACACCCGCCGATGGCGTAGTGACCGGCTACGGCACCATTGACGGCAATCTTGTGTATGTATACAGCCAGGATGCTTCTGTTATGGGCGGCTCTATGGGCGAGATGCATGCAAAGAAGATTTCTGATACCTATGCACTGGCTATGAAGATGGGCGCTCCCATCGTGGGCCTTATCGACTGCGCAGGTTTACGCCTTCAGGAGGCAACCGATGCGTTAGACGCCTTTGGCAAACTTTATCTGAACCAGACAATGGCTTCCGGTGTAATTCCGCAGATTTCCGCGGTATTTGGCACCTGTGGAGGAGGTATGGCAGTTTCATTAGGAATGGCTGATTTCACATTTATGGAAGAAAAGGGAGCAAAGGTATTTGTAAACTCTCCCAATGCATTAGACGGCAACGATGCTGCAAAGTGTGATACCGCATCTGCAAAGTTCCAGAGTGAAGACACCGGACTGGTTGATTTTGTGGGAACCGAAGATTCCATTTTAAAGGATATTCGGACTCTGGTATCCATTCTTCCGGCAAATAATGAGGATGATATGTCCTATGATGAGTGTACAGATGATTTAAACAGAGTATGTCCGGACCTGGAAAACTGCACCGGTGATACGGCAATGGCTCTGTCCTTTATTTCCGATGACCATTTCTTTATGGAAGTAAAGAACGCATACGGTCCGGAGATGGTTACCGGATTTATCCGCTTAAACGGCACTACCGTAGGCTGCGTGGCAAACCGCACAGAAAGTTATAATGCCGAGGGCGAAAAGACCGGCGAGTATGAGGCAAAGCTTACCTCTAAGGGATGCGACAAGGCAGCAGACTTTGTATCTTTCTGCGACGCATTCAGCATTCCTGTGCTGACTCTGGTAAACACCACAGGCTACAAGGCTGACAAGCACACAGAAAGAAAGATAGCAAAGGCAGCAGGCCGTCTGACCTACGCATATGCCAACGCTACCGTTCCGAAGGTTACTGTAGTAACCGGACAGGCTTATGGCAGCGCTTACCTGACTATGAACAGCAAGTCTGTCGGCGCAGATATCGTTTACGCATGGCCGTCCGCTTCCATTGGCATGATGGATGCTTCTGCAGCAGCAAAGATTATGTATGCAGATGAGATTGCAGCTTCCGACAATGGCGCAGCCCTGATCGCCCAAAAGGCAGCAGAGTATGGGGCTTTGCAGTCCAGCGCTCTGGCAGCAGCAAAGAGAGGGTATGTAGATGACATTATCGAAGCCTGTGACACCAGAAAGCGTGTGATTGCGGCATTTGAGATGTTGTTCACAAAGAGAGAGGATCGTCCTGACAAGAAACATGGCACGATTTAATAATGAGGTGACAGGTATATGAAACAATTTATGAGACGGGCACTTGCAGTACTCTGTCTGACAATGGCCATGCTCTCTCTTACGGCCTGCGGCAGTTCCAAAGCAGCAGAAGAGACCTTAAGCGAGCAGGAAAAAACCTATGTGGCCCAGATGGCGGACAGCACGCTGCGGACCTTTGATATGATGACCCAGGAAGAACTGGCAGCGACCTTAAAGGCTGCGGAAAAAAGCAAAGATACCGTATTATCTGCTGCAATTACCTCTTGGATGGGGGTAAAGGAAGACCTGGGCGCTCTGGTTTCCATTGATAACATTGAGGTGACTCTGGCAGAGGATGGCTACGGCGCCAATATTGATGCGACCTTTGAAAAAAGAAAAATGAGCGCTTACATTGCCATTGACGAGGACAGGACCCATTATACTGCGATTTCCTTTAATCCGGCATACACCACAGGCGAGCGTCTGACAAAGGCCGGTTTAAATACCTTAATGGGTATGGGAACTGTATTTGCAGTTCTGATTTTCATCAGTTTCCTGATCGGTTTGTTTAAATACATTCATGAGTGGGAAGAAAAGAACAAAAAGAAAGACGCTCCTGCACCAGCAGCTCCGGTTCCTGCACCTGCTCCCATCGAAGAGGAAGAAGAACTGGTAGATGATTTAGAATTAGTAGCAGTGATTACTGCAGCAATAGCTGCTTCTGAAAATACGTCTGCAGACGGCCTGGTAGTCCGCTCCATTAAGCGCGCGCCGGTTTCCAAATGGAAAAGAGCATAAATCATTAGGAGGATTTTTAATATGAAAAACTATACAATTACTGTAAATGGCAATGTTTATGAAGTTACCGTAGAAGAAGGCGCAGGCACAGCAGCATCTGCACCAAAGGCAGCGCCTGCACCGAAGGCAGCACCAGCAGCACCAAAAGCAGCACCGAAGGCAGCAGCAGGAGCACAGGGAAGTGTAACAGTAGCAGCTCCTATGCGTGGTAAGATTCTGGCTGTAAAAGCGGCTGCCGGACAGGCAGTAAAGAGAGGCGATGTTTTAGCAGTTCTGGAAGCCATGAAGATGGAAAATGACATCGTAGCACCTCAGGACGGTACAGTAGCAAGTATTAATGTAGCAGCAGGCGAGACAGTAGAGACCGGTGCAACCATCGCTACATTAAACTAATAGGTGCAGTGATTTTGTATCCTACATGGAGGGATTAACATGGATTATATTACAACAACCTTGGGTAATCTTCTTCAGCAGACCGCATTTGCAAACCTGACCTGGGGCAATTTTGTCATGATTGGTGTGGCCTTCATTTTCCTTTATCTGGCTATTAAAAAGGGATTTGAGCCGCTCCTTTTAGTACCGATTTCCTTTGGTATGCTTCTGGTTAATATTTATCCGGACATCATGCTGTCAGTTGAAGATTCATCAAACGGGATTGGAGGACTTCTTCACTATTTCTATCTGTTGGATGAGTGGAGCATTCTGCCGTCTCTGATTTTCATGGGCGTAGGCGCTATGACGGATTTTGGTCCCCTGATTGCAAACCCCAAGAGTTTCCTGTTGGGCGCTGCCGCTCAGTTTGGTATTTACGGCGCTTACTTTATGGCAATTTTCATGGGCTTTAATGATAAAGCTGCTGCTGCTATCTCCATTATCGGCGGTGCAGACGGCCCAACTTCTATTTTCCTGGCAGGAAAGCTGGGACAGACCGAGTATTTAGGACCGATTGCGGTTGCCGCATACTCCTATATGGCTCTGGTTCCCATTATCCAGCCGCCTATTATGAAACTTCTGACCACAGAAGAAGAGCGTAAGATTAAGATGGAGCAGCTTCGTCCGGTTTCCAAACTGGAAAAAATTCTGTTCCCGATTATCGTAACCGTAGTGGTTTGTATGATTCTTCCTACCACAGCTCCACTGGTTGGTATGCTGATGTTAGGAAACCTGTTCAGAGAGTCCGGCGTTGTAGGCCAGCTTGCTGAGACTGCTTCCAATGCACTGATGTACATCGTTGTTATCGTCTTAGGTACTTCCGTAGGCGCAACTACCAGTGCAGAGGCATTCTTAAAGGGAACTACAATCAAGATCGTTATCCTGGGATTAGTTGCATTTGCATTGGGTACGGCTGCCGGCGTTATCTTTGGTAAGATTATGTGCAAGGTAACGAAAGGAAAAGTAAATCCGCTGATTGGATCTGCCGGTGTATCCGCAGTTCCTATGGCTGCCCGCGTATCCCAGAAAGTCGGATCAGAAGCAGATCCTACCAACTTCCTGCTGATGCATGCAATGGGACCCAACGTAGCAGGCGTTATCGGCACCGCAGTAGCGGCAGGTACGTTTATGGCAATATTCGGGGTTAAATAGTGACGATTGCGTTGAATAAAAGGAGGAAATAAAAATGGCAGAGGTAAATAAAAAGCCTGTAAAGATTGTGGAGACCGTTCTTCGCGATGCCCATCAGTCTTTGCTTGCGACACGTATGACCACAGAGCAGATGCTGCCGATTATTGAAAAGATGGACAAGGTAGGCTACCATGCGGTTGAGTGCTGGGGCGGAGCTACATTTGATTCCTGTCTGCGTTTCTTAAAAGAAGATCCATGGGATAGACTTAGAAAATTAAGAGATGGATTTAAAAATACCAAGCTGCAGATGCTGTTCCGCGGACAGAACATCCTGGGCTATAACCACTATGCAGATGATGTAGTAGAATATTTTGTACAGAAATCCATTGCAAACGGTATTGATATTATCCGTATCTTTGACTGCTTAAATGACATCCGCAATCTGGAAACAGCAGTGAAAGCTACAAATAAAGAAAAAGGCCATGCACAGATTGCACTGTGCTATACTCTGGGCGATGCCTATACACTGGACTACTGGAAGGACATTGCAAAGAGAATTGAGGATATGGGCGCAGATTCCTTATGTATTAAGGATATGGCAGGTCTTCTGACTCCTTATCAGGCAGATGAACTGGTACACGCATTAAAAGAGGGAACCAGCCTTCCAATCGACCTGCATACCCATTATACATCCGGCGTTGCTTCCATGACTTATATGAAGGCAGTAGAAGCAGGCTGCGATATTATCGACTGTGCGATGTCTCCGTTAGCGCTTGGTACCAGCCAGCCGGCTACCGAGGTTATGGTAGAGACCTTCAGAGGAACTCCTTATGACACCGGTTATGATTTGAATTTACTGGCTGAGATTGCAGCTTACTTTGCTCCAATCAGAGAAGAAGCATTAAAGAGCGGCCTGTTAAATCCAAAGGTTCTGGGCGTAAACATCAAGACCCTGCAGTATCAGGTACCGGGCGGTATGCTTTCCAACCTGGTAAATCAGTTAAAAGAAGCAGGCAAGGAAGATAAGTACCAGGAAGTTCTGGAAGAGATTCCGAGAGTAAGAAAAGATTTCGGCGAACCGCCGTTAGTAACGCCTTCTTCTCAGATCGTCGGTACTCAGGCAGTTATGAACGTGCTGGCCGGCGAGCGTTACAAGATGGTTCCAAAGGAATCCAAAAAGATTATGTTAGGTGAGTTTGGCCAGACTGTTAAGCCGTTTAATGCAGAGGTTCAGAAGAAGATTATCGGTGATGAGACCCCGATTACCTGCCGTCCGGCTGACTTAATTGCTCCGCAGCTTCCTCAGTTTGAAAAGGAATGTGCACAGTGGAAGCAGCAGGATGAGGACGTTCTGTCCTACGCTCTGTTCCCGGCTGTAGCAAAAGAATTCTTCGAGTACAGAGAAGCTCAGCAGACCAAAGTAGATCCGGCTGCGGCAGACAAAGAAAATAAAGCATACCCTGTATAAGCAGGATGGAGAAAGGGACTGTGTGCAAAAATGTGCCGGTTCCTTTTTTCTTACAACTTTTTTACAAAATTCGTAAATTGCGTGAAGTTTTTTCTGATCTGGTTGACACAGGAAGCCTTTTTTCATTATAATAAGTTTGTTGTACGTTTTCACATGTCGGTTCAGCGCTGTAAATCGTTTTAGCGTCAGCCTGCCGAAGCTAGGAGATAAACATGAAAATAAACATAAAGAAAAGGGGAGCTGCCCTTGGGCTGAGTCTTTTGATGGCATTTCAGACACCTGAGGCGGCGTTTTTGCCGTCTCTGTCATTAAATCCCATGGCAGAAGTCTATGCCTATACGGAACGCAGTGCAACTATCAAAGCCACATCTCTTAATATCCGAAGTGATGCCGGGACCAATGCCAGCGTAGTGGCCAGACTGCCCTACGGAACCGCAGTTACTGTGACTGGAGAGAAGACTGCCAGTGACGGTGTTTTGTGGTATCAGGTGCGTTTTTCCGGAAATGGTGGAGGGACCCAGACCGGGTATGCGTCCAGCCAGTACATAAAATTTCCGGTATCTTATACAGCAGACTCAGATTTCGAGGCATATTTAAATGCTCAGGGATTTCCAGAGTCTTATAAACCAGGGCTTCGGGAACTTCATGCCCAGTATCCCAACTGGGTATTTACTGCCCAGCACACAGGGGTTGACTGGAATTCAGCCATAGAAAATGAAAGCGTCATTACCCGCAATCTGGTGGCAAACAGCAGTATTTCCTCCTGGAAATCTACAGCAGACGGTGCATACAACTGGGATACCAGTACCTGGAACGGATTTGACGGGGCATCCTGGGTTCAGGCATCTCCGGATATTATCCGGTATTACATGGATCCCAGAAATTTCCTGAATGAAAAATATATTTTCCAGTTTTTGCTTCAGAGTTATAATGCCAGCGCCCACACGACTGCTGGTTTGGAAAGCATGGTAAAAGGAACATTTTTAGAAAGTTCTGCCAGTGGAAACAGCGGAACACCTTCCAGTCCATCCGGATCGGATTTAAATTCAGGGACAGAGGGCGGTCCCGGCAGCAGCCAAAGTTCACAGACCGAGGGGCCAGGGGGCGGAAATGTTACGACAGCTCCTCAAAATTCGGGAGGAAGTTCTGGAAACAGTTCTGGTCCTGGGGAATCAGGCGTAACCTTTGAGGGGCCGTCTGATACAGGAAAGGGAGACGGCAATGTTTTTCTAGAAGGGCCCCAGGCATCCATTTCTCCCAAGAAAGCAGCGCTTCTTGCGGAAGTTGGTCCTGGAGTCGGGTTAGAGGGACCTTCTGGCAGCGGAGTGATCCATGCAGGAGAAAATCAGGGGCCGGGAGGAAGTTCCTCCGGTTCAGGCGCCGAAAACGGTTCTTCTTCCGGTAATGTTCCTTCTTCCGGTAGCCGATCTTATGTAGATATTATTATGGATGCGGCTGTTCAGTCAGGGGTAAATCCGTACGTTTTGGCAACCATGATTATTCAGGAACAGGGCAGTCAGGGCACCAGTCCTATGATTTCAGGTACTGTCACCGGTTATGAGGGAATTTATAATTTCTTTAATGTAGAGACGTATGAGACCAGCACCATGAGCAAGGTGGCAAAGGGACTATCCTATGCAGCCCAGTCCGGCTCTTATAACCGGCCATGGAATACGGTAGAAAAGTCAATTATCGGCGGCGCAGTCAATTACGGAGAAAACTATGTAAAAGCCGGACAGGATACATTCTATTTAAAGAAATTTAATGTACAGGGAAGCAATATGTACAAGCATCAGTACATGACCAATGTACAGGGAGCTGCTTCAGAAGGCGCAAAGATGGCGGAAGCTTATACCGAAGATGTGAAGCAGACTGCGCTGGAATTTAAAATACCAGTTTACAATAATATGCCGGAGCAGGCATGTGCAAGACCGACAGGAGATGGAAGTCCCAATAATAAACTGTCTTCCCTGGAAGTTTCAGGATTTTCCATGACGCCGGTTTTCGGAAAAGACACCAATACATATGATG
Organism: uncultured Lachnospiraceae bacterium; assembly: GCA_963557065.1. Lineage (GTDB taxonomy): Bacteria > Bacillota > Clostridia > Lachnospirales > Lachnospiraceae > UMGS1370. The sequence continues at coordinate 31,693 of CAUWCT010000001.1, read as the reverse complement.
TAATTGTAAACTCTTCAGTAACCAATGCAGAGATTTTGGCATCTTCCATTTCCAATACAGCAACAGTAAGCGGAACCGGAACGGTTGCATTAAATGGAGGAACTACGGAAGTTAAGGTAAACGTGCAGGCTCAAAATGGGGATGTGAGAGAATATACCATCCGTATTGTTCAGTCTGCAAATGGCCCCATGCCCAATGCCGGATCTGGAAGCAATGGACAGAATGGTACCGGAAGTCAGGGGCCGTCATCCGGAGGTACGAATCCTTCAGACAGCGCCGGTTCCTCAAACGGAGGTCCCGGAATGCCGGATTCATCCGGAGGACTTACAGAAGGAAATACAGATGGTCCTGGGGGAAGCAGTGTTACGGTAATTAATTAGACTGGAGAGAGATAAGGAAATGAATAAAAAGATAAAACAGTTATTTGCCGCTTTGGCAATGGCCTGCATGATGAGCATGTCTCTTTTGCCAGGCATGACAATGACAGCTTTTGCGGCCAATGGAACCATACAGTTCAGCGATCCGTCTGCATCAGCAGGCAGTGAACTGACAGTCAACTTAAAAGTGTCTGCATCAGAGGGAGCAGCTTTAAGCAAAGCGGATATTGCTCTTGCCTATGATGCCAATGCGTTGGAATTTATCAGCGGAAACAGCGTAGAGGGCGGAAGCGGCGCACTGCGCGCCCATGGAAGCCCGGATGCCAACAATCCGTCAGTAATTGTATTTGCCATGAAATTTAAGGCAAAACAGGCGGGAACTTCCCAGATTACAGTGACGTCCCAGGAAGTTTATGATGGGGATTCCCAGATGGTAACCATGAGTCACGTAGGTAATTCAACCGTTACCGTCCAGGCATCTTCCAGCTCATCAAACAATGCGTCTCTGTCTTCTTTGCAGGTGTCTCCCGGAACGCTGTCTCCGGAGTTTTCAGCAGATACGGATGCATATAGTGTAAATGTGGGTCTTGATGTGAGCCGTCTCACAGTCAGCGTGGCAACAGCAGATCCCAACGCTTCCTATACAGTGACCGGCAATGAGGAACTGCAGGAAGGAGAAAATACTGTAGTCTGCCAGGTTACAGCTCAGGACGGAACCACAGTAAAAGATTATACGATCACAGTCTTGAAAAATGCAGAGGGAGCCAGCCAGGAAGCCGGAGCAGAAGGTTCAGAAATTCCGACAGAGAGCGTCAGCTTAGAGGCAGCTGCAAAGGCAATTTCCATTATTCCGCTGGAAGAGGGCGTAGCAGTGCCGGAGGGATTTTCTGAGACGACCATTAACATTGACGGCCATAAAGTAACCGGATGGGTATGGGCATCTGAAAGCGAACCTCAGTATTGTGTATTTTACGGTATGAATGCGGCAGGAGAAAAGAATTTCTACCGGTATGATTTGACAGAAAAGACAATTCAGAGATATTTCAGCGATCCGGCCCTTGATACAGGCGTCACCCAGGAAGAATACACTCAGGTTATCAATCAGTACAATGAACTGCTGAAAGACTTTAAAGTTCAGCGGATTATTATGATTGTTCTAATCGCAGTGGTGCTGGTACTCTTTGTTATCATGGTGTATCTGATTGTAAAAGGGAATGGAAGGAACACGCCTTCTAATCCGGGCAGAGGGCAGGGCAGCAGAAGAGCCGGTTTTTCTGAAGAAGAGTTTGATTCCCTGGATGAGGATCTGGCCGGCCCGCAGGTAAGAAGAGAAGAACCGGTACATCAGCCGGTGGTCAGAAGAATTCCCCGTTCAGAGATGGAAGAAACCCTTGTGCGTCCGGTAAATACCAGACAGAATTCCAGACCAGTCCAGACCGGAGGCGATACCAGGCAGCAGCCGCAGGCACGCCCGGTACAGGTGCGTCAGGAACCGGAGGAAAATGTAAGACGGACCGGTGTTTCCGGACCGGAGAGTGGGGGAAGGCAGGAGACCAGACCAGTAAGGAACATTCGCCCTGCAGGAGCACCGCAGCCATCGCCTTCCGGTTACAGCCGTCCACAGAGGCCGGCCCCGGAGCCAACCCGTCCGACAGCGGATTTGGATGATGACGATGATTTTGAGTTTTTAGACATTGATGATGAATAGTAACAGTTCAGCCATGTATCTTCTTGCCCGCCTGCAGCGGACAAGAAGCGTCTGGCGTCCGCCCTATGAAGATTCAGACAGAAAAACTCTTATGAAAACAAGCTTTCGACGCGTTTTTCTGCCTGAATCTTCGCATGGCTGAACTGTTACGATGAATAAGTATCTGTATGCAGGATGCCAAAAAGGATTGCCGCTTTTATACGGCAATCCTTTTACGCAGTGTTGGTGTATCCAAAAAGAAAAGGGGAGCAGGGTATGGAGATTTCTTATAAGCTGGAGCATTTTGAAGGTCCTTTGGATCTGCTGCTGCATTTAATAGAGAAAAATAAGGTCAATATCTATGACATCCCGATCGTGGAGATTACAGAACAGTATTTAGACTACGTCAACCACATGGAAAAAGAGGATCTAAACGTGGTCAGCGAGTTTTTGGTGATGGCGGCTACCCTTCTGGATATTAAAGCCCGGATGCTGCTGCCGCCGGAGGTGGATGAAGAGACGGGAGAAGAACAGGACCCTCGTTCTGAACTGGTAGCCCGTCTGCTGGAATATAAAAAATACAAATACATGGCACTGGTGCTTCAGGATCGGGAAGAGGATGCCGGCCTTATCTTTTACAAGAATCCCACTGTTCCGAAGGAAGTGGCAAAATATGAACCTCCTGTGGATTTAGACGAACTTTTAGATGGTTTAACCCTGGCGAAGCTGCAGAAAATTTTTGAGCAGGTATTAAAGCGCCAGGAAGATAAAATCGATCGGGTCCGCAGCAATTTCGGCGTTATCCGGAAAGAGCCGGTCAGTCTGGAGGAAAGAATCCTGTCCGTTATGGACTATGCCAGAAAGCACAGAAAGTTCCGGTTCCGGCAGATGTTGGAGAAACAGACAGACCGGCTGGAACTGGTCGTAACGTTTCTTGCCATTTTAGAATTGATGAAAATTGGAAAAATCAGTTTAACCCAGGAACATCTTTTTGATGACATGGAGATAGAGACGCTGGAGCCGGAGGGAGAGGAAGAAACTCTTTCTCTGGAAGATCTGGGAGATTTAGGAAACTGACAGAATGGAGAAATAAAGATATGATGGGAAAAAAAGAACAGGAAGCAGTAGTGGAAGCTGTTCTTTTTACAATGGGACAGTCAGTAGAAGTAAGACAGCTGGCTGCGGCTTTGGGAGAGGATCGGGAAACTGCAAAACAGGCAGTGACAAGGCTTCAGGAGAGATACCAGAAGGAAAAGCGGGGAATGCAGATTATTGAACTGGAAGATGCGTACCAGATGTGCACCAGAGCAGAATATTATCCAAACCTGATTCGGGTGGCGTCGGCGCCGAAAAAGCAGGTACTGACAGAAGTTGTCCTGGAAACCCTTTCCATTATTGCCTACAAGCAGCCCATAACCAAGATGGAAATTGAGAAAATCAGGGGAGTAAAGTCTGACCATGCAGTCAATAAACTGGTGGAATATAATCTGGTATACGAGGTGGGAAGGCTGGACGCACCTGGAAAACCGGCTCTGTTTGCTACTACAGAAGAATTTTTGCGCCGGTTTGGCGTTGGATCTACAGAGGATTTGCCGGATTTGAATCCGGAGCAGGAAGAAGAAATTAAAATCGAGGTAGAAGAGGAACTGCAGCTTCGGATGGAAGAACTGGAGACATCAGGAAAGGAAATTGAGGATGGAGAGAGTCGGGAAATTTGATAAAGTAAGTTATAAACAGTTTGTAAAAGACTGGGTGGATACCTTTGACAATGAGGAGAAACAGGCAGCGCAGATTTATGAAACCATCTGTCTGCCAAAGCGGGCAACTTCCGGATCTGCCGGTTACGATTTTTACCTGCCTCTGGCCATCCGCTTAAAGCCTGGCGAGAGCATCAAGATTCCCACCGGCATCCGGGTAAAGATCCATGAGGGATGGGTGCTTCAGATCTACCCGCGCAGCGGTCTGGGCTTTAAATACCGCCTTCAGTTAAACAATACAGTGGGAGTGATTGACAGCGACTATTTTTATTCAGACAATGAGGGCCATTTATTTATTAAAGTGACCAATGATTCCAGAGAGGGAAAAATTGTGGAATTAAAAGAGGGTTCTGCCTTTGCCCAGGGGATTTTTTTCCAGTACGGAATTACAGAAGATGATGACTGTGATGCAGTAAGAAACGGCGGCCTGGGAAGTACGGACAAATAGGGTCAGAGATTAAAAAGGAAAGGTCTGGATATACTATGGGACAGAGAAAGAGCACCATAAGAAAGGTCTGGATGGCCGGAATAATAGTCCTTACCATTGGGATGGTCAGCGGGTGCGCTATGGAAAGAAAGGCAGAGCAGGAAACTCTGCGGATGTCCGGTATTGAAAAATTAGATGCCGGAGATTATACAGGGGCGATTGGGGATCTGGAGGCGGCGCTGGATCTGGGAAATGGCAGAGTCAGCGCTGTAGAACTGGATATTTTAAAATATCGGGCAGAAGCAGAATATAAGGCTGGGGATTACAGCGCAGCCGCCCATACTTATGAGGTTTTAAGACAGGTAGATGGGGAAAAGCCGGAATATGCAAGACTCCATTGTCTGATCAGCATTCAGGCGGGAAATGTGGAACAGGCGTTGGCGGACTACCAGGAGATCTACAAAGAATACCAGAACACAGAAGCCAAGCAGACAGAAGGAGCCGCAAAAGAGGAAATGACGGGACTCCTTAAAGATGTGGGAAAGGCTTTGGAGAATGAGGGACAGACGGATGCTGCGCTGGAACTTTATACACAGGCAGAAAATGATGGTCTGGCCGATTCCGTTATCTACAATCAAAAAGGACTTTGTTATTTAAACAGAGGGGACTATCTGGCAGCAGGCCAGGCATTTGAGGCAGGACTTGCCGCACCGGATGGGGCGGCAAAAGCAGACCTTTCGTTTAATTATGCAGTGGCGTTAGAGTATCAGGGCGAATACGCAAAAGCCCTGGAAGTTTTTGAGTCTTATGTGGCCCAATTTGGAGCCGACGATCAGGCAGAGCATGAAATCGCTTTTTTAAAAACCAGGTAGTATGGGAGAGTGTATGGCAGAATTAATTGATTTAAAAGAGTCAGAAGAGAGAGTGATTCTCATCGGTGTCAGTCAGGGAGATGGAGAGGATGCTCAGGAATCTTTATCAGAATTGGAAGAACTGGTGAAAACAGCCGGCGGGGCAAGTGTGGGAATGGTTATCCAGAAACGGGAGCAGGCCCATCCGGGAACGTATCTGGGAAAAGGAAAGCTTCAGGAGGTAAAAGACCTTTTGTGGGAACTGGACGCTACAGGTGTAGTCTGCGACGACGAACTTTCCCCTGCCCAGCTGCGCAACATGGAGCAGATACTGGACACGAAAGTGATGGACAGAACCATGGTAATCCTGGATATTTTTGCTGCCCGCGCCCGCACCAGAGAGGGGAAAATTCAGGTAGAACTGGCCCAGTTAAAATACCGGGCAGTGCGTCTGGTGGGAATGAGAGATTCCCTGTCCCGTCTGGGAGGCGGAATCGGCACCAGAGGACCGGGAGAAAAGAAGCTGGAAGTAGACAGAAGACGGATTCATGATCGGATTGGCCAGTTAAAGAGAGAACTGGAGGAAGTAAAACGCCATAGGGAAATCCAGAGGAAACAGAGGCAGAACGGCCAGGTGATGACAGCAGCGATTGTGGGATATACCAATGCCGGAAAGTCCACCTTGTTAAATACCCTGACAGATGCAGGGATTCTGGCTGAGGATAAATTATTTGCTACCTTAGATCCCACAACCAGAGGGCTGACTCTGCCGGGGGGAGAAAAAATCCTTCTTACAGATACAGTGGGATTTATCCGAAAACTTCCCCATCACCTGATTGAAGCATTCAAAAGTACCCTGGAAGAGGCAAAATACAGTGATGTAATTCTCCATGTGGCAGACTGTTCCAATCCTCAGATGGAAGAGCAGATTCATGTAGTTTATGAAACTCTGCGCCAGTTGGAAGTAACCGGAAAAACTATTGCGACGGTATTTAATAAGATTGACAAGGCGCCGGCGGGCGTAAGATTAAGAGACATTCAGGCGGATTATCAGGTGCAGGCTTGTGCGGTCACAGGACAGGGGCTGGAAGAATTAAAGGAAATTCTGGAAACGATTGTGCGAAGCAGCCGGGTGTACCTGGATAAAATTTACTCATACCAGGAGGCAGGGATTGTTCAGAAGATCCGACAGATGGGTACGCTGATTTCTGAAGAATATGAAGAAGACGGCATTCACGTAAAGGCTTACGTGCCCGCAGAAGTCTTCGGACAGTTGTTTTGATACTGGATTGCTTCGCATTGCAAGAGCTTTTGGCAGGTTCCAGGGCCAGGAATCCTGGCAGTATCAGATATTTAAAAACACAATATTTGGATTTGAAAATATTTCACTTCCCAGATATTGTGTTTTGTTTTGCTTTCTGCTATAATGGGACCCGTAGCGACCTTATCCCCAGTCTGCAAAAGCGGGTATTATGAAGGCGCTTTGTCTTTTTTGTCCGCATGCAGCAAGGGATTGAAACGCCTGGATATGCCAGGCTATATAAGCGTCAGAATACAGGGAGAATACGCTGTCAGGTATCGGCAGATGTATTTACCGGCAGGCAGGCGCATTAGCGAATGAAGTGATACAGGATGAGTGAAAGGAGTCATGGGTAGGATGATTAAAGTAGTAAAACGTGACGGAGAAGTAGCGGATTTTAAGCTGACGAAGATTACAGAAGCAGTCAAGAAAGCTTTTAAAGCTACCAAGAAAGAGTACAATAATGAGATTCTGGAATTATTGTCCCTTCGGGTAACTGCTGACTTTCAGCCAAAGATGAAGGACGGAACCATCAGCGTAGAAGAGATTCAGGACAGCGTAGAGCATGTACTGGAACAGACCGGATACACAGATGTGGCAAAAGCGTACATTTTATATAGAAAACAGCGGGAAAAAATCCGCAATATGAAAAATACCATTTTAGATTACAAGGATGTTGTAAATAGCTATGTCCAGGTAGAAGACTGGCGTGTTAAAGAAAATTCTACAGTCACTTATTCTGTAGGCGGTCTGATTTTAAGCAATTCCGGCGCCATTACTGCCAATTACTGGCTATCCGAGATTTATGATCAGGAGATTGCCAACGCCCACCGCAATGCAGACATCCATATTCACGATTTGTCCATGCTGACCGGATACTGTGCAGGATGGTCTTTAAAGCAGCTCCTTTTAGAAGGATTAGGGGGAATCCCGGGAAAGATTACTTCTTCCCCGGCAAAGCACTTATCCGTTTTGTGCAACCAGATGGTAAACTTTTTAGGTATTATGCAGAACGAATGGGCCGGCGCTCAGGCATTTTCCTCTTTTGATACATATCTGGCTCCGTTTGTGAAAGTAGACAACTTATCCTATCCAGAAGTAAAAAAATGTATTGAATCCTTTATTTACGGTGTCAACACTCCCAGCCGCTGGGGGACTCAGGCTCCATTCTCCAATATTACCCTGGACTGGACTGTTCCCAATGACATGGCGGAAATGAATGCCATTGTAGGCGGCAAGGAGATGGATTTTAAATATAAAGACTGTAAGAAAGAAATGGACATGGTCAACAAGGCGTTTATCGAGACTATGATTGAAGGCGATGCCAATGGCCGCGGCTTCCAGTATCCGATTCCTACTTACTCCATAACCAGGGATTTTGACTGGTCGGATACGGAAAATAACCGTCTGTTGTTTGAGATGACTGCCAAATATGGTACTCCTTACTTCTCTAACTACATCAACAGCGATATGGAGCCAAGCGACGTCCGTTCCATGTGCTGCCGTCTCCGTCTGGATTTAAGAGAACTGCGCAAGAAAACCGGCGGCTTCTTCGGTTCCGGAGAGAGCACAGGTTCAGTGGGCGTTGTGACCATCAACATGCCAAGACTGGCTTATCTGTCAAAAGATGAAGCGGACTTTTACAAGAGACTGGATGACATGATGGACATTTCCGCCCGTTCCCTTCATATTAAGCGGGAAGTGATCAGCAAGCTGCTGGACAATGGCCTGTATCCTTATACGAAGCGTTATCTGGGAACCTTTGATAACCATTTTTCCACCATTGGCCTGGTTGGCATGAACGAAGCCGGATTAAACGCAAAATGGCTGGGCGCAGACATGACCCACAAAGAGACCCAGGAGTTTTCCAAAAATGTGTTAAATCACATGAGAGAACGGCTCAAAGACTACCAGGAGCAGTACGGTGATTTGTATAATCTGGAGGCAACTCCTGCAGAGTCCACCAGCTACCGTCTGGCAAAACATGACAAAAAGCGTTTCCCGGACATTCAGACTGCAAACGGGGACTGCGGTACTCCTTACTATACCAATAGTTCCCATCTTCCTGTTGGATTTACCTCGGATGTATTTGACGCATTGGATATTCAGGATGAACTGCAGACTCTTTATACTTCCGGAACCGTATTCCATGCGTTTTTAGGCGAAAAGCTTCCGGATTGGAAGGCAGCCGCCAAACTGGTGCGCACCATTGCAGAAAATTACCGTCTGCCTTACTACAGCATTTCTCCTACCTACTCAATCTGTAAAGATCATGGTTATCTGTCAGGAGAGCATTTCAGCTGTCCGGTTTGCGGAAAAGAGGCGGAGGTTTACAGCCGTATTACCGGTTACTACCGTCCAGTTAAAAACTGGAATGAAGGCAAGATAGAAGAGTACAAGGCGCGCAAGACCTATGATCCGATTCACTCCAGATTAAAGAAAAGCCATGGTGGTTCTCACATGGAAGATGCAGTTGTTGCAGAGCATGCAGGAAATGTGGCAGAAGAGGGCAGCGGCATGTACCTTTTTACCACCAAGACCTGTCCTAACTGCAAGGCGGCAAAGGAATTTTTAAAGGATGTGGACTATCAGATTGTGGATGCCGAAGAAAATGAAGAGATGTCTGATAAATACGGCATTATGCAGGCGCCTACCCTGGTAGTGGTAAAAGATGGCCAGGTTACCAAATATGTAAATGCCTCCAATATCCGTAAATTTGCAGAAGAGAACCGGTAGTTGATTATTACGATTAAGATGTCAAAAGTCCTGGTGAAAAGTGGTTAATACACTGACAAAATATACAAAAAATCGAATACGTTTCTGTGCACCAAGCATTTCAATGAGCCTTTTAAAGCAAAAATCGTGTTCAGAAGGGTCTTCCACGATTTTTAAGTCTCATTTTCATGGTGCAAAGGTCACGTATATCAATTTTTTGTACTATTTGCCAAATAGCCATTCTTTGAAAGGCTTTTGTCATCCTAATCCTATTACATAAAAAAAGAAGCGCTGCTTCATGGGCGAGAGATTGCCTATGGAGCAGCGCTTTTTGAATAAACAGATAGTTATTCTGTTAAGCCGTATGCTTCAAGCGTTTTCCGGGAATTAAACATTTTTATAGAGGCTTCAAGCATTTCATCAATATAATCGCCATCTCCCATGGTAGCAAAAAACAGAATATCTTCTCTTTTAAAACCATTCTTTTCAAATATTTCTTCCGGAAGATCTTTAATATTTTTTTCTAATACGGAAAGAAGGGTTTTAGCAAAATCCCACTTTTCATCAGATGGCTCACAAAAGTCAATTTCTTCATCCCCTTCAACAATATCAACCAGCGGCTGATATAAGAAGTCGGGACTGCTTCCATTTTCCCAGTCATAATACTCGTCTATCTCAGTGCTGTAATCCCACGCAATGTAAAAGCCATAAAAGTCATCCGTTGTGATAAAGCTAATGGCACAGGCTGGTTTCCCGTTTGCATTTTGAAGGATTTTGTCAATTTCTTTTGGTAATTCTTCCGAGCATTTTTGGCTGAAGTCTTTAAACACAGTTATATCCATTTGTATGTTTCTCCTTTCAAGCTTCCCATTTTTGTTGCTTTCATTATACTTTATTGGACCATCAAAGTATAGTCGGATTTTTAATAAACTGCAGCTTATTGCTTTATGAAATCTGACGATAAATATAAACGAGATTCGCAGATGGTTTAAGGGGAGCAAAGGATGTCAGTATTGATACTGGATATCTAAAACAGGAGGATGAGAATGGATTTCTACAAACGGATGAATATTGTATGCAGAGCGATCCCGGAAGGAAAGGTTGCTACTTATGGACAAATTGCCATGCTTTGTCAAAGGCCAAGAAATGCCAGACAGGTAGGCTTTGCCTTAAATCGGGGATTGGCTGGAGATGTGCCGGCTTACCGTATTGTAAACAGTCAGGGCTTTCTTTCTGGAGCCGCATCCTTTGAGCATCCTGCTTTGCAGTGCATTTTGCTGGAGCAGGAAGGCGTAAAGGTATCTGAGGATGGCTGCGTGGACTTGGAAGGCTATGGATGGAAGCCTTCTATTTCTGAGATTTACGAGTTTCGCCGCCAGTTTGGAGAAGAAGAGTAGGGAAGTCATTTAATCTTTTCAAAATGCCCCTTTTTGTCTATGATAACGTGGTATCCGTCAGATAATACCTGATAAGTCCCGGCATCTAAGGGCGTTGAAATCCATGACGGGTCCACGATTCCAAATTCAACCTCTTTTCCATCCTTGTACCACACGCGAATAGAAGTGCAGGCGCCGTAATATTCCACTTGCTGCTTATGAACTGCGCCAAAATTTTGGATAAAATCCGGATGTTCAACCATGCCGGATTTATTCGATGTGATGACAACAAGATCCAGATCGGAACTTTCTTTGTTGGTTCCTCTTGCATAAGAGCCTACGATGATAATGCTCTCAATATGGGAAGTATTCCCTGCATATTCTTTTAATTGGTTAAAGAAATCCTCAAACAAACGATTACCTCCGACTATTTCACGTTTCTCATTACAGCGTATCACGCTGCTGTATCCTGCTCATTTTCCGAATCTTGCTGAACCATTTAAAATAAATCAGGAACAGGATGGAAGTGACGGTCCAGGTTAAGGGGTAACTGAAACAAATGGTTTTGATGTCCGGATATAATGGGACGGCGACAACAATCCAGACAACCCGGAGGAGACAGACTCCAAGGGCAGTCATAATCATTGGAATCCAGCAGTCTCCAATGCCCCTGAGGGCGCCGGAAAGAATTTCAATGCACACATAGGTAATAAGGGTGGGAACCAAAAAGTGAAGGATTTCCACTCCTTTTTCTATGACTGCGGCATCGGTGGTAAATAACAGGTAAATATACTGGCCGAAGCTGTAGAGAATGACGGACAGGAAAATGGTGGCTCCTGCGCTGATGGCAAGACAGACGCGGATTCCCTTATATACCCGGTCAAATTTGCCTGCACCGAAATTTTGTCCCACAAAAGTGGTAATGGAAATGCCAAAGGCATTGATAATGGTCCAGTAGATAATATCAATTTTGCCATAGGCAGTCCAGGCGGCCACGATATCGGTTCCCAGTGCGTTGACATTGGCCTGAATAATAATATTGGACGCAGAGTACATAACAGACTGAAGTCCAGCCGGAAGCCCGATCTGGACAATGCGCATCAGCATGTCCGGATGAATCCGGATTTGCCTGAAAGAGAGACGGTACATGTCATCGGTTTTTACAAGAGTTGCAATTACCAGAACCGCTGATACCAACTGGGACAGTATGGTTGCCCACGCAGCTCCTGCAACTCCCATTTTGCAGAAGAGTACCAGCACAATATCTAAAATAATATTGGTCATACATCCGGCGATTAGAAAGTAAAGGGGGCGTTTGGAGTCTCCGATTGCCCGCAAAATACCGGCCCCCATATTGTAGAGAAGATTTCCGATCAGGCCCAGAAAATAGATGCGCAGGTATAAAATAGAATCATCCATGGTCTCTGTAGGGGTTCCCATAGCTTTTAAAGCAGCCGGGGCGCTGATTAGTCCCACAGCCATAATCACCAGTCCCCCCGCAATGGAAAATGCCACAGCGGTGTGGACGGCCTGGGACACTTTTGCCTTTTGTCTGGCTCCGTAAAACTGGGAAATGATAACCGTAGCGCCGGAAGACAGGCCGATAAAAAAGCCGACTAAAAGGTTAATAATCATGGCAGCAGAGCCGCCTACTGCTGCCAGACCTTCTTTGCCTACAAAACGTCCTACAATAATGGCGTCTACCGTATTGTAAAGCTGCTGAAAAAACGTTCCGAACAGAATAGGAAAGAAAAAGAGCAGAAGCTGTTTCCAGATTACGCCCTCTGTGATTTGATTCTGCAATGAAATAGAAGATTCTCTTTTGTGACTCATACCGCCCTCCATACGTGAACAAGTTTCCTTGAAATAAAATCATTATACTGCCTTTTTGGAAAAAAGCAAAGAGAAACTAAAAAAAGAACATTTGTTCTAATTTTGCTCTATACATTTGCCAAAAGTCATGTTATAATTTCCAGTATATCAGTTCAGCCATGCGAAGATTCAGACAGGAAAGACGCTTACAGCTTGTTTTTAAGAGAGTTTTCCTGTCTGTATCTTCATAGGGCGGGCTCTGCTTTCGCTTTTGAAAGGGCTGTTTCCACTGCGTTTAAAAGCACCTGGCAGGTGTAGCGGGAGTCGCTTTCATAGGTAATGTGTTCCAGACTCTGATGTTCCAGGATTTGTGTCTCCAGAGTTTCCATAGAGGGTTCTATGAGAGGGTACATAGTGGCAACGGATTCGTCCAGTGTTACCAGAGAGACGGAAGTAATTCTGTCGGCATCAACGGCGACTTCTACATTGACTGTCTGACTGCCCAGGGAGACAGAGGCAGAGTAGACCCCTGGTATGTAAGAAGTCTGCAGGTTTTGCTCAGAGGCGGCAGGACCGTTTTGCGGGGAATCCGTTTTTTTGGCGCCAAGCATAAACAGAAACAAAATAATCAGCAGGAGGGCCAGGCCAATAAAGATGGCAGTATAAATAATTTCTTTCATTCTAAGTACAACGATTTTTGTGCGGGAACTCATAGAAAGACCTCCAAATAAGTTTACTACAATCTATTAGAAACCAGGATAAATTATGATAAAGAAAGAAGGGCGTTATGGGATTACAGTTTGTATTTGGAAGTTCCGGCTCCGGAAAGACTCACTATTTATATAAAGAAGCTGTAGATATGGCAGCAGCAGATCCGAAGTCCATGGTATTGTTTATGGTTCCGGAACAGTTTACCATGCAGGCGCAGAAAGAGATTATTACCATTCATCCCAGCCATGGGATGATGAATATAGATGTGCTCAGTTTCCGGCGTCTGGCATACCGGGTGTTTGAGGAATTGTCTGTGAAAAATCTGACAATTCTGGATGATATGGGAAAATCCATGGTGCTCCGAAAAGTGGCGGCAGCCAAAAAGGGAGAATTGGGGCTGTACCAGAGCCATCTAAGCAAAAACGGTTTTATCAATCAGCTAAAATCCATGCTGTCGGAACTTTATCAGTATGGGATTACCAGGGGACAGCTGGAAGAACTGTTAGAGCAGGCGGATCGCCCCCTGCTGCGCCATAAGCTTCAGGATATGCTGGTAATTTACAAGGGATTTCAGGACTATATCGAGGATCGGTTTTCCACAGCAGAGGAGATTCTGGAAACTCTGTGTACAGTGCTTTCAAAGTCCGAATTTATTAAAAACAGCAGCATCTATTTAGATGGATATACCGGTTTTACACCGGTTCAGTATCGGATTATCGGACTGATGCTGCAGTATGCAAAAGATGTTACAATCAGCGTTACCATTGATCCGAATACCGATCCATATAAAGAAGAATCCATTCAGCATTTATTTTATATGGGAAAACATACAGTCAGCAGGATTGAAAAACTGGCCCAAAAAGGAAAGATTTTAAAGAAAAAGGATTTTTGCCTGCATGAACACCCAAGATTTTGTGATTCTCCGGCTCTTGCATTTCTGGAAAAAAATCTGTTTCGGGGGTTTGTTCCCTTTAAGGCTGAGGAGGGAGAACGTCCGGTTTCCGATCAGATCTGGATCTATAAGGCGGTCAGTCCGGCAGAGGAGGTTCAGTTTCTGGTAAGCCAGATTCAGCAGTCTGTGAGAAAAGAAGGAATGCGCTACCGGGACATTGGCGTGGTTACAGGAGATTTAAACGGATACGGAAAGGAGATTTCCCATCAGTTTAAAGAGGCGGGGATTCCCTGCTTTATTGACGATAAGAGAGATATTACAGAAAATCCCCTGGTGGAGTGGATTCGCTCCCTGTTGGCTGTAATCAGCGAAGACTTTTCCTATGAAAGTGTGTTCCGATATTTAAAATGCGGCCTGTCAGAAAGCGCATTGGATGAATTGGAAGAGTTTGTTCCCGGGATGCCGGGGGATGAAGAGGGATTTCTGTTCCAGACGGACTGCCGGGATGCCGGGATTGTACCCTGGAAAGACTCCCGTATGATCGACCGACTGGAAAACTATGTCCGGGCGCTGGGAATCCGGGGATACAGCCGGTGGAATACCCGATGGGAGTGGACTTACCGGGGAGCGGCAGACATTAATTTAGAAGAACTCAACCGATTCCGGGAGGCAGTGCTGGCGCCCATCCGTTCCTTCCGCCAGGCGTTTCTGGAAGAAGGGGCTACAGTTGCGTCTATTACAGAGCGGCTCTGGCAGTATTTGGAAGAGGCAGGTGTCAAGGAAAAGTTAGAGTGGTATCAGAGACAGTTTGAAAGCTGGGGACAGGAGAGTCTGGCAAAGGAGTACAGCCAGGCATGGGATCTGGTGGAGGAATTGTTTGAGCGTCTGACGGCTCTTTTAGGGGAGGAGACGGTAAGCAGAAAAGAGTATGCAGAGATTTTGGATGCAGGTTTTGAGGAAATTCAGGTGGGCTCCATACCGGCTGTGATCGACCGGGTGGTAGTGGGAGATATTACCAGAACCCGCTTAAACGAAATCAGGGTTCTGTTTTTCCTGGGTGTAAACGAGGGGATTATTCCTCAGAAAAAGGACAGACAGAGCATCCTGACAGACCAGGACAGGGAATTTTTTGCGGCCCACAGTCTGGAACTGGCTCCTACAGCCAGGGAAGACGGGTGTATTCAGAGATTTTATCAGTATTTGATCTTGTCAAAACCTTCTTTCCGTCTGGTGCTCACCTTTGCCTGCCTGTCCCCGGACGGTCAGGCAAGACGGCCTTCTTCTTTACTTGGGGATGTGCGTCATTTGTTCCCCCAACTGAACGTCCTGGAAAAGGGGGACGTTTCCTGGCCGATTCAGTCTGAGAGAGAGGGGATTCGCCGCTTGATAAAGGGACTGACGGACAGCCAGGAGACGGGGGAAAAGAAAGAGATACTTTTCAGTGAGGAATTTCTGGAACTGTACAAATGGTTTCTGTCTGATGAACACTGGCAGGAAGCGGTTTGCCGCATTACAGAAGCCGCCTTTACTTCTTATGAAGAAAAGGGGATTGGAAAGGCGGCCGCAAGAGCGCTTTACGGCACCATCCTTCAGGGCAGTGTCACCAGGTTTGAGCAGTATGCCTCCTGCGCCTATGCCCATTTTCTCAAGTATGGGCTGGAACTGATGGAACGCCAGGAGTATGAAGTGGCGGCTTCTGATATGGGCAATCTGTTTCACCAGTCCATAGAACTCTGTTTTCAGACAGCCAGGGATCAAAAGATGGATTGGGCAGAGTTGAATGATAAAGAGCGCAAAAGTCTGGTAAGGGAGTGCGTCCGGCAGGTGGCAGAGGAGTACGGCAATACCATATTAAAAAGTTCTGCGCGCAACGCCTATCTGACAGAGCGGATAGAGCGGATTACGGACAGGACTATATGGGCGCTGGCAGAACAGATTAAAAAAGGAGATTTTATACCGGTAGGGTTTGAAGTGTCTTTTTCTGCCATTGACAATTTAAAGGCCATGAAAATTTCTTTGTCGGAGGAGGAAGAACTCCACTTAAAAGGCCGGATTGATCGTCTGGATCTGTGCGAAGATGAAAATCATGTATATGTAAAAATCATTGACTACAAATCCGGCAATACCAGCTTTGACCTGGCGGCCCTGTATTACGGCCTTCAGCTTCAGTTAGTTGTGTACATGGATGCGGCAGTAGAACAGGAAGAAAAAAAACATCCCAATAAAGAAGTAGTTCCTGCCGGCATGTTCTATTACCATATCAGTGATCCGGTAGTGGACTGGGAGCCGGATGAAGAGGACGGGAGTATTGAGGAAAAGATCTTAAAAAAACTTCGGATGAGCGGACTGGTGGACAGCGAATTAGAGGTGATCCGCCACATGGATCGGGAGATAGAAAAGGAGTCCCAGGTGATTCCGGTCGCCATGAAAGACGGACTGGTTGCAGAGGGCAAATCTTCGGTAGCAAACCGCAGGCGTTTTCAGGCGCTGAGACAGTATGTGCATGAAAAATTAAAGACGGCAGGACAGGAAATTTTATCCGGAACAGTCCCTGTCAATCCCTACAAGCAGGGAAACAGGACCGGATGTGACTACTGTCCCTACCATGCGGTCTGCGGATTTGACAGGAAAACTGCAGGTTACGGATACCGCCGTCTTCGTTCTTTAAAAACCGAGGATATATGGAATAAGATAGAAGAACAGCAGAAAGGGGAGGAACTATGTCAGTAGCATGGACCAGGGGGCAGCGTCAGGTAATCGATCACAGAAATGGAAATCTTCTGGTTTCTGCGGCTGCCGGCAGCGGAAAGACTGCGGTTTTGGTGGAACGGATTATTGAGATGATTACAGATAAAGAAAAGCCTGTGGACATCGATCATCTGTTGATTATGACGTTTACCAATGCGGCGGCAGCGGAAATGAGAGAGCGCATCCGGGATGCCATTGACAGAAAACGGGAGGAAGATCCCTCGGACAAACATTTAGAACTCCAGTCGATTCTGGTTTCCAGGGCGCAGATTACCACCATCGACAGTTTTTGTATGGGACTGATCCGGGAATACTACAACTGCCTTGATTTAGATCCGGCATTCCGAATCGGGGATCCTGGGGAACTTTCTCTTTTGCAGGGCGATGTAATGAAAGAACTTTTGGAGCAGTGGTACGGCTCCGGGGCCCCGGCATTTCTTCATTTTGTAGAAACCTATGCCCTGGGGAAAAGTGATTTTGGCATCGAAGACGTTATTTTTCAGGTGTGGCGGTTTTCTCAGAGCCATCCATGGCCGGCTGAATGGCTGAAGCAGTGCAGAAAGGAATTGGAGGAGACTTCGGGAGAATCTGTGGAGCAGAGCGGATGGATGAAGTTTTTGATGGAAGACATCCGTATGCAGGCAGAGGAGATGAGCAGGCATTTGCGGTTGTGCGCCAGGGTTTGCGAGGAAGAGGACGGACCTTTGGTTTACCGGGATACCATTTTGGAAGAGGGGGATATGATAGGGCAATTTGCTCAGATAAAAGATTATGAGCAGTTTCTCCGGCTTTTAAATGGCTGCTCCTTTGGAAAACTCCCGGCTGTGCGCAGCAAGGAAGTGGACCCGGAGAAAAAAAGTTTTGTCACCGGTTTTAGAGACAGAGTCAAGAAAATTGTAAAAGGCTGGAAAGACCATTACAGCAGGCAGCCTTTTGAGATGGTGATAAAGACCCTGGAAGATACCAAAGAAACCACAGAACTTTTGCTGCAGCTGGCAGAAGAGTTTTCTGTCCGGTTTCAGGAGGCAAAAAGAGAACGAAATCTGGTGGACTTTAATGATCTGGAGCATTTTGCCCTGGAGGTACTCTGGGAAATCAAAGACGGAAAGAGGATTCCATCTCCGGCTGCCTGGGAGATTGGAAGCCGGTTTGAAGAGATTATGGTAGATGAGTATCAGGACAGCAATCTGGTGCAGGAGACTTTGATAAAAGCCATTTCCAGGGAAAAAGAAGGACATCCCAATGTATTTATGGTAGGGGATGTGAAGCAGAGCATATACCGGTTCCGCCTGGCAAGGCCGGATCTGTTTCTGGAAAAGTATAACCGGTATCCCACCGAACCAGGACAATACCGGAAAATAGAACTGCGCCAGAATTTCAGAAGCCGGGCTTCTGTTTTAAACAGTATAAACGCAGTGTTTTACCAGATTATGATCAAAAATCTGGGCGGAATTTCTTACACAGAGGAGACAGCCCTTTATCCGGGAGCAGAGTTTGCCGATCCGGGAGAAGAGAAGGCAGATCGGACGGATACGGGCACAGAACTTCTCATTGTTCCAACAGACAGCCAGGTTTTAGAAGGCCTGGAGGAAGATGCGGCAGATTATACAGAAAAAGAACTGGAAGCCAGGATGATTGCAGAAAAGATCCGCAGCCTGACGGATGGGGAGACAGGGCTTTTAGTGTGGGATAAGAAAAAAGAATCGTACCGGACGGCAAAACTGGGGGATATTGTGATTTTGCTCCGCAGTGTTACAGGCTGGGCAGAGGTTTTGGTCAGCGTGCTGATGAATGCCGGGATTCCGGCAGCAGCCCAGACTCAGACCGGATATTTTGACACTGTGGAAGTGGAAACTGTGTTAAGTCTTTTGGCAGTGGTAGATAATCCGTTTCAGGATATTCCTCTGGCCTGTGTTTTAAAGTCCCCCATGATCGGGATGAGTGAAGAGGAATTGGCGTGGCTTGCGGCCAACTATAAACAAACTTCCAGAAAAAACAAATATGGAGACAGAGGACTTTACAGTGCGGTCCGTCTCTGGCTTTCAGAAGATGGGAGGCCGGCCGGAGAAGAGGCAGATACGGCAGAAAGAAATCAGAGGATTACAGATAAACTGAAAAAGCTGGAAGAGATGCTTCTGGAATACAGGCTGCTTGCCACCTGGCTTCCGATTCATGAACTGATTTACCAGATTTACCAGCGCAGCGGATATTACGACTATGTTTCCGCTATGCCGGCGGGCCGTACCAGACAGGCCAACCTGGATATGCTGGCGGAAAAGGCGTCTGCTTATGAAAGCACCAGCTATAAAGGGCTGTTTCATTTTATCCGCTATATTGAAAAATTAAAAAAATTTGAGACAGATTTTGGAGAAGCATCTGTATTTGGAGAGAATTCAGATGTTGTGCGGATTATGAGTATCCATAAAAGCAAAGGTCTGGAATTTCCTGTGGTGATTCTTGCAGGAATGGGAAAACGGTTTAATAAGCAGGATTTGACAGGCAGAGTCTTAATTGATCCGGACCTTGGCATTGCCGCAGATTATCTGGATCTGGACAGACGAATAAAAGTCCCTACTTTAAAAAAGCAGGTATTAAAACGCCGGATGGATATGGAAAATCTGGGAGAGGAACTGAGGGTCCTGTATGTGGCTATGACCAGGGCCAAAGAAAAGCTGATTTTGACAGCCTCCGAAAAGTCTCTGGAGAAAAAACTGGAAAAATGGGGCTCAAAAGGAGAGGAAAGTCTAAAAGAACTTCCATCGGCAGTGCTGTCCGGAGCATCCTCCTATCTGGACTGGATTTTAATGGCCTTTCCAAAGGTAAAGAGGGAAGGACTGATTACCATGAATGTAGTTTTCGTCTCCAATCTGGTGGGGGAAGAGGTTTTAAGGCAGATTGACCGGAAAACTGCAAAAGAGGATTTGTTGGGACTGGACTGTGAAAAGACGTATGAAGAGGGAATGCAGACTCTTTTAAAAGAACAGCTTTCTTATCAGTACCCGTTTGGGCCCGATACCAGTCTGTATGCCATGCTTTCTGTATCCGGGATCAAGCGGCAAAGGCAGCTTCTTGAGATGGAAGAAGGAAATGCAGACAACGAGGCAGAGGCAAAACTTTTCCAGGAACCGGAAGAAGTCCGGGAGAAGCCAGGCAGAAAGATTGGCGGAGCTGCTTTTGGAACCTGCGTCCATCGAGTGCTGGAACTGCTGCGGTTTGGAGACGTTTCACCGGACATGACCAGAGAGGATCTGGACCGGTTTGTGTCTGCATTCCTAAAAGACCTAAAAGATCAGGGAAAGATTCAAAAAGAAGAGGCAGAGTGGATTGACAGTTCCATGCTGGCCCTGCTGCTGTTTGGCCCCCTTGGAAGAAGGATGGAACAGGCGGACAGAGAAGGACGGCTTCACAGAGAACAGCAGTTTATGGTGGGTATTCCTGCAAAAGAAATGGAGATTGCCCAGTCAGAGGAACTGGTGCTGGTTCAGGGAATGATCGATGCCTGGATAGAAGAGGACGATGGTCTGGTTTTAATTGATTATAAGACGGATCGGGTAGGAAAAGGCGGAGCAGAACTTCTGATTGACCGCTACCGGCTCCAGTTAGAGTATTATAAACGGAGTCTGGAACAGATAACCGGAAAACAGGTAAAGGAATCCCTGATTTATTCCTTTGCTTTGGGAAAAGAAATCCGGCTGTAGAGTAAACAATGACAAGGAGTATAAAAGATGATTCAATTAGAGAGAACAAGCGTTATGAACCTGGAAAATGCCATGAGAGGAGCCAGAAATCCAATGAACAGCTGGTCCAGGATGGACAGCAGTTATGATGAAAACGGGCAGTATAGATTAGGGCCTAATGACTTGGGGCTGGCAGTGCGCCTCCGCAGGGCCGGAAGCGATCACCGCAAATTTATCCGCCAGATTTTTGTATCTGTGGATATTACGGCTCCCCTGTACTGGTGGAAAGAGTATGATACCTATAAAGTGGCAACAGTAGCAAATTCCACCAGCACCATGCACAAGATTCACAGCAAGCCTTTTGAACGGAAGGACTTCAGTACGGATCATATGACAAAGTCCACTCTGGATTTCATGGACCTGATAATTGCCAGGCTGGAAGAGATCCGCTGCCGTTATCTGGAGACAAAGGACAAGGCAGACTGGTATGATATGATTCAGCTTCTCCCGTCCAGCTACAACCAGATGCGGACCTGTACCTTTAATTACGAGACCCTGGTAAATATATACTATGCCAGAAAGAATCATAAGCTGGAAGAATGGCATACGTTCTGTGACTGGATTTCTTCTCTGCCTTACGCAAAAGAACTGATTATTGCAGAGGGTGAGGAGGAACAGGCAGAATGAATCTGATTGTGGCAGTTGACAGACACTGGGCCATTGGGAAAAAGGGCCAGCTTCTGGTCTCCATTCCAGGAGACCAGAAAATGTTTCGGGAAGAGACATTGGGGAAAGTAGTTGTGATGGGGAGGAAAACTCTGGAAAGCCTTCCCGGAGGACAGCCATTATATGGACGTACCAATATAGTGCTGACCCGCGATCCGTCTTATTCTGTAAAAGGGGCTGTGATGGTTCACAGTCTGGAGGAAGCATTAAAGGAATTGGACAAATATCCGTCAGAGGACATTTATATTGCAGGAGGACAGGAAATCTACGAAGCGTTTCTGCCTTACTGCGACACTGCCCATGTGACCTGGATCGACTATGAATATGATGCAGACACGTACTTTCCAAACCTGGAACAGGACAGTCAGTGGACATTAGAGGCCGAAAGTGATGAGCAGACCTATTTTAATTTGTGCTACGAATTTCGGATGTACAAAAAAGTATTGCCATAAGGCAGGATCAATGGTAAGATTAAAAGAAATGCGCAAGTCAGAACTTTAATGTACTACAATATTATCAAGACAGAGGACAGGGAGGAAAGAGATGTACAGGATTTTAAAGGCAGAACAGCTTGCTGATAAAATATACCTGATGGATGTGGAAGCCCCCAGAGTGGCAAAATCATGTCAGCCAGGTGAGTTTGTGATTGTAAAGATTGATGAGGAAGGGGAAAGAATTCCTCTGACCATCTGCGATTTTGACAGAGAGAAAGGAACCATTACCATTGTGTTCCAGACGGTAGGCGCTTCTACTTACCGGATGGCATTTTTAAAGGAAGGAGACAGTTTTCAGGACGTGGCAGGCCCATTGGGAAATCCTTCTGAATTTGTGACCGATCCAATAGAAGAAGTTCAAAAAAGAAGATATTTATTTGTGGCAGGCGGCGTAGGCGCGGCTCCGGTCTATCCCCAGGTAAAGTGGATGCGGGATCATGGAATAGAAGCGGACGTAATTGTAGGCTCTAAGAACAAAGAACTGCTGATTTTGGAAAAAGAGATGGAAGCAGTGGCAGGAACTCTTTATGTTGCCACAGATGACGGTTCTTACGGGCGAAAAGGCATGGTCACCTCTGTGATTGAAGAACTGGTAAAAAATGAGGGGAAAGTTTATGATGTCTGCGTAGCCATCGGTCCAATGATTATGATGAAATTTGTCAGCCGGCTGACAAAAGAACTGGGCATTCCTACGATTGTCAGCCTGAATCCCATTATGGTAGACGGTACGGGCATGTGCGGTGCGTGTCGGGTCAGCGTAGGAGACGAAGTGAAATTTGCCTGTGTAGACGGGCCGGAATTTGATGGACATTTAGTGGATTTTGATCAGGCTATGAAGAGACAGCAGATGTATAAGACCCAGGAAGGCCGGGATATGTTAAAAGTCCAGGAGGGCGCGACTCATCATGGCGGATGCGGACATTGCGGAGGTGATAACTGATGGACGGAATGAAGAGAGTTCCCATTAAAGAACAGGACCCAAAGGTAAGGGCAGCAAATTTTGAAGAAGTCTGTCTGGGCTACAGCGAAGAAGAAGCAGTTGAAGAGGCAAAACGCTGCCTCCAGTGCAAAAAGCCCTTATGCGTTCAGGGATGTCCCGTTTCCATTGATATTCCTGCATTCATTAAAAAAATAACGGAGAGGGATTTTAAAGGCGCTGCCCAGGTGATTGCCCAATCTTCCGCCCTTCCGGCTGTGTGCGGCCGGGTATGTCCCCAGGAGACTCAGTGTGAGGGGAAATGTATCCGGGGAATCAAGGGAGAGCCGGTTTCCATCGGGAAACTGGAGCGGTTTGTGGCAGACTGGTCCAGAGAACATGGAATTGTTCCCCAGGCGCCGAAGGCAACCAATGGCAGAAAAGTTGCTGTAATCGGTTCCGGCCCTGCCGGGCTTACCTGTGCAGGAGATTTGGCCAAGATGGGGTATGAGGTCACGATTTTTGAGGCGCTTCATGAGCCTGGCGGTGTGCTGACTTACGGAATTCCGGAATTTCGTCTGCCGAAAAATACAGTAGTCCGTTCCGAGATTGACAACGTAAGAAAGCTGGGAGTGAAAATCGAGACAAATGTAATTATCGGAAAGTCTGTTACCATAGATGAACTGATGGATGAGGAAGGATTTGAAGCAGTATTTATCGGCTCTGGCGCCGGACTGCCCAAGTTTATGGGGATTCCGGGAGAAAATGCCAACGGGGTATTTTCCGCCAATGAGTATTTGACCCGAAACAATCTGATGAAGGCGTTTCGCAAAGAGTATGACACACCCATTGCGGCAGGAAAGAAAGTGGCAGTAGTAGGCGGCGGCAACGTAGCTATGGATGCAGCCAGGACAGCTCTCCGTCTGGGGGCGGAAGTTCATGTGATTTACCGCAGAAGCGAGGCGGAACTGCCTGCCCGCGCAGAAGAAGTCCATCATGCAAAGGAAGAGGGCGTGATTTTTGATCTGCTTACAAATCCGGTGGAGATTCTTACGGATGAAAATGACTGGGTGACAGGCATGGTGGTCCGCAAAATGGAACTGGGAGAACCGGATGCATCAGGCAGAAGACGTCCGGTGGAAATTCCGGGCTCTGATTATACCATTGAAGTGGATACAGTGATTATGTCTTTGGGAACCTCCCCCAATCCGCTGATTTCTTCTACAACAAAAGGTCTGGAGATTAACCGGCACAAATGTATTGTGGCTCAGGAAGATAACGGGCAGACCAGCAGAAAAGGAGTATTTGCCGGGGGCGATGCAGTTATCGGAGCTGCTACGGTAATTCTGGCAATGGAGGCAGGAAAGGCCGGGGCCAGAGGAATTGATGAGTATTTAAGAAATGTAACAGTTTAGGTCAATACGGACTGCACATTCGGATTGGGGGCTGCTGCAAGGTGAAAAAAGGGGTTCTGTTTTGTCAGAGAGTCCGGATTTTATCCTGCGGCAGTCTTTCATTTAAAGAAAGACTGGCAGAAGAAGGAGTAGAATTAAAAGAAAATGAATATGTAGACATGAAAAAGTACCAGTGGAGGGAAGAAGGGGATGGAATATCAGGATAAGGATGTAAGTATCCGGATTGCAGAAGAGAAAGATGCCGGCAGATTATTGGAGATTTATGCTCCATATGTGGAAAAGACAGCCATTACCTTTGAATATACAGTTCCTTCTCTGGAAGAGTTTCAGGGAAGAATCAGGGAAACCCTGCAGAAATACCCCTATTTGGCAGCGGAAAAGGATGGAGAAATTTTAGGATATGCTTATACAGGACCATTGGTAAAGCGGGCAGCCTGTAATTGGGCAGCAGAGACCAGCATTTATTTAAAGGAAAACAGGCGCAGGATGGGAATTGGGAGAAAACTTTATGAGGCATTGGAGGAGATTTCAAAGTCCCAGAACATTTTAAATCTCAATGCCTGCATTGCCTGTCCTCAAAAGGAAGATGCCTATTTGAACCGAAACAGTATTCGGTTCCACGAGCACATGGGGTATCGGTTTGCCGGAGAGTTTCACCAGTGCGGCTGCAAATTTGGAACCTGGTATAATCTGGTCTGGATGGAAAAAAGTCTGGGAGAGCACATAGACAGCCCGGAAGATGTCATCTGGTTTCCCGAATTGTTAAGGCAGGGTAAAATTTGCTGCAAAGAGAGAGGAAAAGAGAAAACAGACCATGGAAATTTTAAAAATAAGGGAAAATAGAGACTGGATAAAGGAAGCTTCAATGTGGTTTCACGAGAAATGGCAAGTTCCGCAGGAAGCGTACCGGGAGAGTATGGAAGAATGTCTGAAAGGCAAATATAATATTCCCCAGTGGTATATTGCAGTGGAAGAAAATGTGATAATCGGCGGCATTGGAGTCATAGAAAATGATTTTCATAAGAGAAAGGACTTAACCCCCAACGTATGTGCTTTGTATGTAGAAGAGGATTACCGCTGTAAAGGGATTGCAGGACAACTTCTTGAATATGTCAGTGAGGATATGAACCGTCTGGGCGTGGGGATGCTCTACCTGGTAACCGATCATACATCTTTTTATGAGCGGTACGGCTGGGAATTTTTAGGTATGGTACAGGAAGAGGACAGTGAAGAAAAGATTCGGATGTATAAGAAAAAAGCCTGCAAAAAGAAAACAGAGACAATGATGGAACAGATTCTTTCATACCTTACCAGAAAATATGTGCCGAAAGCCATTCTGGTATACGGTTCTTATAAAGATGGCTCCAATAACGAAGCCAGTGATTTTGACGCATTGGTAATTTCAGAAAACAGCCCGTTTACCCACGATATGTCTGTTGTGAATGGAGTGGCGCTGGACGTCTTTGTGTATCCAAAGCCAGATTTGAAAGAACAGCAGGATTGGGAGAAGTTTATCCAGATTTATGACAGCAGAGTGGTACTGGATACAGAAGGACTTGGGGAAAATCTGCGAAAACAGGTTATTCAGTATGTGGATAGAAAACCTTTTAAAAATAAAAAAGAGGTGGATGCTGAAATCGAGTGGTGCAGGAAAATGGCGATGCGGGCCAAACGAAAAGATACAGAAGGAATGCTTCGATGGCATTGGGTACTGACTGACAGCCTGGAGATTTTTTGTGATGCAGCAGGATGTCGGTACTGGGGGCCAAAGAAAACGTTAAGATGGATGGAAGAACAGTATCCCAATGCGTTTCATAAGTATCAGGATGCACTTTTGAATATGAATGGTGCTGCGCTGGACGGCTGGATAGCCTGCCTGGAAGAGGCGGCATTTGCATATGGGACAAACCCATGATTTTGGAGTACAAAGATGACAAAGACAAAAACAAGAAATATTGATTTATTAAATGGTCCGATTTTTACTTCTTTAACCGGCCTTGCCATGCCGATTATGGCAACGGCTCTGGTGCAGATGGCCTATAACCTGACAGATATGGCCTGGATTGGAAGAGTGGGATCAGAAGCAGTGACAGCAGTGGGAACAGCCGGTATGTATACCTGGCTCTCCCAGGGGGTTGTTATGTTTGCACGAATGGGAGGACAGGTAAAGGTAGCACACTCCCTGGGAGAAGGAGATCAAAAAGAGGCAGCCCGGTATGCAAAAGGAGCCCTGCAGTTGGGGATGATACTGGCGATTTGTTATGCAGTGATTTCTGTAATTTTTGCAGAACCCTTAATCGGATTTTTCGGATTGGAGAATCAGCATACAGCCAGAGAAGCGGTTCTGTATATGAGAATTACCTGCGGGTTCATTATTTTTATGTATCTCAATGTGATTTTTACCGGCATTCTGACAGCAGCAGGAGACAGTAAAACGTCTTTTCAGGCCAATGTAGTGGGATTGATTGCCAATATCATTTTAGATCCGCTGCTGATTTTCGGCGTTGGGCCATTTCCGGCTATGGGAGCTTCTGGAGCTGCAATCGCGACAGTCATTGCCCAGGCGATTGTAACCTTAGTATTTTTAATTGTAATCCGCAAGGATAAGGTGATTTTTGACAAGGTAAAGATCCTTTCCAGGACGCCTGCAAGATACTTTAAAACCATGGCAAAAATCGGATTTCCCGCTGCTGTCCAGGAATTAATCTACTGCCTGATCTCCATGGGTATGACAAAACTGGTAGTCAGATGGGGAGATACCGGAGTGGCGGTTCAGAGAGTTGGAAGCCAGATTGAGTCCATTTCCTGGATGACGGCAGAAGGATTTGGAGCAGCAGTCAATTCCTTTATCGGACAAAACTATGGCGCGCAAAGATATGACAGGGTGAAAAAAGGGTATCTGACAGCGATTAAAACCATGACAGCCTGGGGCGCTTTTTGTACAGCTCTGCTGGTGCTGTTTCCGGGGCCGATTTTCAGATTGTTTATTACCGAAGCGGATGTAGTGCCTCTGGGGATTGACTATTTAAGAATCATCGGCTGTTCTCAGTTGTTTATGTGTATTGAATTGTGTACAGTCGGCGCATTCTGCGGATTGGGAAAAACCCTTCCTTCGTCCGTTTTAAGTATTATTTTTACATCCGCCAGGCTTCCCATTGCCATGCTGCTTTCTTCTACTGCACTGGGAATCAACGGCGTGTGGTGGGCATTTGCAGTTACCAGCGTGATAAAAGGCGCAGTATTTTTTGTCGGATTTCTGGCTGTGCTGCGGCGGATGGAAAAGAGACAGGTTTGAGGATGAGAAAAACGGTTGCCTTTCCTCAAAAACTGTGGTAAGATAGCTATGTTTAACCGTAGGAGGTGGATTGGATGGCAACTTTAAAGATTATTTTAACTGTTATTTTTGTTCTGTTAGGTATTGCAATTTCTGCAATTATCCTGATGCAGGAAGGCAAGTCTGCAGGCTTAGGCGCTATTTCCGGCGTTGCCGAGAGTTATTGGGGTAAAAATAAAGGACGTTCCATGGAAGGCAACTTAGAGAGATTTACCAAGTGGGGATGTATCCTGTTTTTAATTCTTGCAGTGGCCTTAAATGTCCTGCACTAAATAGTAACCAATGATAAACACTCTTGGAGACAAGGGTGTTTTATTTTATATATTTTAATCGTGAAGGAGACAGAATAGTTTAAGAAGAGAGGAAATATGGACGAGATAAAATTAAAAGACAGAAAGGCAATGCTGACTGCTTTGTTTGAAGATAAGGCATATGTACCCATGAAGGCGAAAGAACTGGCAGTTTTATTAAATATCCCCAGGGAGCAGAGGGGAGAACTTCAGGAAGTGCTGGATATTCTGGTAGCAGAAGGAAAAGCAGGACTTTCCAAAAAAGGAAAGTATGGAAAGCCGGAGACTTTTTCTGTTCAGGGTATTTTCTCCGGGCATCCCAGAGGGTTTGGATTTGTTACTGTGGAGGGCAGAGAGCAGGACGTTTTTATCCCGGAAGATAAGACCGGCGGGGCTCTTCATGGGGACAGGGTTCAGATTACAGTGGAGCAGGAACCTTCCGGAAAGCGGGCAGAAGGAGCCGTTATCCGGGTTTTGGAACATGCCAATCAGAGGATTATCGGTTATTATCAGAAAAACAAAAATTTTGGCTTTGTGATACCGGATAACCAGAAGATTTCCCAGGACATCTTTATTCCTCAGGGAAAGGACATGGGGGCAGTGACCGGACACAAAGTAGTGGTGCAGGTGACGGACTTTGGCGGTTTTAAGAGAAAGCCGGAGGGGGAGATTACAGAGATTATCGGCCATGTAAATGACCCCGGAACCGACATTTTATCCATTGTCCGGGCTTATGGACTGCCGGAAGAATTTCCGGAGGAGATTATGAAAGAGGTGGCCTATATCCCGGAGGAGGTGGACGAAGCAGATAAAAAGGGCCGTCTGGATCTGCGGGATGTGCCCATGGTTACCATTGACGGAGAAGATGCCAAAGACTTGGACGATGCAGTCAGTTTAAGCAAAGAAGGCGAAATTTACCATCTGGGCGTCCACATTGCCGATGTCAGCCACTATGTAAAGGAAAACAGCTTTCTGGATCAGGAGGCGTTAAAGCGGGGAACCAGCGTATATCTGGTGGATCGGGTAATTCCCATGCTTCCCCACAAATTAAGCAATGGCATCTGTTCCCTGAATGAGGGCTGTGACCGGCTGGCCTTAAGCTGCCTTATGGAGATTGATGAAAAAGGTACTGTATTAGGACACCGAATTGCGGAAACTCTGATTCGGGTGGACAGGCGGATGAGTTATACGTCTGTTAATAAGATTGTCACTGAAGAAGACGAGACAGAGATGGAAGCTTATGAAGAACTGGTTCCCATGTTCCGGCTGATGAAGGAACTGTCCGGGATTCTGCGGGAAAAACGAGACAGGCGGGGAGCCATTGATTTTGAATTTCCAGAGAGCAAAATTATTCTGGATGACAGGGGGAAACCCCTGGAAATCAAACCCTATGAACGCAATACAGCAACCAAGATAATTGAGGATTTTATGCTGGCGGCCAATGAGACAGTGGCAGAAGACTTTTTCTGGCAGCAGCTTCCCTTCCTGTACCGAACCCATGATAATCCGGAGCCGGAAAAGATGAAACAGCTTTCTACCTTTATCCACAATTTCGGACTGTTTTTAAAGACTTCTCAGGGAGAAATTCACCCCAAAGAGATTCAGAAGCTTTTGGAAAAGACAGAAGGAACGCCCCAGGAAGCGCTGATTAGCCGCCTGACGCTGCGCTCCATGAAGCAGGCCAAATATACAACTCAGTGTACCGGGCATTTTGGACTGGCTGCCCAGTATTATACCCATTTTACTTCCCCGATCCGCAGATATCCGGATCTCCAGATTCATCGGATTATCAAGGAAAATTTAAAATCGGGTCTGGGAGAAAAGCGAATCGCTCATTATGACAGGATTTTGCCGGAAGTGGCGGTAAAGACATCTGCACTGGAGAGACGGGCAGATGAGGCAGAGCGGGAGACAGACAAGCTGAAAAAATGCGAGTACATGTCCCGCCATATTGGAGAGTGCTTTGACGGAGTCATTTCCGGTGTAACCAACTGGGGACTTTATGTGGAACTTCCCAATACAGTGGAAGGCATGATTCGTATGACGGTTCTGGATGATGATTACTATATTTTTGATGAGCAGCGCTATGAACTGGTGGGAGAAATGACAAAAAAGACCTATAAGTTGGGACAGCCCATCCGAATTCAGGTTTTATCTACAGACAGGCTGTTAAAAACCATTGATTTTATTCCTGCAAAAGACGAAGCAAAGGAGGAATCCTGATTTGAAAGATGCCATAAAATTAATAGCCAATAATAAAAAAGCGTATCACGATTATTTCATTGATGATAAATTTGAGACGGGAATTGAACTTTACGGCACAGAAGTAAAGTCGATCCGCATGGGAAAATGCAGTATTAAAGAAGCCTTTGTCCGGATTCAGAACGGTGAGGTCTATATTTATGGAATGCATGTCAATCCTTACGAAAAGGGCAATATTTTCAACAAAGATCCTCTGCGCCCCAGAAAACTTTTGATGCACAAGGCAGAAATCAATAAACTGGCGGGTAAAATTGCGGAAAAGGGATTTACACTGGTACCTTTGCAGGTGTATTTTAAGGGCAGCCTGGTGAAAGTGGAGATTGGCCTGGCAAGGGGCAAGAAACTCTATGACAAGAGGGAAGACATTGCAAAGAAAGACCAGAGACGGGAACTGGAGAGAGAATTTAAAGTAAAAAATCTGTATTAAATTCTGGTGAAAAACCAGGGATAAAAATAAAAGGGGGATTGATACCCCCCTTTGCCGTATCTCTATAACATGATATTGGGGGGCGGGTCATAACATTGCTAAAATCTGGTTTTTTGGCTGGGCTCCCATGGACTGCTTTACAATCTGTCCATTTTTGATAACCATCAGGGTCGGGATACTCATAATTCGGAACTGGGCAGCCAGTTCTTCCTGTTCGTCTACGTTAATCTTTCCTACCTTAATATCGGGGCGTTCTTTGGCGATTTCATCTACAACAGGACTGACCATACGACAGGGTCCGCACCAGCTGGCCCAGAAATCTAATAAAACCGGTTTGTCAGAATGTAAAACTTCTTCCTGAAAATTGTTTTTGGTAATTGTGGTAACAGACATAGTGATACCTCCTTGAAATTAAAATCATTATTTTTTTAGGGACAGCCAGCAGCATGGAGCCGAAATAGGTTTTGGCCATGCGCCCTTTACTCCGGCCTGTGCTTTGCCTTACAGATTAACTGGGTCATGGTTCCCATGGGGCAGTACACGCACCAGCTTCTGGGTTTATATAAAACCATGGTAATGAATCCGAGGACAGTAGAAGTCAGCATAACACTGTAGAAACCAAAGGCAAACTGGGCGACGCCGGGGTGAAAGAGAGTTCCATGGTACGCCCACTGCCAGGGCAGCTTAAACGTCCACAAAAGGGTTACTGTCTGTTTTAAGTCCTGAACCTCAGAAAATACCAGGTAGGTATTTAAGAGCATCTGAAGAAACATGATAAGGAAGAAAATCAAAAATCCGTAACGGAACCATTTGCTTTTCATCCACCTGGGAATGTCCTTTTTTCTGGAAAGCCCAAAACGTCCGCCCAGCAGTCCAAACAGCTGGCCTCTTCCGCAGTACCGGTTGCAGTAGCCTTTTGTTCCGGCCGTCAAAGAGATAATTAACGGGATAAAAAAACACAAAAGTCCCAGCCAGGCAAAAAGGATATTGAAAAATCCCAGTATCAGATACGTAAGAGACAATATCCAAAGATAATCATACCAACGCTTTTTCATGGCAGCACCTCCCGGATTTCAATAACAGATGCTGGGCATTCGGCTTCACATTTTCTGCATCCAACACATTTTGCAAAATCTACGTTTGCCATAATGCCCTTCCAGATCTCAATCGCATTTCTGGGACATACCTTTGCGCAGCAGCCACAGGCCACACAGTCATTGGTATTCACAAATGCCCTTCGTTTTTTTGGAATCTTCTTTTCCACAATAAAACCTCCGTTCATATGACACTGTATTCACTAAGTTCAGCAATACTTCGCTAAGTGGACAGGCATATATTCTCACCAGACTCGTGAAGAATCTCATCAAGTGTTCATATGATACCATAAAGGAGAGAAATCTTCAGTGACATTGTTACCAAAGAAAAGAATCGTGTTTGATAAAAAAAATTGTAACAGTTCAGCCATCAATGTCATTTAGTTAATTTTAGCAAAAACAAAA